>JACDZG010000095.1 GCA_013426805.1 Chromatiaceae bacterium
CAACGGCGTGAGCGATCGGGCTAAACACTGCCAATGTGACGAAGTAGAATTAAAGATATGCCCATAGAACATCGATTCCCGCATCTTCTGATAGTCGGTCCGCCAGTCAGACAGGAAAGCCGGGGCGGGTCGCAATCTGAGCCCTGCCGGGGTAAGGCCGTCGTAGCCATGGTCATCGTGCAAGGATTCCGGAAAGTAGATCGCGCGATGCCGGACGACGTTGGCGAAGAGCCCTTCGGTGGCCAGTGCCGCGTCGGCGATTCCGGCCCCGATCAGACAGTAGACGTCGTAGTAGTGGCGGGAGAGCCGCGCCCTGGGTGGCTTGGGCGTCTTCCGGCAGGCCTGTTCGTGCAACAGCATCGCCTTTTCGATGAAGGTCCGCTTGGGTGAGACCACGCGCACTGTGAACCGGCCCAGGCCGACCGCCGCCGGAAAGACCCTGGCGATGTCCGGCTCGATTTCGCAGTGCTCCAGCGGTTCGGTGTCGGAACGGGCGCCAAGCTCCACCCGCACGACCGGGCGGACATAGGGCGATAGGCTCGCCTCCTTAGGCTGGAGGACGCCCGGGTAGTGAAACAGCAAGGTTTGTCGATCGGGGTCGTCGGGATCCGCCACGAGGTTCCAGTGGAGAACCGGCGGGATGACCGTGGCGAGATGTTGTTCGAGCGTCGGCAACAGGCGTTCCTGGATCGCGGCCCGTGCCCGCTCCTTGACGCCTTCGACCCGCTTGCGCTTTTGCTTCGCGGATGGGGCGTTCTCGGGCGCGGCGTCGCCTTCGATACCGAGGAATGGGCGGTCGATGACCAGATCGATATCTTCGGAAAAACGCTGGATCAGGTCCCAGGCCTTCGAGAGCGAGGTGCCGCCCTTGAAGGTGAGATGGTCCTGCCAGTCCGGCAACGAAAATAGGGCTCGCAGCGTAAAGCAGACCCAGAAGTCTTTCTCAATGCTGGCGGCCGGCAGGCGCAACCGGGCTTCGGCCTGCTGGAACGCGACGACGCGTTCCGCGGCGGACAGGGTTAGGAACTGATCCAAGGGTCGTGGTCTCCGTCGTCATGGACTCGAGCGGTCACTGCTCCTTGGGGGCAAACACCGTACAACGTAGTTTCCCCCCATTGAGCACATTTACTGGACTGGCGCGGCCAATGCTTCGTGGGGGGCTTGTTGCTGCGCAATAAGGCAACCCCACCCTGGTCGCCTGGCTTAGCTCGGTCGGACGACTCCATGGGGGGGGTGCTCCAGCCAACTATCCGCCCATCCGGCGTGTTGAATTGGCGAGCACGGACGCACCCTTGACGGGTGGCGACAAGCCCGACTCGGCCTCGTCGGCGATGTGGCGCAACGCGGTCGTAAGCCAGTAGGCCGGCGCGCATGGAGCGTCCTCGCGCAGGGTGGCCTTGTCCTGGTCGGACAACCGCCGACGCAGCTTGCCGATAATGTCGCTATCCACCGCGTCCCGCCCGAGCCAGCGCAGCGCTGCGATCACGGTACCGCTGATGCGCCCGGCGGTCTGCATGTTGCGCGGGGTAGTCTGCTTGAGGACGATCTCGCGACCGTCGGCGAGGCGCAGCATGCGGGTCGGGCCGTCGGTCAGGAACAGGAGCTTCATCGGGACCTGCTCGGTCAGACCCAGTTGGTTGGCGGCATAGGCACCGGCCGGTTGCAGGCGCAGCGCATCGCGGCCCGCCAGGGCTGCGGCGACCGCGTCGCTGGTGACGGACAGCTCGCCGAACAGCGGATGCTCGCGCGGCAAGGCGTAGAGCCCGCGGCCGACCCGGCGCAGGCGCCCATCCCGACACAGGCGGGTCAGCGCCTGATCGATGGCGGCGCGGCTGCCGAGATCGAGAAAATCGCGGGGCGTGAGCACTTGCCCGGACGCTGCACCGGCGAAGCGCTCGCGAATCTGCTCGGCGAGGGACAGCGGGTCTTTGGTCGTGGTCATGTCAGAAAAAATAGTGCTTTTTTCTGACAAAGGCAAGCTCAACAATCATCGGGGATAGTCACTGGGTAAGGCTCGCCGGTTCACGGTTCGGGCCAAAAGCCGTCATCCATCATTTCCTGGAATGACCAAGGGCAGGAAGCCGAAAACGCCGTTTCGGCAAGTCCGGTTTCTCGATCGGCGACGCGGCCTTGATCATCGTTCCGACCGTCCGCGGACGGTCCGCACAGCGGACCCTCACTGCCATTAAGTTAAGCGCGGACGACGCGGCTTCTCGTTCCCACGCTCCGCGTGGGAATGCCGGGCGGGCGCTCCGCGTCCGGTCTTGGCGCCGGACGCGGAGCGCCCGCACGTGCTCCCACGCAGGAGCGTGGGAGCCAGAATGGCTTAACTTAATGGCATTGACGCAGGAGCGTGGGAGCCAGAACGGCAGTTGGACGGTCCGCGCAGCGGACCCGACGGTGACACCGTGACCTGTAGGGTCCGCTGTGCGGACCGACGGCCGTGCAGATCGCGCGGTGGCCGGGTTTATGACCAAGGCCCGCGACGCGGCGCGCGACCGGGAAGCGCGGGGCGCCCCGGTCATCGCCCCTATTTGAGCGATCCCTTACCGTAACGATCCTCAAAGCCGGCACGGACCTTGTCGATGGCGTCCTTGTTCATGCCGCTGAAGTACCAATCATGACCAGGGATGGGCTTGAAGTGCTTTGTCAGCAGGGCCTTGGCGAACTTCTCGTTGCCGTCCTTCTTATGGACGACCTCGTTGAGTTCCGGTATCCACTCGAAGTAGGTGTTCTTGGCCACCTCGTAGATGCCGTGCCACCAGGTGTAGTCCGGGCCGCTCATGGAGGCCCCGTGGCGGGCGCGGCGGCCCTCGTGGTGCCAGATCTCCCACCAGGTCCATTCGATCTTCTCATCGAAGGGCGCGGGCGTGATGTAGCCCTTGTCCTTCAACTCGGCCATGACCGCGGCGATGGGCTTGGCGAATTTGTCGTTGTAGAGATCCACGACGCCGTCGAACTGGGCATAGTGGCCCTCGATGACGCTGGTGGAATGGCAGCCGAAGCACACCTTCTCCATGTTGGCGCGGCGGTCCTTCCAGGTCAGCACTTCGATGACCTTGGAGCCCTGGGCGGCATCGCCCACCGCGGGAATCGGCTTACCCTCGGGAACATCGAACTCCTGGCCGTTCTCCAGCCGCACCAGGTTGATCTTGGTGGAGATGGGCGGACGCAGGGTCCAGGAGATGCGCTCGCCCACGTTGTGAGTCTTGCCGATGCCGGGGCCGGCGCTCATGTGGCAGGTGGCGCAGGTGGGGGCCGCCGAATAGTCCACGCCGGCGACCCACTTGTCCGAATCCAGATTCATCTCGGCGATCTGGGCGCGGTAGATGATGCCGTGTTTGGACTCGTTATAGACTTCCATTTGTGGATGATCCGGCCCGACATGACACTTGCCGCAGGTGTCGGGGGTGCGCGCCTGGGCGCGTGAGAAGCGGTGACGGCCGTGGCAGGCGGAACAGGAGCCCTTGGAGCCGTCCGGGTTGATGCGGCCGATGCCGGTGTTCGGCCAACTGCCCGGCAAGGGCCGGCCTTTGTTCTTGCCCTCGGTCACGAACTCGAGCGTCCCGCCGTGACACTGACGACAGCCGGCGTTCACCGCCTCGGGTCCGCCGAGGACTTCGCCCAGGAGATTGTCCAGCGAGGCCAGGATGTCACCCGCCTTGGCATGGTGTGAACCGTCCATCTGCTGGAATTCGGTGTTGTGGCAGCGGGCGCAGTCCTTCGGGGTCACGACGATGGAAATCAGCGCATCCTCGTGTTTGAAGGCGTCGATCTCGCCTTCCTTGGCCTCGTGACAATCCAGGCAGGTGACGCCGGCCTGTCCGTGCTTGCTGCGGTTCCACTCGAGATGGAGTGCGGGGCTCTCGGTCATGTGACAGTCCACGCAGTCCTGCCCGCGCGGATCGCCCCAGTCGACTCCGGGCTGACCCACGGCACGCTCGGCCGAGGCCGTCCCGATCAGACCCGGCAGGCCACCGACGATGTACAGACAGAGACCCAGACACAGACCGACGCGGCTGGCCGGTCGGCGGTTTCCACGGCGATGCGGCATGATGCACTCCTCTCTCTTATTCTCGGCGCTGCGGATGGTTGCACGGGCAACCTTGCCGAGGGCGGCCCCCAAGGGCCTTGATCCAAGTCAAACGCGGCCTCATTTTTCCGCACCGTGAACGGTGCGCTGCGACCGCTCCAACGCAACGAACACGGATGAATCTGTATTTTTGGTCACTTGACCACAGCCGCCGCACTGTTGACTCTACCGAACGCACCGGCACCGTGGGCGCGCGGCCGATCCGGAGCGCGTCGCGGTTCCAATCATCAACCAACCACAGCAGACACGGGAGTCACGCATGATCGAGGTTCGCGAGCTCAGTCGGAGTTACGGCGAGCTGAAGGCAGTGTCGGAGGTCTCCTTCGATATCGGCCACGGTGAGATCGTCGGGCTGCTCGGCCACAACGGGGCCGGCAAGACCACTATCATGAAAATGCTGACCGGCTATCTGGAGCCGAGCAGCGGGACCATCCGCATCGACGGGCTGGACCTGGCCGAGCACCGCCGCTCGGCCCAGCGGCACGTCGGCTACTTGCCGGAGAACTGTCCGCTCTACCCGGAGCAGACGGTGCTGGATGCGCTGGAGTATCAGTCCGTCCTGCACGACATCCCGCGGCACGCGCGGCCGGCCGCCATCCGTCAGGCGGTGGAACGCACCGCCCTGACCGCCAAGGCGAGCGCCCCGGTCGCGACCCTGTCGCGCGGCTATCGCCAGCGGCTGGGGGTGGCCCAGGCCATCCTGCACAGTCCGAAGATCCTGATCCTCGACGAGCCGACCAACGGCCTGGACCCGACCCAGATCCAGCACATGCGCGGCCTGATCCAGGAACTGGCGCAGGACGCCACCATCATCGTCTCCACGCATATCCTGCAAGAGGTCGAGGCGATCTGCGGCCGGGTGCTCATCATGAGCGGCGGGCGCCTGGCGCTCGACAGCAGCAGCGATGCCATCGGCGGTCATCCGCGGCTTCGGGTCACCCTGGATCGCCCCGCGGCGGAGGCGGCGCCCGTACTCAGCGCCCTGCCTGGGGTGAGCGGCGTGGAACTGGTGGACCAGGCGGCCGGGCGCCGCTGTTTTGCGCTCAGTCTGGAGGATGCGGCAGCGGCAGCCCCGACCGTCGCCCGCGCGATGGCCGATCAGGGGTGGAATCTGTTCGGACTGGAACCGGAGCGGCGCGACCTGGAGGCCCTGTTCCGCGCCGTCTCCGGGGCCGCGACCCCCGCCGCTGCGCCATCCGCCCAGACCGTCACGGAGACCGCCCATGTCTGACATTTTGCGTATCGCCCGCAAGGAGTTGGCCGCTTTCTTCGGCTCTCCGGTGGCCTATATCTTCATCGGCACCTTTCTCGCCGTGTGCCTGTTCGTGTTCTTCTGGGTGGAGGCCTTCTTCGCCCGCAACATCGCGGACGCCCGCCCGCTGTTCGAGTGGATGCCGGTGTTGCTGATCTTCCTCTGTGCCGCGCTCACGATGCGGATGTGGAGCGAGGAGCGCCGGGCGGGAACCCTGGAGATCCTGCTGACGCTGCCGGTGCCGACCTGGCGGCTGGTGGCGGCCAAGTTCCTGGCCGCGCTCGCCCTGGTCACCATCGCCCTGGCGTTGACCCTGCCGCTGCCGGTGACCGTCTCGCTGCTGGGTCCGCTGGACTGGGGTCCGGTCATCGGGGCCTATGTGGCGACCCTGCTGCTGGCCGCGGCCTATCTCTCGATCGGGCTCTTCGTCTCCTCCCGGACCGATAACCCGATCGTCGCCCTGATCGGCAGCGTGCTGGTCTGCGCCCTGTTCTATTTGCTCGGCTCCGAGGCCCTGACCAGCCTGGTCGGCAATCGCGGCGGCGAACTCTTGCGGCTGCTCGGCAGCGGTTCCCGTTTCGATTCGATCACCCGCGGCGTCATCGACCTGCGCGACCTCTATTACTATGCGAGCATCGTCGGCGTGTTCCTGGCACTCACGGTCTACAGCCTGGAGCGGCTGCGCTGGGCGCCTGACAGCGACCGACCGGCGGGTCATCGCCGCCTCACCCTGATCACCCTGCTGGCCGCCGCCAACCTGTTGGCCGCCAATCTGTGGCTGCATGAGGTGGACGGGGCGCGCACCGACCTGACCCAGGGTCAGGTCTACACCGTCTCGGACGCCACCCGGACCTATCTGGACCAGATCCAGGAACCTTTGCTGATCCGCGGTTATTTCAGCGCCCAGACCCATCCCTTGCTCGCCCCCCTGGTCCCGCAGATTCGCGATCTGCTGCGCGAATATCAGGTGGCCGGCGGCGGCCGGGTGCGGGTGGAGTTCGTCGACCCGGCCGACCATCCGGACCTGGAGCGCGAGGCCGGCGAACAATTCGGCATTCGTCCGGTGGCCTTCCAGACCGCGAGCAAGTACCAGTCGGGGGTCGTCAACTCCTACTTCGATCTGGTGGTGAAGTATGGCGACCAGTTCGAGCATCTGGGTTTCCAGGATCTGATCGAGGTCAAGGTCCGCGGCGAAAACGATCTCGATGTGCGGCTGCGCAACCCCGAGTACGACATCACTCGGGCGATCAAGAAGGTGCTGTACGGCTATCAGGGCGGCGGCGACCTGTTCGCCGGCCTGGGTCAGCCCATCAAGCTGCGCGCCTTCGTCTCGGCGCCGGGTCAACTCCCCGCGCCGCTGCCCACCTTACGGGCTGATCTGGAGGGATTGCTCGGCGAGCTGCAGACTAAGTCCGCCGACCGCTTCAGCTTCAGCATCGAGGACCCGGCAACCAATCAGGCCCTGGCCCGGGAAGTCGAGGACCGCTTCGGCTTCAAGCCGCTGGTGATCGACCTGCTCAACCCCACACCCTTCTATTTCTACCTGGTCTTGGAGTCCGGGGCGCGCGCCGAGGCGGTGCCCCTGCCCGAGTCACTGGACAAGGCGGGTCTGCAACGGGCGATCGAGGCGGGCATCAAGCGCTTCGCCCCCGGTGTCCTGCGCACCCTGGCGGTCTATACCCCGCCCCAGGCCGGCGGAGAGTTTGGAATGCCGGCGGCCCGTCCGGATTACGGAATGCTCCAGGCGCAGTTGCGTGACGGTTTCAATCTCCTGGAAACCGATCTGAAAACCGGCCAGGTACCGGCTGACGCGGACCTGCTGTTGGTGCTGGGACCGCGGGATCTGGACCAGAAGCAGCAATTCGCCATGGATCAGTTCCTGATGCAGGGCGGCACCGTCCTGGTTGCGGCCTCCAGCTTCCATGTCGAACTGGGACGCGGGGCGATCAGCGCCCAACCCCAGGACACGGGCCTGGAGTCCTGGCTGGCGGCCCAGGGGCTGAGCTTGGGCAAGTCACTGGTGCTCGATCCGCAGAACACGCCTTTCCCGATCCCGGTCCAGCGCAATCTGGGCGGCTTCATGGTGGAAGAGATCCAGATGCTGGACTACCCCTACTTCCCGGACGTGCGGGCCGAGGGCCTCGCCGGCGACTCCGGAATCACCGCCAACCTGGGTCAGATCACCATGAACTGGTCCTCGCCCATTCAGGTCGATCCGCAGAAAACCGCAAACCATCACGTCACCGAACTCATCCGCAGTTCCAGTGACGCCTGGACCAGCGACTCGACCCAGATGCAGCCGGACTTCCGCGCCCATGGCGACCTGGGCTTCCCGACCGGCGATGACCAGGGTACCAAGGTGCTGGCGGTGGCGGTGGAGGGACGTTTCAGCTCCGCCTTCATCGGCAAGCCATCACCCTTGCTGCCTGACCCGGCGGACCAGGATACGGAAGCGGCCGACACGGCTCAGCCGGAGACGGACGCTCCGGACGCGGCGACGCCGGCCGCTGCCAAGCCGCCGACCAAACCGCCGGTCGCCCCGGGGGTGATCGAATCCTCCCCCGCCGCGGCGCGCTTGATCCTGCTCGGCTCGGACAGCTTCCTGACCGACACCGCCATCACCCTGGCCAGCGAGGCGACGCAGAGCCGCTATCTGAAACCCATCGAACTGGTGCAGAACGCCGTCGAGTGGTCACTGGAGGACCGTGGCTTGCTGACCTTGCGCGGCCGCGGCCAGTTCAGCCGGCTGCTCGAACCCCTGAGCCGCGAGGGACGGATGGCCTACGAGTACCTGAACTATGCCCTGGCCCTGGGTGGTCTCGCGCTCCTGTACTGGCTAGCACGCCGGTCGCGGCAGCGGCGGGATCGTGCCTTGGCGCGCTACCTCGAACCAGCGTCGACAGCAGGCAAGGGCTGATCCATGGAGAACACCAGCATGAAACAAGGCACCCTGCAACCAGGCCTCCCGGCCCGTTCGCGTCTCCAGGAGTGGACCGCCACCCTGCTTGCGCCCCTGACGCTCGGACTCGCGTTGCTCCTGGGCCTGCAATTGGCCGCAGCGCTCCTGCTCGGTGCGGGCGGCAGCGGCACCCTGAACCCGACCGCCGCGGACCACGCGCTGCTACCGTTCGACACCAAGGCCGTCACGGCGGTGCGGATCGAGGGCGGCGATCAGCGCGTGCTCCTGGCCCGTGGAGACAAGGGCTGGCTGATCGCCGATCTGGGTGACTTCCCGGCCGACGGGGCCAAGATCGATCAGCTCGTGGAGCAGCTGGCCGTGCTCAAGCGTCCGCTGCCGGTGGCGACCAGCCGCGAGGCGCTCAAGCGGCACAAGGTGGCGGACCAGGGATTCGAGCGCAAGGTCACGCTTGAATCGGGCGATACGCCGGTCGCGACCCTGTTGCTCGGTGACTCGCCCGGCTTCAAGCGCCAGTTGGTCCGGGTCGGCGGGGAGTCGGCGGTCTACGACGTTGAACTGCCGCTCTTCGAAGTGTCCAACCGGCATGACGACTGGCTCACCCGTGACCAGTTGCGGATCGAGCAGGAGCAGATCAAGCGCATCAGCACCGCCGACTGGACTTTGATCAAGGGTCAGGACGGCTGGCAACTGGAAGGCACGGATGAGAAACCGGACGCGGCGGCCGTGACCAACCTGCTGGGGCGCATCAGCAGCCTGAGCTACCGCGGGGTCTTGGGCACGCAGGATAAGCCCGAGTACAACCAGGCCGCGCCGACCCTTACCCTGCGGCTGCAACTGGCGGACGGCAGCGCCCGTGAGTACCGTATCTCCAAGATGAAGGACGGTGCCGACTCCGTCCTCAAGGCTGTCGACCGGCCCTGGTACTTCACGCTGTCCGACATGGACCTGGAAGGACTCGCCGATGTGACCCGTGACCAGTTGCTCGGGAAGACCCCGGCGGCGGCATCGGAGGCTTCGGCGCCGGACGCGGCGAGCCCTCCCGCGGGCGCTGAAGCGGCGGTCGAGGACGAAGCCCCCCCGGCGATGGAGGAAACGGCGGAACCACCGCTGATTCCGGAGCAGGTTCCCGTGGTGGATGACGAGAATCAGCCCCAGCCGGAATCAGAAGCAGCGCGGTAGGACGGTCGCCCGGCCGTTAAACCAAGGCGATTGCCGTCAAATCCGGCAATCGCCTTAAGGTGATTTCCGACAATTTGGATACCGGTCAGTGTAGGTGCGACTTCAGTCGCACCTGCTTCCGAGTCGGTGCGACTGAAGTCGCACCTACATCCGAGCCGATGGTGGGTGGTATCCGGAAGTCAGACCGGGCGGTCTTGAACCGAGTTCCGGACGCTATTTCGGTGCCGGATAAGGAAACACACAACCCTCCACCGGAGACCTGTACCAGTCCACATCCATGGCACCGGCGGTGTTGACCCAGTTGACAAAGCCGGGATAGCAGTTGTTGACCGGGTTTTTCTCCAGCGGCTGTTGCCACTCCTCCGACAGATTGATCGCCCAGGGCAGTCCAGCCTTGGTCTTGAAATAGCGGCCGATCTTGGGGTCACTGCCTTCATTCTGCCAACCAAAAAGCCAGTACTTGTGTTTGTCGGTCGGCGGATGATCGGGAAGATGCGTCTCGCGCAGCCGATCCCCGACGATGTAGATGAAGGGGTTATAGGGTGCGGCCCCGAGTGCGTCGCGGGTCAGCGCATCCTTGAAGGTCACCTGGAAATGCACGGTGGGTCCTTTCACCTCCGGGCAGTTGCGCTCGGCATTGAACTTCGCCGCGTAACAGGTCCGGCTGCCGGGATTGCGATCCGCCAGCTTCTTGGAGTCGTCAATCAACACCAGGGTTAGCGACCGCTGCCCCGGCTCGGCCGCGAGCGGCAGGCTGGCCGCCGCGTCGACCCAGAGGCTCCCGGACGCCAGATCCTCCGGAACCAGATTGGGGAAGTTGAGGCCAAACCCCTGGGAATACGCGGACCCGCGCGACTTGATCTGGACGTTGCCCTCCAGATCGCGGATCAGGCCCGCGGCATCGCGGACCTCGGTCAGGGTATAGGCCAACACGAGATCGTCCAGGTCATAGTCGCCCTCGATCGGCCACATATCTTCAAACGCCAACTGGGCGCGGCCGGTGCTGCTCGGATAGGTCACCCGCGAGGCGCGCAACGGGTCCTGTGGATAGTCATCATCCGAGTTCATCACCCCATCCTTGTCCGGGTCGGCGGGATCAACCAACTCCGCGATCTTTTCCTTGGAAATGGCCTCGAAGGGGTTGGCCTGGATGCTGACCATCACGTCGTTGAAATCCTGGTCGCAATTGCTCTTCTCGCGATTGATATCCTCCACTCCCAAGACCAATTGTTCGTTGGTCTCGTCCCTGAGCAGGATGATATGGGCGCGCAGCAACGGGTTTGTCTCCATATTCAGGCTTTGCAGGCTGTGCCAGACCCAACCCGGATAGCGCTCGGTCACCCCCTGGCTGCCGTCCCAACCGTTGGCGATCAGAAAGAAGCCGATATTGGTCCCGGCCGAAAAGCGGCCCAGATAGACCTGCTGGCCGGTCTTGAGTCCACGGGAATTGCCGCCGGAGGTCGGGTAGGAGGTATTGGGCCACACCACGGTGTAATCCACGTCATCGCGGCTCCGCGGCGGACTCTTGGCCGGATAGGCATAATAGCCGATCGCGTTCTGGTAACCCGCTCCCTCGTGCAGGAAGGTCATCCAGATATCGGCATCTTTGGTGAGATTGAGTGTCGATGAATCACTGTCGGCGATCAAGGCACTAGCCCCGGTCACCCGCACGTCTTTCGACTCCGGCAGGGTTTGCGCAATCCGTTCCATGAGATCGGCACTGACCGGCTGAGGCGTCAGGTCCATCTTCTTGGGAATGCCCTGATTATCGTAGTTGGCTTTGTAGACTGCCGCCCCGTAACCGTCGCCGAACAGGAATCGATACGGGATTGGTTCCGATACCGCCGCCGTGGCCGCCGTGGCGGCCAGCACCCCGGCGACTGCCGCCGCGAGGGTGAGTCGGCGGGTGAGCGCGTGGTCGCGGTGCTTCATGGGTGTCACCTGATCAATGGCTGGTGTCTTGCTGAAATGGTTGTGCATGCTGGATCAACCGAACTCGTGATGCAGATTGAGGGTCGCGTCGACCGGCACCAGCGCAGAATTATCGATACCGAATACGCCCACCCGAATCAGTACATTCTTGACCGAACTGGGAACGCGGATCTGACGGTCGAAATTGCCCCACTCGTCGGTTAATCCGCGCTCGATCACACGAAAACCGCCGTCCTCACCGTCGATCGGTTCAAGGACTTCAACCGTGCGCTGTCCCGCGGGTGCACCTTCGACATCATTTACGCTCACTTCGACCCAGAGGTCCCGCTCGGTATCGAAGCCAAAGGCCTGATCCGGTTGCACCACCTGATTGAGTGGACCGCTGGTCTTGGAGGTGGTGTCGCCGGCCTGGGCGCAGCCGACCGGCATCAGCAGTTTCAGCAAGACCAACAGGAAGAAGTGACCAAACTTGCGCGTCATTTTGCTTTTTCCGTTCATGATAGGCCCCGGCTCGAAGCGCGGGGACGACGCCCGCGATGAGATGCCTGATCGTATCGCCGCCACCGGGATCTCGGCCTGGATCATTCGTTAAGAAACCGACACAGACAGGATAACATATAACAGGGTCAGGACCGGTAACATGTGACCGGACCCGCACCCCTGGGATCTTGGTCAAGGGAGGCATAGCGACAGGGTTACGCCTTTAGGAGACGGCGGCGTTCTCAACCTCAGGGAGCGGACGGCGCGAGCACCCTGACGGTCAATTTACGCCCGGGACCCCGTCGGGTCGGCGTCGCGGCCAGAGGCCGCTGCTACACGATCACTGCATGACCAAGGTCCAGACGATTGCCGTTCATCGCTTCACGCACCCGGCCCGGTAGGCGCCGGAACCGGTGTCGCCGCGGTGCGCCCCGCGACGGGCTTCGTCTGCGGGGCGGCGGGCTCGGCCAACGGGCGGGGTGCGGGGAACGCGATCCGCAACGCGCTGGCCGGACCCTTGAACGCCTGACGCAGAGCCGCGTCGCGCCCATAGATGTCCGACCGGAATCCGACCCTGCCGTTCTCGTCAGCGTAGGCGGTCAGATAGTAAAGCAAGACCGGCAGCCGCTCATCCAGAATGACATACCGTGTCTTATTGGTCGAGATCACACGGTCGATTTGGCGCCGATCCCAATTGGCCTCGCCCAGGATCACCTCGGCCAGCTTCAACGGGTCCTGCACCCGCACACACCCGTGGCTGTAGGCCCGGACGCTCTGGCTGAACAGCCCCTTACTCTGGGTATCATGCAGGTAGACCGCATGGTCATTCGGAAAGATGAACTTGACACGCCCCAAGGCGTTGGATGGACCGGGTCCCTGGACGATGCTGTAACGCCGCGGATCACTCACGTTGGCGCCGCTGACCGCGCGGCCGGTGCGCCGATCCACCACTTTGAAGCGACCCGAAACACCGCGCATCTTTTTCTGGATCGACGGCGGGACTGTCCAGGTCGGATTGAAGACGACATGTTCCATCTCGTCACGGAAACTCGGCGTCTGATCCTTCGGAGTGCCCACGACGACGCGCGTACTCCAGTCGATCCGCCCGTCACGCACGACATGCGCCATGAAGCCCGCCACATCCACCAGGACGTAATCCGCCGGCAGATCATCGTAGAACCACCGCATCCGCTCCAGGTTGATGCGGATCTGATCGGCCATTTTCTCGTCGAACGGCTGATTGAGTGCCGTGATCGTCGCCGCACCGGCAACCCCATCCGCATTGAGCCCGGAGCGCTGCTGGAACTTCATCAGGGCATCACGCAGCGCGGGGTCGAACAGCTCCGGGTCCTGCGGAGCCGGGGTTTCGTCACCGAGCGCCCGCAACCGTTCCCGCAGCGTGACGACCCGCGGGTCACGCCGACCCGGCACCAGCTTCTTCCCCTGGGGAATCTGCGGCGATGCGGTGAGCGGGCGGGAACTGCCGAAATTCCGGAGGGCGTGCTCAAGATCGGCAAAGAAGAACGGTTTCGCTGCCAGATCACCCAAACTGCCGCGCGTATCCGCGGCTGAGACCACCTGCTCCATGGAGCGAATCAGGGTCTCCGCGGGGACCGCCTTACGATGATTCCAAGAGCGGTTGACCACCGCCGGATCGACGCGACCGAATCGCAGGTGATAGGTGTAACGCAGCAGGGCATCGCTCAACTGAAGATCCGCGGCCAGCCGCGCCGCGAGCGCCAGGCCATCCAGATGACCAGGCTTGCTGAGCCGGCGCAAGGTCGCGACATGGTAGTCGGCAGGCTGGAAACCGGCGGCCTGCCCCGCCTCCACCGCGTGCTGCAGCGCCTCGACCTGTACCGGCTGCAGCCATGCCAGCCGATAACCGCGCGCAGCGTAGAAGTCGGCGAGCACGCGACCGGATTCCAGCGGCACCCCGTCAACCGTCAGCGACCCTTGGTCGCGGATTGACTCGGCAGTCACGCGCAGTAACGCGTTGGACGCCGCAACCCCGACCACGGCCGGAGCCGCGGACACGGGCTGCGACGACATCGGCACGGATACCGTGGGCGGGTCTCTTGGCCTAGCGTCGGCGGTCGTTGCGGTCACCGGCAGCGATGGTCTGGGTGGCGCAACCGTGATCGTGTCGCTCGCCGCAAGCACGCCTGGCAAGACGCCCGGGATGAGGGAGATGCAGAGCAACAGGTGCCTGAAAAAGCGTGCGGGAATCATCTCCAGCTCCTGGAACGAATAAGGGCCTCAAGACACGACGCGAAAGGATCGAGCGCGGATCAGCCAGGCGATCGGGTAACCGTTCGGTTCGCCGCTTGGCTCCGTCGTATGATATCCGAACGTTCCGCAAAAGTTTCCAACCAGTTTGCATTGTAAGGACCCGTGATGACCCTGCGCCAGATCTACTGCGTCCCCGTCGGCCTGCTGCTCGGCATCGCGGCCGCCCTGCTGTTCCCGTCGGGTGCGCCTTATGTCGCCTGGCTGGGACAGATCTTCATCTCATTGCTGAAGCTCTTGATCCTGCCGCTGATCCTGGTTTCGATCTTCGCCTCGCTGGCGGGGAGCACCGAACTGCGACAGATCGGCGGGCGCACCTTCCTTTATTATGTCGGCACCTCGGCAGTCGCCGCCGCCATCGGCACCCTGCTCGGGCTGGCGTTCGCGCACGGGCTGCCCGTCGGCCTGCTGAGTCTGGGGCAAGTCCAGACCACGGACGCCGCCTTCAGCCTGGACCGGCTGATCGATAACTTCATCCCCAGCAATCTGTTCGCATCACTCACGGCAGGCAATGTACTGCACATCGTCTTCGTGGCGGTGATCGCCGCCCTCGCCGCCCGGCGCATCGCCGCGGCGCAGCGCACCACACTGATCGCCGGGGCTCAGGCGCTGGACGCCCTGCTGATGCAGACGCTCAACGGGGTGCTGGCCATCGCGCCGGTGGGCATTGCCGCCCTGGTCTACGGGAGCCTTGCGACCATGGACTGGGCGGGCGTTTTCCAACTGCGCAGCTTCGTGTGGGCGGTCGCGCTGGCCGCCGTGCTGCACGCCCTGCTGCTCATGCCGGGGCTCTACTGGGTGCGGACCCGCCGCTCCCCCTGGCGCCTGGTCGCGGCCTGTCGGGAGCCGCTGCTGACCGCGCTGTCTACCGCCTCCAGCAACGCCACCTATCCGGTGTCCAAGCGCGCGCTGGAAGACTTCGGCGTCAGCGAGCGGGTCACCAGCCTGGCCTTACCACTCGGGGCGACGCTGAACATGCACGGCTCGGCGCTCTATCAGGCGATCCTGCTGATTTTCATGTCGCACCTGGCCGGGGTCGAACTCACTGCGCTCCAGGCCGTCTTCATCGTACTGTTGACCATGGCCTCCTCCGCCGGCACCGCCGGCATCCCCAGCGGCGGCATCGCCATGATGGCCTTCATGCTCGAGCTGCTCGGATTGCCCCCGACCTATCTCGCCTTGTATCTGATCGTCGACCGCTTCTTCGACTACCCCATCACCGCCATCAATGTGTGGGGTGACCTGGTGGTCGCGGCCATTGTGGATCGGGAACTGCGGCGCGATGAGTTCGCCAGGGTGGCGTGATCTTTCAAGCGCGCCGCAGTCTTCAGAATTTATTGATTGTTAAAGATATTATTCGTGCTTGAAGGGCTTTCGGCCCTCCATTTCACAGCGGTTGGAGAACTCAACAGCGAGGCTCAAAATGTAGGGTGCGACTAGCACATCATTTTGTGTTCAAAGAACCCGATGATATGAGACCTGTCTTCTGTTAAATTTCGTCCTGAACCAGCTTTTGCTCGTTTCTTTGCGGATTTGTTGCGGGAGCGAGTGCAAATATAACCCAAATTTTGAGCTATGAAATCCTCATGCTGATTGAGTTCCGGGTCGCAAATCACCGCTCTATCCGGGACGAGCAGGCATTAACCATGCAGGCTACGGACGATGATCCAACTGATCCGCGTCCCCGGCCAGTTAAGGGTTACGCTAGACGGCTGGTTCCCGCAGCAGCGCTCTATGGTGCCAACGCGAGCGGCAAAAGCAATGTACTTTCCGCACTCGGATTCATGCGCGATGCGGTCGCTCAATCGCATCGCACTTGGTCGCCGGAGGGTGGGATTCCGCGCGACCCGTTTGCTTGGGGTATCCAGTCCTCAGAACCTTCGCTTTTCGAGGCCACGATCCTGGTCGGTGGCGTACGCTACCAATACGGATTCACGGCAAATGATGAACGCTTCGTCGAAGAGTGGCTTTACGCTTGGCCGGCGTCGCGCAAACAAACTTGGTTTTTTCGGGACAGCGACCAGTTCAAGTTCGGAGAGCATCTGAAAGGGCCGAACGACCTGATCGAGAAGGTCACCCGGCCCAACGCTCTGTTTCTTTCAGCCGCCGTGCAACACCAGCATCAACAGCTCGACCCACTTTACGGCTGGTTTCGCGACCTCCAGACAGTCAATATCACAAGGCGAGGACGCAACACAGCGCCCGACTTTGCGACCTACTTTATGCGGCGCACCCTGGACGCTTGGCATACCCGTAATTTACAGCTTTCCCTATTTGAAGAAGATGCCCCAATCGATCAGCGACTAGGAAAAATAATGGGTCTATTGCGCGGCGCGGATGTCGGAATCCTGGACTTGAAAGTCGAAGAAAGAGACGATAGTTTCATTCTCAAGAACAGGCATCGCGACAAATCACTTCGGGTCCTTTTGCGCCATCGTAGCGATACGGAAAACGCTTGGCTGCCCTTGGAAGAAGAATCGCAGGGAACACGTACTCTTTTCCGGATGGGCCTATTACTTCTGGATTGCCTTGATAACGGCGGGATGCTGCTGGTCGACGAGTTAGAAGGGTCTCTCCACCCTGCTCTTGCTCTTCAGATACTACGCCATTTTAATAATCCGAGCACGAATCCCCACAACGCGCAGATCCTGTTCACGACTCACGACACGCACTTGCTCGGGACCATACTCGGGGACGCGCCCTTGCGACGCGATCAGGTCTGGCTGACCGAGAAGGATTCCGAGGGCGCCACTTGCCTTTACCCGTTGACCGATTACAAGCCGCGACCATCCGAGAACCTTGAGCGCGGTTACCTGCAGGGCCGTTACGGGGCCATCCCCTTTCTCGGGGATCTGGTCAAATCCAGGAACCCAGCGGATGGAGAATAAGCGCCGCGATCGAAAACGAAACCCAGCGCGTCGTGCGCCAAGCAAGAACCCGAAACGGCGTCTACTGATCGTCTGTGAAGGCAAAGTGACGGAACCCGAGTATTTCCGAGGATTCGAGCGCTGGGCACGTAACAACACCATCGAGATCGTCATCCCCAACCAGCATGGAGTACCGCTGACACTGGTGCGCCGGGCAGAAAAACTCAAGTACGACGCCGAATCCGACGCGAAGCGAGAGGATGACCCCTTCCTCTCCTTCGACGAGGTCTGGTGCGCGTTTGATGTAGACGAGCACCCGAACCTGAATGATGCCCGTCAACTCGCGGTTGCACGCGGTATTGAACTCGCGGTCTCCAATCCCTGCTTCGAGCTTTGGTTGTGGCTACATTTCCGGGAGAGTCCCGGCGCGCGTCATCGTCACGACCTGCAACGGATGGTCCGTGACCACCTCCCCGAGTACGATAAACATCTTCACTTTGATCAGGTCTCGGAGGGCTTCACAGACGCCTCCCGGCGGGCGCGCCGTCTGCACGAGGATGCCCAAGCTGAAGGCGAACCCGACCGCAATCCGACGACCAGCGTCTTCCGACTGACCGAATCCATCCGTCGGAACGATTCGGTCCCGTCGGTAGCCGGCCGCTAAGCCGCACCGACGCACATGCCGCGGGGCGCGACATGCAACCGAATCGCGGCCCGTCGCACGCACGCGCGGCGCTGCACCTTGCTGCTGGCGCTGCTCGCGGCCGGGCCGATCCTGGCCGCTCCACTGCGCGAAGCGCTGGAGGGCGACGTCTCCGCCGGCTACGACTCGAACCCCGCGCAGAGCCATGAGGCAACCGGGCTGGCCTTTGCGCGTTATGTCTTCGCGGCAGTGCAGCCGATCGGGTTGGGCAGGGCCGATGTCAGTCTCGGGGCGAGCGGCTTCTACACCGACTACGAGGCGGCCAACGACAATTACCGCTTCGCGCTGAACGCCGATTGGTCTGGTACATTTCGTTACCGAGCATTCGCACGGCCACCAAACACCAACGACCGATCCTGATTCAGTATAATCGCCGCGGGCGCATGGCGCGTCTCTTAGCCGGACCACCGAAAGGAGTGCAACCATGGCCTCTGCGATCGTCGCAACGCTTACGTCGCTGAAAAATCGCCCGCGTTCCCAGCAACTGAGTCTGGCTGCCGGAGTCCTCGCCTTCGTCGTCGCCCTCGTCGCGCTCATCGGCGCCGTGCGCGGCATCGACCTGTCCGGCGTCGCCGCAATGGACGGCCAGGCCACCCCCGCGCAGGTTCAGGCCGAAATAGCCGGTCTCCGCGCCCAGACTGAAAAGCTCGCCGCCGACCTGCAGTCGTTCCAAGCCGACCTGCGTACTGCCGCCGCCCTGCCGAAGGACACCAAGCAGGCGCTCCAACAGCAGCAGAGCCAGAAGCTGCTCAAAGACCTCGCGGAACGCCAGGAGCGGCTGGAGCAGATCATCGTCGCCAACCCGGGCAAGGCGCTGGAACTCGCACTCCTGCAACGCGACCTGGAAAACCTGAAGGCGGCCCAACAGCAGCGTCTCGCCGCGATCGGGGCCGCGGTCGAACGCGGTTACGCCTCCACCAGATGGGTTCTGGCGGGGATGGCGGTCAGCCTGCTGCTGCTCGTCGCGGGTACGCTCCTGAAGGGCAAAGTGTCTTAGGGAAGGATCGAGGCTACAGCGTTCCCGCCTCCAGGACGCTGAAATATCCAGCCCGGTTAAAAATGATGTGATCCAGCAGTTCAATGCCGAGGATGGCGTCGGCAGCCTTGAGTTGCGCGGTGATGGCGAGGTCACCCGGTGAGGGTTCGAGGCCGCCGCCATGATATCGAAGATACCGCCGGTGTCGGTGTATTTGTGGTCGGTCGGTTCTTCATAACGTCCGTGGGCGTTGTAGGCCGACTGGATCGTCCGAAACCTCATCCACGATTGGCCTAACGGATGAAATCGCCGTGCACCCCTCACTTAAACGCCGCCGTGCCCGCGAGGGCGCATCCTCATAGCGTAGCCGCTCAATCGCCGACGGATCGACGATGCCGTGGTAGTTCACATTCGAGATTTCGAGATAATCAAACTCATAGTCCGCATCCGTGTCGGCAGGTAACGAAGACTCATTGATAGCCGACAAATCCTTGAGGCGGTCGCAGGTCCAGTCTTTGCGTTCCGCGTTCACTTGCTTCCCTCGATTTCCACCCGAACCACATTAGCGAGTTGTTTGGCAGTGGGCAGCTTACCCTTCAATTCCCCCGGCAGCTTCGACTGCAATTCATAGACGGCGACACCGATGGGATTGCCCTTGGTGCGCAGCGCATACTCGACCTCCACGTCGTCCTTCTCCGCACAGAGGATGATCCCGATCGAGGGCTCATCCCCGGGGCCACACTCCTTGTCGTTAAGCAAATTCAGGTAAAAATCCATCTTCCCCGCGTGTTCTGGCTCGAATGCGCCGACCTTCAATTCAAAGGCGACCAGCGCCTTGAGGAAGCGGTGATAGAAGAGCAAATCAATGAAATATTCCTTTTCGCCCAGCGTCAGTCGATATTGGCGCCCCACGAAACAAAAGCCATAACCGAGTTCGAGCAGGAACGCCTGCAAACGGGCAATGAGACGGTCTTCCAGTTCGCGTTCTCTGACCGGGCGGCGGATGTCGAGAAACTCCAGATTGTAAGCACTCTTCATCATTTCATCGGCCTGTTCCGCCAGATATTCCGGCAAGGCAAGCGGGAAGTTGTGGGTCTTCTTCTCCGTTACCGCCCGTTCATAGGCGTTACCCTTGATCTGATTGAGCAAGACATTGCGCGACCAACCGAATCGCGCGGTCGCACGCAGGTACCAGATACGGGCGGCGGGTGACTTGATTTTCTTTATTATTTCAACATGATGCCCCCAAGGAACTGGACCAAGCAAGTCTGGCACAAGCTGTGCCAGTAAGTGATCCTGGTCGCTGACGACGCGTTGCCCGGCGGTTTCCGCGCCCGTCCGCTCCGGCTTGTCTTGATCAGGGCCTTTGATTTCTGGCACAGCCTGTGCCAGAAATTCGGGCGACCTATACTCGAGATAGAGTTGCCGCATCCGCCAGAGGTTGAAGGACGAAAAGCCGGTGGTGCCCGGAAATGCCGTCTGGAGATCCTGGGCCACCAACTCAACAACCGACTCGCCCCAACCCAGCACCTGCTGTTTCTCGACGATCCGGCGCCCGATATCCCAATAAAGCATGATCAGTTCGTGATTGACCTTCCTTGCCGCGGAAATGCGGGCGTTCGCGACGCGCGCCTTCAGTTCTTCTATGAACCGCCGGTAGTCGGCATCGCTCGTCAGGTTGGTATCCGTCGGCATTTTCATTTAGCAAGGCCCTCCAGCATCTTCTCGGCCTCTTTCTCCAGCCTCCAAAACTCCGCCAGCAACTCTTTCGCGGGCCTGGGCGGCTGGTAGCGGTTCTTGGCGGCGTTGTCCTTGGGTGTGACGGTGAACGCGACGGTCTGCTCCTCGCCCTGCGCCATCAGCCGCACGCGAAAGCTCAGGTCGCTGGCGTGGAACTCCTGTTCTTTCTTGAGGTTGGCGGCGCTGATCTGCTTGCGCCAGTCGATCAGTACGCATTCCAGCCGGCGGATGACGATGATGGGCAGGATGACGCTCTGGTATTCGTAGGACTTGAATTTACCCCGCAGGCGCTCGGCGGACTTCCAGATATCGGAGGCGAGATTGTCGCGCTTGGGCTTGTTGAGCGAGAGGGCCATGTGGATGCGCGATCAGTGACGGACGACGGAGAATACATTCGACCACCCGCGACGGGGGCCTGGCCATCTTAGCGCGTCGGGCGCGTCACGGCCCGGCCGCGATCACCGCGGGCGACGCTTCGGACGTTGACGAGGCCCGTCGCGGCCGGAGGGCGCCCCCACAAAAAGTCCTCGCCGAACAGGAGCGGAGGGCACGAATCAAGACCTGACCCCGGCCCTGCGCGCCCGCCCGCACTTCGTAGGAGCCCGCTTGCGGGCGACGTGACCTGCCGGAATCGCGTCGTTCTGCCCCCACCCGTCGCCCGCAAGCGGGCTCCTACGGGTTGCACCTTTCGCGGAAATCACCTTGCGCAGGGTCCATCGGGCAACCGGGTCATTGACATGAAAATCTTTTAATATTAAAATGTTACGTCTCTTCGCCCACTTTGCGAATCCGTAGATTGCAGCACTACCCCCAGCAGATGGAGAATAAACGCCGCGGCCGACACCGAGGCGCGGCGCGTCGTGCCCCAAGCAAGAACCCGAAACGGCGCCTGCTGATCGTTGGTGAGTGCAGTCGAAATGATTCGGCCCCGTCGATAGCCGGCCGCTAAGCGACACAGACTCACGTGCCGCAGCGCGCGCAATCCAACCGAAACGCCGCCCGGCGCACGCACGCGCGACGCCGCGCCTTGCCGCTGGCGCTGCTCGCGGCCGGGCCGATCCTGGCCGCTCCACTGAGCGCAGAATTGGAGGGCGACGTCTCCGCCGGCTATGACTCGAACCCCGCGCAGAGCCATGAGGCAACCGGGCTGGCCTTTGCGCGCTATGTCTTCGCGGCAGTGCAGCCGATCGGGTTGGGCGGAGCCGATGTCAGTCTCGGCGCGAGCGGCTTCTATACCGACTACGAGGCGGCCAACGACAATTACCGCTTCGCGCTGAACGCCGATTGGTCTGGTACATGGCCCGACGACAGCGGTGTCCTGACCGTATCGGCAGCAGGAGCCGCCTACCGCGATGCGTTGGTGCCGGCGGATGCGCGTAATGAGGCGGCGCTGACGCTTCGCTATGAGCGGATGCTGACCACCCGCGACTCGCTCGACCTCACCGCCGAGGTCCGCCAACTTGGGTACATTTATCCATCGCTGCCCTGGGCCGGACGGCCCGGGTCCGGTCCCAGCCTCCCGGCGGCGGGCCAGTCCGGACGGGCACGCGGCGGCCTGGCGGTGCGCCGCACCGACCTGCTGTCCGGACTTGGAATCGATGTCACCCACGCCTGGTCGCCAACCTTGACGGGCGTTCTGTCAGCCGCCATCACCCGGTGCAACTCGCCGGTCCCAGTCGATGCCTATGTCCGGAGCGGGGCGGGATTTCAGATCCGCGCTGAACCGGCAGTCGATTGGTCCCTGGAACTGGGTCTGGGCTGGTCACGCACCGCCTATGACCGGGCACCACAGCAACAGGAACGGGTCGATAACGAAGTCGCCGCCGGCCTCACCCTGCGACGCACCATCGAGCAGGCCGCGTTATTTTGCAGTCTCGATTGGATCGACAGCCAGTCCACGATCGCCACGCGGGCGTTTCGACAGCAGGTGACCCAGTGTGGCCTCTCCTGGTCTTTTTAATCTTGCGTTGATGCGGCAAGCCGCGCTGGGACTCTGGCTCGCCACGGCGACCCTCGTCGAGCCTGCCGTCGGCGCACCGGACCCGGTGCTGGCGCGGGTGCTGTCCATTGCGCCCGATCAGGTGACCTTGGCCCTGGAGGAGCCCACGGGGGACACCACCGGGCGGGTGGTCATCCCGCTTGGGGAGGAGCGTCTGCCACCTGGGATCACGGTCGGCCAACGGGTCCGGTTATGGCCTGCCGCGACGCCTGGGGCCGCTGACCCCTGGACGAATGCTCGGCTGGTCCCGCTCGAACGCGACGGCATCGAGCGTGACCGTACCGGGGTGCGCTCACGGCTGATGCACGGGGCGCAACGCGGCCTCGGCGGAGGACGGGGTGGACGCTGAACCCAACCGCCGCCGTCTGCCGCCACCCTGGCTGGGGCATCTCCTCGTATTCGGCCTGCTCTTCACGCTGGTGCTGGCCTGGTTCTTTGTGCAGACCCGACAGGCGCAACGCCTTTTTCTCGACGATGCTGGGGTCCGTGCCCACCTGCTGGCCGACGCGGTCATCCTGCACGCCCGCGGCGCGCTGATCGCGGAGGACGTTACCGCCGCCATCCTGATGCGCTTTCTCGGTAATTCGGCGCGCTTCGTCGATTACCTGGACGAAATCGCCCCCTTTCGGCCCGATGAGCTGCGCGCCTTCGCCGACCAGGCCGGATTGTCCGTGATCCGCATTGTCCGCGCCGATGGAACGACGATTCAGGGCCCGGAGGACTGGCAGCCGGGCGAGACGCTGGACTGCACCCGCCTGGACCGCCTGATCCGCCTGGCCGCAACGCACACGCTCGTGCTCGGTGTCGCGCCCGACGCGAACCGCGGCTGTGTCCTGGTCGGCATGGACAGTCGCCAGACCGAAGCCTTGGAAGCGGCGATCGGACTGCCTCAGGCACTGGCGGCCGTCGCCGACCTGCCCGGCGTGATGGCGGTGCGGCTGGAGGGCAAGCCGCATGGTGCCGCGCCGCCGGCCGGCGCCGACCCACTCCCGGTCACCCTGTATCAGCGCCCCGATGGAACCACCGTGGCCCAAGCCGGCGCCCTGGTCGCCGGCGCACGTCTGGTCTTGGAATTGGATGCCGGACCGCTGTTGACCAGACGCGCCCGCCTGTGGTGGGAGTTCCTCGGGTTCGTCGTCGTATTGGCGCTGGCCGGAGGTGTCGGGACCTGGGTGCTGATTCGTCACCAGCGCGCCCACGAGCGCCAGCGTCTGGACTATGAGCGACGGCTGTCGCGGCAGCGCGAGGAGGCCGGCCTGGGTCGGGCCGCCGCCGCCATCGCCCATGAGATTCGCAATCCATTGAACGCCATGGCGATGGGTCTCCAGCGCCTGCAACTGGAGGCGGACGAACTGAGCGCCGAACACCGGCGGCTGGTCGACCTGGTGCTGGCCGCGGTGCGGCGCACCAACGGCACCGTCGTTGGCCTGCTGGACTATGCGCGACCGCTGCGGCCGCGGCAGGAGCGGATCGCACTGGACGCGCTGCTCGCCGATCAACTGAGTCTCTACCGGCAGCGCATCGCGGCGGCCGGACTCCAACTCGAACTCAGTCTGAACCCCGCCACCTGGGCGCTGGGCGACCCTGACCTGTTGCGGCAGGTGCTCGACAATCTGCTGCGCAACGCGCTGGAGGCGCACGGTGGCGGTATGCTGGAGATCCAGGTCTGGTCCGGCGCCGACAGCGCCCATCTGGCGCTGGCCAACGATGGCTTAACGGTCCCGACTCACGACCTGGAGCGTCTCCTGGAGCCCTGGTTCACCACCAAGACCGCGGGCACCGGGCTGGGACTCGCCATCTCCCGGCGCATCATCCTCGCCCACGGCGGCAGCCTCACGCTGGCGGTGCCGCGGCCCGGTCGACTGCGCGTGCAGCTCACGCTGCCGTCGCGTCCATCCGACGAAGGTCGTAACTGAACAACATGAATATTCTGATTGCCGACGACGACCCGATGCAGCGTGAACTGCTGGCGGGTTTCCTGGAAAAACAGGGCCATCGGGTGCTGGCCGCCGCCGACGGGGAGGAGGCGCTGACCCTGTTTCGCCGCGAATGCGTCCAACTCGCCCTGCTGGACCATCGCATGCCCGGACTGGACGGCGATCAGGTGCTGGCGCGCATGAAGGCCGGCAACCCGCTGGTGCGCGCCATCATGATCACCGCCTATGGCGCGGTGGAGACCGCCGTCAACGTGATGAAGCTGGGCGCCGACGATTTCCTGGAGAAGCCGGTGGACCTGATGGTGCTGCGGCAGAAGATCCAGCAGATCGAGCTGGACCTCGCCGTGGCCGAGGATGTGGCCGGGGTGACCGAGGCACTGGAATCCGGTCCCCTGCCGCTGGAGATCATCGGCTCCAGCCCCGCGATGCAGGACACCCTGTCGCTGGTCCGGCGGGTGGCGGACAGCCCTTGGAGCGTCCTGATTCAAGGCGAGACCGGCACCGGCAAGGACCTCATCGCCCGCCTCATCCACCTGCTCGGACCGACGCCCACGGCGCCCTTCGTCGAGGTCAATTGCGCGGCGATTCCGGAGAATCTCTTTGAGAGCGAGTTGTTCGGACACGAAAAAGGCGCCTTCACCGGCGCCGACCGCAACCATCGGGGACGCTTCGAGCAGGCCACGGGCGGCACCCTGTTTCTGGACGAGGTCGGGGAACTCCCCTTGGCGCTCCAGTCGAAACTCCTGCGCGCCCTCCAGGAGCGGCGCATCAGCCGGGTCGGCGGCGAGCACGACATTGCCGTGGACGTCCGCGTGGTGGCCGCGACCAACCGTGACCTCCAGGCGATGGCCAAGTCCGGCGCCTTTCGCGAAGACCTCTATTTTCGGCTCAATGTCCTGGACATCACCGTGCCGCCGTTGCGGCAACGACGCGCGGATATCCCGGCGTTGATCGACCACTTTGTCGCCCGGTATGCGCGCCGACCCATGCAGTTCGCACCGGAAACGCTGGATCTGCTGGTGCGCTACCAGTACCCGGGCAACGTGCGCGAACTCAAGCACATCATTCAGCGCAGCCTGACCCTGGCGCGCGGCAGCCGCTTGCAGCCGACGGACCTGCCCGATGAGGTCCGCCAAGCGGAGGGAACCGAGCCGGGCCCGCTGCAGGAACGGCTGGACAGTCTGGAGCGCGACCTGCTGATCGCGGCCTTGAACCAGACCGACTGGGTGCAGACCCGTGCCGCCGACGTACTCGGTATCAGCGAACGGGTGCTGCGTTACAAAATGGGTAAGTTTGGGCTTCGGCGGCCCGAGGGCTGATGCTGTCGGAGCAGCTCGCTGCGAATGAACGCGAATCAGACCAGGACCCGGCCGCCGCGGGACGCCTGCGCGTCAGGAGCAAGTTCCCTTGCCTTTGCCTTTACTGCCTTGGCCGCTCCCCTGGCCGGCGCCGCCGCGCGCCATGGTGTCGCGATCAGCGAGCGCCGCCAGCACCCGGTCTGTTGCCGGCGCGCCCGCCATGCCACCGCGCTCCATCGGACTGTCGATGATCGCGTCCACGGTCGCCTGGTCCAGGTGCTGCGCCTCGTAGACCACGCCCAGGGCTTCGATCGCGGCGGCGAAGGCGCGCAAATGGTTGCGTGAACCGCGCAGCAAATTGCCGTACATCGTCTTGAGATCCGCGTTATCCGTGGCGTCCATGGCGTCCTGGACATCCTCGATGTCGACCTCCTCGATCAACCCGCCGACGCGCAAGGCTTCGAGGTAAGAGGTCTCACCGCGGGCGAGCAGATCATCGTACATTTGCTGCAAGTTGGGGTCGATGAAGCTGCCGGGAACGTCCGGGTTGACCGGATCGGGCAGCGCATACTTGGTCAACGCGTTCTTCACCGCATCCATATGCTGTTGCTCGGATTGGGCGATGTTCGCGAACGGCAGCGCATCCCACCGCGCCTCCATGGCCAGGTAGGTGTCACGCGCCACCTTTTCCTCCTCGCGCATGAAGGTCAATGACGCGGCTTCGGCGGTGTCGACGGTCGGCAGGACCGGGCGGGTGCCGCGCGGACCGGCACCCAGGGCAGGAGCGGCAGCCAGGACGGCGGTCAGGGCGAGCGGGAGCAGACGGTAGTTCAGGTTCATCACAGAGTCCTCGTGGGGTGCAGCGAGATGCTGTCATGAGCCTCTCAGCACGATCCGTACCAAGAAACTTTCTGATATACTTCTATTACTTAGGGTTTGTTCCCAAGCCTGGACCTCGACGAAGACGAGCGGGCTCGACAGAAATGTCGACCGCGCCAAGCGTGGTCCTGCGCATCGCGCTCCGCAATGCGTCCGACACGATCCGCCGCGTTAAACCGCGTCCGGCGCGAAATGCGTAATTTTCATTGTGTGTTCGGCCTTGGGGATTTAACCAACCTCGGTGGAGACGCGGTGTAAAATTGATGCTCTTCAAAACTTTGAACCGCGCCAACTCCATCAATCGTCGAATCTGCCGGGGCCGAGCCAATCCAAAAACATCGCATACCGTGCTGGGCGCGGTTTAACGGAATCCCAGTCGATTGCGGAACCGGAGGAGACGCACCCTGGGCCTTCTCCTCTTTGCGCACGGTCACCTTGACGCGCTCTGACGCCGCGCCCCGATCGGTCTCCAGCACCGCCGGATCGCGATCAGGGACCGGCTCGGCCGCTCGCGAAAACCTTCCAGTTTGTCGCCGCGGCTGGAACGGCCTACAGTTGAACGTAGGTGGTACGTCCCGCAGGCTGAGCCATGCAAGAAATCGTTTCCATCCACGACGCCGATCAGCACCTATCCCGGGACCTCGAACGGGTCGAGCAGGGGGCCGACGATCAAGGACGCCGCGCGAACAAGCGCACGTCCATGTCAGGAGCGCTGGAGCGGAGGCTAAGTTCTGGCTCTTACCCCAGATGCAGCTCGCACGCAATGACGGGTTCGATGCCCGGACACTGCGCCAGATCGCCGGCATGGTCAGAGACCATCGTGAACTACTGGAGAAAGCCTGGAATGAACATTTCGCCTAAGACCGTCAACTGCGACGAAAACAACCTGTGGGTCGAGTTGAACGACGGGCGCACGCTCGGCGTCCCCCTGGCCTGGTTCCCGCGCCTGCTTGCCGCGAGTCCGGCAGAACGGGCAGCCTATGAGATCAGTCCGCGGGGCACATCCACTGGGATGCGCTGGACGAGGACATTTCAGTCGAGGGATTGCTGGCAGGTCTGGCTGACATCCGTGAGATTATCCGCAAGGTAGCATGATTCCGCTGGTGGGGACCGGACATAGAAGCATTGCAGGTAGCCATATTCGCTATTCTAACAGAGGTCACAAATCCGTCAGAACTGAATGGCACTAAGTTAAGCAGAAAATACTTTTAACACAATAGCTTACGGCGCTGATAATCGTGCGAAAACGCGAAAAAATCAAGCTGAACTCAACAAAGTCAATGAGATAGCAATTTTCTCTAGAGAATTTATTGACTCAAAATCATCAGTAACACCCTGTTTTATATATTGAAAATCCTTAACTTAGTGCCATTCCCGTCAGAACTCTTTCGGAAAGAGAATTTATCATATTGTTTGTAAATGGGAAAAAGTTGGTCGGGAACTGCTTGCGAAATATCGCGTCATTTAAGAGGGACTGAGCCACCGCTGTCGCTCGCAACCGTGCGAGGCAGGAAAAGTCTGTTCACCGTGGGTATCCCTGTTACCTGTACCAATGGTTGCCACTCCGGCCCCGGCCATACAGCGAAGCCCTAACGCATGACGCTTCCTGTCGATCTTGGCAACCCCCTGCCAGCACTCACGCTGCAACCAAAAAGCAACCGTTCGCCACTAAGTGAAGGTTCACTAACAAGTTACTCAATTTAGCTCAGACGGTCTCTGTCTG
>JACDZG010000096.1 GCA_013426805.1 Chromatiaceae bacterium
CTATCTTATTGATAATGTTAATGTAAAGCTCCACGGGAAATCCCGGAGAGCCCTATTTCGGCCAGGGCGGAGAGCTAAACGCCATCCGGGTCGGCAACTGGAAGATCCACTTCGCCACCATCGCCGGCAACATCGCCACCGGCGTGCGCCAGACGCCCGGCTGGCCGCTCATTATCAATCTGCGCGCCGATCCCTACGAAAAGATGTGGAAGGAGGGCGAACTGGGCTACTTCCGCTGGTACGCCGACAATCTCTGGACCTTCGTGCCGGCCCAGGAGTACATCCGCAAATTCCTGGACGGGACGCGCGGACTTTGTCCCGCCTGCTCAACGGATTGCCGTCTTCGATAACGATGGCACCTTGTGGGTCGAGCAGCCGGTCTACACCCAGCTCGCCTTCGTGCTGGAGCGGTTGAAAACACTGGCCCCGGAGCATCCCGAATGGAAGATCGCGCAGCCCTTCAAGGCCGCGCTCGCCGGGGACATGCCGGCCCGGGTGAGGCCGGCATGGAGGGCCTGATGCAGCTCCTGATGGCCACCCACGCGGGGATGACCACCGACGAATTCGCAGCCATCGCGGCGAACTGGATCGACACCGCTCGTCACCCCCGTTTCCAGCGACCCTACACGACGCTGGTCTATCAGCCCATGCTGGAATTGCTCGAGTTCCTCCGCGCCGGCGGTTTTGAGGTCTACATCGTTTCGGGGGGCGGGACGGAATTCCTGCGACCCTGGGCTGAGCGGGTGTACGGTGTGCCACCGGAGCGGATCCTCGGCTCACAGATCGCGCAACGGTTCGAACTGCGCGACGGCCGGCCGGTCCTCGTGCGGGAGGCGAAGATCGCTTTCGTCAATGACAAAGAGGATAAGCCGGTCGGTATCCAACGTCACATCGGTCGCCGCCCGATCCTGGCCTTCGGCAATTCCGACGGAGACCTGCAAATGCTGCAATGGACGACCGGTGCGCCGGGCCGCCGGCTTGGACTCGTCCTGCATCACGACGACGGGACGCGTGAATATGCGTATGACCGCGACAGCCACTTCGGGCGGCTGGACCAGGCGCTGGACCTCGCACCCGCGAACGGCTGGGTGCTCGTCTCAATGAAAAACGACTGGTCCCAGGTGTTTCCACCGCTCGCCGGCGACGGGCAGCGATAGCCGTCCATCGTGCATGGCAGGGGCGTGCACCGTTGGTTCCGTCGTCACGGCCCCAGCGTCAGCGCCCGGCCAAGGCATCCACGATGCGCATGCGCATCGCCTTGAGCGCCGGCGGCAGTCCGACCGCGATCCCGATCGCGGTCATCAGCCCCAGACCGGAAACGCGCGCGGGTCTTGATCGTCGTTCCAGCGAGCCCCACAGGCTGCTGCAGCCGGATGAGAGCGGTGTCAAGTAGCTTCGCTGGCTCATATTCCCCGCTGAAGAGCGCAGGTCCGGGTGGCGAGATCCTCACCTGCATTGCCGACTGCGTCGACCTGAAGGGGCCGCTCGGGTTACCCTAGCCCGACCCGGCACGCCACCGGAGACATTCATCCACGTAGTCGAGTCCATGCAGCGTCGCCCCCCGCCCACATCCCTCCTGCCGCGGCCTCCGCTGCGGTTGTGCCTGATCCTTGTTTGGGCGCTGACGGCCCCGGCCATGGCGCTTGCGGCAGAGCCGATCCCGGCCGCCCGCGACTTGCCCGCCCCCGCGCCGCGCACCATCATCGCTGCCTTGGGCCGGATCGAGCCCGCTTCGGAGGAGATCCGCGTCGCCGCGGCCATGACCGGACGGCTGGCCGAGGTGGCGTTGGACGAAGGTCAACCGGTCCGTCGCGGGCAGGTGGTGGCCACCCTGGAGAATGACGACCATCTGGCGCGCATGCAGGCGGCCGCGGCTAATGTCGGGGTCGCGCGGGCGGCCCTGGACCGGGTGATCAACGGGGCACGTCCGTCCGAGCGGGAGGAGGCCGCGGCCGCGGTGCGCGAGGCGCAGGCGGTGCTGGCGCGTGCCGAGCGCGAGGCGGGGCGTCAGCAAGGCTTGGCTGATAAGCGACTCGCCAGCGGCCAGGATCTGGACAACGCGCGTAGCGACCTGGATGTTGCCCGCGCCCAGGTCGCGCGCACCCAGGCCCATCTGGCGGTGGTCGACAGTCCGGCGCGGGAAGACGAGCAAGCCGGGGCCGCGGCGGAGTTGGCCCTGGCCCAGGCGCGGCTGGCGGAGGCGCGGGCGCTCTATGAGAAGTCATTCGTGCGCAGTCCGATCGACGGGGTGGTGTTGCGCCGCTTCCGGCGTGCGGGGGAGCAGGTCACCGAGATGGGCGACACGCCCATCCTGGCAGTCGGCGACCTGTCGCAGCTGCGGGTGCGTGCGGAGGTGGATGAGGCGGACATTGATTTACTGCGCCTGGGTCAGGATGCCTACATCGAGGCCGCCGCCTATGGCGAGCGCCGCATCCCCGGCAAGATCGTCCGTATCGGCAAACTCATGGGGCGTAAGCAAATCGCCTCCGATGATCCCGCGGAGCGCAAGGACAGCCGCGTGCTGGAAGTGCTCATCGACCTGGAGCCGGGGATCGCCATCCCGGTGGGTTTGCGGGTCGATGCCTTTATCGTACTCGAGCGTTCCCAATGATGCGCGGCCAAGCATATCGCTGGGGTATGGGAATGGCCGGGCTTCTGGCCTGGCGCAACCTCGCCCATGACCGCTCGCGCTTTGTGGTCACCCTGGTGGGGATCAGCTTCGCGGTGGTCCTGATCGCGATGCAGATCGGGCTCTTTCTGGGCTTTACCGACAGCGCTACCAGTCGCTGCTGCTGGCCAAGGCCAGCGAGTCGGGGGCTGCATTGGTTCTGATACCACCCGGCTTGGCCGTTGGGCTCTTCGGCGTGACGCTGATCATGTGCGTGCTCGCTTCGATCATCTCCATCCGTAAGGCCATGGACGTCGACCCGGCGATGGTCTTTCAGCGGTGAGCGCAGCAGCGCTCGAAGCGCGTGGTCTGACCCTGGTCTACGGGAGCGGGGAGACCGCCGTGCGTGCCCTGGACGGTGTGGACTTTCAGGCCAACGCGGGCGAGATCCAGGCACTGATGGGGCCGTCGGGAAGCGGCAAGACAACGCTGCTGATGATTCTCGGCTGCTTGCTGTACCCCACTGCCGGCGAGGTCCGGGTGGAGGGTCGGCTGGTGGCGGGGCTGCCCAATCCCGCGCTGGCGCGGCTGCGGCTCCAGCGCATGGGCTCTATCTTTCAAAGCTATAACCTGTTTCCGGCCCTGACCGCGGCGCAGAACGTCCAGGTCGCGCTGGAACTCAAGGGACACGACCTGGGGGAGGCACCCGCGCTGTTGGAACGGGTCGGACTGGGCGGGCGTTTGCACAACTTTCCCCGGCAACTCTCCGGTGGCGAGAAGCAGCGGGTGGCGATCGCCCGCGCCCTGGCCGGCGACCCGCCGATCCTGCTGGCCGACGAGCCGACGGCCGCGCTGGACTCGATCAATGGTCGCGCCGTGGTCAAGCTGTTGGCGCAGTTGGCCCATGAGCAGGGACGCGCGGTGGTGGTGGTGACCCATGACCCGCGGGTCGGCGATCTGGCCGATCGGATTGTTCACATCGAGGATGGGCGTATTCAGTGTTGAAAGTGACAGGCAACACGAAGCGACCCAGCCTGGTCGTGCGGGGCAGGGGACGGGTCTCGATCGAGATGATCGGTACCGTTCCGGCCGGGACCTTGTGGAAGCGGCCTCCGGCCGCGATTGGACGTCGCAAGCTGCCGCAGGGTAGGGGGTTACCGCGGCCGCGCAGCCAGGCGTAATCTTAGCCGGGAGAATCGACATGAGCGCCCACTCTCAACCGCAACCGACGTTGTACGAACAGCTTGAAGCCTTACCCAAAGGGCTGACGGGGGAGATTCTCAATGGTCAGCTCTATACCCAGCCGCGCCCGAGCGGTCCGCATGGGTTGGCAGGGTCCGTTTTAGGTATGCGGCTTGGTCCGCCGTTTCAGTTCGGGGAGAACGGTCCGGGCGGCTGGTGGATTATTGACGAGCCGGAATTGCACTTTATCGGTAACACCGAGGTGGATGTCCCGGACCTGGCCGGCTGGCGCCGTAGCAGACTGCCGCGGATTCCGAAAGATCATCGCTATCAAGTCGTACCGGATTGGGTCTGTGAGGTCCTGTCGCCGTCAACCGAAAGCAAAGATCGCCAGGTCAAGATGCCGATCTACGCCCACTTCCGGGTCGCTTACGCCTGGTTGATCGACCCCCGGGCGCACACCCTTGAAGCCTACGCCCTGGAGGGTGACGCCTGGCGGGAGATTGGGCGGTTCGCCGGCGGTGCGCGGGTGTCGCTGGTGCCTTTCGAGGCGGTGACGATCAATCTGGATGATCTTTGGGCGCTGACGTAGGGTGGCCGACGCGAAATTTGTCTTGTGGGGACGGCCGGATGACCGCCCGGTGGGTCCCTGCGTCATGTCAACTATTACTTTGCCACCGGCATTACGCCTGCCATGGAGGAGAAGATGGTGGGCCGGGGATCGCAATACCCTTGGTCGGTGCAGGATGCGCACGGCAATCCCTTTGATGGCGGTAAGACCTACAAGCTGCGCCTGCCGCCGAACATCCCGGTCAAGGACTTCTGGTCGGTCATCGTCTACGACAACCAGACCCGCTCGATGGTGCAGACCGACCAGCAGGCCCCGAGCGTCAGTAGCCAGAACAAGGGCGTCAAGATCAATGCGGACGGCTCGGTGGATGTCTACTTCGGACCCCAAGCACCAATAGGAATTGAGAACAACTGGGTGCAGACGATTCCGGGCAAGGGCTGGTTTATGATCCTTCGCCTCTACGGTCCGCTGGAGCCCTGGTTCAACAAGACTTGGCGACCGGGCGAAATTGAGCTGCAACCCTGATCCACAGTACAATAACACCTTATAACACCTTCGGCGGGCGCCGCGGCGCCCGTCTTTCCATTGCGGCAGGGCAAAGGCAGGACCCAAGGCCAGCTCTCCGAGCGCACCGGGATCAAGATCGGCCACCTCTCGAAGCTCGAACAGGACGAGGGCGACCCGAAGGCGTCGACCCTCTACAAGCTCATCCAAGCGTTCGGCTGCACACCTACCGCCCTGATGGCGAACTGGGACCAGCGTCAGGACGGGACGGCGGCCGACGCGCTCCTCAGCATGATTTGGGAGCGGGTCGACAAGCTCCCCGACGAAGCAAAGGATGACCTGATCCGGATCCTTGACCGGTTCTGCATGGGCTGGGAAATGGAGCTGGTGGTAACCCAGTCACCCCGGAAGTGGGCCGCCGGTTTCCGGCCAGTAGACCCTGAAAGCCGCCCCGAGACTCCTCCGGTAGTCTCACCATGAGACAAAGTACGGGTATCACCGAGAACCCGAACCCGCCCGGGTCCCGCAGGGCGGTAGGCCGGCAACCGGCGTATAACCAGCGTAGCCGAGAACAGGTTAGCGTATTTGGAGATTTCAGCCTTGAACGACAATCTGAATAATGCAACTCCGGATAATGACGGCAACTACCCTGACACCGCTTTCCAGGATAATTCAACGCAAGTTCCGGATGGTTCTATTCGGGTCTACTTTCGCGAGATCGAGAGCAGACTGGTTGAGCATATCAATGAGGCAGATGCTATATTTGGTTGCATTGCTTGGCTCACCAACCCCAGAATCCTTGCCGCGTTGGCAACAAAGGAAACGGCGATAGTCGTGCAAAAAGAGGACTTCTTGCGACCTGACCTCAATCAGCCAACGAACTGGAAAACCAAGTTACGAAAGGATTACAATTCTCTTAAATGTTCTCTAACGCGTTACGAGTTCGCCAATATTATCTCCACCCTTTCTGTCTGCGGAGACCCAACTATTTATCCAATTCGGTGTGTTGGCAATCATAACCGCGATAAGACGCCTGCATTTCCAAGAATGCACAATAAGTTCCTTGTCTTTGCAAGGATTACCCACGAGCAAGACCGCGACACCATCACCCCGTATGCAGTTTGGACGGGTTCTTTCAATTTTACTGTCAACGCCGTTGCATCACTCGAAAATGCCTTATATTTGACTTCACCGGAAATCGTGGGAGCGTTCTTCGAGGAATTCGGACAGATCATGGCACTGTCTGAGCCCCTTGACTGGGAGTCGGATTGGATGACACCCGAATGGCGAATTGGCACCTAGATAAGGCAAGAACAGGGGGCGGACCCTATGGGGTGACCAAGTAAAGCGCCTGCCCCAAAGCAACCCGCCAGCGGGCGATGAAGAGCTGGCCCGGAGGCTTCCCAGGCCGCCAGAAACCCGCCCCGGCACCTCCTTGAGTGCCACCAATGGCACAAAGTGCCCGTGTTACCGATCCAGGCACTTGACTCGGCGCGGCCCCCAGCGGTCCGGCCTGGCCACCGAGGGAAGCCGTAACACCCGAACCGGCAGAGCCGGGGGGCCGGGGAGGGCAGGCAAACGGGGAGGGCGCGGACCTCCCTCAGTCTGCACAGCTATTGCGGTTCGGTGAGCTGGGAGCGGCGGCGCCGCGTTCGCCCGGAGGCTGGTTGGTGGCGTCGCAAGCCCCTGAAATCTTAACAGGGTGGCTCGTGATTTCGTAATAGTCCCGAGGGCCAGACTGACCGCTGCCAACCTATTGCGTTACCACAACGCATTTATCTGTCACTGTGACACCTCGTCCAGGTTGACCGCCGCCCTCCCGTAAGCCCGAACCCGCTCCCAGCGGGGTGACACGCGCCGACGCAACATGGCGTTGTCCTGGGCATAGGCTGTGACCAGCAGACGCCAGAACACCAGCGTATGAAAATCGGCCGGCGTGAGTCCCTGTCGGGAGAAGCCCGGCGGAAACAGGTAGCCGCAGTGGACCTCCCAGTCTTCCCAGCCGACCCACGGCACGAAGCCAGCCAAGATCGCCAAAAGGCGCACCGCGGCCGGCGTCGGGTTGCCCTGGCAGCGCCAGCGCCGATAGGTCCGCAGGGTGACCCCGCACACCACGGCGGCCTGTGAATTGCTGAATCCGCAGCGCTGTTGCAACGCCCGCAGGACGGACAAATTAGCCGCGAACCCCTCAGACAGTAAATCGGCCTCAGACCAGCCGCCACGCGGCCCGACGCCCTCCGGCCCCATGGTCAGGATGGCCGATAATGTATATTATGTAAAGTCACGTGTCAGGAGTGTCTATAAGGTGCGATCAGGCGCCGTCGCGCTCCGGTGGTTCCCGCGTCCGGCTGGCAGATTTCGATCGCACGCCTTACCGCGGTTGCGCAAACGGTGCAACTGATACACCATTATTGAGCCTGGGCCATCGACCCGGCCGCGTTATCGTCCCGACCAGCCGCATCTGCCGGGTTTGCGGTTGATGCGGTTCGTGCCTCACCGCATCCTACGAACGAGAATCAGCATCATGAACCCCTTGTTGCGTATCGATCCCGACGATCCTTACCCGGAGAGTGACGGAGCACCCATGGCGGAGAACACGCTGCAATTCGACTGGATCGTCAAGATCAAGGAAAACCTGGAGATTCTGTTCGCGGACCGCCCGGATGTCTTCGTCGCCGGGGATCTCTTCTGGTACCCGGTGCCGGACCGGCACGTGATCGGCCCGCTGGCGCCGGACGCCATGGTGGTTTTTGGACGGCCGAAAGGCCCGCGCGGCTCTTACCGCCAGTGGGAGGAAGCCGACATCGGGCCGCAGGTGGTTTTCGAGGTGCTGTCGCCGTCGAACAGCGCCAAGGAGATGCGGGACAAGCTGGAGTTCTACGACACCTACGGCGTCGAGGAGTATTACGTCTACGACCCCGCACATAATCGATTGGAGATTTGGATTCGTCAGGCAGGCCAGTTGCGTCCAGTGTCGCACCTGAATGGATGGACCAGCCCGCGGCTCGGGATTCGCTTTGCCGTGCGCCCGGAGACGCTGGAGATTTTCGACCCGGCGGGCCGTCCCTTCGCGAGCCCGGTCGAGCTGGCGCGGCAGGCCGAGCAGGAACGGCTGCGCGCCGAACAGGAACGGCTGCGCGCTGAGCAGGAATGGCTGCGCGCTGAACAGGAACGTGTGCGTGCTGAGCAGGAACGGCTGCGCGCCGAACAGGAACAGCTGCGTGCCGAGCAGGCCGACGAGCGTGCCGACCGGGAGCGGCTGCGTGCCGAGCAAGCCGACGAGCGTGCCGACCGGGAGCGGCTGCGTGCCGAGCAGGCCGACGAGCGCGCCGATCGGGCGCGGCTAGGGGCGGAACAGGAGCACCAACGCGCCGAGCAGTTGGCGCAGCGGCTGCGGGCGCTTGGGATCGACCCGGACGCACCCGACGGGTTGGGCTAGATCGGGTTGCGCTGTCCCCTGCCCCACCCGATTTTGCTCACAAGGTCGATATCCGCACCGCATAGACCCCGCCGATCACCACGTACTCGTCCTCGCCTTTGAGCATCCCCGGCAGCAGGCGGTTGTAGAAGAAGACCTTGGGGCGCGGCACCTCGACCGTCAGCAGATAGTCGCCGAACTCGTCGGCGCGCTCGCGCACGCTGGTGAAGCTGTTCAGGTTGTTGAGCAGCACCAGATAGCCGCCGTCCGGCTCGCGCCCCAAGACCTCATGATCACCGATATGGTTGATGCCCCGGTGCAGGGTCAGATGGGTGACCCCCGGGTTCTGGCGCGCCAGTTCGTACTGACAATAGGTGTAGAGAAGATCGAGTTGGGACTCCACGGCATTGGTGGCGTAGATGCCGCGGGCCGCCTCGGTCAGATAGTCCTGATAGGCCTCGCTGCCGCGTCCGTACAGCGGTCCTCCATGATGGCGGGTGAGCAGGCCGAAGCGCGTCTCCGCCCAGTGCTTGAGCACGGCCCCCTCGCGGCCGTCCGAGTCGAAGGACCAACCCCGCACCAAGCGCAGATAATTGGCGTTAGCCCGCGATTTCTTGCGTCCACCCGGTGTCAGCCCCGCTTCTTCGAGTTCTTCCAGGCAGAACCGGACCGTCATGTAATCGACGAAGCGCTCCGCTCTGACCCGATGATCGGGGACCTGATCCAGGCGCCGACACAGGTCCGCGTGAAAATCCCGCACCCCGTCGATCGCCAACGGGACCGGGTGGCGTTGGAAGGTCAGGCTGCCCAGGATCACTGCCGGCAGATTGCAGCGATTGATCGATAGCCGGGCCGCCCCGGGCAAGGTCGGCGCCGGCGTTTCCCTTCCGCTATCGAAAGCGCTCAGGCAATCGGCCGCGGGATGCGCTTCCCCGCCGTTCGATACATGACGCGAACCCTGTGTCGTGCTCATTTCCGACTGATGATCTCTGTTGTTATCCATACAGCCGCTTTGGACTTGTCGTGGATGCTACCAATGGCTGTAACCCGGAATATTGAGAAAAAACGATTTTATAACAATCGCTTAAAATATTAGTCTCGGGTGGCACGGTGTTTGCTTTAGTGGGCATGAGCGCGACATTTGTTCAACCGCTGCGAAAGCGACCCACAGGAGACCCTCCCCATGGCACTGCGTCAATGCGCCATCTACGGCAAAGGCGGAATCGGTAAGTCCACCACCACCCAGAATCTGGTTGCCGGCCTTGCCGAGGCCGGTAAAAAGGTCATGATCGTCGGCTGCGACCCCAAGGCCGACTCCACCCGTCTGATTCTCCACGCCAAGGCCCAAAACTCCATCATGGAGATGGCGGCCAACGCCGGCAGCGTCGAGGACCTGGAACTGGAGGACGTGCTCAAGGTCGGCTATCGCGACATCAAGTGCGTCGAGTCCGGCGGCCCCGAGCCGGGTGTCGGCTGCGCCGGCCGCGGTGTCATCACCGCCATCAACTTCCTGGAAGAGGAAGGCGCCTACGAGGCCGACCTCGACTTCGTATTCTACGACGTGTTGGGCGACGTGGTGTGCGGCGGTTTCGCCATGCCCATCCGTGAGAACAAGGCGCAGGAGATCTACATCGTTTGCTCCGGCGAGATGATGGCCATGTACGCGGCCAACAACATCGCCAAGGGCATCGTGAAGTATGCCAACTCCGGCAGCGTGCGCCTCGCCGGCCTGATCTGCAACAGCCGTAACACCGCCCGTGAAGACGAGCTGATTATGGAGCTGGCCCGTCAGCTCGGCACCCAGATGATCCACTTTGTGCCGCGCGATAACGTCGTGCAGCGCGCCGAAATCCGCCGGATGACCGTCATCGAGTACGACCCCAAGGCCAAGCAGGCCCAGGAGTACCGCGATCTGGCACATAAGATCATCAATAACAAGAACTTCGTGATTCCCACCCCGATCACCATGGATGCCCTCGAAGCCTTGCTGATGGACTTCGGCCTGATGGACGAAGAGGACGAGTCCATCATCGGCAAATCCGCTGTTGCGGAAGCCACGGCCTGATCCGGCAGGGACCAAGATCGAGCCCCAGGGCGCCGACGGCGTCACGGTGGTTCAGAACAGCGTTGTTGCAGAGCGTCTTGTCGGCGGATTAGCCGCGGCGCCCTTCGTGGAGAGCCAGCATGGCGAATTTGACTCGTGAAGAGACCCTCGACCTCATCCAGGAGGTCCTGGAAGTCTACCCGGAGAAGGCCAAGAAGGATCGGGCCAAGCACTTGGCGGTCAACGATCAATCGATCGAACAGTCCAAGAAGTGCATCACTTCCAACCGCAAGTCCCTGCCTGGGGTGATGACGGTGCGCGGCTGTGCCTATGCCGGCTCCAAGGGCGTGGTCTGGGGTCCGATCAAGGACATGATTCACATCTCTCACGGCCCGGTCGGCTGCGGTCAATACTCGCGCGCCGGCCGCCGTAACTACTACGTCGGCATGACCGGGGTCAACACCTTCGGCACCATGAACTTCACCTCGGATTTCCAGGAGAAGGACATCGTCTTCGGCGGCGACAAGAAGCTCGCCAAACTGATCGACGAAATCGAAGGCCTGTTCCCCCTCAATAAAGGGATCAGCGTCCAGTCCGAATGTCCGATCGGTCTGATCGGCGACGATATCGAGGCGGTCTCCAAGAAGAAGGCGAAGGAACTCGATAAGCCGATCGTTCCCGTGCGTTGCGAGGGTTTTCGCGGTGTCTCCCAATCCCTGGGACATCACATTGCCTGCGACTCGATCCGTGACTGGGTCATCGGCAACCGCGACGGCGACGACAGCTTCCAGACCACCCCCTATGACGTGGCGGTGATCGGCGACTACAACATCGGCGGCGACGCTTGGGCCTCGCGCATCCTGCTCGAAGAGATGGGCCTGCGCGTGGTTGCCCAGTGGGCCGGCGACGGCACCCTGGCCGAGATCGAGCTGACCCCCAAGGTCAAGCTCAACCTGATTCACTGCTACCGCTCGATGAACTACATCAGCCGGCACATGGAAGAGAAGTACGGGATTCCGTGGATGGAATACAACTTCTTCGGACCGACCAAGATCGCCGAGTCGCTGCGCAAGATTGCCGCCTGCTTCGACGAGACCATTCAGGCCGGTGCCGAGCGGGTCATCGCCAAGTACGAGGCGCAGTACGCCGCCGTCATCGCCAAGTACCGTCCGCGCCTGGAAGGCAAGCGCGTCATGCTCTACGTCGGCGGCCTGCGTCCGCGGCACGTGATCGGCGCCTATGAGGACCTGGGGATGGAGGTGGTCGGTACCGGGTATGAGTTCGCCCACAACGACGACTACGACCGGACCATCAAGGATATGTCCGACTCCACCCTGCTCTATGACGACGTGACCGGGTACGAGTTCGAGGAATTCGTCAAGCGCATCAAGCCCGACCTGATCGGCTCCGGCATCAAGGAGAAGTACATCTTCCAGAAGATGGGCATCCCCTTCCGCCAGATGCACTCTTGGGACTATTCCGGCCCCTATCACGGCTATGACGGCTTCGCCATCTTTGCCCGCGATATGGACATGACCATCAACAACCCTTGCTGGGCCAAGCTGCATGCGCCCTGGCTCGCCGACCAGGCGGCCCAATCCGAGCAGCAAGAGCCCAAGCGCGCCAGCGCCTGATGGTCGCCGGCCGCCGGCCTCACGCCGGCGGCCGGGCGCAGATATCCCATAGACCGCATTGCAGTCTCAATCATGCCGTCGTCCGCGGATTTGCGGCGCGGCAGGAGCATCCGAATGAGCCAGATAGTCGACGACATCAAGCCGAGCTTCCCCCTGTTCAGGCAGCCGGAATACAAGGAAAACCTCGCCAAGAAGCGCGACGGGGTCGAAGAGCGTCACTCCGACGAGAAGATCCAGCAGGTGTTTCAGTGGACCACCACTGAAGAATACAAAGAACTCAACTTCAAGCGCGAAGCCCTGACCATCAACCCGGCCAAGGCCTGCCAGCCGCTGGGCGCCGTGCTCTGTGCCTTGGGCTTCGAGAAGACCCTGCCCTATGTGCATGGTTCGCAGGGGTGCGTGGCCTATTTCCGCTCCTACTTCAACCGGCACTTCAAGGAGCCGATCGCCTGTGTCTCCGACTCGATGACGGAAGACGCGGCGGTGTTCGGCGGCCAGAAGAACATGTTCGACGGTCTGGAGAACGCCATCGCGCTCTACAAGCCGGAGATGATCGCCGTCTCCACCACCTGTATGGCCGAGGTCATCGGGGACGACCTCAACAGCTTCATCAACAACGCCCGCAAAGACGGGCACATTCCGGAAGACTTCCCGGTGCCTTTCGCGCATACCCCGAGCTTCGTGGGTTCCCATACCACCGGCTGGGACAACATGTTCGAGGGGATCATCCGGCATTTCACGCTGAACACCATGGACGATAAGGTGGTCGGCAGCAACGGCAAGATCAACCTGGTGCCGGGCTTCGAGACCTACCTGGGTAATTACCGCGTCATGCATCGCATGATGACCGAGATGGGCGTTGACTATTCGCTGCTCTGCGATCCGACCGAAGTGCTGGATACCCCGGCCGACGGCGAGTTCCGGATGTATGCAGGCGGCACCACTCAGGCCGAGATCAAGGACGCCCCCAACGCGATCGACACGCTGCTGCTCCAGCCTTGGCAGTTGCCCAAGACCAAGAAGCACGTGGAGATCACCTGGCGCCAGAACGCGGCCCACATCAACATCCCGATGGGGTTGGACTGGACCGACGATTTCCTGATGAAAGTCTCGGAACTGACCGGCAAGCCCATTCCGGAGTCCCTGGCCAAAGAGCGTGGCCGGCTGGTCGACATGATGACCGACAGCCACGCCTGGCTGCACGGCAAGCGCTTCGCCGTTTATGGCGATGCCGACTTCGTACTGGGCATGGTGAAGTTCCTGCTGGAGCTGGGCGCCGAGCCGACCGATATCCTGTGCCACAATGCCAACAAGCGCTGGAGGAAGGAGGTGGAAGGAATCTTGGCGAAGTCGCCCTACGGCAAACTTGGTCAGGTGCATACCGGCGCCGATCTGTGGCACTTCCGGTCGCTGATGTTCACCAACAAGCCGGACTTCATGATCGGCAACTCGTACGCCAAGTTCATTCAGCGTGATACCCTGCACAAGGGTAAGGAGTTCGAGGTTCCGCTGATCCGCATCGGTTTCCCGATCTTCGACCGTCATCATCTGCACCGGATGACGACCATGGGTTACGAGGGGGCGATGTACATCCTCACGACCCTGGTCAATGCGGTCCTGGAGCGGCTCGACGAAGAGACCCGCGGCATGGGCACCACGGACTACAATTACGACCTGGTTCGCTAGGCCGCTACCGTCGACCGGCCGGCGCGTCCGCGCCGGGCGGCGACGCCAGGAGAGAAGTGAATGCCCAGTGTAATGATCCGCAAGAGTGATTCCGGTGCCCTGTTGTTCTACGTGGCGAAGAAAGACATGGAAGAGACCATCGCCACCGTCGAGACCGATACCGCGGAGAGTTGGGGCGGTGAGGTCGAGCTGACCGATGGGTCCAAATGGTATGTGGAGCCGATCAGCCCGCCGCCGGTCTTTCCGACCACCTTGCGCTTCAAGCGTGCTGAATAACACCGGGCGGGGATGCGTGCCGCATCCTCGGCCCCATTGACTGGAGAAATCGAATGGCCATGCAAATCGTTAGATCCGCTTGCACCGCATGTGGCGACTGCGAGCCCGTCTGCCCCACCAAGTCCATCACCCCCTTCAAGGGCGTATACAAGATTGATCCGAACACCTGCAACGAGTGCGAAGGTGAGTTCGATATGCCGCAGTGCGTCAACGCCTGCATGGAAGACAACTGCATCATCGCGGCTTGATCCCCATGGCTAGCCCGATCTCAGAAGACATCGCCCTGCGCATCGGGCTGGCCGCCCGGACCCTGCCGGAGACCGATCCGGCGCGGTTGATCAAAGTGTTGGCGTCCGCGGTCGGCTTGCCGCCGACGGTGGAGAAGCTCGCCGCTTTGCGCGTGAAGGATCTCAAGTCCGCGGCCGATGGCGAACTGGCCGATGTCGATCAGGATGCGCTCAAGGCGGCCTTAGCCATCCTCAAAGGTGAGGGTGTGGCGGAGTCCGACCCCCCTCCCCCGCTCGACCCCTATCGCGACGGCGACCTGCCCGGATCGATCCGGGTCGCCTGCGCCTCGGATACCGGCGAGTTACTTGACGGACATTTTGGCGCCGCCCGCCGTTTTCTGGTCTATCAGGTTTGCGCGTCCGAGGTGCGGCTGATCGACGTGCGTCGTATCGATGACAGCGGTGCCGAGGATCGTAACGCCTACCGCGCGGGACTGATCAGCGATTGTCAGGTGCTGTATGTGGCCAGCATCGGGGGACCGGCGGCCGCTAAGGTCATCAAGCGGGATATCCATCCCATCAAGGACGCGGCCGGCGGGAGCGCCCGTGAGCGGATGGTCAAACTCCAGCAGGTCTTGTCTCAGAAGGCCCCGCCGTGGCTCGCCAAGGTGATGGGTCAAGCACCCGAGGAGCGTATCCGCTTTGAGCCAACCGCGGATCTGCTGGCCGAGGACGGGGCATGATCAGCGCGGAACGGATCGACCAGGTAATGCAGGTCGTGGCGCGCGCCGGGCTCAACGACCAGACCCTCTCGGCCTTGCGCGAGGTGTTTCGGCCGATCCATTTCACCTACTGCATGGACGATGATATCGGCACCGGGATCGGTGCACCCGTGCCGGTGCGCACCACCGACACCTTCAATCTCTATCTGATCGACGGACAGGCGCACTGTATGCGCTTTACCGCCGATCCGGACGCCGCCACCGGCCTGGTGTTGGCGCAACTGGACGCCGCGTCCTGATCCTGCGCGCCGAGCGTGGCTGGCGTGACCGCGAAACCCCTCGTCAGTTGTGCCGGGTGCCCGCACCGGGGTGACCTGCTGACGCAAGGTCGGTGCCTGCCCGGTGACGTGTGCGTGCGCGCCATGAGCGGACGTCAGATCGAGCGCTTCTTCCGGGTCAATCCGTCCTTGGCGGAAGACTACGCCGGGGATACCTTCTGGGAACGCCGCGCCATCGCCGCGCGCTATCTCTCCCAGCAGAAACTCCTGAGTCTGATCACCGACCCGGACGAGGTCGTGCGCCGGGTCTTGGCCTACCGGCTGCCGGTCGAGGCGCTGGGCCCGCTGATCGCCGACCCCGACCGCGAGGTGCGGATCACGGTCGCCGACCGCCTGCCCCCGGCCGGTCTGGAAATCCTGGCCGCGGATCCGGACTATCTGGTGCGCCAGACCGTCGCCCGACGCCTCCCGGTCGGGCGGCTGTTCCGGATGATCCGCGATCCCGACCGCCAGGTACGCTGCACCGTGGCCGAACGCCTCCCGCCCGAAAGCCTGGGATTGATGCGCGACGATCCGGAGCCGGAAGTCCGCCTCAAAGTGGCCGGGCGCATCCGCTGCGACGAGGCCGGCGGCCTGCTCCGGGACCCCGACTGGCGGGTGCGTCTGTGTCTGGCGGAACGCTTACCGACGGCGCAGCTCGCCGCGCTGCTGGAGGATGCCGACGCCGATGTCCGGTCGGCGGCCCAGGCACGCATCGAGGACGGGGGAAACCCGTCCGTACCTGAACGCAACTGAACGCAACTCACCAACTGAAAGGCCCGACATGGTAGCGACAGCCACTGACCTTGTTCCAGACCAGTCCCAGACGCCCGCGTTGCGCGTCGCGAATGCCTGTGCCGTGCTGCCTGCCGGTGCGGACCTCGACGCCTTGATCGCGGCCGTTCGGGATACCTTGGGCACGGAGGACGTCCAGCACGCCATGACGCGGGGCGGCTGGCACCGCTTGGGCGGGGTGGTGGGCATGGACGGCGAGCGCATCGCCGATCACGTCGCCGAATGGGCCGCGGCGGTGTCGGGCGGCGACATTGATGAACTGATGGCCTACGTCAGTGACCTGCGCTGCTTCGTCACCCGTCTCAACGGCCAGACCCACTACCTGGTGGTCCCGACCGGCCCGACCGCGCGTGACTACATCCAGATCGAGGTCGAAGAGGTGCAGGAAGTCCTGGATCGGGTAATCTCGGATCCGGACTGGTTTCCCGACAGCATCGCCGAGTTCGTGGACCCACTCGACTTCCCCCGGCTGGAGCCCGAACCGGTGGGGCAAGCACGGATGATCTTTCGGCGTCTGGTGCCGGTCGACGAATTGATGGAGTCCAGTGATTCGGGTCCCCGTCTGCGCCGCTTCCTCGACGACTGGGACCGCAGCAGCGCCGGCGAGACCAGCGCCTTTTGCGAACACTGGGTGCTCTCGATCCGCGAGTATCGCGACCAGGACGGTGACGATCACCGCAGCGCCAAACCAGTGCCCATTCCGCGGGTGGAGATCCCCAGCCTGGCGGATGCCGAGGTGGCGCGCGGGGTCAAGCTCGCCAACCAGATCCATGGCTTCGACCGGGTACTCGGCTACCCCTTCGCCTGGTACTTCCACATGCTCACCAACCCCAAGGTCTCCCACCGGTTGGCCGAGGCGGTCCACGCCGACCTGATCGGCGCCTACGACTACCTGCCGGTGCGCGATCTGAAGGTCCTGCGCGATTGGTACAACCAACCCTATGGCATCTGAAACACCGATCCCGGCCGCGCCCCTCGCCTGGCCCAAACACGCGGCTCCGATCTGCCCGTCCGCCGCGCTGGCGGAACTGGGGCGCCACCGGTTTCGCGTCCTGTATCGCGGCACCCCGCGGGAAGCCATTCTGGTGCGCTTCCAGGGTGTCGTCTACGGGTATCTGAATCAGTGCGTGCACATGCCCAAAGAACTGGACTGCGAGCAGCCGCGCGTCTTCGACGCCGCCGGCGAATCCATCCGCTGCTCCATGCACGGCATCACCTATGTCCCCGCCACCGGCGCCTGTCTGAGTGAAATCTGCGCCGGTGAATCACTGACCGCGCTGCGGGTGCAGGAGCGCGACGGGATGCTCTATCTCACCGAGAAGCGGACGACGCTGCTCGGCACCGATCTCTGACTCACAACTTCCGGAGACACGCCTCGATGCTGCTCGACACCTACCAGGAACAAGAACGCTACTGGCTCATCACCGCCCAGGGTCAAACCAGCACCGATGGGCTCTATGCCTTTCGCGGTGACTTCATCGTGCTGGCCGGAGAATTCGACGAGGTCGCCCGCAAACGCGCGCCGCCGCGCGCACTGCTCAAGGAAGCGGTGCTGCTCGCGAGCGCCGCCCAGTTGCAGTTCGTCGCCGGCAACTTCGCGAGTATCGACGAGGTATCCGAGTTCGTGTCACTGTTCCAGGCCGATCTGGGTCCGGACTGCATCCCGATCTTCTACGTGGACAACATCTCCGCCAGCGCCCTGGTGCAGATCGGCGCCCACCGCTACTGCCTGATCCGGTTCGACGAAGGGATCGTCTGGAACAACCTGATGGAAGCGTTCTACGTGGAGAAAAGCGACCTCAAGAACCTCGGCGCGGAAGACAAGGTGCTTGCGCTCGCCCAAGCCGCCAAGGGGCACGCCGATAAATACCCCCAGCAGACCCTGGACCAGGTCATCGCCGGCAAGACCGAGCGCCGTCGCGAGGGTTGGGGAGCGGTGTAAGCCGTCTCGGTCAGGAGCAGTCGACGCGACTGCGCTGTTCCGTCCTAACTTGCACTATCATTCCGGCAGGATGCCGGAATCCAGGGCCAGGGGATCCATGCCACAACAGACGCCTTTGACACGACTCCATGCCGACATTGATGCGCGTGTGCGCATCACCCTGGAGGAGCATCCCGGCTGGCGGTGCGGCAAGGGCTGCGGCGGTTGCTGCCGGGCACTCGCCGACGTGCCGCAACTGACGGCAGCGGAATGGGACCTGCTGCGCGAAGGTCTCGCCGGACTCGCACCGGAGCAGTTGCGGGACGTCGAGCGGGACATCGCGGCCTTGGCCGGTCAGCAAGCGCGACCTCTTGTCTGTCCGCTCCTGGACCAGCAATCCAGCACCTGCCTGGTCTACGCACAGCGCCCAACGGCGTGCCGCACCTACGGCTTCTATGTCCAGCGCGAGCTGGGGCTGTATTGTCATGACATCGAAGCACGCGTGGCAAACGGCTCTTTGGCGGACGTGGTTTGGGGCAATCAGGATGTGATCGATCATCGACTCGCTGCCCTGGGCGAGAGCCGGCCCCTGACCGAGTGGTTCGCGGCTGAGCGGCGGGCTGACTGCTGAAGCGGCGACAGGGGTTCCCTCCCTTAACGGCATCATTCCGCTTCTACAATCAGTTCTGCAAGCTCCAATCTTTCGTCTGCTTCGACTGGCGGGACCCGAAATAGTTGAAAAACGGGTTACACGAAGAGACGTTCCATCCAGGCCACAAATCCGCGTGCCGCGTTGGCATCATGGGCAAATGTTGCCGCCCGGATTGCGGTGCCGAAGGGCAAGGCGGGCTCCTTCTGCCAGGCAAGCCAAGTGTGTATACGCGCTTTGATAAAATCGGCTTCGGTAAATCCGGCACCGAGTTGTTGGGCTCGTATGGTGCTCTCTCGTGACCAGTCCCAGCAGGGGTCACCCGACGGCACGAGGAGTGCCAGGAAATCTTCGAGCTTCCCCGGATTCTGGTTGTCCGGCATCAGCCAGACACCCAGGCGCCGACCGCCATCCGCTTCGACCACGGTGCCCTCGCGGTCGGGTTGAGCCGGTAGTAAAAAACCCGTGTCGGCTAACCGAAATCAGACGATGCGGCGCGTTCGACCTCACCTTCGACGCGCTCATCCTCGCACCTCGATGTGATGGCGTGCCGCGACCTCGATGTCGGCTGCTGAATAGCGGACCGCGACAGATGTCGATCGGTCGATGCGGTGGACTGACACCTCCGTGGCCAAGTCGGGGGCGTCGGTTTGGAGCCAGGCCAGGGCGCGGATGCAATCGCCGCTGTGAGAGGTCGCGAAAACCTGGACATCAAGCCGACGGGCGGACTCGATGATGAATCGCCACATGGATTCCAGCGCGGTGTAGTGGAGACCGGTATCGATCTCGTCGATCAGCAACACCCCGCCTGCAGCACGAGCCATGTAGATCGCCTGGGTGAGCAGCCGTTTAGTCCCATCGCCCAGGCTACCCAAGGGTATTCGTTGATGTTCTCCTGCCAACTTAATGAAGGCAACACTCTCAGACATTCGTCCCGTACTCGCAAACGCGAGTCGCTCAATGGCCGGTTCGATGATCTTCATGGCCGAGATCACCTTGTCCTCTTCCGGTGTGAGCACCAAACGATCCCAGATCTGTTGCAGAACGCGCGGCTCTGCGCCGTCGGTGCCAAGGAACCAGACGAGCGCGAGACCGCCCGATGGATGGAGCCCGGTGACGTTGCGATACTCCAGCAGGGTTCCATCCATCGAGACGGGAATGGTCGTCCCTTCCGGGTTGTCTGGACCCGTCATCACGATTTCCAGTGGGGGACCCAGGTCCGCTTGCTCGGACAAGAGATCCAGCTGGACCCCCTCTGTTTGTCTTTGGCGGACATCGGAACGAACTGTGCGCTCTATCGAGTCTATACAAGCAGATAATCTGAAATAGGCTTCGTCCTGTATCCGATGCCCGAAAAACAGATGTCGCACGTCCAGTTCACGTCCCATCCGCTCATCCTGAGACTCCGAGAAAATCTCCGCCCGCCGCTTGGCACTCCTCAACAAAGAGGTGACGCGCCCGCCCAACGCCACCATCTCGACCGCATCGAGGAGCGAGGTCTTACCCGCATTGTTCTTGCCGACGAGCAGGTTGACCCGTGTCAGCGCGGGGAGATCGAACGAGTTGAACGCCCGAAAGCACTCAACCTTCAGTGAGTCATACATGGTCAGCGCAGCCTGTATCTCTGGACGGTGGCGGGCACGCGACGGTCCGGCAGCCCGGCGAATACACTACAGTAGCCCAAGAATCCAGGTACAGCCAAGCCGGACGCCGGTCAGTCAAGCACCAGACTGACCATCCCATCCGCCAGCTTGGTCTCGAACCAGGTGCACTTGGGCGGCAGGGTCTCGCCGCGGTCGGCGACCGCGATCAGGTCGGATAAGGCGGTTGGGTGGAGTGAGAAAGCAAGACGCATGGCGCCGCTGTCCACCGGTTGCATCAGCCCTTCCAGACCACGGATACCGCCGACGAAGTCGATGCGCGGATCCTGACGGGGATCGCCGATCCCCAGGATCGGCGGCTGGTCCGCGATCGACCAGAGTGTGTGCCGCACCCCGTCCGCCGCCAGGACGTCCACGTCCGGCTCCCCCTGGGTGATGGCCGCCAGGGTGTCATCGATCTGCGGAAGGCGGCGATGAATCAGCAAGGCCGGCCCGGTCTGAGCGTTCAAGGCCGCAATCTGCAGCACCCGGTCCTCTTCCTTGGCCGTCAGCGTGACCTCGTGGCGCCTGATCCGCCCAGTGCGGTACGCCGCCAGCGACGCCGCCAGCACCAGCCCGGTCTGAACTTGGGCGCCGCGGATGAGTCGATAACAGTAATAGCAGGGCCGCGCGTCGCGCCGCAGCAATCCGGCCGCCTGCATCCGCGCCAGCGTGGTCGCGGCCTGCGCAAAGCAGACCGGAGCGACGGGGCACCGATCGGCAGGAAAGTCCACCTCCGGGCGCGACAGGTGCAGGAAACTCCAGGGGCGCCCGGCGACCAGGGCACGCGCCGCGGCGGCGTCCATCACATCATAGGGCGGTGCGAGCAGCTCGGCAGCGCGTCCGGGGGCCGGACGCAGGCCGGTGAAGGGGGCGATCAGAGGCATGGTGAAAGGGTCCGCGGCGATCATGGATGCGACTATAGCGCGGGAGAACGGGGCGCCACAGCCGTTCCCGAATGTTCCCACCGTCCGCTGTGCCTAAAGATCCGGTAGACTCCCACCTTGCGCAAGCCGTCCCCGGCGCTGCCATCCGACTGTTTCTGCCATGAACCCATTCGCTGAACCCGAGATCCCCGCGGTCTGTCGTGCCATCCATGAACAGCACGACACACGAGGGCTGCCGGCCGGTGCCCGCGCCCTGGCCGTGCCTCGCCTGGGCCACGTCGATGTCGTTCCCGCCGAGCCGCTGTTCGAGACCCTGAACTGGGACCGGCGCCGCCCTCGGGCGGATCTGGTATTCACAGACAGTTGGAACCAAACGGTGCAGACGCCATGAACACAGACCCGGCAATGGACGCGCTGCTGCCCCACGGCGGCCGACTGCGTCAGGCCGCCGCCCGCTACCGGATTGGGTTGGCGGACTGGCTCGACCTCTCCACCGGTATCAATCCGCAAGGCTGGGCCCTGACCTGGTCCGGAGCGACCGAACCGGGCTGGTGGTCGCGCCTGCCTGAGGATGACGACGGGCTGGAACAGGCCGCCGCAAGCTACTACGGCACCCGGCACCTGCTGCCGGTGGCGGGAACCCAGGCGGCGATCCAGGCCCTGCCGCGCCTGCGTGCGCCCGGCCGGGTCGGCGTCATCGCGCCCGGCTATGGCGAACACGCCCGCGCCTGGGTGCTCGCGGGACACCGGGTCACCCCGCTGGCGGTAGAGGCCATTGAGTCCGCGCTGCCGAACCTCGATGTCCTGGTGCTGATCCATCCCAACAACCCGACCGGCGCCCGTTTCCTGCGGGCCGATCTGTTGCGCTGGCATGACCTGCTCGCCGCGCGCGGCGGCTGGCTGCTGGTGGACGAGGCCTTCATGGACACCACGCCGGGGAAGAGCCTCGCCGCCGTGAGCCCGCGGCCCGGCCTGATCCTGCTGCGCTCACTCGGCAAGTTCTTCGGTCTGGCGGGGGCGCGGGTCGGCTTCGTGCTCGCCGATGCGGCGGTGACTCAACCGCTGACCGCCCTGCTCGGCCCCTGGACCATCGCCGCGCCGTCGCGCTGGATCACCACGCAAGCACTCGCCGACACCCCCTGGCAACTGGCCGCCCAGGCCCGGCTCGTCGCGGCCGGTACCCGCCTTGCCGATCTGCTGCGCGGCCATGGCGTGCCGCCCCAAGGCGGCTGCGCCCTGTTCCAGTGGGTGCCCACCGACCGGGCGCCCGCGATTCATGAGTCACTGGCCCGTGCCGGCATCCTCACCCGCTTGTTCGACAACCCGCCCGCCGTGCGCTTCGGACTGCCCGGCACAGAGGCCGAATGGACACGGTTGGAAGCGGCACTGAACGCACTGGCTTGACCCCGACCCTGCCTGTCTGCGACCGGCCGACCCGGTCGGCGCGGCAGCGCCCGGTCCGCGAACCCTGAGCCCTACCAGGATGAAGACGCCCACCCTCATGGTGCAAGGCACCACCTCCGATGCCGGCAAGAGCCTGCTGGTCACCGCCCTGTGCCGCTGGGCGACCCGTCGCGGGCTGCGGGTGGCGCCTTTCAAGCCGCAGAACATGGCCCTGAACAGCGCCGTGACGAGCGACGGCGGCGAAATCGGCCGCGCCCAGGCGGTGCAGGCCCAGGCCGCCGGCTTGCCGCCGCACACCGACATGAACCCGGTGCTGCTCAAGCCCAACACCGACAGCGGCGCTCAAGTCATCATCCAGGGCCAGGCCGTCGGCAACATGAACGCGGTCAGCTATCAGGAGTACAAACGCATCGCCTGGAACGCGGTGCTGGCGTCCTATGAGCGACTGGCCGACCAGTACGACGCCATCCTCGTCGAGGGCGCCGGCTCGCCCGCCGAGATCAACCTGCGCGCCCAGGACATCGCCAACATGGGCTTTGCCGAAGGCGTGGACTGCCCGGTGATCCTGATCGCCGATATCGACCGCGGCGGGGTCTTCGCCCATCTGGTCGGCACCCTGGCGCTGCTGTCCGCGAGCGAACAGGCGCGGGTTCAGGGCGTCGTCATCAACCGCTTTCGCGGCGATCTCGCGCTGCTGCAAGCGGGTCTCGACTGGCTCACCGAGCACACCGGCAAACCGGTGCTCGGGGTGCTGCCTTACCTCAAAGGGCTGCACCTGGAAGCCGAGGACGCGGTGGCCCGCGACCAGGACGACAAGACCGGGGCCGGGCTGCGGGTGGTGGTGCCGGTGTTGCCGCGTATCAGCAACCATACCGATCTGGATCCGCTGCGCCTGCATCCGGGGGTGGACCTGCGGCTGATCGGACCGGGCGACCCCATCCCGGCCGCGGACCTGATCCTGCTGCCCGGCTCCAAATCGGTAGCCGCGGACCTCGCCTGGCTGCGTGCCCGCGGCTGGGTGGCTGCCATCAACCGCCACCTGCGCTACGGCGGTAAGCTGATCGGCATCTGCGGCGGCTTCCAGATGCTCGGTCAGGCCATTCATGACCCGCTGGGCCTGGAGGGTGTGCCCGGCCGTACCGCCGGCCTCGGCTTGCTGGACTTTGAGACGACCCTGGACGCGCGCAAGCGTCTGACCAACGTCAGCGGCCGGCTCGCCCTGGATGACGCGCCGGTCACCGGTTATGAGATCCATGCCGGCATCAGCACCGGACCCGCCCTGGAGCGGCCGGTGGCCTGGCTGGATGAAGGTCCGGACGGAGCGATCAGCGCCGACGGCCAAGTGCTGGGCACCTATCTGCACGGCCTCTTCGAATCCCCGGCCGCCTGCGATGCGCTGCTCGCCTGGGCTGGACTGGACCACCCCCGGACCGGCGATTATGCCGCACTGCGGGAGGCTGCTATCGAGCGGTTGGCTGACATGGTGGAAGCCCATCTGGATACCGCTGCCCTTGAGCGCCTGCTGCTGCGGCAATCGGGTTGAACCCAGGAGTCCAAGGGCTCAGCGCGTAGGATGGGCAGAGCGAGAGCGATGCCCATCCTCAAGCGTCGCGGTGGCCGGATGGGCATCGCTCTCGCTCTGCCCATCCTACCGAGAGGCCCGGCCCCATCAGTTCTGATCACACCCGCGCCGAGGATATCGGTCCCGGCATTGCTCTTGATGTTGGATAAAATAAAGAGCGGGAGCGGCACGCTGCGGGGACTGCACACGCCGACACGCAACCGACCTGCGGGACAACCCCATGAAATGCACTCTGAGCGACCTGGAACAAGCCCACATGTTCGCGGATGCCGCCGGGACATTGGGCGGCGGAGCCTATCTTGACCGGGAGACCGGAGCCTTCCGCTATATCGGTGACGAGTGGTCCGGCCAGGACGATCCAGATGCCGAACCGGAGGATCTCAACCTGTCGGACCGGTATCTGCCCGTCCCCAGCAAACGCGAGCTCGATCTCGGCACGCCACTGGTCTACGACTTCGCGGCAACGCGGCTGCCGGACGACTACGACCGGGTGCGGGACATGTTCCGGCACCCCGGTGCCTATCGCCGGTTCAAGGAATTCCTGGAGCACCAGGACCTGCTCGAAGCGTGGCAGGACTACGAGCACAGCAAGACATTGGAGGCCCTGCGCGCGTGGGCGCAGGACGAAGGCATTGAAATCGTTGAGGCCGGGACGCCGCGTTAAGGACCCGAGCCGGCTGCGGCTGCGGTCTTGGACTTGAACGGATTGGGCACGGGCAGCCAACCGAACCAGAGCGCCGCCTGGTTGCAGAGATCGACGAGGCGCCCGGCGTAAACGGCGCCACCTCCCAGTGCGTGGGTGCTCGTGCGGCCGTTGACCACCGTCTGCGGCTGAACCGGGGGGCGCAGGTCGCGGGCGGCCTGCAACAGGACCGCGAGTGAGCGAAAGTCACCGGCCGGCAGCAGGTCAAGCTCCCACGCAGGACCGCGCGGAACCACGGCCAGCCCGGATCGTCGCCGGTCAGGATGGGCGGACGCCCTCGTCGGGCATCGGCTACATTGACCAAGCCCTCCAGCAGCCCGGCAATGGAATCACGAAAGGGTTCCGCTCAGGCAAGCGTGCGGTGAATCAGTTCACAGACTGTCGCAAAGCCGTCGCGGGAAAGCGTGGGCCGGTCCCGCGGCACCAGCACGTCGTCGGCGAAACGCAGCATATCGCCGACATGACGATAGAAGTCGCCGATGAGTTTGAAACACCGAAAATCCTCAGCACCGAGCACATCGGCGCCGTGCTCCCGGATCAACGCGTCCAGTTCCTGGTGTTGCTGTTTCCAGTACGCGGCATGCGCCATCCGGCCCTGGATCGTACTGATACCGGCATCCACCTGCACCAGCGGCACGATGCGTTTCAGAAAGACATCCTCGCGCTGGCAGGCATTGATCCAGATGCCGTGCAGTTCGGTCATGCAGAAGGGCGAGCGTATATAGTCAGTGCTGATCACCAGCAGCACGCACCGCCCAGCGCTCAGGCGCTTCATGAACTCGGAGATGCGGTCCCCCGGCTGCAGTTCGTCGCTGTCTCGCCGCACTTGGATACCGTGCCTGGTGAGTCCGGCGATCAGTTCGTCGAGGAGTGGCTCGACGCGATCCTGCTTCCAGGCAAAAGAGACATAGACCTCTGGTGTCGAGGGTGGAGCAGGCGGCGGATCGGTGATCTTCAGTGCGCTCTGTACGGACTCGTCGCGGCCGTGTGTCGCCTCGCGCAGGGTCTTCAGGACGACCCCGGATCCAGTGTTCATCAACTCACCCCTCCAGCCATGGTGTTCGTTCAGCACATCGACACGCTAAATCAAGGTGGCTAGCAAGCGTTCCGCGCTCTCGCCTTTCACCTGGATGCGGATACAACCGGCATAGTCCGGTTTCGTCGTGCTACTGATCGCGCCGGCTACATCGGTCAACACCTCGACAATAGCGGTCGCCCGGCTCCCGGCATCGTACAGACAGAGACCATCGCGCCAGTAGAGCGCCGTCGCTCCGGCCAATCCACCGAGATCCGACAGCACCAACCGTCCGCTCGCTGGCGACAGGAAGGGATAGCGGAAGAAGGCCATGACGACCTCGCCCGCGATCGGCACCCAGCGTGCTGCCAGTTCCTTGATCAGCGCGGGCGGCGGTCCACCCCGGCCATCGGGCAGCAAGTCTGGAGCAATGTACTCGGTTTCGTCCGGGTCATGGCCGCGCCGATACACGAAGCAAATCCCGCTGGTCTCCATCATCCCGATTAGCGATCGCTGATCGTCCGTACTCAGCCCGCGCCCACGCCAGAGCAATGCATCGAGCAAGGGTCGCGTGAAACGCCCGCCGAATTGGCGCAGTGTGGGGTAGACGGCACCCTCGCGGGTGAAAAGGGCATAGACCGCGTTTAGTGCCCAGGATTGGTCCAGAACCAATTGATCGTCGAATAGGTGCGGATGATAGAAGACCAATCCGGCATGGTGCAGGATCACGACGAAGGTCTCCGCACCATGGATCCCATGCTTGGCACAGAGGGCCGCGAAGTCGCGGTAAGGCAGCAGTCGATATTGGCGAATGGCTGGGTTGGTCTCCCGCGCATCAGCGTCGCGCAATGCCCGCAGCTGGTCCCAGACCGCAAGCCGGTTGCGCCCGATCAGCGGGCGGCCTTGGACCGCGCGGAGTTGGATCACGGCCTGTTGCAGTGCATCCAGCAATCGGGCACGGCCGCAATCGTCTTTTGCACTGTAGGCAACACGGGTGAAGAAGCGATCATCTGCGAGGAGCGGTTGCAACAAGGTATCGTGCACAGGCAGATTCGGGCACTCGCCCAGCCCGCCGTCGCAGCGCGTCTGGACCAAGATGACCGGGCTCCGGTCACCGCCCAGGTGGCGGATGTATTCCAGCCAGTAGGGTAGCGGCTGGTTACGGAACACCAAGCCGCCATGCATCTGTTCCCCGCGCTCGCGCTCCGGCTTCCAGACCAGCAGGAAGACGGCACGGGTGCGCATGAAGAGTGCGTGGGTACCGTGATAGAGGTCCTGCCCGCCGAAGTCCCACAGGTTGATGATCGCCGGCGTCTCCCCGTCGGGCAGCATCAGTTCGAGCGAGGTCACGCTGATCCCGTGGGTCGATTTCGCATCGGTCTCAAAGGGTTCGTCGCGCAGCCGCCGGCAGATCTGGGTCTTGCCGACTCGGCCGTTGCCGAGGACGATGACTTTGACATCCCGCAGGGGTTGAGCATCGGCCCCGAGGTCGGCGAGATGGGCACGCAGGCGTGGCAGACAGTTGTCTTCACCGGTCTGAGACAAAGCCTCAGCCGGAATCTCTCCGAGACTGGGCTGAGTCTTGATGATGAGTGTACGTAAACCGGGAAGCCTGATGGCCGCCTCAGGCAGACCGCTCACGACAGCTTCCCAGAGATAAAGGGTCTGTAGGGAAAAGACACTAGTCAGTGGGGTAAGGTCAATCTGCGATGTGGGACTGCAACCAAATGTCCATCCGCATTTCAATAGCTTCAGAGAGGACAGTCCGGACAGCGGGCTGAGGTTGACTACCCGGCTACCCCTGCAATCGAGCTCCTGCAAAGCTGTGAGTTTGGCCAGTGGGGCGAGGTCGGCGACCTGGCTGTGCCAACAAGCGAGACCCCGCAGAGCTGCGAGCCCGGCAAGTGGTGAGAGGTCGGTAACTTTGGTCGCGCCGCAACCGAGACTCTGCAGAGCGATGAGTCCGGCTAATGGGCTGAGGTCGGCGACCTGGGTTCCCGAGCAGTCGAGGGACTGTAGGTGAATGAGCCTAGTCAGCGGGGTGAGATCTGCGACCTGACTGTACCCGCAGCTGAGAGACTGCAGTGAGGTGATCCCCGCCAGTGGGCTAAGATCGGCAACAGGCGTGCGTGCGCAGTCGAGGGACTGTAGGTGAGTGAGCCTAGTCAGCGGGGTGAGATCTGCGACCTGACTGTTCCTGCACCTGAGAGACCGCAGTGAGGTGGTCCCCGCCAGTGGGCTAAGATCTGCCACACGCGTGTCTGCGCAGTCAAGGGACTGTAGCTGAATGAGCCTAGTCAGCGGCGTGAGATCGGAGACGACGGTCGAGCAGCAGTAGAGGAACTTCAAGGAAAGGAGATCGGCTACCGGGCTGAGGTCGGCGACCCGGTTACCTATGCACGTCAGACTCCAGCCCTTTAAAGTTGCCATTACGTGTCCGGTTCCACGCCCGCAAGCAATTTG
>JACDZG010000260.1 GCA_013426805.1 Chromatiaceae bacterium
CAGCCCTGAAGCATGACCGCGTGACCCCAGTCACGGCGCGGGCTGGCGGTGGTTAACAAAAGTTAATGTTCGCACAAGGGGGTAGACACCGCTGCGGGCTTCTGGCAGGATGAATGGCAGAGTAGTCGGTCTGCGCTGTCGCCGGGGGTGTTGATGGGTGCGCTGAGTCCAGGAGCCTGGGTCCACTGCGGTCGCGTGTTCAGCGCCGAGGAGATTGCCGACATCCGCCGGACGGTGGCGTGGCTGCCGGGGTTGGGGCGGCGGGAATTGGCGGCGACGCTGTGCGAGCATGTGCAGTGGTACACCGAGACAGGGACGGCGAAGGCGCACGCCTGCCGGGAGTTTCTAGAGCGCCTGGAGGCCGCCGGGTTGGTCACGCTGCCCCCGTTGCAGGTCGCGCGGCGCCCCCGCCCGGCGCCCCCGGTGGCGGTGCTGGAAGCGCCGACACCGCTGCAGGGTCCCTTGGCCGCGCTCGGCCCGGTGCGTCTGGAACCGGTGCGCGCCGACGCCGCGGCGGTGGCGCAGTGGAATGCGCTGGTCGCGCGTTGGCATCCCCTGGGCTACCAGGGCGCCTTCGGCTACCGGCTACGCTACTTCATTACCGCCGGCGAGCAGCGCCTGGGCTGCCTTCTGCTGGCGGGCGCGGCGCGCGCGCTGGCGGTGCGTGATCAGTGGATCGGTTGGGACGCCCAGGCGCGCCGGGCCAACCAGGTGCGGGTGCTCAACAACAGCCGCTTCCTGATCTTTCCCCACGTCCAGGTGCCGCACTTAGCCAGCCATGTGCTGGGACAACTGGCGCGGCGGGTGCGCGCCGACTGGCGCGACCACTGGGGGTTTGCGCCGCTGTTGCTGGAGACCTTCGTCGATCCGCGCCACTACGCCGGCACCTGCTACCGGGCCGCCGGGTGGGAACTGCTGGGGGAAACCAGCGGGAGCGGGCTGGCGCGACCGGGCCGGACCTATCACAGTGCCCCGCGCCAGGTGTGGGTCAAGCCCTTATGCGCGCAGTGGCGCGAGCGCCTGTGCGCCACGTCCGGGGAGGCGACGCCATGAGCAAACCCTGCCGCCGCCCCGCGCGCGCGGCCATCAAGGAGCAACGCGCGCACAAGAAACAGCAGGAACAGGCGCTACGCACCCAGCAGCGCCAGGACGGCTTGATTCCCCACGCCCCCGCACCCTTGCCGAATCGCTGTTCGGCGTACGCCACCATCGCCGAGGAACAGCAGGCCCGCGAGATGGCGGTCAGCGGGCAGGTACGTGTCCTGCGCCGGGAGTTGCCCGCGCTGCTCGCCCGTCTGCAACAGATTCCCGACCCCCGCCAGCCCAAGAAGTGCCGCCATCGGCTCACCGTGCTGCTGCTCTATGGACTGCTGATGTTCGTCTTTCAGTTTGCCTCCCGGCGCGCGGTCAACCGCGAGCTCACCCGCCCACAGTTCGAGGCCAACCTGCGGCTGCTGTTTCCCGAACTGGAGACCCTGCCGCACGCCGACACGCTGTTTCGGCTACTGCGCGACATCGACGTGGCCCACCTCGAACAGGCGCACATCGATCTGGTGCGCCGCCTGATTCGCGCCAAGACCTTCCGTCGCTACCTGATCAACCACGCCTATCCCATCGCCATTGACGGCTCCCAGAAGTTCACCCGTGATGCCCTCTGGGAGGAGAATCTCCTGGAACGTCAGGTCGGTGCCGCGGACGCGCGCCGCCCCCAGTACTTCGTCTACGTCCTGGAGGCCAGTCTGGCCTTTCACAACGGCCTGGTGATCCCGCTGCTGAGCGAATTCCTCGAATACGCCAAGGGCGATACCACGGCCGACAAACAAGACTGCGAACTGCGCGCGTTCGCCCGGTTGAGTGCCCGGATCAAGGAACTGTTCCCGCGCCTGCCGATCCTCCTGTTACTCGACGGGCTCTATGCCAATGGACCGGTGATGCACCGCTGCCGTCAGTACCACTGGCAGTTCATGATCGTGCTCAAAGACCAGGACCTGTCCACGGTCTGGGAGGAGTTCTACGCCTTGCACGCCGTGCAGCCCGACGGCTGCCAGCGCCATTGGGGGGAGCGCCGCCAGCGCTTTTCCTGGGTCAACGGCATCGACTATGCCTTCTCGAACCAGGGTCGCCACCACCTGCGTGTGCATGTGGTGGTGTGTGAGGAGACCTGGGAGACGATCGATGCCCAGGGCGCGCGCCTGACCAAGACCGCCCGCCATGCGTGGCTCTCCAGCGCCCCGCTCAGCCAGGAGAATGTCCACGAACGCTGCAATCTAGGCGCCCGCCACCGCTGGGGCATCGAGGCCGGCTTCCTGGTGGAGAAACATCAGGGCGATCAGTACGAGCACGCCTTTGCCTACGACTGGAATGCCATGAAGGGGTATCACTGCCTGATGCGCCTGGCGCATCTGCTCAACACCCTGGCGCGCTTCGCCCGCCACCTGCGTGACCTCTACCGACAACTGGGCGTGCGCGGCGCCATCGCCTTCATCCGGACGTCCTGCGCCGCCCCCTGGCTCGACCCCGCGCGGATGCGCCGCCTGCTCGCTCAGCCGTTGCAGCTTCAACTCGAATAAGCGCCGCCGGGCACGGCGTCGGATTCCGGTCGTCGGCAACCACCGGTGCCAGTAATCGCTTGCCTGGCGACCGTGATACCGGCGCGAGGACGGGTTCGACCACCCTCC
>JACDZG010000097.1 GCA_013426805.1 Chromatiaceae bacterium
GGTGGTCCGCGAGCTACTACCGCGACCTCGTAGGGTCCGCTGCGCGGACCGATGACCGCGACGATCACACGGCGCCCGGTCCGCACAGCGGACCCTACCGTGACCTCGTAGGGTCCGCTGCGCGGACCGATGATCGCGACGATCGCACGGCGCCCGGTCCGCACAGCGGACCCTACGACGGCGAGCAGCCCGTGGCCGGCGCGCAGCAGCACTCGCCAATCGCTGCAGCACACTCGCGCTCCACTGGCGTCCACTCGCAGTCTGCTGCAGTCGATGCGAGTGGCGCCGAGCAGCCGGCCAGTGAGAACCCCAGTGGCCCCAAGACGGGCTCCTACCGGGTGATTCGGGGCGGCTCCTGGAGCGACGTCGCCGGCAGCTGCCGCTCGGCGTACCGCCGCCTCGGGCCCCCGTCCTACCGCGACGACAACCTCGGTTTCCGCCTTTCGAGGACTGGCCCTTGGCACTTTTACCCTCTTACCCTTGTCGGCGCGCCACCGCCCAAGGCGCCTGCGCCGGCGCTACCGGCCACCCATCCCCGTTTCGCGCCCTATGAGGTCTTCCGCGATCCGTTGGAGAACGCGGGTCAGGACGGCGCTGCGCAGCAGGTGCTCGCGGCCCCGGAGATGGTCTATCTCCCCGGCGGGACCTTCCTGATGGGTGACGAACAAGGCGGCAGCGACGAACGGCCGGTTCATCCGGTCCGCGTCCCCGCCTTCGCCATGGGGCGCACTCCGGTTACCTGGCGCGACTACCTGCGCTTCTGCGAGGCGACCGACAGCCACTGGCCGGAATGGTTGGAGAAGGGCAGTCAGTACCACTTGGAGACCGGCAAAGACAACTATTACGCTAAGCGAGGCATCGGCCGCGAGGCCTTGGACCTGCCGGTGGTCGGTATCTCCTGGGACGACGCCGGCGCCTACTGCGCGTGGCTGAGCGCCCGGACCGGCGAGCGTTACGCACTGCCCAGCGAGGCGCAGTGGGAATATGCCTGCCGTGGCGGGACCGCGACCCGCTGGTGCAGCGGTGACGAACCGGCCGGACTGGGCGACTATGCCTGGTTCAGCGATAATGCCGGAAATCTGCTCCATCGGGTCGGGCAGAAACGGGCCAACGCCTGGGGGCTGCACGATATGCACGGCAACTGCTGGGAGTGGTGTGCGGACTGGTATGCGGCAGACTATTACGCGCAACTTACTGGCGCGCTCGCAGCAGCCGCCAGTGGCGACCAGCAGCGCGCGAGTGGCTGGCGGCGCATTGCGAAGGCGTTTGGGTTCGGTGCAGGAGATGCTGCAGTGGATGCCAGTGGAAACCCAGCAGCCGCCAGTGGCGTGCAGCAGCCCGCCAGTGAGAATCCCAGTGGCCCCAAGACGGGCTCCTACCGGGTGATACGCGGCGGCTCCTGGATCAACACCGCCGTCATCTGCCGCTCGGCGTACCGCGGCATCAGGCATCCGTCCTACCGCAGCCGCCACCTCGGTTTCCGCCTTTCGAGGACCGTATAGCTTGGCACTTTTACCCTCTTACCCTGGTCCGCGCCTGGCTCCAGCCGGTCGTAGCGGACGCCTCGTGATCCTAAATCCGGCAATTGCGCACGCCAAGGCGCCAAGCTCGCCAAGCAATAAAATAGTGATGTGGCTTGTTTGGACGAGGTCTTAAGGTAGGATGGGCTGAGCGAGAGAGATTGTGAAAGTATTCGCTCCGAACCAGAAAACATCGCAATGCCGTAGGTTGGGGTGAGGAACGAACCCCAACATTGCAGCGCTGATCACCCCCCTCTTGCCGGGGACGGACCCGGCGCCTAAGATTGTCGAAGATTTCAACAATCGGCATCCCATCATGACCACCATGAACTTCAGCATCCCGGACGACCTCCGGAACGCCTTCAATCGCGAGTTCGCGGGTCAGAACAAGAGCGCCGTGATTGCCCGGCTGATGCAACAGGCCATCGCGGAGGCCGATCAGCAGCGCCGACGTCAGGCCGCCTTCGAGCAGTTGACCGCGGCACGCGCAGAGCGGCCGGCGTTGACCGAGGCGGCGGCCCGCGCGTCGCGCGAAGTCGGCCGCCCGTGATCCTGGTCATCGACGCCAGTGTCATCATCAAGTGGCTATTCCAGGACCCGGAGCGCGAAGCCGATACCGAGCGGGCGACCGCGTTGATGGCCGCTGTCGCGCGTGGTGATCACCCCGTCCTGCAACCGCCCCATTGGCTGATCGAGGTCGCGGCGGTCATCGCACGTGAAACGCCCGAGCGTGCCCGGCACGATCTTGTCTTGCTGGAGGGCTTGGCGCTGCCGATCCGCGGCGATGCCCCCGTCCTGGCACGCGCCTGCGCGCTCGCCATCGACCTCGGGCATCATCTGTTCGACACCCTCTATCATGCGGTCGCGCTGGAGTCGGGGGCCTGCCTCGTGACCGCCGATGATCGCTACCAGCGCAAAGCCGGGGCGCTGCCGGGTATTCGGCATCTGCGCGACTGGCATGGCTGAACCACCGCGCCGGGTAACTTCTCAAAAAGTCGCGGCAACTGTAGGGTGGGTCAAGCGCAGCGGACCCACCACCACCGCGATCGGCGGATCCGTCGCTGCGCTCCTTGATCCGCCCTACGAGATGGCCACAGGTTATTGAGAAGTTACCGCGCCGGCCGCGAACCCCGCTCTCTGTCTTGCTTATACCTTTTAAGGTATCGTCATCCGCGTGGAGCGCCCGGTTGAAAGTCGCTGAGATGATCGCGAAGGAGATGAGAGATGAAAAAACGCGTCCTTGAAGGCATCGCGGTCGAAACGGGTTCCGGCAACGTCTTTGCCGACATTGGCCTGCCCGATGCCGAGAAACTCAAGATCAAGTCCGGTCTGGTGATCGAGATCACCCGGGCCTTGCGCAAGCTCGGCCTCACGCAGGAAGAAGCCAGACACCGGGCGCGGCGAAAGCTGTTTGCTCGCGGGCTTCACCGATGCGGGTAAGCCGGTACACGTCGTCTGCGGCCGGATGCGGGTGTCACTCGTGATCGTCACGGTCTACATCCCGACGCCTCCCAAATTCAAGAATCCCTATGAGCGAGGCAACTGAACCATGGCCGAGCAATGCAGCTTTTGCGGTAACCGGAATCTGACCCCCAGAACCACCCAGTATATCCACCAGCACCATGGCGAGATGCTCTTCGTCGAGCAGGTTCCCTGCCTAGAATGCGACTACTGCGGGGAGCAATACTTCGAGATCGCGGTCTTGAAGCAGATCGAGGCCGACCATCGCGACATCGCCGAGCATCGCAAGCAACCGAGTCGCGTCGTTCAGGTCGCAGTGCAGGAATTCCAGGCGCCGGCCGGATGATCCACCCCCAACGTCTCCTCGCCGATCTCCAGTCCCTCCTGCCCAAACTGGAATTGGACATCCTGGACTATAGCCGGACCCGACCGGAGTTGGAGGCCCACCTCCAGGCCGAGTACGCCAAGGCCCAGGCCGCCAACCGCACCGCCGAGCACTTCGTCGCCTGGCGCGAGGCGCAGATCACCCAGGCCGCAGCGGCCTGGGTGCTGACCGGCGTCTGCGTGCGCTTTCTGGAAGACAACCAGTTGCTGGAGGCGCCGTTCCTCTCCGGGTCGGCGGCCGGGGCGGGCCGGCGCGCGGGCCATCGCTCGGGTCAGAGCGCGCTGCAACAGGCCAAGGACCGCCTGACCGTCTATTTCAATGCGCATCCCACCCATGCCGAGCGCGACTATCTGCTGGCCGTCTTCGAGGAACTGGAGTCGCTGCCGACGCTGGCCGAGCTGCTCGACCGTGCCCACAATCCGCTCCGGCAACTGCCCCTTGCGGCCGACGGCGCCAAGGCGCTGATCGACTTCTTCCAGTGGCTCGACCCCGAGACCGGCGCCATCCTGCACGATTTCTCCGACCCGGAGTGGGACACCCGCTTCCTCGGCGATCTCTATCAGGACCAGCTTCCGGATGTTGTCTTTCCGTATGGCCTATCGGGAACGCTTCCGCCGCACCTGCTTGGCAGATACATCCAGATCCTTTGGTGTTACCGGACGCAACTTTGGCTGCGGCAAGGCAAGGGCTTCAAGACGAAGGAGCAACAAGGAGGCGACTACTACGAATATTCGATGTTCTATCCGGATCGCCATTTCGCCCCCCTCAAGATCACCTTCGCCTTCGTCGCCACCCACAATCATTTCGTCCTTGACCGGGGCGGTAAGGTCTTCAACCGTTCCGCGCCGGTCATCAAGCTCCCCGCCGCGGCGAGCGAGCACGATCATCTGGCGCTGATGGGTCTGCTCAACAGTTCGACCGCAATGTTCTGGATGAGGCAGGTTTTTCATGGCAAAGGGCAGGGAGGGGTAGGCCAAGAAAACCGGGCTGAATGGGAGGAGTTTCGGGAGTTCACGGGAACCGGCATGAAGAGTTTCCCCGTACCCGACCAGTCCGTTGCGGACGGCGAGCAATCAGAACGCGCTGCAGAAGGACGTGCGCGACGCGGTCGCTGCCTATCTGGAGCCCTGTCGTACGCTGCTGGCTGATCTGACCGACCAGATCAGCGCATTGGGTCTGTCGGCGAGCGGCCATCGACTCGCCAATGCCCGCCTCGCCGTTCAGGGGCAGGAGGGACCCGCCTTGGTCGATACCCTGGCGAGCCTGACGCCGGTCACCAGCCTGCAGGCGCTCGCCCGCAGCATGGTCGCGGCAACGCGGGTGAGCCACGCCATCGCGGACAACAACTGGACCTTGTTGGAGACCGTCTGGGGCGGGGGCGAGGGCGCGCGGATCAAGCGTGCCGTGGCAGACGCCTTGGCGGCGGACGAGCTGGTGACATCGCTCGCCGATGCGCTCAAGCAGGCCCAGGCGGATGCGACACGGCTGATCCAGCGCCCGCCCGTGGTCGATCCCCCGCTCAAGCCGCCGCCGAAGCCGCCCTTAATATCCAAGGGCAAGACGGTGCTGAAGCAAGACAACCGCCAGGGTCTGGAGGTCGGTGAGGCCCGCCGTGTGCTGAAGGAGATCGAGCCACTGCTGCGCGACGGTGTGACCCTGGACATCAGCTATCGGATCCTGGGTGAAACGGATGGCTGACGCTGCTGGTGCCCAGCGTCGGGTCTCGGGTGAACGCGCTTTTATCGAGGGGGTGCGCCTTGCCCCAATGCCATGAAGTGAAGGCGGTCTGGCTCCCACGCTCCTGCGTGGGAGCACGTGCGGGCGCTCCGCGTCCGGCGCCAAGGCCGGACGCGGAGCGTCCGCACGGCATTCCCACGCGGAGCGTGGGAACGAGAGGCGCGACGCCCATCCTCAAGCGTCGCGGTGGCGGGATGGGCATCGCTCTCGCTCTGCCCATCCTACGACCACATCACTTTGGACCGCACCCGATGCGCTGCGCTTATCCACCGATGCATACGCTGGTATGGTATCGCCTTCCTATTTGATATCCGGACAGACCCTTGGTGTAGGGGCGGGTTTGAAACGCGGGGAGAAGCGCCTGGTCTTCTGCGACAGCCGGGTGCGGGTCGAAGAACTGGCGATCGAGCTGCGCGGGCTGGGTGTGAGTACCTATGTTTCCCATAGCTGCCTCAGCCTGGAAGAGCGACAGGCGGCGGAGGCGGCCTTCAGTCAGGGACAGCATTGCGTGATCGTCGCGACCAGCACGCTGGAGCTGGGGATCGATGTTGGGGATCTCGATCGGGTCATTCAGATCGATGCCCCGAGCCGGGTGTCGTCCTTCCTGCAGCGGATCGGGCGGACCGGCCGTCGCCCGGGGGCAGCGCGCAACTGTCTGTTTCTGATCACCAAGGATGAGGCATTCCTGCCGGCGGCGGCCCTGCTGCTGCTGTGGACCGAAGGCTTTGTCGATCGACTGGTCGCGACGCAAGGCTTACGTCGAGCCGACCGAACTGCGCGGTCGCTCGCAATGGCGCAGCGCCGGCCAGCCGTTGCAGTTCGCGCTGTGCCGGGCGGTCGCCCGCGTGCTCGCGCGCGAGGAACCACCAGTCGCCTTCTCGCGCCGCGCCTTGGAGCACATGGCGGCGCTACGCGAGGCATTCGATTGGGTGGAGTCGGGCAAGACCTTTCTGATCGCCGACGCACACGACAGTCTGGTCTGGTGGACCTTCGCGGGCCGGCTCCTCAATGCGGCGATTGCGCATGTGCTGACTGGAGTGGCGACCAAGATCATCGCCGATAATCTCGCGATCAGCTTCACCGGCGCCGTGGATCTCGCGTCCATGGCGACGGCAATCCGCGAAAAGGTATTCAACGAAACAGCCGAAATCACCCTGCCGCTCGACGCGGAGTTCATCGCCGAGCTGAAATTCGGGGAGTGCTTGCCCGCCGCGCTGAGGGATCGCGAGATTAACGCGCGCTATGACTGTTCCGAAACGCTTGCGTTGCTTGCGCGCTTGCCCATGGCGGTCATTCGGCTGAGAGACTCCCGGTGACGTGGAGCACCCGGCACAAGGGCCGGACCGCGCGCGGTCCCGTGCACGCCGCCATGAGGAACGCCGCCCGCTCGGTGGCGGTCAGGTACCAGCGCCGCCCCGCGGGGGTGTGGAGCGCGGTCATGTGCAGTGCCGGGGCGTCGGGATACCGGCCGCCGGTCAGTTGCACCCCAAAGAACTAGCGGTGCCCTGGCCGACCAACTGTCGAGCATCCGCGGGACCGCTACGCACCACCCGCCTGGCAGGGCCCGGCCCATCCGCTACCGCGGGCCGGGTCCTGTCAGGCGCGCGGTGCCCCGCTCTTGCCTGCCTCAGGTCTCCTGAACTCGGGCGCAACGGAAACCGAGGTAGTCGACACGGTCAGCGGGCGCGAGCCCGCCGCGGTAGGCGCAACGGCAGAAGCGCGCGGGGGCGAGCCAGGAACCGCCGCGGACCACCCGGAGCACCCGGAGCGCACCGACATTGGTGGACGTCCACACCGATCCGTCTTGCGGTGCACCCTCATAGTTGGGATGCCAGGGATCGGCCACCCACTCGAAGACATTGCCGAGCATGTCATAGAGACCCCAGGGATTCGGCTGTTTGCCCTTGACTTCGCGGGTCCCCGCCCGGGTGGTCTCGTACTGCATCTCGTTCCAGAGCATGCCGGTCGTTGCCTGGCCCTCGTCGAGATCGTAAGCGCGTCCGCTGTTCCCACCATACCAGGCAATGGGGTCCAGGGCGGGTGCGTTATGATGCCCCAGGATCGCGATGGGGCCGCTGTAGAGCGCGGTCGCGGTCCCGGCCCGACAGGCATGTTCCCGCTGCGCCTCGCTCGGCAAGGTCAGTGCGAGTCCTGGGATGCGCTCATTGATGCGGGCGACGAACCGCTGTGCATCGTCCCAACGGACGCGTTCGACCGGCCGCTCCGGGCTCTTGAACCGGCTGGGATTATCGTCCATGACGGCAAGCCATAAGGCCTGGGTGCAGGGGGTATCGAAGAGCCAAAAGCCTTTCCCGATAGTCACCTGGTGTTGCGGGTCTTCGGCGTTCCAGCGCCCCGGCTCGTCCGCTGGGGAACCCATCAGGAAGCTCCCGGGCGGGATCCAGCGCAGGCGCTGGATGATCGGCTCGGCGTCTTCGGCCGCCGTGCCCGGCGGTGCCGCGGTGCGCGTGCGCCCCTGGCGATGCTGACCCGGCGCGGGCGCGACGGCGAGCTCCGCCCAGAGCCCGTAGCGGTCGCGGCCCATCGCGCTGGCCCAAGCGGGCCTGGGTCGGCGGTGCAGCGTCAGGCGTTCGTGATCGCTGCGGATCTCGATCGCCGGGGCCGCCGGGAGGGTCGCCGCGGCGGCGGCACTGTCCAACCGCAACACGACCGCCGGCGGTTCCTGCCCCGGTGCGCGTACCGAGCCTGGCGCCGCCCGGCCCCATTCGCTCCGCGGGCCGGGCGGCGCCAGGCGCGCACGCTCCGCGCCCGACCCGCTGGACTTGCCTGGCTCAGGGACCTTAACTCGGGCGCAACGGAAGCCGAGGTCGGCGTTACGGTCAGCGGGCGCGCGCCTGCCGCGGTAGGCGCAACGGCAGAGGCGCGCGCGGTAGAGCCAGGAACCGCCGCGGACCACCCGGTGCGCGCCGGTATCCCCGGACTTCCAAACCGCGCCGTCGCCGAGGGGGCCCGCATAGGTGCCATGCCAGGGATCCTGGACCCATTCCAGGACGTTGCCGTGCATCTCGTAGAGACCCCAGGGATTCGCCGGCAGACTGGCCACGTCTACCGTTGCCTGCCGATACAGACCTATCTTACCGGCCCGGTTGGGGACATTGCCGTTGTAGTTCACCTGCTCGGGGTCGATGTCCTTACCAAAAGAGAAGGGCGTCACGGTCCCGGCCCGGCAGGCATATTCCCACTGGGCCTCGCTCGGTAGGCCCAGCCCGAGCCCGGGGACGCGGTCGTTCAGGGCCACGATGAAGCGCTGGGCATCATCCCAGCTCACCTGCTCCACCGGACGCTCCGCCCCCTTGAAGCGGCTCGGGTTCCCGCCCATCACCGCCTGCCATAGGGCCTGGGTGCAGGCGGTCTCGAACAGCCAGAAGCCGTCGGTGAAGCTGACCGGGTGCTGCGGCCCCTCGGCGGGAAAGCGCTGCGGCTCGTCCTGCGGCGAGCCCATCCTAAAGCTGCCGGGCGCGATCCAGCGCAGACGCTGGGTCACCCGGCCCCCGTCGGCGGTCTGGACGGAGAACTGCGACCAGGCGCCGTAGGCGTCCCAACCCCAGGCCTCGGCCCACGACGGCGCTTGACCGCTCTCCCAAGACCATTGGGGTTCGTCGTTGATGGCGGCGATGCGCAGCTCCCCGTTGCCGCTGCGCAGGCAGGCCAGGGGGCTTTCAGAGTGGGACGGGGGGGAACCCTGGGAAGATGGGGCGGCCCCGAGGTCCCGCACCCACAGCCGGGTCCCGGCCTGCGCCAATGCGAGCGTGCGTGTCGGCAACCCCGGAGCGCTCCCATACCAGGGGTCGTAACCCGGTTTGCGCACGGCGTCCAGGTCCTGGGGATCCCAGAACGCGGTGAGCCGATGCAGCGCCTCGGCCACCGGCTCCGTATAGGCTTGGTCGCTCAAGCGGCGCCGACAGCGGCGGTACCAGCCACGCGCACCGGCGCCCAGGTCGTGGGTGTCTCCCGCGCGCACCCGCGCGCTCAGCTCCACGTAGAAGCGCTCGGCCAACCGGGCGTCCGCGCACACGGCGGGCAGGGCGCGGGTGTCCGGGGCGAGGCTCAGGAGTTCCTGATACCAGATGTCCCGGGGCAGGTAGCGGCGCCAGGTTTCCTGGAGACTCAGCACCCGCTCGCGCAGGGGTGCGCTCAAGGCGTCGAAACGGGCGCGCAGATGGTTGGCCTGTTCCGGATCCCAGCTCGCCGCGTCGCTGTGGGTCGCGGCGATGGCCGAATGCTGCCACAGGTCCGACTCCAAGCCCGGATCGCGCCGGCCGGCCCGCAGAATCTGGCGCGCGGCGCGTACCAGGCCGGGCTCCAGGCGGATGGCGGCGGACAAGAGGGTCAACAGCCGCTCGAGCGGGGTCAGCGTCGCGTCGTCCGCCGCGTCCGGCTCGTCCGCCGCGTCCAGGCGGGGGCGTTCCCAGGGCAAGGCATTCCAGGCGGCGCGCAGGGACGCCGGGCAGCGCTCGGGTGCGCAGGGCAGGAGCGCCAGCGGCGCGACCCCGGCCTGCTGCAAGGCCCGCGCATAGACGAGCCAGCGGCGCTCGCCCGCGCGGTTCGCGTCGCGCAGGCACCCTAGATCCCCCAGCACGAGCAGCCGGGTTCCGGGGGGCGGCGGCGGCCCGGCGGTCGCGCTGCCGGGCCAACCCGGCGCGTCGCGGGTCTCGTGAATCGGCCGGATCAGCAGGGTGCCGGGGACCGCGTCGCGGGCCAGGCGGCTGAGGAGTTGCTCCTGATCGGACCAGTAGGGGGCCAGGTGCTCGCTGCGATCGGCCAGGACCACCAGCAGCGGGAAGCGGCGGCGCTGCCGCTGCCGGGGAATGCGCGCCACCTGCCGACCGCGGCTCAACCAGCCCACCAACCGCTCGGTGTCCACCACGCCGCCCTCACGGCACCGCGTGAGGTGCGGCTGCAAGCGCGTGCGCAACTCCCGCCACGGCGCCAGCGGCACGGCCTCCGGGGGCCGCGCGGTCAGCGGCCGGCGGGGGACGGGCGCGTCCAAGACCGGGGGCACCGGCGGCGCTTCGTCGCGCGTCTCCAAGGCGATCGGCATCCAGAACAGGCTGGGGCCGACCGGGGGCGAGTCTTCCGACCGGTCCTCAGGCGGCGGCGCAGCGACCGGTTCCGACTGCCGCGGCGCCGGCGTGTCCGGGGGCGCCGGCGCAAAGCCCAGTAACTGCGCCGCGGCGGCGCCCGCGCGCGCGCCGCGTGCCAGCGCGAGCAGGAGGTCCGCACGCGCGCACTGCCCGTGCAACACAAGCGCGGTCGGGACCTGGTCAGGCTCGTCAGGCGGGCGGGACGAGCGCATCGGAACTCCGATCCGGGCCGGGGTCCCGGTCGGCAACGCGCGCCGCCTCCGGGTGTTTCTTGAGCAGATACCGACCCAGGTCGTCCAGTCGGCGCAGTTGGGCCTGTGGATCGGTTTCCAGCGCCCGCACGGCGCGCACCAGGTCCAGGTATTCGGCCTGACCCGGCAGGGGGTACCACTGATATTCCTCGGCGCTCGCGCGATCACAGGCCAGCAGGCGGGCGGCGCGCTCCAGCACCTTGAGGTCGGCGGTGGGAAAATGGGCGCGCCCGCGCCCCATCAGATGCGTTACGAGCGTCTCGGGGTCCTCATCCGGCAGTCGCAGATGCAGCACCAGACAGCGCCGGACGAAGGCGTCGGGCAGCGTGCGTTCCTCGTTGGTGGTGACGATCACCAGCGGCAGTTCGCCCACCGCGCGCACCGGCGCGGTGCGGCCCTGGGGCGTGAAGCAACGCGCGCCCAAGGCCTCCAGCAACCCGTTGGGGAGGTCGCTCTCGGCCTTGTCGATCTCGTCGATCAGCACCACGCAGCCGGCGCTCGGGGCCGCGAGGCTGGGGGGCGCGATCCGCACCGCGGCAGCCTGCCGCCCGGCCCCCTCCCAGTCGAAGGCCCACCAGAGTGGCCCCGGGTGCAGATAGTGCTCCAATGCGAGCGCCTCGCGCAGGGCGCAGAGCAGCCGCCGCACCGGGGGCTCGGGCTCGGCGGGATCGCCGGGGTCACCGGCCGGCGGCTGGCCGCCCAGCCGCAGTTCTCCGGCCGCGCCCAGCAGTTGCGCATCGGCCAGCCGCTGCACGGCATCCAGATGCCACAGCAGGTCGCGGGATTCGCTGCGCGCATCCACCACGAATGGCAGCAAGAGCCGCTGCAACTGCACGGCCACGGCCTCGGCGAGTTGGGTCTTGCCGACCCCCGGCTCGCCGCGCACCAGCAGTGGCCGGCCGGCGCCCAGGGCGGCGTTGACGGCGTCGATCTCGCGCCGGCTGAAGACGTGCACGCGCTCGGGCTGGCCGTCACCGCCCGTTTGCAGTGCGACCGTGTGGCCGTCTTCGACAGTGAGGTACTGCATGGCGGCGGGGCCTCCGGGCCTTATTCGTGAAACCGCAGGATGCGGCAGAAGTCCTTCAGTCGAGCCATCTCCAGGTCCCAGCGATGGTTGCCCCCGGCGTCGCGGCGGCTGGCGGTCAGAAACAGAATGCGCAGCCGCGGGTAGCGGCGATGCAGCTCCTCGGCGGTCTCGCGCATTTCTTGCGGCTCCTCCAGCGTCTCCGGCCGGAAGACGGTATAGAGATGGAATTCCCGGCCCTTGCGCGTCTCGGGCCAATCGGGAAGCTGCGCATCGACCGCGCGGCGCCGGTCGGCCAGCAGTTCCTCGTCCGAGGACCCGAGCGGGGTGCGCCCGCGCGGGTAGAAGTGCTCCATAAAGCGGTCGCAGTCGTGCAGGAACCGATCCTTGCGGAAGGCCTCGCGCGCCAGGTCTTTGCGGCCCAGGTGCACCAGGAACCGCTCGCAATAGTCGTCCGTGCTCGCATCGATGCCCAACTCGGGCATCGCGGCGGAGAGACAGGCGAGCCCGCGCGGGTCGTCACCCGCGGGACCTTTGCGGCGCTGGTAAGCGGCGGCCCGACCTTCCTCGGCCGCCATCGCAAGCTCCGCGACCGCGTAGAGCGCGGCGGGCACCTCGACAACATGCGCGCCCCGGGCGACATAGGTCGTGCGCGCGTAACTACTCAGGTAGGCGATTTCGTGAAAACGTCAATTAGTACAGTTTGTTAGCGAGTTTCGACTTTCGCACACTCATCGCAACAACTTTGTAACGTATTGATGTTCATAGCGTCGCCCTGTTGCCGTAGTCCGTCGAGAGTCCGTCGCGCCAAGTCAATATCTCGATATTTCATGCGCTTGGATAGACCTGAGTAGTTACGTGCGCGCAAGCTGTGAATCATAAAGCAAGGGCGCCAAGCGCAGCATGATGTCCAGCAGGGTATCGCAGGCGCCCCGCTCGTCCCCGGCGCTACGACCCGCCGTATCCGCCGCGTCGCGCAGTTGCCGATACAGTGCCACGGCCACTCCGGCAAAGGCGTCGAAGTCCAGATCCAGCAGGCCGTCGGCGCAACCGCGCGCCCGCTCGGTGTCGGACCGGGCGTCGGCGTCCAACCCAGGACAGTGCCCGATCTGCGCAAGCTGGACGGACAGGGCCTGTAACAGTACCGGAGACTTGGCGAGCGCTGCCGCGACATCCTGACGGTTGCGCTCCCGAAACGCCTGCCAATGGCGGTTGAAGGCACCGTCGTCAAGTGGCGACTCGGGTTCCCGGGTCGCAGCGACGGTGGTCGCCGACGCCCGGGAGTCGGTGCCTGGGGTATCCGCCGATCGAGGGGAGGGTTCGAGATTCGGGGTCTGCGCAGACTGTGTACTATCTCCTATCACCGCGCCGGGCATCCTGCCGGTGATTCCCCAGATCAGCCGATCGAGGCGATGGACACCCTCGGGCGCTGCACTCGCACGCAGATCGACCCAGGTACGGTTGTGCAGAAACAGGGGCAAGTGCGGGGCCTGCGGGGCAGTGGGCAACAGGACCGGGATGACCGGTCGCTTGTCGTGCACCGCCAGGGTGATCGCGGCCTGTTGTTCCTCGTCCTCCCAAGGCCCGAGCCCGTCCGCCCCGATCAGAACGGCGACGCTGCGTGAGGCGCGGATGCCCGACTCCAGCAGATTATGCCAGGGGAGCCCGGGGGGCAGGCGCTCTTCGTCGAGCCACACCGAGAGACCGGCCGTGCCAAGCGCGGCAGCGAGCGCGCGCACTGCCGGCTTGTCCTTGCTGTTGTGGCTGAGGAAGCAATCAAAGAGCAGAGTGTCTTCCGCGATGCGTGCCGCACTCGCGGTATCCGGTGCCGCCTCCTGGACGGTCAGGGGTTGCGGCAGCCGGCCGCCGGGGCCGACGACGGTATCAACGATGGCGGCGCGCGCTTTTGCCGGCCCGGGCGGCCGGTCGCTGCCGGCGGATCGTGCGACCCGGGCGCGACGGGTGCGGGTCGGCGGCGTCAGGGGGTCGGTTGTAGTGCGAGTGAGCGGAAACTCGGCGGTGCCGTCCGGGCAACCGGGCTGGTTGCGGTCGATTGCCCAGGCGCCCTGGTTCCAGTGGCGGAACAGAACCCGCACCCGGCGCGGCGTCGCGCGGGTCTGCGGCCGGAGTTCGATCCACTGGAAGGCGTTGGGGTGGCGGCCGCCGTCGTAGATGCAGCCGGCGGCCAGTTCCAGGCAGGCGCGGGCGGGGTCCGGGGGCCGGACGTAAGAGGCATCGCCGGCGTGCAGGTGACCGCGCAACACCAGGTCGCACTTCAGGTGGATAGTCTGGCGCGCCTCGTGGGCGTCGAATTCGGCCAGGTAGTCCCAGGGGTGGTGCAGCAGCGCAAGTCGCCAGTCGGCGCCGTCGGCGTCCGGGTGCAGCACGGTTTGGTTGATCTGCCGGCGGCCGAGCAGCAGGCGTCCGCGGTCGGTATCGCCGCAGGCCATCCAGGCGGAATCGAGTCCGGCCAGATGCAGGTGTTGGCCGTCGATCGCGATGGTGCGCTGCCACCAGGGCAGCGCCTGCGCCGCGCCCAGCCAGTGCGAATAGCAGGCGAGGTAGGCGTCATGACGCCGCAGCAGGCCCCGGCGTTCGTGATCGTCCCGCAGCAGGTCGGCGACCGCATCTTGGGAGCGCTCCTCGAGCAGCCTGTCTTGTAGGAAGCGCACGCCCTGACTGAGCAGACCGCGATCCACGTCATGGTTGCCGGGCACGAGCAGGAGTCGGTCGCGCGGCAGCGCCGGCGCGAAGACCGGCCACAGGTGCTGCTCCAGCCACTCCAGCGCCAAGCCATACTCCGCTGCGGTGCCGGCGAAGGCCAGGTCGCCGGTGATGGCCACCAGGTCAGGACGGAGTCCGCCTTGAACCTCCTTGCCGATGAACCGCACCAAGGCGCGCAAGACCGGGTCTGAGTCCCAGGTGCTGCCGGTACGAAAATGGATATCCGAGAGGTGCAGGAGACGGATCGGGCAGTTGGTGTCGTTGGCGGCCACGGGCGTGCGTTCCTTCGAGGTTGGCTGCCCGTAGCGTAACCAACGGGGTCCCCGCTGCGCAACCGCAAACCGCCCCATCCGGCGGGATGTTCCGGTACAGCCCCCGCCGCCCTGACCATCCCCCGGACGGCCGACACGGGGGACACGACCCGGTGCATCCGGCGCAGGACCTCCACCCGGTGCCCCAGACCCGCGTTCACCAGCACGGCGGTCTGCCGGGTTGCGGTCGGCGGCCCAGCTCGGCTCGCCGAGGGGGTGGACGTCATCCGCGGCGTTGTGGACTCAGTTCACGTGCGATCTGATCCATCGACTCGAAGACGTGGTCCGGGCCATGGGCGCGTAGCGCCTGTGCACTGTTATAGCCCCAGAGGACCGCGCCGGCCGCCATGCCCACACCGCGCGCGGCCTCGATATCCCGGATCTCGTCGCCGATATAGATCGCCTGCGCGGGGACAACCCGGGCGGCGCTCAGCACCTGCCGCAGCCGCGCCTGTTTGCCATGGATCGCTGCACCGCACTCCAGATAGCGGACCGGACGCAAATTCTCCGGCCCCAGCAGTCGGCACACCGTGCGCTTCGCGTTGGAACTCACGATCCCCAAGGCCAGGCCGGCATCGGCCAACTCATGCAGCATGGGGGCGACTCCGGCAAAGAGCCGGATGCCGTCCAGGTCGTCGGCCATGCGCCGCCGCAGCGCGTGGGCGACCGCCGGCAGTTTCCACCAGGTCACACCCAACTGACGCAGGACCATGCGGGCGGGTAGGTCCCGCAGCCGGTCACGCTCGGCCGGTGCGATCGGCCGGAACCGATAGCGCGGCGCGATCCCGTTCAAAGCCCGGACGAACCAATCGAAGCTATCGGCCAAGGTTCCATCGAAATCAAAGACGACCAACCGATAGTCGCTCCGTGCGGACGCCTGGGGCAGGGTAATGACCATGGAGTGAACAGAGTATTCATTGCGCTTTGTCTAGCTGGTACCCATCCTCGGAATCGTAGGCAAGCTGATACCAAACACTGATTTGACCCGACTTGAGGTGACGACTATGAGCGAAGCAACTCTCCGTTCCAAGACCAACGTGGCACTTTGGCTGGCCCTGTCAATCATGCTGGTCCCGCTCGTTCCCTATGCCTTGAAGGGCACCGGCTTGTAGCCGTCAGTCACGCCGCCACGAAACCCTTGGCGCGAACAGCGTTCTGCAGGAAGAGACAGGCAGGTGGGTCGCGCGGCCGAGCCGAGCACGGGCCGGCCGCTGGGGCCGATGATCCACGCGAGCGTCGCCGCCGTCGAGATCTCAGTCGACTCCGCCCCGACCGCCTCGCCGGCACCGTGGCGCGCGCGACCTTCGCGACGGCCGCCCGGACCCGCTCGGCAGGATCAAATCCGCCTGCCGGGCACCTGGTAAAGCGTGATCGAATTGGCCGGACAATTGGCCGTGAACCTGCCGCTGCTCACGATCTGGTCGGCCGGATGCACGATTGCGGTCAATTGGGCTGGGCTATAGCGCCAGACCTGCACGATCCCGGTGGGGGTGAAGTGGTTCAGGGTCACGGGTGCCGACAGGGTGCCCGCGGTCTTGTTGATCGCGATCAGGGTCAGTGCTCCGGTGGCGGTCTCCTCGGCGGCATAGAGCGCCAGTCGGTCCTGGCCATTGCTGACTGCCGCGACGCTGGTCTCGCCGAAGCGGCCGCCGGCCCCGTTATAATTGCGGAACATACGGAAGGCATAGGCCGCCGGTTGAGTGGACTGGGGCGGGGACCAGAGCAGCGCCATATCCAGTCCCTCGCGACCGAAGATGCCCAATACGTCGGCCTGGGCCAGCGCACCGTTGATGTGCTCCGGCGCACCCCAGTTATACTCGCCGACCGCGAGCTTAGTGCCCGGATAGTTGGCTTGCACCCACTCGCGCATGCGCGGGATCAGCCTGACGATCCCGCCGTCCGGGCCGGCACTCGCGATCCAGCTCTCATCAACGTAGCTCGGGTCCCAGAGCGCGCGGGTGCTGTTCAGACGCAGTGCCTGGGTCGCGGCATTACCAGCCGCGCTCAATGCCACGCCGGGGGCTTGCGGATAATAGTGCAGGTCCAGGAAATCCAAGATGCGCATGCCATAGGACTGCTGGTAGGCTTGCATCTGCTGCAGATACCAAGGCACCAGCGGCGTGCCGTCGTGGGCATCGCGGTCGTCCGGGCTCGACCAGTCTTGCCGCTGCCCGTCGTAGGGGGAATGCCAATAATAGGTCCAGCCCATCACCGCGGGGCCTAAGGTCCGGGCCGCGGGGTCGGCGGTCTTGATGGCGGCAGCGTATTGATAAGTCAGGTCGCGCAGCTGATCGTAGGTCAGCCCGAGCGGCGCCACGTCGCGATGGGTTTCGAACCAGATGTCAGGCTCGTTATCCAGATTGTAATAACGCACACCGCCGGCGTCGGCCCGACCATAGCGGTTGACCAGATAGCTCGTCCAATCCTGAACGAACTCGGGGCCGACCGCAACACTGGTGTCGGTCGGGTCGTTGCCGGTCACCAGGCTGCCGTTGGCCCGGACTCCGTTGCCGCAGTGGGGCTGCCAGGTATCGACTTGCTGTTGCGCCCCGTATTTCGCCACGCTGAATCCACAGGTCGCGAGACTGCCGTTTTTCGCGACATAGCCGATCATCGGCACGGTCAGTACGGTATCCATGCCCAATTCGCGGTTCTGTGCGATCAGTCGGTTGGTGGCGGAGTCGGCCGGCAGCGCGGTCCCGTTGCCCAGTCGGGTATTCTCGAAATACCAGTCGCCGGCGGTGTTGCCGGCGTCGATCTGCCAGTTGTAACGGGTCTTGTTGTTGCCGCCCCAGCGGCGCACCGTAATCCCCAGCTTCCGGAAGAACGCCGCGTCGGCGGCGGTTGCGGTGTCGCCGTTGATACCGTAGATCAGCGGGCTGATGGGCTTGCGCGCCGCCGTGGCATCGACGCTCAGGGCCAATGCCGGCAGGGGCTGCCCGACCAGTCGCAGGGTGTCCAGGTTGAACGTCGGCATCACGGCGCCGGTCCAGTCCTGGATGTTGATGCGGGCGATCTGAGTCGGGTTACCCAAGGCGCTCAAGGGCACATTGATCTGGCTCCAGACATTCGGGGTGGGTGTGAATTCGATGCTTTGGCTGCCCGGCCCGCCGTCGGTCGACTGGATATAGAGCGACAACCGACCGCTGCCGGTGCGGCCAAAGACTGCAAAGCGGATCGCGGAGTACCCGGCGGCATTGATGGCCGGAGCGCGACGCAACGAGAGCCCGCCCCAGCCCGCGGTATAGGTGACCGCCAGCGACGCGGCGCCGGTCGCCTTGCGCGTGGTATCGGCGGCCGAGCGCGTACTCCACGACCAGTCTTGCCAACTGCTCGCCAGTGCATCCTCGTAGATCGTCAAATCGGCCGCCTGGGCGACAGTGGCAAACGCGAAACTGGAAACGAGCAATAACCACAGCCGGCACCGGCACGCCGGTTGGCCGATCGCGGACGCTTTAACGGCGGTGTCACTCACGGTGTCTCTCCTGCTATCGCCTTCGGACATGATAACCGGACGTAGGGGCGGGTTTCAAACCCGCCCCTACACGAAGGTCTGTCAGGATATCAGGTGCGAACGCTATATTTCTTCGGGTGTCTCTTCGGGTGTCTCTTCGGGTGTGCGAGAAATTCGGCCTCAAGTTCCAAGACCGGATCTGGGTAAGCATAGACGCTGGGAGGTCAGCTTGCCGGCTCCCCTGCGCACCTCCCTCGCGCCCAAGTCCCGACACCGGGCAAGGATTCCTGCGTATCCGTTGAGCGATAGACAATGTATTCTTCAGTCGCGCGTCCAGCCCGCAGCAAGGCTTTCCATGTCCGCTCCCCAATCCACTAACAGCGGTAAGACCACGTTACTGGAGGCGATCTATCTGCTTTCTCGGCACAATGACTTCGATGGATTGGTAGAGGTCATACGCCGTCGCGGCAAGGTTCCAAGAGACCGGATTGATCCGGAGTGGTTACTGGAGCAAATGGCGGGGGAAGTTCGGGTGCAGGGGGAGTTCGACGGGGAACCGACCAGCGTTTCTGCTCGCGCCTACGATGAGGTTGATCCGACACTGGACCGCTCGCGGTATCTTCAGTCGGTTGAAATCGCCTCCGCCTACGGCAGGGTCAAGCCGCGTTGGACATCGCGTCCTATGTCTGGGCTGACGCCCAAGGCGTAGGAACTCTGGAAGATCATCTGATGCCGGTCTTGCGGGCGTGCGACGCGCAGCAGTGCAGCAAGGCGGAGTGCTGTGTCGATGAACTTTTCAGTTGGGGCGGCGAGAATCTCGACCCCATCGCGGAGCGGGCGCGAAGGCACAAAGCCATCATCACGCTTCTGGGGCAGAGAGAGAAACCCGGCTTTTCCCAAAGCGTCATTATCGACCAAGCGTCCGTGTTCGACCCCGTGGCGCTGCTTGCCGATGCGGGCGTCGCCTCATTCGCCCGTTTCCTTTGGGATTTTCTCGACATGGAGGCGCCGGTGTGACGAGAACCGATGTCATCGAGCTTGTAATGAACGGGCCGAACTCCGGCGTTGCGTTCGCTCTGCCCAGACTGTCATGGAGCCCGAAGCCGTTCGCACGCCGACCGCCGACCGGTGCCGTCTTGGCGTAGCCGTCGTCGCAGGGCAGCGGATCGAGTCCCGGTCCGCCGGCCTGGGCCGAGGTCGTGTCATGCAGGTTGGCGAAGGTGCAGGCGCCATCCGGGGTCAGCGGCTGGGAGGCCGAGTTTGCGCCCTTGGCCGCGTACTCCCATTCCGCCTCGGTGGGCAGCCGCCAGCGGGCGCCGCCGGCGGCGGACAGCCATTATTCTATGCTCCATGGGGCCTCCCCGGCGCCGGCGCCAGTTGATCAGAAGACGGCGGCGCGGATTCGAGCTGACCGACGATCAGACGGGTGCCGCTGCGGAAGGTAAGATAGGCCCAGAACCAGTTCGCGATCACCGCGACCCGGTTGCGCACCCCGACCAGGAAGAAGATGTGTATCAGCCCCCACAGCCACCAGGCCAGGGCGCCGGAGACGCGCAGCCAGCCCAGGTCAACCACCGCTGCCTTGCGGCCGATGGTGGCCAGGCTGCCCTGGTGGCGGTAGCGGAATGGCCCGGGCGGCGACCGTCCCACGACCCTGGCGGCGATCACCCGGGCGACATACGCGCCTCCCTGCTTGGCGGCGGGCGCGAGCCCCGGGACGGGTTTCCCGTCCCAGGCCGCGGCGATGGCCGTATCGCCGACCGCGAACACTTCGGCCTGTTCGGGTACGGAGAGGTCCGGCTCCACCTGGATGCGTCCGGCCCGATCCGCTCCGGCCGCGAGCCACCGCGCTGCCGGCGAGGCCACCACGCCCGCGGCCCAAAGCACGGTGCGCGCGGCGATGGTGCTGCCGTCGACGGCCACACCCTGGGCGTCGATGTTCGTCACCCGGCTCTCGATCACCACCTCGACCCCGAGGTCCTGCAGGGCCCGGGTCGCGTGGGCGGAGAGCGGCTCGGGGAAGGTCGGGAGGATGCGCGGACCGGACTGGACTAGGATCACCCGCGCCGCGCGGGGATCGATGTGGCGGAAGTCCCGCTCCATCCCGAAGCGGGCCAACTCGGCGATGGTTCCGGCGAGTTCGACCCCGGTGGGACCGCCGCCGACGATGAGGAAGGTCATGAGGGCGGCCCGCTCGGCGTCGTCCTCGGTGGCCTCGGCGCGCTCGAAGGCCAGCAGGACGCGCCGGCGAATCTCGGTCGCGTCATCGATGCCCTTGAGGCCGGGGGCACAGGGCTCCCAGTCGTCGCGACCGAAATAGCTGTGACTCGCCCCGGTGGCCAGCACCAGATAGTCGTAGGGCAGCGGGCGGCCATCCATGATGACCGCACGGTGTTCCTTGTCCACGCCGGTCACGGTGCCGAGCAGCACCCGGGCGTTGCGCTGGTCGCGGAAGACCTCGCGGACGGGCGTGGCGATGTCGCTCGCGGCCAGGCCGGTGGTGGCGACTTGATAGAGCAGGGGCTGGAACAGGTGATAGTTGTGCCGATCGATCAGGGTGACCGAGACCGGCGCATGGCGCAGCCCCTGGGCGCAACTGATCCCGCCGAAGCCGGCGCCGACGATCAGCACCCGCGGCAGGGCTGCCAACTGGGCCGGGCTCGGCTCGGCAACCCCCGGTACTGCCCGTTCCAGCAGCCGGGGAACGAAATGATCGAGCGCAAGCGGTCCGCCACCCCCCAGAACCAGCGCCAGCAAGAGTAGCGCAAGCCAGGAGATGTGTTCCACCGGCACGCCGGACATGCCGGTCGCGAGGGCCGTCAGCAGGAGCGCCAGGGCGGCAAGGCGCACTCCAAGACCCAGCGCCAGCAGGACCGCGGAGATCAGGGCCAGGGTCGGGTCGAAGACCGCAAGGGTGTGCTCCGCCAGCCACGGACCGGCCGGCACCGCCAGGCCGCCGCCGGCCAGGACCAGCCCGGCGGCGAGCCACAGACGCAGGGCGAGCCGGAAACTCGGGCCCAGCCGCTCAGTCGTCCAGCGCGCCGCCCCAAGTGCCTGATGTGCAAACGGGACGGCGGAGTCCGAGAGCCCCCGCGACAGCGCCTGGTCCACCGACAGCGGCCCGGCGCCGTGGATCACATACCAGCCCAGCAGCCAGGCCCAGAACAGGTGAATATCCAGGGCGATGTAATGATGTTGGGCGACCAGGGCAAGCAGGAGCAGGGGCAGCGCGGCAAGCCGGGTGGCAAGCCCCAGGGCCAGCAGCACGGGTGCGATGAGCTCGATGGAGACGCCGGTGTAAGCGGTGGCTACCGGGTCGAGCCAAGGGACCGGATACTCGTCCCGGGTCAGGATCAGCGCCGTTTCCCAGTTGCCGGCCTTCAGCACGCCCGACACAAAATAAGGCCTGGGCCAGCCACAGCCGGATCAGCAGCTCGGCCAGGGGCCAGACGGCGCCGCGCACAACGCGCAAGGTGTCGACAGCCTGCCGGATGGTATCGGCCAGCGGTGTCTGGGGTGCCTGGAGGGCGAGGGGCCTATTCATGACGTTACCTTCTGGGAACGCCAGTATTCCGGGATGTCCTCACGGTAGCGGCGCATCACCAGCTCGCTGTCCAACAGGCGCTCAAGGATCATGGGCAGCTTGCCACTGTCCACCAGCGCCAGCAGGTGCTCACCGCGATCGTTCTCCCAGTCCGGGCAGGCGCAGATGTATCTGCCCCGGAACAGCCCGTGCTTATGCTCCGGCAGGCGCGCGGCGAAGCGGGGGGCGGCAGCCAGCAGACGCCGGTGGATCACCTCGGTGGCGAAGAGCGGGATCAGACCGACCCAGGAGTAAACGTCGATCCGCTGGGCGGTCCCGTCCGGGCCGACGAGCAGATCCTTGAAGAACCCGGTCTCCGGGTCCCAGAGCGAGGGCGTCCCGGTCTCGAGGTTGCCATCAATGGCGTCGGCGATGGCCAGGAACTGCTCGTGGCATTGGATGGCGATGTCCTCGTAGGCCGGCCCCTCGGCACACAGATCCAAGGCCATAACCGTCATGTTGAGGGCGAACATCGCCATCCAGCCGGTGGCATCCGACTGCTTCTACGGACCTCTGCCCCAGGGGCGACGCCGTGGCGGCTCCAGGCGGCGGCCTTGGTGCCGGTCTGGGCCGGGTTGACCGCCGTCCGCTCACCCTCGATCACGCGGCGGTGAAAGGCGTCCTTGACATAGGGGTTGGCGTTGGCCGCAACCCACAGGCGTGCGGTGTTGGACTCGTTATCGGTGAACAGAAGCTCGGCGACTTCAGCCCCGTAGAGGTAATAGGTCCCGAGCTCCGGGTGATCTGCCACCATGGCCCAGGCGGCACCCGCGGGCGCCTCAACGGCCCTCAGGGAGGGTCGGTCGGTCGCCTCTCCGGCCCAGGACCAGGTGTTGCGGAACCACAGGGTCGGCAGGCAATGGATCTCGGCCGCCTCCGGCCCCCGATTGTGTAAGTGGATGCGGCAGTGGATCTCAGTCGGCGAGGCCTTGGCGTAGACGACATCCAGGTCACAGTAGCGGCCCCCTGAGAACACGCCGGTATCGAGCAGGCTGAGTGCCGGGTCTTGGCGGCCCCGGCGACCGTTTTCCTCTACCAGCCAGGCATAGGGGTACTCGGCCTGGGGGTACTTATAGAGATAATGCAGATAGCTATGGCTTGGCGTGGCATCGCGGTAAAAGTAGAACTCCTTCACGTCCTCGCCGCGATTGCCCTGATTACCGGTGAGTCCGAAGGGGCGCTCCTTGAGGATGGGGTCCCGGCCGTTCCACAGTGCCATGGCCAGACACAGGGCTTGGCCCTCGTCGCAGATCCCGCCGAGCCCGTCCTCGTTCCAACGGTAGGCCCGGGAGCGCGCCTGGTCGTGGTCCAGGTGTTCCCAGGCCGTGCCATGCGCGCTGTAGTCCTCACGCACCGTGCCCCAGGCCCGCTCGGCCAGATAGGGACCCCAGAGCCGCCAGTCCTCGGTCCCCTCGCGCTGTTGCTCCAGGCGTCGGCGCTCCGCGTTCAGCTCGTCATAGGCCATGGGTTGGGTCTCCGATTCGTTGAGGTCGCTGTGATCGATCAGGACCGCATCGGCCTTGGCGAGCACCAGGGCGCGCCCCAGGGGCGGGGTCAGGGGTGCGATCAACAAGCCCGTGGTAGCGGCGGGTCAGGGTGCCGGCGACGGTACCCGCGGCATAGGCGCCGCGGCCATTGGCGAGCCACCACTCGCGACGCTCGGCCTGATCCAGGTCGCCGCAGCGGTCGCGGCCCAGACGCACCAGCTCCGGCAGTGCGCCGCCGGGGTTCAGATCGTTCGCGGCAGCCGGCATCGCCTCGGCGGGGTTAGGCGTCAGCTTCATGCCGCAACCCTCTCGGCTGGCCGAACCGCGCGGGTTGCGGCCAACCGGTCGGCAACCCGCAGGGCCCAGGCGAAGATGGTCAGGGCCGGATTGACCCGGCTGGAGCGCGGCAAGATGCTGCCGTCCACGACAAACAGATTGTCCATGCCGTGAACGCGTCCCTCGGCATCGACCACCGACCGGCTGGGGTCGACGCCGGCGACCAGGGTGCCGCAGGCGTGGGCCGTGCCGGCCAGGGGAATGGGCTTGACCACCGGCAGGTAGCCGAGCTTGAGGAGCTGGGCGCTCAGGGTCCGCACCAGACGCCGGTGCTCGCCCCACGCCTGGGGGAGTCGCGCCCAGTCGTGGTCGAGCCGCGGCGTGCCGCCCGGGCCACGCAGCACCCGGTTGTCCGGGTGGGAGCCGTCCTCGGTCTGGAGGAAGAACCCATAGGCCCGGCGTGCCACGGGCGCTGTGGCGGCTCGCGCGAGGCGGGGGGCCTGGGCGAGCACGATCTCCTCGGCCAGATTGCCGCCCAGGGTCTGCACGCTGCTGTGGGGCAGACTGTCATGGAGTAGCAAGGCGGTCTTGCAGAGCACATCGCGCACCGGTCGATGGCCGAAGGCCAGGAGCGCGGTCAGGGCATGGCACTTGTAATAGCGTCCGACCTGGGCCGCGCAGGGCAGGGAGTCGCCCAGCCGGGTGTCATCCAAGTAGCCGTGCAACAGCCTCGGGCTATGCAGGACCCCAGCGCCGAGGAGGACCGTCTCGGCCCTGTGCTGACTGCCATCGGCGCAAACCACCCCACGAACCCGACGCGGGTCGCCGGGGTCCGGGATCAGGGAGGCCGCGGGGGAGCCGGTGCGTACCTCCACGGTGGGTCCGGCGCGATCGAGCAGACAGGTCTCGGCGTCGGATTTCAGTCCCCGCAACGAGGCGAAGCCGTCGAAATGGCGCGCCTCCTCGGGTGTATTGAGGATGCCCTCGGCCAGCCCCACGCCCAGGGTCCGGGGGCGCCAGGCCGGGTCACGGCGGGCAAGTCCGGCGGCAATCCGTGCGAAATCGGACTCCACCTGGAACTGCCGCACCCGGAGCAGGGCCTCGGCCTCCCGGTAATAGGGCTCCAGGACCTCGTAACCGAAGGGCCAAGGGAGGCAGTCATGTCCGGGGTCCGCCGTCAGCTCAGCGTGGTCGAAACGCAGCAGGGCGGCCCCGTACCACTTGGTCTTGCCGCCGCGGTTGAAGTGCTCCTCGGGATAGAAGGTCTGATCATTGCGGTCGAGCCAAGGCTCGCGGCTCAGGAAGGCGCCCTGGCGAATCACGAGGTCCGGGTCCAGGGTGCTGCCGTCCTTGGGAAGCGGGTCGCCCTTCTCCAGCACCAGCACCCGCGCTCCGGCGGTGCCGAGGCGATAGGCCGCCGCCGCACCGCCGGCCCCGGAGCCGATGATCAGATAGTCGTGGGTTGTGCTCATCGGCTTGCACCTAAACCGCGCCCAGCGCGGTATGCGATGTTTTGGATTGGCACGGCCCCGGCAGACTCGACGATTGATGGAGTTGGCGCGGTTTAAAGTTTTGAAGAGCATCGATTTTCAACCGCGTCTCCACCGAGTTTGGTTAAATCCCCAAGGTCGAACACAAAATGAAAATTACGCATTTCGCGCCGGACTCGGTTTAGAACCCGCCATCGACGCAAAGGGTCACGCCCGGCGTACTCGGAGTGGTCCGAACCCAGACTGACCGCAGCCCGGCTTACGTCCTGCGCCGTACCCATGTGCCCTGTCGGGATTTGCTCCCACCGAGCCGGTTCGGCGGTGGGGCAGGCCCAGTCTGTCCCACCGCGGAGGCACGGGTGCGACCGCTCGCCGGTTAGGCGGGTGACCCACCGCGGTCAAGCAGACTTGATGACCCACACTCAGCAATCTACGCGCCAGACCCTTTCGTGGCGGGTGACCAGACTAGGTCGCGGGCAGCATGGGAAGGAGGATCTGGAAGGAGAAGCAGTCGCTCTCGGCCTCCCAGGCGTCGGCGTCCTCGAAGGCCTGAGTCAGCGCCTGGGGATAGAGAGAGACCCGGGGCGCCCAGCCGCCAGGGTCCGGGTCTTCTAACCCTGACGCCTTCACTCTCACCCCCGCTCGATCAGCACATAGGGCGCCCAATAGCGCGGATCGGCGCGCACCGGATCGTCGCCTCCGATCCACTCGCGCTGGGTGGCGCGCAGCGCCGCGGCCGGGTCGGTGATGCCCTCGGGGGTCAGCCAGCGCTTGTAGAAGGCGCGCATGAACTCCCGGGCCAGCGGGTCGTTCAGGGTCCACTGGGTCATCAGCACATGACGGCTGCCGGCGAGTTGGAAGGCGCGCACCAGGCCGTGGGCGCCCTCGCTGACATCCACCCGCCCCTGGCCGGTGTTGCAGGCGGAGAGCGCCACCAGGTCGGTGCCTTCCAGGTTCAGGTCCTGGGCCTCCAGGGCATAGAGGATGCCGTCGTCACCGCCCGCGTCGCGCCCGCCTTCGAGCCCGCGGTTGGCACCGGCGAGCGCCAGACCCGCAAGCGTCAGGGCGCGGTCCCGGCCGCCGGCCGGGGCCGCGCCCGTGCCTGTTCCCGCCTGGGCGGCGAGAAAGAAGCCGTGGGTGGCCAGGTGCAGCACCCGCGGGGCCATGCGCCCCGGCGCGAGCCGGGTCTTGAGCCCGGACTCGGTCGCCGCCGGGCCGGTCAGGGGTTCCTTGCGCGGGGTGCGGTTGTCGGGCTCCCAGAAATAGTTCAGCACCTCCGCGACCTCGGGGCCGGTGTTCTCCAGCGCCTCAAAGCGTCCGCGCTCGGCACGCAGCCGTTCGTTCATCGCGCCGACCGCGCCGCCCCCGTAGGATGGATAGAGCGCAGCGAAACCCATCACCCCGCCCTCCGCATCCGCCCCCGACCGCCCCGGCGCTGCCCCCGCACCACCCGGTTCCGACGACACCGCGGCTGCGCTCGCCGCCCGCGCGCCCTCCGCGCCCGGCCCGACCCCCGCGAACCGCTCATAGTCCACCCCGCCGAGCGCCAGCATCCCGCCCGCGGGTGTCGCCGCGCGCTCGAACGCCACCAGGTCGCGCCCGACCCGCACCGTGCGCAGTGCCTGGCGCTCGATCCACCAGCGCCCGGCGGGCGCCCCCGCCGCCACGGGCTCCTCGGCCGGCACCCGCAGGCGCGCGAAGGCGACCAGGTCCAGCACCCCGTCCGGGGCCAGGAACAGGGTCTGGTAGCGGGCGAGCTCACGGTCGATGGGGCCGAACAGGGTCTGATAGAGCCCGGCGGCGGCCGCCGCGTCGCCGGTGCTCAGTGCGGCGAGCGCCGCCGTGCTGTCCGCCACCGCGCCCAGGTCCCAGAACCGCAGCGGCGGGGCCTCGCCCTTCCCCTGCGCCCAGTCGGCCGGCGGCTCGGCCGGCAGCAGCAGGGCGAGCCAATGGAGCTCGCCGAACTTGTCGGTCTTGAAGTCATAGGGCTTGAAGGCGCGCAGTTCCAGCAGTGCCGTGCCCGCCGGCAGGGCGGACTGCACCGACTCCCACTCCACCCCGCGGCGCGCCTGCTGTCCGCGGAAGGTCCGGCTGAGCTGCGCCAGCGCGACCTCCAGCCGACCGACCTCGGCGTCGGCGTCGTCCAGCGCGCTGCGATGGGACTCGCGCTGGTCCTCGTTCATCTTCTCCAGCGACAGGCCCGTCAGGCGCGCGAGCTCGGCCCGGGCGCCGCGCACCGACCCGGCCAACTCGACCACCCGTGGGTCCTGGCTGGTGCGGGCCAGCCGGACCACCACCGACTCCTCGTCGGCGGCCAGACGCTTCCAGCGCAGCAGCACGTCGGCCGCGAACCCCTGGGCCTCCAGGTCGCGCGGGTGGGCCAGGGCCAGGGTGAAGACGACGTGTTGAAGACGCGCCTCCGCGGCGAGCTGGGCGAGCCGCACGGACTCCTGCTCGGTGCTTGCCAGCTCTTGGGCGACCAAAGCGCGCATGCGCTCGTCCAGGGCGCGCAGTTGACGCAGTGCCGCGCCAATACGGTCCTGGTTGACGAACAGCACGGCTAGATTGATCTGGGTTGTGATCGTTTGCGGGTGCCCAACCCCCAGCACCCGCTCACGGGCCGCCAGCGCCCGGCGGTAGAGCGGCTCGGCGTCGCCGGAGCGGCCTTGGGACTCGTACAGGAAAGCCAGGTTGTTGAGGTTCTGGAGGGTATCGGGATGCTCGGCCCCGAGCACCCGCTCGCGGGCCGCCAACGCCCGGCGGGAGAGCGGCTCGGCCTCGCCGGAGCGGCCTTGGGATTGGTACAGCAAGGCCAGGTTGTTGACGCTCCCGAGGGTCTGGGGATGCTCGGCCCCCAGCACCATCTCGCTGGCCGCCAGCGCCCGGCGGTAGAGCGGCTCGGCCTCGCCGTAGCGGCCTTGGGACTGGTACAGGGCGGCCAGGTTGTTGACGCTCGTGAGGGTATCGGGATGCTCGGCCCCCAGCACCTTCTCGCGGGCCGCCAGCGCCCGGCGGTAGAGCGGCTCGGCCTCGCCGTAGCGGCCTTGGGACTGGTACAGGGCGGCCAGGTTGTTGACGCTCGTGAGGGTATCGGGATGCTCGGCCCCCAGCACCTTCTCGCGGGCCGCCAGCGCCCGGCGGTAGAGCGGCTCGGCCTCGCCGTAGCGGCCTTGGGACTTGTAAAGGGCGGCCCGATTGTTGACGCTCAGGAGGGTCTGGGGATGCTCGGCCCCCAGCACCATCTCGCTGGCCGCCAGCGCCCGGCGGTAGAGCGGCTCGGCCTCGCCGTAGCGGCCTTGGGACT
>JACDZG010000261.1 GCA_013426805.1 Chromatiaceae bacterium
TCCCAACGGTTTCTCTTAATAAACATGTATAAATAATTTATGCCTCGTTACTTAAAGTTGCGAAAGTCCAGAAGGGGCGCGAATCCAATGTCAGGCCCCGATTCGACTGAAGGATGGTTTTCCGCGCCGGGCGGTACATAACCAAGCATCGGAGTTGTAAGCTGGGAAATCAACGAAGGCGACCAGTGTATGTCTCTGGCGGTGAGCTTGCGAACCGCGCGAACCGGTCGCGGTGCGGGCCTTGATCATCGTTCCAGCCAGTGCCCTGACCTTGCGCGCGGGACGTCGATGGTTTAGGCCGGACGGCGTCCGGAGACGAGATTTCGATTGGCTAAAGCCTTGACCTCTGGTTTTCTTGTGGCCGGAACAATGATCAAGGCCGCGGTGCCGTTCGTGTCTGAAGCTTTAGCCATCGTTCCCGCGACCTTTCGCTGTGGCTCAAGGGCAGAAATTTTCTCCACGGATGCTCACAGGTGAACACTGATGTTTTTCTTCATCTGTGTTATCTGTAAAAAGATCCGAGTGATCGTTGTGGCTGGAACGACGATCATGGCCGTTTCTGACATTGGTGGTGAATCCTCCTAGCCGTTGGATCCACTGCCATTTAGTTAAGCCAATGGAGCGACTTTCTGCAATAATTCATCAGTTTGGACGCACCGATGGCAGACCGCGAGCAAGCCCTGGAAACGACCCGAAAACTGATTGTGGACCCCGGATTCAAATGTCGGCATCGCAGCGCAGCGAACGCGTTTCTGCGCGCGCGCCGTCTGCCGTTCGCCCTGGTGCTGACGCTGATCTTGAGGAAAGGCGTAAAATCCTTGCAGAACATGGTGAACGAAGCGATGGGTTGGCTGGGCGAGGCGCCGGTGACGGGCAGCGCGTTCTCGCAGGCGCGCTACAAACTCAAACACACCGCTTTTATCGAGTTGAACGAAGCGGCGGTGGTCAGCACGATGTACGCCGACCGCCACTACCGGACGTTGTGGGGCTTTCGGGTGCTGGCGGTCGACGGCTCGAAGATCCTGCTGCCGGACACGGCGGACGTGCGCGCGGCCTTCGGGACCATCGCCTACAGCGGCGGGGAGACCGCGGACATTGCGGGCGAGCGCCCGTATGCGTTGGCGTCGGTGCTCTACGACGTGCTCAACCGGGTGGCCGTGGAGGCCACGCTGGGCAAAGCGAACGCCTACGAAGTCGATCTGGCGGTCGGACACCTGGCACGCACGCGCCCCAAGGATCTGCTCGTGATGGACCGCAACTATCCGTCTTATCGGATGTTGGCGGAGCTCGCGCGGTACGAACGGGACTTCGTGGTGCGCTGCTCGGCGGCCTCCTTCGCCCCGGCGCGGCGGATGCTCACGGGGGAAGGCCCCGACAGCCTGGTTGTCACCCTGACGCCGTGCGCCGGACAACTCGCCGATATCCGCACGCGGGGTCTTGCCGAAGCGCTGCGGGTGCGCTTCGTGCGCGTGCGCCTGAGCACCGGGGAATGGGAGGTGCTGGTGACCTCGCTGCTCGACGAGGCGCGTTATCCCGCCGAAGAGTTCCTGGAACTGTATGGTCTGCGCTGGGGCGTAGAAACCTTTTACGGCATCCTCAAGACCCGTTTGGACCTGGAAAACTTCACCGGACTGGGTGCCGAGGCGGTGCGGCAGGATTTCCATGCGACGGTCTATCTCACTGGCCTGGAAGCGATCTTGACTGCCGACGCGCAAGCCCAGCTCGACGACAAGAAGACCCTGCATCCACAGACAGTCAATCGCGCGGTCTCGTTCAACGCCATCAAACATCACGCATTGGACCTGTTGTGCTGCGACGACCTGAGCACCTCCGTGCTGTGTGAGCGTTTGACGACACTCTTCCTGACCAGCCCGACCACCGATCGCCCCCAGCGCAACCCGCCCCGCAAGAAATCCTCGTCCAGGACCTTGCTGGATTTCCATCGACGGCGGAAAAAGCATTGCTATTAATGCTCCAAGCTTAACTAAATGGCAGTGAGCCGTTGGATCAGGAACGATGCGGTTCGTGCCTCACCGCATCCTACGGCGGTGCGCGTCCGGCGGGCTGGATTGACGATCAAGACCGCTTGGCGGCGTTGGCCTTGTCATAGGATTGAAGTGATTTGCGGGAAAGGATCTGCCGACGGGTTGGGCGACTGAAGTCGCCCCTACAGCCGCCCCTTCAGTCCCTGCGGATCTTGCAGGCATGCGCAGTCGGGATGTTGAATCCTGGGAATCGCTTGAAACCTACGTGAGCCAGCGCAGCAGGTAATAGATGCGCTGGCCTTCCGATGACCGGGATGGGCCATAGACTTCGGCCGGGTAGAGATTGCGGGCGGTGTCCGCGCCGGCGCGGGCGGCGGCCTCGTCGGCGGTCAGGGTGACGGAGCCCTCGGGGTAGCGGGCACGGGTGCGGCGCGGGGCGTGGATCAGGGCGAAACGCTGATGCAGCGAGCGGCTGTCTGGGTCGATGATGACGGTGGGCAAGGCCGGCTCCGGGGTCGTATTGAAAGGGTTCTGGTGATGCGGGCTTTGATGATCACTGCGGCGGCTGCGCTTTCGGCGGGGGCCTTGGTCCGCGGGTCAGTGGGTCAGTGGGTCCGCGCACAGCCCTGAAGCATGACCGCGTGACCTCAGTCATGGCGCGGGCTGGCGGTGGTTA
>JACDZG010000098.1 GCA_013426805.1 Chromatiaceae bacterium
ACCACAGCGGACCCTACGGTAACACCGTGACCTGTAGGGTCCGCTGTGCGGACCGGCGACCGTGCAGATCGCGCGGTGGCCGGGTTCTTGACCAAGGCCTCGGTTTCTTATTGAACGACTTTTTTCTTGCTGGGCTCATGGGCGCCGGTATCTCTTTCCTGGGCATGTTGCCGTTTGTCAGTCCGATCGCATGGCGTCGAAGCGCGACAATCCCGGCGATCTTCACCCTCGGACTGGGCATCGTCGCCCATCCCTTGACTTTCGGTTTACAGGAAGCGTTATGGAAGGCATTAGGCATCGACTGGGGCACCCATTCGATATTGGTGACTTTATACTACCCGTGGCAGCTCATATTCGCGATCGGTCTGGCATTGCTATTCCGCCACAACCGCAGCGATCCGGCCATGCCGCGGGGCGCCGCCGCTCCACCCGCGTCAAATCGCTTTGGCATCGGTTTGAGAAGAATCGACGGCGATGCTGGGAGGCTCCTGCTGTGGCCGCTTGCCGCTTGAACTACTCGCACTTGGAATCGTGATTGTCGGTTGGCAGGTCCATCGGTCCGTCCGCGCCGCCGCAGACAAGACTGCCTACTCCGAGGCGATGCGTGGGGGTATCGATGCCCTGCAATCCTATATCGACGCCTGCGAGAGCAATCGCTGTGCTTATGAGACCGATGCCCGGCGGGCGCTCGCAGAGAAGCGCACGGCGCAGGCCAAGGCGACCGACGACAAGGCATTCGGGAACGCCAAGACCGCCGGTACCTTCGCCGCCTACCAGGACTACTTGAACGGCTGCCGTGTCTCCCCCCAATGCGGGCACCGCGCGGAGGCCGAATTCAACCTAGGCTACCTCTTCGTTAAGGGGATCGGCGTAGCCCGCAACGACCAAACGGCCGTCGAATGGTTCCGTCCGGCCGCCGAATCGGGGCTCGCGCAGGCGCAGGAGTGGCTTGGTGTCATGTATCGCGAAGGGCTCGGTGTAGCGCGAGACGATGCCCAGGCGCTGTATTGGTTCCGCAAAGCGGCGGACCAGAGCTATCCCGCCGGGCAGTATCAACTGGCTCTAATGTATCGCGACGGACGCGGAGTAGCGCGCGACAGCGCGCGGACCCTGGACCGATGCACACGACGACCCGACTCCACCCAAGTCCAAGGTCAGGCCCCAGGGCAAACCCTGGCACTGGCCGGTGCTGGCCGATCCTCGCGCTGGCCCTCGCCGCCGCGGCGGCGGCCGACGCGCCTGTGCCGAGAGAGCCGCAAGTGTCCCAAACCGTCGCGAAGGGCCGCGATATCACACTGTACCTGTCCCTGCGCGATACCCAGGACCGGTTCGTCGCCGGCCTTGCCCCGCCCCAGGTCTCGGCGACCGTCGGCCCCCCACGGTACCAGGGTCGCGGAGGTCACGCCCTTTGCCGAGACCGGCGAGGGGGTGCGTCGTCCTGCTCGCACTGCTCGCTGGCGTGCTGCTGTGGCGGCGGCACCATCGGGCGGACGGCGCGCCTGGGTTGCCCGACCCGGGGGCCGACGCGCTCGAGGCCGTCGCCGACTGGCCCGCGCCGCAGACCGCCTTGGGCTCGGGGGCGACCGGCGAGGTCGCGGGCGAGGTCGGCACCACCCTGGTCGCCGCGGTCGTGGCCGGCGAGGAGGCCTGGACCGATGTCTATGCAGTCGCCGCAACGCTGTATCGCTGCATCACCGGCACCACACCGACCGACGCCATGGATCGACTCGGCGGGGAGCCATTGCCGCCGCCAGTGAGTTTCGGTATCGATTTGCCCGCAGGGATAGATGCGGCCCTGCTGCGGGCACTGGAACCGCGGCAAGCGGATCGCACGCGCGACATCGCCGCCTTTGCCGAGTCGCTCGAGCATGTGCGCACCACCCGTTAGCAACCGGAGCCGCTGGCGCCGCCGGGCTCAGTCGAGCAATTCCACCGGCGGTGCGAGCGCGAGCGACGTGGCGCGTCTGGCCAAACGCCGATCGAAGGTGACAAAGGCCGCCGCCTGTCGGCTGCGGGCGATATGCAGTGCGTCGGCAAAATCGAGTCCGGCATCGAAGGCATCCAGTGCCGCGAGCACCGCGACCCGGTCTTCGATGGCGATGTGCCCGATGCCGAGCAGGGCACGCATGACCCGTGCGACCTCCGAGCGCGGCAGCGCGTAGAAGCCGCGCATCACCCATTCCAACTCCAGCATCACCGTGACTGAAACCAGTGCGCGCTGGGCCAGCGCGGCCACGGCGGCCGGGCGCTGCCGGACCGCTTCCGGGTCGTCCGGGTCGTCGATGAAAAACCGCGCCAGCACGTTGGTGTCCAGCGACTTCATGGCTCGGCGCGGCGCGCCCGTGCGAGCAAGGAGGCCGGATCGAAGTCCTCCAGGCGACGCGGTGCCCCCCGCGATGGCGCCGTCACCATGCCGGCGAGCTTGGCGAGATCGACACTGGGCGCCGCATGGGCCACGCGCAGCCGCAGGCCGTCGGGCTCCTCCGAGACCTCCAGCCGGGTGCCGACGCCGAGTCCCAAGCGTCGGCGCAACGACGCGGGCAGCACGATCTGACCCTTGGATGAAACGACGACGGTGGTCATGACGGGCTCTCGGCGGTGCGCAAGGGATCGTTGCCAGGCACGTTAGCTTGGCTTACCAAGTAAGTCAATGCCGCGGGATCCGGCGCGATGCCGAGTCCCCGACGAGGGCGCACACCCAACCGGGCGTAGTTCCGCGGGTGTTCGGCCGCGGCCTTCGTCATCGCCCCACCGCCGGCAGGTCTCGATACTGGAGCGGTCGCGGCAGTGACAGGGCAGGCGTCGGTGCGCTTGCATCCGGCGCCGCGGCAGGCGACAGGACCGGGGTCTCGGGCCGGGGCGCGGGTGGCTCGGCGGGCGGTGCGACCTCGCCGGCGGCCGGCTCCGCAGTTCGGGTACCCGCAGCCGCATCGGGCCGAATGCCGGGGTGCGCGGCGAGACCGTTGTCTGCGCCGATTGCCGGGTCGGGCAGCGGCGGCGCGCTCTGCCGGACCCCGTGCGGCAACAACGCCGCTGCGGCGATGAGGACCGCGAGCAGCGTCAGAGCGAGCGCTGCGAGCATGACCCGGTTCCGGCGGTGCCCAAAGCCACGATTGGCCGACGCGGGGTGCGGCGCGGCCGGGTCTGACGCCGTTGGGATACACCGCGGGTCGGAGGCGGCGCGGCGCGGGGTTGGGGCGAGACTCAGGACGATAGCCTGTGCATCGCCGTCGGCGGAGCTGTGTCCCGCAGTCAGCGCGACCAGCTCGTCGGCCGACGGCTGCGGGTCGAACCACAGCGTCGCGGCGATGCGCCCGCTGCCGAGTGCGTCGGCGACCGCTCGGGCAGCCATGTCGGCAGAGCCGGCGGAGGCCCGCAGGTCCTTGCGTAGTTCGTAGAGCGCGAGCCCGGCTGGACCTTGAGTCCGTCCGATTCCATTGCGCGGTCGATGCGCTCAGTGCCGCACCGCGAATGGGGCGGAGCCCGGTCAATCGTGGAACCGCTGGTCATAGATCCGATTGTCTCCCGACCGCTCGCGAAGAAGGTCGCCGGCGCGGACGCCCGGCGCAGCACCTCGATCAGTGCCGCATCGTAGCCGGAGACCTCGCCGGGGCGCTCGATCAGGTTGAAGGTCAGCGCCACGGATCGGTCGCCCGCGGTAGGACGCACCCCGCGGATGTTGGCCGCAGGCGGGGTGGGATCGGGGGGCGGTCGGGCTGCCGCATCCGCCGGCAGCTCGGGTGGGGGGCGTCGCGCGCCCGGTTCACCGCCAGTACGTCGGTCTCGCCGGGTAGCGGGGCCAGGTCGGCGGCAGTCCAGCAGCGCCCGAACAGGAGTGCGGAACGGTGCGCCGAACCCACTCCCGGGTCCGGCTCGCCCCCATTAGCCGCCGCCATATGGAGTCCAACGGCCAACGGCCAGCACGCGAGGACGCGAGGACGCGGCGGACCCGCCGTTTCCTCACCGGCCGGTCAGTGGAAGGGCCAGGGCCTTGCGGTGCCGCCGCCATACTTGTGATCGATGTGGTCGGCATCGCCGGGGCGCTCCCAAATGCAGATTGACATGAGTCCAGGCATGATTGCCGAGCTCGAACAGCGGGTCGACCATCAATTGCTTGGTCTGCTCCGGATGGCTGCGCATCCATTTGCCGCCGGCATAGAAGGTGGCGTGGATGCCCTCTTTACGTAAGTAAGCGATCAGCTCGGCGTCATAGCCGGTGACATCGCTGGCCATTTCGCACAGGTCGAAGGTAAGCGCGATGCGCTTATCTCCCGGCGGCAGGCTGACCCGGCGGATAGAGCCGCGTCGCTCCGCCGGCAGCAGCCAGCCCGACTCCAGCGGCGCCAGGCGACGCGGGGGGTGCGGTTGAACAACGCCTGATCGCGCAGATCGGTTAGCGTGCGCCACCTCTGGGTTCAGAGACAGGATCTCCGCCTCTGCGCAGTTCTCTACCCCGTTCTTAAACTGCTTATAACTGTTGATATAGCGAATCGGTCGAAGCGACTGGGCCGCCTGCAAGTCGTTTCGCTTCATCGCGGCGTAATCCGCGCGAGCGGTATCGAGCGCTGCTTGCTTGAGTCGCGTGACCGCTTCCGCCTCGCGTTGCCGCTTCTCTTCCGCTAGCCGCTGCTGTCGATCGCGCTCCCGCTGCTCGGCCTCAAGTCGCTCGCGCGCCTGCTCGGCGGCCAGCCTTTGCGCCTCCTCCTGCTGCCGCCGTTGTTCCATCTGCCGATCGAATGCCGGTACGACAGGTTGTGTCTGCGGCGACGGGACCGATGGCGTCACCTGGGGCGTCGCGGTCGTCATAGTGGGCGTGACCGCAGCGACCGGCGACGGCGCCGGTGTTGTAGTCAAAGTCACTGGGGTTGGCGGTCGCAACAACGCCAACGCATCGAGAACATGCATCGTGATGGGGAGTGCCAGGGCCACCGGCAGCCGACCGCCGAGTCGCTCGAGGTAGGTCCTGAGGTCCACCCGTCGGCGTATTGCATCACCATGTAGCCGGTGCCGTTGGCCTCGAAAAACCCGAGCACGGTGACGAATCCGAGGCAGCGATCGATGCCGTTCATCTCCATCGGTGCGTTCCTCTGCGGCGGTTTCTTGCTTTAACGCACGCAGCCGCGCATTGCCCTCGGGATTGTACCCCGAGGTTCCCCGTCCAGATGAGCAATGTATAGCAAGAGCGGAGAGGCTCCAGCGGTGTCCGCAACCCCCTGAACTGAAAAGCCGCCTGGCGGGGAAATACGTTCGTTTACCCCAGCCCGGAACGAACGATCAGTTACTTACGCGCGTGGGCCTGGGCGTCGGCGGCGGGCGAAAACTCACCCCGCCGTGTCGGGATGACCCGCCATACCAGCCGTTCGACGCCGAGCGCGACCACCGCGAACGCACGCAAATCGGTCAGCCCATGCTGCTCACTCAGGGTCGCACCATAGGTCAGTGCCTGCGCTTGCGCCTCGTCCAGCTTCGCCGTCACCGCAGGCACGGCCGCCAAGTCCGCGCGCGATAACGCGCGGACCTGCTCACCGCTCAAGCCGAGTTCTTTCAAGCCGAGGTACTTGAATTCGAGCAGCAGGTCCAGCGCCTGAATGCGCCGCCGGTCGGGCCGCACGATCAGCGACAGATCCACATAGCCCCGGCGGGCTTCCAACTCCGACATGGCCATATAGAGCCGGTCGTCGAACAATAAGGTCAGAAACGCAAACTTGACCAACAGCTCGTTGACCCACCGATAATCGCGATTGGACAGCACCGCAAAATAACGCTGTTCGATGAAGTCGCATAGCGGCTCCAGGTCACCGCGCAAATAGACTTGCTCGGCTTGGGAGCGCGTCCAATCCCGTTCGGACGCATCCGGCAGCCAGCGTTCACGCAGCCGCTCCACATAGAGCGCGCGCGCGACCAGGTTAGGGATCTTCAGGATCAGCTTGCCCAGTTCCCCCTCGCCCGCCAGGGTGAGGATACCGAAATAGTAGAGCAGCGAGGCCATGAATGGCTGGTCTTTGGTCGCCGCCAAGACCTCGGCCACCCCGAAGCGCCGCGCCAACTCCGGAATCGTCACAGTCGTGTCACCGCTCAAGGCTTGCACCAGCAGCGCCTCGCCGTGCGGCAGGTCGGCGATGTAGATCAACTTGCCGCGGTCCATCGCCAGGTTTTCATCCAACAGCCGCCGCGGCGGCTCGCCATGCCGCTGCAGGGCTTTCAGAAAATAGAGCGTCAGGGTTGGATTGTAGAGACTCGCCGTGGCGTCCTCGCTGAAGCGATAGCCGTTGTAGAAGGTGCGCATGGTCTCAAGCGCCGCGGCGGATGACCAGACGGCCGGCCCACTGTCGTTCCCGCACTCCTGCGCCAGATGATCCAGCACGGTCGCTACTTCGGCCTCGGTGAAGCCGCACAGGTCATTGAAGTCGGGCTCCAGGTAGATACTCTCGCCGACGTTGTAACCGCTGGTCATGTCACTCAGCACCACCGGCGATACGCCGGTGATGAAGACCCGATCCAATCCCAGGCCGCCGGCTCCCGCCTTGACCGCCTTGAACACGGTCTTCAACAAGCCTTCGCCATAGAGCAGCGCCTGGTAGCGGTCCTGGGCCTGACTGGAGTGCGCACCCGCCATCAAGACCTCATTGGCGAAGTTATCGTATTCATCGATCAACAGATAGAGCTTGTGAGGCGTTTGCGCGACCGCCGCCAGCATCGATTCCCAAGACGACAGTGCGTTCTGCGGATGAATTTCGATGGTGGCATCCAGACGCCCCGCGTAATCGCTCTTGAATTTGGACATGCGGTCGTTGAGGTGCTGATGCAGCGCCGCCTCGATCTCGCGCAGGTCCCCCTGCGCCTGCACCAGCGAGAAATCCCACTTCATCACGAAATACTGGTTGTGCAGCGGCGTGGGACTGTGGCCGATCGCCAACCGGCCGAACAGGGCATCGAAATCATGGGCCCGATTGAGATCGTAATAGTGCTCCAGCATCGACAGCAGCAAACTCTTGCCGAAGCGGCGGGGCCGGATAAAGATCAGTTGTCGGCCTGCCGCTTCCAACAGCGCAATCCGCTCGGTGCGATCCTGATACCAGTAGCCGTCCTGGATCAGGGTGGCGAAATCGCTCAGGCCGTAGGGGAATTTCATTCTGGACATCAATGGATTCAAGACTGTCACCGGTCCGGCGCGCGGACCACCGCCGACCCCTTGGGCCGGTGCTTGACCAGAAGCTTCCAAAGGAAGCCCAGCCGATCATCGCCGAACGAAATGGCCTTGCGCGGCAGGGCGAGTGGATCGAAGGCGCGGGTCGCCCGGGCGCGCAGACAGGTCACGCCCGTGGCATAGCCCGCGCCGGCCGCCGCCGCGACCACGGCCGGATCGTGACTGCCATAAGGGTAGCAAAGGTGAGTGACCGGCTCGCCGAGCAGGTCCTCCAAGAGCCGCCGACTGCCCGACAACTCGGAGTCCAGCGCCGGACCGGAGAGCCCGGCCAGCGGCACATGACTCAAGGCGTGAGAACCCACTTGGATGTCGGCGCGGCGGATCTCGCGCAGCCGCGGGGCGTCCATCAGCAGCGCGTCGGGCAACCCATCGGTCTGGAGCCAGTGCGCCGGACGGCCGATCAGGCCCGCCACCGCATAGACCGTGGCCGCGAACCCATAGCGCTGCAGCCAGGGCAAGGCGAACGTGTAGAAATTCTCATAGCCGTCGTCGAAGGTGATGGCCACCGCCCGCGGCGGCACCGGACGGGCACCGGCCAGACACGCCTGGACCTGATCCATGGTCAGCACGCTGCACTGCAGCCGCTTGAGCAAGGCCATCTGGGCGGCAAAGCGGCGCTGATGGCAATAGACCGCACGATGCGTCCGGACGCGTCGGAAGTCGCCCACCTGGTGATACATCAGGATCGAGATGCCGCTCATCGCCGTGCCCCGGCCAGCGCCCGCAGATACACGGCCTCGACGCCATCCGCCATCGTCTCCAGTGAGAAATGCCGCAGGAACCGACTGCGTCCGTTGGACCCGAGCCGGTCGCGCAGCGCCGGGTCCCCGGCCAGCCGGCCCATGGCCGCGGCCAGCGCCGCCGCATCCTCACTCGGAACCAACAGACCGGTCTCCTCATCCACCACCACCTCCGGGATACCCCCGACCCGCGAGGCGATCACCGGCAATCCAGCCGCCGCGGCCTCAATGAGCGCGAGCGACAAGGCTTCGCGGCGCGAGGGGACGAGCAATCCATCGAGTTCGCGGATCAACTGGGGCGCCGTGTCGCTGAATCCCCAGAAGTGCACACGTCCGGCGACGCCCTCGGTTCGCGCCTGCTCCCGCATCGCCAAGCCCCACGGGGTTGCCGGATCCCCGATCAGGGCCAGATGGACCCGTGGATCGCAATGCGCCAGTGCAGCGATCGCCACATCCTGACCCTTGTCGCGCAGGAAACGCGCCAGAACGCCGAACAGGATCGCGTCGGCAGGCAGATTCAACCCTGGCCGCATGGTCGACTGCAGCGGCAACGTCAGCGGGTCCGCGGCACCGTTATAGACCACGCTGATCCGCTGCGCGTCATAGCCCTGTTGAACCAGAAACCGCTGGACGGCACCACTCACCGCGATCAGTCGATCGGCGCGGCCGAAATGCTTGCCCGCGTTGGTGGAGTGGGCGGTCGCCACCACCGGCAACCCGGCCAGACGCCCGCCGATGCCGGCATACCTGGCGCCGCGGGTCAGGTGCCCATGGATCAGATCGGCACCGCGGCGCCGCGCGATCCAGGCGAGCCGCAGCATCGAGGCAGGGTCATAGAAACCGTGCATCGGCAGGTCGTCGCCGGGAAAGCCGGCCGCGCGGAAACGCTCCATCAGCCAGGAATCCGCCGACCCGGCGTAGGCCGGTGCGTGGCCGCGACGGCTCAAGGTCTGCGCCAAGTCAAAGAGGTGGGTCTCGGCCCCGCCACGGCCATGGCTATGCAATACGAAGAGGGGCTTCATTCCAACTGCGGGACCTGGGCTCGTGGTGAGAGTGATTCAGGCGCGAGGGTAGTGCGCGCCGACCGCGAACACAACGCCGAGCCGGCGGAGATCCGACATCAGCGGCCAAGAAAAGCCTTACCCGCGTCCCCGTTGAGGTCATGGCCGCCGATCCCAAGGATCCGGACGGCCGTCCTAACCCTACTGACCCCCGAGGTTGATGATGCAGATAAATGGACCCGCCATCGAGTTCTTCGCCTTCATCGGGGTCGCCGTCTGGCTCATCTTCATCGGACCCAGGACTTCGAGATCCAAACGCGAGGAGCCGACCTCGACCCAAGAACAGCCCGCGACGGACGCCGCCGACGACCACGAACCGCGGCAGCGACCCTGAGCCGTGCACCCCGCGCCGACCAACTGACAGCGTACCCTGCGGCACACATCCGCCGATCGGGTGCTACACTGTTGAGTGAGCGAAGGCGTGGACCAGACCCATCTTCGTGGTGCGCGGGACCGGGCGCCGTGATCACAATGCCCGCTTGGCCCGCGCGTCCTTATTCCTTCCGGAGATTCGCGATGAAACAAAGTTTCAAAGACATCCTGGAGGCCATGGTGCGTGAGCGCATCGCGGCCGGTGAGGATCCGATGGACCTGTTCGAAGACCTCAGCCGCGAGGCGAATCTGGTGTTCGGCCACTACAACCTGGAGTATGAACTCGGCCTTATGTTGCGCTGACGGTCAGCGCGCCAGGCGAACGGCGACCATCGCTCTGCTGGTCGCCATCCGGGTGGCTGCATTGACTCTTAGCCTTTGTAAACGTAACGTAATCATTTCGGGCCAAACCGGTGATCTGGCGACAGCTATGACCGTCTTGCTCTGTATCCCGGCACCGATATCGCGACGCGGGAGGTTTCGCCAACCGAAAACAATTGAAAAACGAGGAGGTTTTCCGCAACCAAACCTCGACCGACTGCGCAGCGCCAAACATTCGGACTGTCGGGACGAGTGAAATCGACTACAACTGCTAGCAAACCAACGCGTTACGGATGCGTGCTACCATCTCCTGAAGAAAGCCTACGACTTCTTCTTTTTCTGGATTGTCAGCGAGGATATCGGCCGCATTTTTTATGTGATAAAAAGTGGAAGGCCTACCTCCGACTTGCCTGCTATCTTCTTTGGTCAAGAGATTCCAATTGATCAGCAACGTTTCAAGTTCATGCCAGCAAGGGGCTCTTACAAGAAGCGCCTCACGATCATCACCCGGACTGCGTATCCAGTGATGACGCAGCATCACCCGGCATGCCCTTTCCAGTAGCTTATAGAGATCGTGATCCTTCACCTCGACAGGCACAATCGAACCATCCACGTTCATCGGACGTCTTCCATGACGATCGATCCAGTCGATTGCGCGCGCTCCGTCCAGCGTCTTATCCAAGCTTCTTTCCGACACCAGCTGAATCCAACCGACGTCGGGAAATGATGATGAAAGGCGGGTGGTTTCATCCGCGATGAGCGTGCTGACCCCCACCGAATCGAATGAAACCCCTGAAATATCCGCCCCTCTAAGATCGAATTGATTGATAGAGCTATCGGCAATGTGTGCGAACTGAGCCGTACCCCTGATAACTGCATCGTCCACATTGGCACCAACGATCCCCACGCCGTTCGGCAAATCCGAGACGGGAAGTGCGGCTAAGAGAAGTGCAGCGATGTTACGTCCAGATCGATCTAGATTCGACGCTTTTGACAAGAGATCTTGTCCAACCTTAAGAAAGGTCTGCGCTTGGACGGATGGTATAGACTCGAATACAGTGCCAAAACTCACCAGAAAATCCGCCCCAAGGATTGTGCGGCGGAGAAACTTCGGAACCTCCTTATCTCGGACAGCGTTTATGGCTGAGTGAGAAAGAAAAAAATTATAAAACTCGGAATGCGCAAACCGGCGATAGCCATGACGGTCATCATTAACAAGAAACGCAAGAACGAGAATCCGGTTCTTCAGCAGTCGCTTGATAGTGTCGTCGCAACCATCACCGAGAACCACTTCCACAAACCAGAGCAGCATCTCCTCGTCGACCGATTCAGTTTGGTTCTCCGCAATATCCCGAGCCGCCTCGACCAGCACTTGCAGTATGAATTGCTCGCGCTGCTCTTGATTCATGACGCTCTGAACACGATCACCGAATTTTCCGGCTTCGCGTGTGATCATAGCTTTCATCAAATGAATCAGCGGCGGAGTAGCCAGGAACTCAGTGTTCTTGCCGGAAGCGCCTTCACCGTCCTTCACCAAGCCAGCCAACTGGGAGAGAAAGAAAGGGCGCAAAGCGTATGATCCCTGCTCGAATAGCCCCCATTTTTCCGCTCTCGCTATTTCGTGTTCCTGCCAGTCGCGATTCCTAAGCCAGCGCTTGGCATCGTTAGGATCCACGGCTTTCAAGCTCAGCACGCCCAGCCGGTGGTGCGCCCACCCCAGGCGGGGAATCGCTTTCAGAAGCCGTTCCCGACCAATGAACGTCTCACGACCCGCAAGGATCAATGCCCCCTGCCCTTCGATATCTTCGATCGTTTGAGCCAGTTGTGCCCAAGCAAGATCATAGCCTTCGGGATCGCCTAGCTCATCAAAACCGTCGATCGCGAGCTGCACCAATCCGTGTCTAACCAAGACTGGAAGTTGGTCATAGGTAACCTGCACGCGCATGGTCTGCAGACTGTAAGCAATCAAATCCTGCAAAAAAGACAAGACTCGGCCCCTACTCTGAACATGTAAGAGAAGTGGCGCCTGGACCTGCATAAAACTGCGGGAACGGCGCAGTGCTAATCGCTCTATGAGGATGGTCTTACCAACACCTGCGGGGCCATCAATCAAGAGCGTTCTTAAGCACTCACCCTCTCCACGGATAGCTGTAAGAAAGTGGTCAATGTTATCGAGACTAACATCAATATTCTCAGTATCGATAGTCATCGATCCCGACACCGGAAGCAACAGCGCCTCGTCGCCTGAGCTTCTTAAAATTCTGTGTTGCGAACCAGCCCAGGTGCGCAAGTCGGCAAATGCCTTAGACGCAAGCACCGCGCGGAAACTCGGGTAGCGGGTGACAGGATCCGTCTCGTTAGACGACTGAACAACAGAGCCGGTATGCTTGTCGAAATGCAGTGACAACTTGACGCCATTGCGATACAGAATAACCTTGACATGACGGGAGTCCTCGTGGACAACCGGAGCGTCTGTTCCCACATCTGAAAACAGCGAGAGCTCGTCGCGAAGCCGATCAGTCGTTGGAATCATGTCGCATCCTCTCTAAGGATCCCGGTAAGTTCAAGATGTTTACTTTGTTGTCGTCGGCGTAACAGTAGCGTACGGCCGCCTTTATCCTTCGACCACGCCTCGGAAACGAAGGCTGCCGGCACAAAATCATCATCCTCCGCCAGGATCACCCGCCAGTCCGCAGGATAAAACCGTGCATGAGTCACCAAATCGCAAGCAAGCGCGGTATCGACCATTTTTTCACGTTCATCCCCATGAGAGTCAGCCGCCGGGCGGCAGGTATCTGGGAGTTCTATCTGCGGCGTTTTCTGCCTTCTTCGGTGCGGCAATGCGTTGATTAGATTCTCGCTATACCCGATTGGCCGCCGGAAAACGACGCGGTCGAACTTTGGGAACTCGAAATCCGCACTCGACTCTAGCATTCTCATCGCATCTCGGTTCTCGGTGCGCGTCAGCCCGCGATACCAACCGTGATAAAGACGCAATCCTACATTGAAGAACGTGTGTGGCTCCATCTCGGTTAAACACACCGCGAGTGCACGACATGTTCTATCTAGAGTAACTTCAGCACGCCGGATTGGATTCTGAATTTTCGTTGCGCCCGCAATATATATCTGGGCTGTCCAATCGACGAATGCAAGAACATCTGTCCGGCGTATAGCCATGGTCCACGATAGCTCTAAAACATTGATCGAATTACCCGGTATTGCGCATCCCCGCCGCAATGGCATTGATGGAGCGCAGCAGCGGGTCGAGCCACTCCTCACGCTTGGTCTCGTCGGTCTCGCCGCGATAGCGGGCCAGAGCCGCGACCTGAATGTGGTTCAGGGGATCCAGGTAGAGGTTGCGACGCGACAGCGACTGCGCCAGTTCCGGCGTTTCCTCCATGAGCCCGCGCAGCCCGGCGACATTCAGCACCTGGGTGCGGGTGCGCTCGTATTCCGCCTCGATCAACCCGTAGATGACTTCGGCGCGTGGGCGATCCTGCGCCAGGCGCAGGTACTCGCGCGCAATGTGCATCTCGGCCTTGAACAGGGCCATCTGGGTATTGGACAACAGCGCCCGGAAATAGGGCCACTCGTGATACATGCGCTGGAGTTTGGCGAGCCGCTGCACATCGCTGCCGCGCCAGCGCTCCAAGGCCTGACCCACGCTGAACCAGGCCGGCAGGGTCAGACGGGACTGACCCCAGCCGAAGACCCAGGGGATGGCGCGGATGGATGACAGTGTGCGGTTGCCCGGTTTGCGGTGCGACGGCCGTGAGCCGATGTTCAACAGGGCAATCGCATCGAGTGGGGTGCATTCATAGAAATAATCCATGAACCCCGGCGTGTCGTGCACCATCGTGCGATAGGCTTCCTCGCCGTAACGCGCGAGCTCGTCCATGATTCCCAAATAATCGTTGCGATCCTCCGTGAGTGGTTCGATCAGACACCGACTGGCCTTGATGAGCCCGCTGATCCCCATGATCAGCTCGTAGCGGGCGGTCTCCGGATTGGCGTAGCGGTAGGACAGCACCTCGCCCTGCTCGGTGAATTTGATCTGACCATGCACCGTATCGACCGGCTGGGCCAGGATCGCCTCGTGGGTCGGGCCGCCGCCGCGCCCAACGGTGCCGCCGCGACCGTGGAAAATGCGGCAGGACACCTGCCGGTCATCGGCCAGCGCGATCACCTTGCGCTGCGCATCGTAGAGACTCCAACTGGAGGACAGAATGCCGCCATCCTTGCAGGAATCCGAATAGCCGAGCATGACTTCCTGGCGATTGCCGGACGCCTTGAGCAAGGCGCTATAGGTCGGATTGTCGAACAGGGTGGACATGACCCCCTGGATATGGCCCAGATCCTCAATGGTCTCGAACAGCGGTGAAATCTGGATGTGACAGAACCAGCCGTCGCGGTCGCGCCCGGCCAGTCCGGCGAGACGCGCCAGCAGCATGACCTCCATCACATGGCTGGCGGCGTGCGTCATGGAGATGACGTACTGGCCGAAGCAGCCGGTGCCGATCTCGGCGCGCAGGCGGGCCATGACCTCGAAGGTCTCCAGCGTTTCACGCGTCTCCGGGGTCAGTGTCGCCTTGTCGACGATGAAAGGGTGCGGATGCGCGATCGCCTCGGCCAGCGCCATCAGGCGCTGGTCCTCGTCGAACGCCTGGTAATAGGGTGCGCCCGACTGGCGGGCGAAGAGTTCAGTCACCGCCTGGGTATGCCGGGTGGATTCCTGGCGGCAGTCCATGTGGACCAGGTGGAAACCGAAACCCTCGGCAAGCCGGATCAGGTCCTGCAAGGGACCGGCCGCGGCGTTCGCGTCGCCGTGGTGGATCAGTGAGTCGCGGATGAGATAGAGGTCGGTGAGAAACTCCCGATCGCCGTTATAGCCCGCCGGCAGGACTTCGTGGTGCGCACCGCGAATCCGCGCACGCACGCGCGCCAGATTGGCGGCGAGGCGATGCGCCATGATGGCGAGTTTGCGCCGATAGGGCTCGTTGACATGGCGGCGCAGGCTCTCACCCATGGTGTTGAGCCAGTAGTCCTCATCGGCGTCCAGGCTGTCAAGAAAGGCCGGCGAGGGCTGGCACATGGGTACCGAGTGGCTGAGCATGCGCCGCAACCCCTCCACCCGCCGCTGATATTCTTCCAGCACCAGTTCGTGGTGCAGGCGCACCGCCAGTTCCGTGGTCTCGGGCTTGACGAAGGGGTTGCCGTCACGGTCGCCGCCGATCCAGGACCCGAAGCGGATGAAGCTCGGTGCCCGAATCCCGCTGGCCGGTCCATAGGTGCGGCGGATCGCCTTCTCCAGATACCGGTAGAGTTCAGGCACCGCCTTGAACAGGGATTCGCGGAAATAATGCAGACCCTGGCTGACCTCATCGGTGACCTGAGGCTTATGGACCCGCACCTCATCGGTCTTCCACAGAATCTGGATCTCGGTCAGGATCGCCTGGAGTTGTTCCTCCAGTTCCTCCTCGTTGAGCCGCTCGCGATGCAGACCCTGGGCGATCAGGAAGATGCGCCGGAAGGTGTCCATGACCGTGCGGCGCTTGGACTCGGTCGGGTGCGCCGTGAACACCGGCAGATAGACCAGATGGTCGAGCAAGCTCTGGAAGTTCTCCGCGCTCACCCCGTCGGCGTGCAGTTGGCGCACGGTGTCGTCGAGTGAGCCGATCCACAACCGCTCGCCGGAGCTGATCCGATCCATGCGGTAGAGATAGGCGTTGAGTTCCTCCGCCGTATTCACCAGCCCGAAATAGATGGTGAAGGCGCGGATCACCTCCGACAGGGTTTGGGCGTCCAGCCCGTCGATACGCTTCATCAGCCGGTCGCGCACCGCCGCATCTTCCTGTTCGCGCAACTGCATGAAGCCGTCGCGCAAACGCTCCACGATCACCAGGACCCGCTTGCGGCTGTGCTCGCGCAGGACCTCGCCCAGCAGGGCCGTGAAAAGCTTGACGTCGCGCTCCAACGCCTCGTCTTTGGTGAACTGATTCATCGAGGGGGTCTGCCTGCGGCCGTTAGGGTTATTGCCTTTGCGGGCATTCTAACCTCTGGAAGCGGATCACCGTCGGACGAATCCGCGACCCGGGTCACGATCGGCCTAGGGTGTGCGCGGCGGCGGAGCGAGCCATTCGTAGTTCGTGGGATTGTCCGGGCAGAGACCGAGCCCACACTCGAGGCCGGTCGACAGGATGTTTGCCAACACCATCAGGGTGAAGAGCACCAAGGCCAGCAAGCCCAGGCGCCCCGGACCCGCCGACTGATCACCGGAGCGGTCATCCGACCGATTTAAACCGCCGTCGAACAGCAGCAGAACGGCCGTGCCGACAATGATCAGCCCGAACAGCAGCGCCGCCCAACTATAGAAATGCAATCCCAGCAACGGCTCCCCGTAAGTCCCCGTGCCCGGCACGATGTGCAGCAAGACCTGACGCAGGGCCACCACACCGCCGGCGGCGGCGCCAAGGATCACCACGCCGTAATGGCTGGCCCGCGGCCCGCAGGCCAGATTCAGTGCCAAGCCAAAGCCGGCCAGCACGAAGCCCACCCGCTGCAACAAACACAGCGGACAGGGCAGGTCGCCGTGGATGACCTGATCCACAAAGGCAAACGCCAGCACGCCGACGATGGCGAGCAGACCGAGGGCATTCAGACGCAAGGACAGGGTCCGTAACATGATTGATGGCCCCTAAAAGGCGAGCGGCAGGGGATCGGTGACGTGCAGGTGGAACAGCCATAGCAACGCCGCCAGCGCCAGGACCCAGGCGCCCAGCGCCACGCCGCGTTGGTGCAGGAACAAGGCGCCCAGGCCAAGCGCGGCGAGAACGAACGGCAGCGCCATCATCGGTGCGTCTCCGTCACGTCCTGCCGCTTGACCAGGTAATAGCCGCCGATCAGTGTCCCGAGCAGGGCCGCGATGCCCAGCATCGTCATGGCGTCTGTCGTCTCCTTATCCAGGATCACGACCTTGCGCGTCAGCGCCGTGATGGCGATCAGCAACATCATCTCCACGTGCACTGATTTATCCTTCATATACATATAGATACTTGACATGAGTTCGATCGCGATCAGCACCATGAGAAACATGCCGAAGATCTCGAACAACTCGTTCAGGCCCATCAACAGGCCATGCGGACTGGTCATGTCAAGATACAGGAGATAGCCAAGCTCCCCCACCGCAATCAAGGCCACGACCGCGATCAGGCTCAGCAAGACTGCCGCCAGGAACTTTTCAAACGCATGGAACAGCGTATCAAGCATCGTCCCGCTCCCCGCTGAGCTCAGGCGTGCGCCGCGCGCCGCCGGGCGCGCCTGGCGATCTCAGCGGCCTCCGCCGCCGGGGCCGACTGCGCCAGCGCATCCAGCTCTTGTTTGGCCCAGGCGCGGTCACCGAACAGATCGACGATCGACTCCGCCCACTCCACCTGCTCGGCGGACTGACTCAGACGGTCCTTGAGCCCGCCGTAGACCGCACGAATCTGATCCTGATCAACCCCATCCGCACTCAGCCGCCGGGCGAGTTGCCGAGCCTGGCCGGCAGCTATGCAGCACGCGGCCGCCTGCGCGACCAGGTCGCGCGCCGGCGCGTCCAACCCCAGATCGCGGGCAACGCGCGCCAGTTCGGCGAATTGGAAGTGGCTGGCCGCCTGCCCCGCGGCTTGTGCCAGCATGGCCGCGGCGCCCGCGGCATCGCCCAGCAGGCGCCCGCGCACGGCGGCAAGTTTCGTCAGGTCATAGACGCCGGCCGCGGCGCCCAACTGCCGTGCAAAACCGTCCAGCAGGTCGGCGACCAGAGCGCGCGACCGCTCGCGGTCCGGCAGGAGTTCGACCGCGGACTCGGCCACCGCGCTCACCCCCGCGAACCCTTGAATCCGTTCACCCGCATCTTGCAGCAGGCGCTCCGCCCAAGCACTGTCGCCGAGATGGCGGCTCACGCCCTCCACCAATTTACGGGCCTTGGAGAAGTCCCAGCCCTCCTCCTCCAGCCGCTGCTGCGCATCCGCCAACAGCTTTTGCGCATAGAAGCGGTCTTCCAACTCGGCCATCACGGCATCCGCCAGCTTCAGCGTCTTGACCGCCGAATCGGCACTCTTCTCCCGCTCCTGGAAGAGCGCATATTTCTCCTGGTTGGCTTCACGCCGGGCGAGCTTTTCCTCGACTTGGGCGACCCAGTCTCGCATCCCGGCGAAATGTTCCTTGACCGCCGCCACCACGTTCTTCATCTCCCCGACGGAGGACACCTGTTCCTCGGCCTTGCCGAGCAGTCCCCTGGCCAGCTCCTGATCCCCGATGGTGACGACCGCGCGGCGGGCAAGATCCAGGTAATCCGGCGTCCCGGCGGCAACGGCCGCGGCGCGCTCCAGAATCTCCCGGCCAAACCCCTGGTCGCCGATCCGCGCGTCGACCGCCTCCAACAGTTTGGTGTACTGACCCAGATCGCTCATGGCGGCCATCGCCTTGCGGTAAATGGCGGCAGCCGCCGCCTGATCACCGAGCTGGTCGACCAGATTGGCGGCCACGGCCATCAGGTCATTAGGCTGAGTCAACCGGTCGGCGGCGCGGCTGTAGACCGCAGCGGCGTACCCCTTGTCACCGGTGTCCTTGAGCACCGCCTCGGCGAGCTTGATGCGCTCGGCAGCGGAGGCGAGCTTCTCCTCGGCCTTGGCATAGAAACGTTTGCCCAGCTCGGGGTCACCCACCTGGGAGGCGATGAATCCACCCAGTTCCAGAAGTTGGTTCTTTTCGTTGACCTCGGGCAGTGCTTTGGCAAAGGCCGCGGCCGCCGACGCCCGATCACCCAGCAGATCCCAGTAGCCGCGGGCCAGATCCAGGTGCTCTTCACCACTCATCGCGAACTCGGCAGCCTGCTCCATCAGTTCGGCAACCTTGGCTTGATCGCCGCAGATTCCCTTGAACCCGCCGGCCAACTCAGCGAAGTCCTTGGGGAACTGGCAGTCGGTCTCCGCGTCCTCCAGCACCTTGCGGGCGGCGGCCGGATCGGCGAAAACCTCGAGATAGCCCGTGGCATAGGCGACGGTGTCCGCCATGCCGTCCAGATGGCGGGCAGCCTTCTTGTAGAGATCCAGAGCCGCGGCGGCCTCGCCCTGGGCCTTGAGGGTCGCCGCCAGATCCAGCAAGTCGGCGAGCCCCTTAGCCTGGGCCTGCGCCTTCTCGATCAATGTCTTGGCATAGCCCGCGTCGACCGCGGCGGCGTCCCGCGCCAGCGCCGCGAAGTCGGCGACAGTCTTACAGGATGCCGTGCGGGCCTCGAAGTCTGCGATCGTCGACATGCTGGAACTCCCCCATGGTAAACAGACGTTTGCGCGGCACATCCCGCGATCTGGCGAGTGTGCGTCAGGACCGGCCGCCAGTCTAAAGGCAATTGGACCGGGACGCACGGGAGTCCACACGGAAATCCTTCGCGAGGACACCCGACAAGCCGCGCGCGGCGAGACCCGCGGCAGCCTCGCGTGGTTCTCTCAGCCGGGTGCTAGGAACCCTGAAAGTCGTCCCCAATTCTGCGGCATCACGCGCAATGACCGCCCGATCCCGATGGCCGACCGCCCCCGGAGCCCGCCATGAGCCGCAGCCCGTTTTTCCCGAAATTTGCCGATCTGCCCGTCGAGATTCCGATTTTCCCCCTCCCCGGCGCGGTGGTGATGCCGGGCGTTCAGCTCCCGCTGAATCTCTTCGAACCGCGCTACCTCAATATGGTGACCGACGCGCTGGCGGAGGCACACGTGATCGGCATGGTCCAGCCGACCAGCGAGACCTTGCTGGACGAGGTCCCGGAGATTCACCACATCGGCTGTGCCGGCCGCATCACCTCTTACAGCGAGACGACGGACGGGCGCATCGTGCTGGTCCTGACCGGCATGTGCCGCTTCCAGGTCCGGTCCGAGGTGGAGGGACGCCACGGCTACCGGCGGGTTTCCGCGGATTGGGAACGTTTCGCCGCGGATTATCACGAGGAAACCGTAACGCTCACCGACCGCAACGGGTTTCTCGGGTCACTCAAAGCCTACTGCACTCTGCGCGGGGTCGAGGTGCCCTGGGATGATGTGCAGAAAATGGCCGACGCCGATCTGGTCAACCTGCTCTGCGCCCATTTGCCGCTGAGCCCGGAAGACAAACAGGCGCTGATCGAGACCATCCCGACCGATGAGCGCGCCCGACTGATGCGCGGCCTGATGGACATGGCCTCGGTCGCCAGCATGGACGTGGCGGAACATCGGCACTGAGACGATCTTGAAATAGCGCACCCTCAGGGCTATCTGGTGACCCATGAGTTGGTTTTGACGGAGGTTTACCAGATGGCAGTCATACTCACCGAAGCGGCCGCCCGCCACGTGGCCGGTATGCTCGATAAACGCGGGCACGGTCTCGGCCTGCGGGTCGGCACCAGGAAGAGCGGATGCACGGGCTACGCCTACGAGGTCGATTACGCCGACGCCGTGGATGATCAGGATCAAGTCTTTGAAAGCCATGGGATCAAGGTGGTAGTCGACCCGACCAGCCTGACACGGATCGATGGCATGGAGATCGACTTCGTACGGTCCAGCCTGCTCAATCAAGGCTTCGAATTCCGCAACCCACAGGTCAAGAACACCTGCGGCTGCGGGGAATCGTTCAGCGTCTGACCGCGTGCTCCCGCTCCCGCAACAACCGACAGGATTTCACCATGATCAGTGACGAGGTCAAGGCCGTCATCGAAGACTTCGACCTGCTCGGTGACTGGGACCAGCGCTACCAGTACCTGGTGGAGATCGGGGAACGTCTGCCGACCATGGCGGCCGCCGACAAGACCGAAGATAACTGGGTCAGGGAGTGCATGAGCACGGTCCACCTGGCGGTCCATCCCGACACGAGCACGCCGCCCAAGCTCCACTACACCGGCGACTGCGACACGGCGATCATCAAGGGCGTGGTGGCGATCCTGGTCACCCTGTTCTCAGGCAAGACCGCTGAAGACATCGAGGCGACCGACGTGGACGCGCTCTTCGAGGGACTCCACCTGGAAGAACATCTGAGCCCCAATCGACACGTCGGTGTCTATGCCATCGTCGAGAAGATGCGCCGCCAGGCGCGACCCTTCACCTGAACAGCGGCCAGCGAAGGGCTCGCTCGGCACGCGCGAAACGCGTGCGCCGAGTCTCACTGCATGTCTTGGCGAACTTGGCACCGCGGCGCGAGCGATTACCGGACTGAGGTTAACCGGCCCCGCACGCTGACCGCTACGTCGCCCGCCTTAATTGCAAAATGCAATTCACCCACCCCTTGCCGCGTTCGCCGATGCACCGGCGCTTTGCAATCTGCGACGCAATCTCGCTTCACCATCGATCCGAGAAAGTGATACACTCCGGCGAGTGACCGATATCCTTTTGTTATTTCAATAAAATGTGCGTGGCATTACTTTTGCAGTATACTGAACAACAGATTCCGAACCAGACCGACTTGGAAAGCAGGCCCGACATGACGACCAACACGCTGATCCGCTTCGCCGCCGCCCTCCTGCTGGCCGCCGCCTGCTCCAGCACGTTCGCCGCCGCGCAGTTGAAAGATGTCGTCTCACCCGATGCGGACTTCCAGCCGGCAACCACGACGCGGACCGCGCCCGGATCGGGCGGGTTGAAAGATGTCGTCTCACCCGATGCGGACTTCCAGTACACCGCCGAGCAGGATCTTTGGGTGCAGATCGCGGCCTTTGATGTGGAAGGCGCCCCGGCCGACCTGCGCTCAGTCGAAATCCTGGAAGCCTTGGACGCCGAAGGTCAAGAGACCCGCGTGCTCGACAAGGGGTTGACCGACGCCACAGGCACCTTCGAGCGTAAGGTCCGGGTGCCTGTCGGCACCACGCAACTGACAGTGCGCGTCGGCGTCTTTGGGATACCCAACACCGCCACCCTGGATCTAGATGGCAGCGGCGTCATCGTTCACACCTTCGAGTAAGTCCGACACACTCAAGCACACAGGAACCGGCGAGCCCGCACCCGACGCTAACACACCCTCGGCGGCGCACTCAGAAAACCGGCATCCTGGCCCGCACCCCTCTGGAACCTTCCATGACCAAGCGATTCATCAAGCTCCCCCGGCGCACCCTGCTCGGCTCGTCCATCGCACTCTGCTGCGCGGCCCTGTCGATGACCGCTCAGGGTGCACCAAACCGGTATGCGTTCCTGTTCAGCGCCACGCCGGGCAACAGCCTCGCCGAGACCTACAGACTCAACCACGACTCGGCCGGCATCCCGCTCGCGCTCGACCAGAACCTGGTCAGCATCGACGCCGCGCTCATGAAGCGCATTGCCGACACCCTGCCGGAGCAGAAAGATATCCGCACCCAATCGCAGAACCTGATCGCCGATGACGACTCGGCGGTTGTGCAGTTGATCAAGCCGGCGGACGTCTGGCTGACCTTCCTGCACGAGGGTGCGGCCGCAAAGAACGTGTTCGGCTATTTCACCTACCCGGAGGGACAGCCGCCCCTGAGCGCGGCCGCGATCAATCACATCATCATCCTGCCCAACGCGTCCTACTCGACCGCCGGCGGCAGTAAGCTGGGCATGAAGACCGGTCACCGCATCCATCTGGGACAGTTCCCAGCCGCCACCCGCATCGGATTTTTCGTCGTCGCCAATGGTTGGCACAGCACCTTGGGAGTCAATTCGGATACTCAACGCTATCCCGTGTTCTACAGCCTGAGCACGCTGAACCCGGAGGACACCGCGGAGCTTCGCAAGCATATGGTGCTGCTCAAGGACTCCTGGGGGCAACGCCTGGTGCTGGGCATGGAAGACTTGCGGCGTAGCGGCGGCGACCATGACTTCAACGATGTCATGTTCGCGGTCGAGTCCAACCCGATCGACGCGATCAAGACTGAGGAAATCATTGAGTTGAACTACGTCAATGGCAGCGACCTGGACCACGACGGCATTCCGGACACCCTGGACGACTATCCGGAAGACCCGCTGCTGACCACCCGGGTGACCTACCCGCACGACCAGGGGCGCGCCCAGTTGGCGTTCGAGGACCTGTGGCCGCTGGAAGGTGACTACGACCTGAACGATCTGGTGCTGGCCTATACCCTGGACGAAGGGCGGAACGCGGCCGGCGAGATCCGTGAACTGGAAGGCCACTTCCAAATCAAGGCGCGCGGCTCAGCCTATTCACACGGGTTCGGGATCAACTTCCCCCAACTGCAGCCGGACACGCTCGAATCGGCCGGCGTTTGGGTCGATAATCAACCCACTGCGCCGCTGGTCAGTGAGCCCGGTCAGACGCGCCTGACCCTGATCCTCACCGAAGACACGAAAATCATCGCCGGCAAGAACGCGACCACCCGCACCTGTTACACGGCCAAGTTCAACGCGGATCGCAACTGCGCGGCCGATCAGGGGCCGACAATCCACTTCAAGGCGCGCTTCACGCGCGCGCTGACCCGTCAGGAACTCGGTTCAGCACCCTATAACCCCTTCATCTACATCGTCGGCGACCGTCTGCGTGAGACGCACTTGCCCAACCATCCGCCGACGGCAAAACACAAGAACTGGCTCTTTGGCTGGAGCAACGAGGGCAGCGACCCCGCCGTCGGCCGTTACTACAAGACTAAAGATCACGGTTTGCCCTGGGCGGTCAATCTGCCCGATGAATGGCAGCAACCATTGGAGAAACAGCAGGTCCATCTCTGCTATCCTGACTTCGTGGATTGGGTGAACACCAGCGGTGCCAACGCGCTCGACTGGTACAAGACCCCGGTGGCGGGTTGTGTCTTCCCGACCAAATGACCGACTCGCGATCCATCTGAACTCTGAACGCTCGAGAAGAGCTTTAGGGCCGGCGCAAGCCGGCCTTATTTTTTTTCACCGAGCGATCTTGGTAGTATTCCCCGCCCGTCATCGAACCCCAACTCACTGGAGCACTGTAAAGATGAGAATCCGCCCCCTGATCGGCGTTGCACTCCTGACGATCCCTTATGGCCTCTTATCGGCCGCCGACTCCCTGAACATCGCGGATGAGACCGCACGCGTCAATTACAGCCTGGGCTATCAGATCGGCGGCGACTTCAAACGCCAGGGCGTCGAGATGAACACGGCGGCGATCGTCAAGGGCATTGAGGACGCGATCTCCGGCGCCGAACCGTTGATTCCGGCCCAGGACATGCGCACCACGCTGATGGATCTCAAACGCAAGATCGTCGCCGAACAGAAGGCAAAGGCCGCTGAACAGGAGCAGAAGATGATCGAAGCCGGCAAGAAATTCATGGAGGAGAACGCCAAGCAACCGGGCGTGGTCACGACCGCCAGCGGGCTCCAATATCAGATCGTCGAAGCAGGCAAGGGCAAGACCCCCAGCCCAACCGATCAGGTGAGCGTGAACTACCGCGGAACCCTGGTCGACGGCAAGGAGTTCGACAGCTCCTATTCGCGCGCAGAGCCAACCTCCTTCCAGTTGAACGAAGTCGTCGAGGGCTGGACCGAGGGGCTGCAACTCATCAAGGAGGGCGGCAAGATCAAGCTCTTCGTCCCGCCGACGCTGGCCTACGGCGAACGCGGCCCGATGGCGAATCAGACCCTGATCTTCGATGTGGAATTGCTGTCGGTCGCGGCGGCGCCGACGCCCGAGGAAACACCCGCGGCGACGGCGCCCGAAGAGGGCAAGTAAGTTAGCAGGGCCTTGGTCATGGTTTCGGCCGCTCGGGTCGAACAAGCACGAGCTTTTGTCCACCGAATCCCGCGCCACCGCTGGTGGACTGCGCTGCGCTGGTCCACCCTACGAGGTTTCCGCCGAGGCCCTGGGTCGGAAAGCTGATCCACAGATGAGCACAGATGAGCACAGATATTCTTCTTCATCTGTGAACATCTGTGACATCTGTGGATCAATCCGGATGTTTTTTCGCCGTAACTAGCGAAGACGCGCGCGTCAACTGCCCTCGGTGATGGGCACGATGGTGATATCGACGCGACGATTCAGACGGCGGCCGGCCTCCGTCTCGTTGCCGGCGATCGGCCGCAGCTTGCCGTAGCCCGATGAGGAGATACGCGCCGGGACCACGCCCTGGCCTTCCAGATAGCGATCCACCGACCCGGCACGGCGCTCGGATAACAACTGGTTATGCTCGATAGACCCTGTATTGTCCGTGTGGCCCGCGACCACCAGTTCAGTCTTGCCGTACTTGTTCACGATCGCCGCGATCCGGTCCATGGTGCTGTAGAAGGCGGGCTGAATCTGATCGGAATCGACCTCGAAGGCGGTCTCGCCGGTCATCCCCACCAACAGCTCATCGTTGGGCAGTTTTTCGACGCGGATGGCGCCGGAGGCGATCTCGGCCGCCAGCGCTTTCTGGAAGTCCTTGCGCTGCTGCTCCATATAAGCCCCAGCCATGCCGCCGAGCAAGGCCCCGCCGACCGCCCCGATCAGCGCGCCGCGGCCGGCATTGGCACCCTGCGAACCGATGATGGCGCCCAGCGCGGCACCGGTGGCGGTGCCGATGGCCGCCCCGGCTCCGGTTTCAGTCATTCCGGAGCCGTCCGCGGCGCAACCGGTGATGAGCACACTGACGGTCGCCGCGGTGGCGACTCCTTTGGCAAAACGCTGTTTCATCGCGTACGACTCCAAGACCCGAAAGACGATTGACCGGACTGGCGCGCCGACCAGGGGCCGCGTCGGCGGACCGACCAGCGCGCTCTGGGCGCGATGATAGCAGAGCGCGCCCGCGGCGTCGGGCCAACGCGCATCCGTGAGTGCGACCGAAACTTACCCAAGAAGAACACTGGGTCTTGTTTCTCAAAGATTGGACATTAGTTGGACATTCAGTAGAACCAATCACCGATTTCAGGAGTTACCATGTTCAACGACCGATCGAGTCGGGCCCTCCAATCCTCTCGGGGCAGCACCCGGCGCGACCCAGCGTGCGGCAAAGCACCGACCCCCTGGCTGCTGATCCCGCGCCGACCCGCGCCGACCCACGGCCGCGGCGTCGTGTCGCGCGGCTGGCCCCTGCGGCGGGAGCCCGACGATGTTTGATCTGGGCATCTATGGAACCGGGCTGGCCGTTGCGCTCGCCTTGGCCCTGGCCGGCTGGCTGGCGAGCATTCCGCTGAAGGATGCGAGTATCGCCGACAGTCTGTGGCCGATGTTTTTCATCCTGCTGGGGCTGACCTACGTGTTGGGCGCGCCCGCCGCCGACGACCGCGCCCGGCTGGTGTTCCTGCTGGTCGCGCTGTGGGGGCTGCGCCTCGGCGCCTTCATCACCCGGCGCAACTGGGGTGAACCGGAAGACCGCCGTTATCGCGCGATGCGTGCGGGCAATGATCCCGGCTTCTGGTGGAAGAGCCTCTATATCGTGTTTGGACTCCAAGGCCTGCTGGCCTGGGTGATCTCGCTACCGCTGTTGGCCACCGCCCTGAGTCAAACACCGCTCGGCGTCCTGGACGCCCTGGGCCTAGTCCTGTGGCTCTGCGGCTTTTTCTTCGAGGCGGTCGGCGACCAGCAGTTGGCGCGCTTCAAAGCCCGGCCGGAGAACGCCGGCCAAGTCATGGATAAGGGTCTATGGCGCTATACCCGGCACCCCAATTATTTCGGCGAGGCGTGCATCTGGTGGGCCTTTTACCTGTTCGCCCTGGCCGCGGGCGGCTGGTGGTCGATCATCGCACCCCTGCTGATGACCTGGCTGCTCCTGCGCGTCTCGGGCGTCAGCCTGCTCGAACAGGATATCGGCGAACGCCGGCCCGCGTACCGGGACTACATCGCCGGCACCAATGCCTTCATTCCCGGCCCGCCGCGACGGCCGGCACTGCACAACCATATTGGAGACACCAAATGATCCGCCACTCTGATTCGCCGTCGGCGCGCCCGCGTCGGGCGGGCCGCGTCGCGGCCCTGCTCGGCCTGACCCTGATCGCCGCCCTCAGCCATCCCGCTGCCGCCGTCACCGATTCCATGCGCTTTCGCGTCTACCTGGACAAGGAGCCGATCGGCGAGCACAGCTTCCAGGTCTCCCCCGACACGGACGGCAAGCAGGTGGTCAGCCGCGCCAATTTCGACGTGAAAGTGCTGGTGTTCAACGCCTACCGCTATCGTCACGAAAGCCGCGAGGCCTGGCGGGACGGCTGCCTGGAGCAGATTCGCTCCACCACGGACGACAACGGCAAGGCGTTCAAAGTCGAGGGTGAACAGGAGACGAACGGCCTGGCGCTGCGCGTCAACGGCGACAGCAAGCGCCTGCCGCAATGCGTCTCCACCTTCGCCTACTGGAACCGCGATTTCCTCAAGCAGCCACGGCTGCTGAACCCGCAGACCGGTGAACTGGTAAATGTCCGGGTCGAGTCGCTGGGCATTGAGGAACGGATGATGCAAGGTCGGAAGGTCGCGGCCGAGCGCTACCGGCTGCGCGCCGAACAGCTCGATATCAGCCTGTGGTACACCCCGGACGGTCGCTGGATCGCACTGGAAAGCGACACCGGCAAGGGCCGCACCATCCGGTACGAACGCATCTAGCACCAGGAGCCACCGACACTTATGAAACTGACCACCCGACTGATCGCCCTGACCCTGTTGTTACTGACCGCCGGCGTCGGCGCCGAGGAAAAACCGATGGAGACTGTTCCCCAAGTCGATCTACCCCGCTTCATGGGTGACTGGTATGTGATCGCCAACATTCCGACCTTTATCGAGAAGGGTGCCCATAACGCGGTCGAGTCCTACGCGCTCAACCCCGACGGCACCATCGCCACCACCTTCCGCTTCCGCAAGGGCGTCTTCGACGGACCGGAGAAGGTCTACCACCCCACCGGCTTCGTGGTGCCTGATACGGGTAACGCCCTGTGGGGGATGCAGTTCATCTGGCCCTTCAAGGCCGAGTACATGGTGATCCGGCTGGACCCCGAGTACAGTATCACCGTCATCGGCCGCACCAAGCGTGACTATGTCTGGGTCATGGCCCGCCGGCCGGAGATCCCGGAAACCAAGTTCACCGAGATTATGGCGTTCCTCAAAGGGGTCGGCTACGACACGGCGCTGGTCCAGCGGGTGCCGCAGCGCTGGTAACTCTGGGTCGGACTTGAAGCCCGACCGGGCACCTGGGCCTTGCTCATCCTTGGCCTCCGGCACTGGAGGTCGAGGCTTCAGGTGATTTCCGGGAAATGATCTACCGACATGTAGGGGCGACTTTAGTCGCCCCTTCCTGCGGATCTTGCCGCATCCGCACAACAGACAGGAGGTCGAGCGTTCAGCCGAACGCGCCGCCGCCCGCTAAAGCGTCGACCTCCAGTCGCGTGGCCCCGGTTACCGGAGTCGGCAATCGCCTAATTCTACTTCGTCACATTGGCAGTGTTTAGCCCGATCGCTCACGCC
>JACDZG010000262.1 GCA_013426805.1 Chromatiaceae bacterium
TGTGAATGGCGGAGTAAAAGGGAGCCAGATGGCGGAGTAATCGGTAGCCAGTCGGTTCGTAAAGTGAGCTCGGATGAGCCCGATGGGTACTGCCGGGGGTTTGCCTTGCCTTGGGCAGTAGGCGTAGCGTAGCGGAGCCGGATGGCCAAGGCAAGGCGGCGCGAATCAACTGGTTTCGATGGCACCCCCTTCCGGTTCAGAATGGCCGTGGTTGCTGGCATCGGCTGGCGCCAATGCGCCGGATTTCCTGGCACGTTTTTTAGAGGTTGCAAGCCGGTAGCTCTCGCCATTCATCTCCAGGATATGGACATGATGGGTCAGACGGTCGAGCAAAGCACCCGTCAAGCGTTCTGAGCCGAAGACGCTGGTCCATTCATCGAATGGCAGATTGCTGGTCACCAGCGTGGCCCCCTGCTCGTAGCGGCGACTGAACACCTCGAACAACAGTTCGGCGCCGACGGCGGTGAATGGCACATAGCCCAGTTCATCGACGATCAACAGATTCACCCTGGCCAGCTGTTTTTGCAATGCCCGCAGGCGACGCTCATCCCGCGCTTCCATCAGTTCATGGACCAATGCGGCAGCCGTGGTGAAATACACCGTGTGGTTCTTCTGGCAGGCTGCCAGGCCCAATGCCAGCGCCGTGTGGGTCTTGCCGGTGCCGGCCGGACCCAGGGCAAGGCAGTTCTCCCGCCGCTCAATCCATTCGCAGCGCGCCAGTTCCAGCACCAGGGGTTTGTTGAGACTCGGAATTGCCTTGAAGTCGAAGGTGTCGAGACTCTTGGTCTGCGGGAATTTGGCCTGCCGAATTCGCCGCTCGATGTTACGCCGGTCGCGGTCAATCCGCTCCAACTCACACAGGCGCAGCAGGTAACGCGGATAGTCTGCCTGATCCTGGGCACAGGCCAAGGCTACCTTCTCATATTCGCGGACGAAGGTTGGCAGCTTGAGCAATTTCAGGTGATGGGCCAGCAGCACCTGCGGCGGAACGGTCGCCACCTGGGGAACGGCGTTCATGGCATCACCCCCAATCCTTGGCTCGCCCGTGCCTGCAATAGCGCCAGATAGTTGCGCACATTGGTGATGCCGACATTGGCCTGCGGCAGGAACGGATACTCCGCAAGATTTAACCGCGGGGTACGCCGTTCGATCTTGGCCAGCACCAGATGCTTGACAGCATCGTAACTGATGGCCGACAGATGCAGCGCCTCTTCGACGGCCACGGCAACCTCGACGTCGCCGAAGCTTTCCATCAGGCGCAGCACCTGGATATATTCCTTACGCCCTTTCTTGCCGAGCCGGGCTTCCAGCAGGCGCCGCAGTTGTTCGAACTCTTCCGGCAGCTCCCAGGCTTGCAGGGGAGCGGCCTGCTCAAGGGCATGCGGTTTGCGCTCCAGCAACTCCAGATAGTGCAACGGGTTGTAGACGAACGAGGCTTTCTCGTAGCAGCGCGAATGCCGGGCGATGACTTCGGCGCCACAGGCAATTTCAACCCGTTCGACGTAGCCACGCACCAGTACGTCTTGGTAGCCATAGGCCGTCGGTACCGAGTAGTCGTTGCTCCGGTAGCGCACCAACGAGAGCGAGGTCACGCGGGTGGAGACTTTCTCGCAGGGATCGATATCATCGACCGGCAATGCCATCAGCGCCTTCCGGTCACGTTCCAGGCGTACGGCGATGCTGTCTTTGTACCCGCGCAGTACGGCAACCTTGCGTTTCTCGCAGGCGTCGCGCAAGCGCATGTTTAGTTCGTCGATGCTGCGCACCCGTGGCAGCGGCACCATGAAGTTGCGCCGCGCATAGCCGACCAGTCCTTCCACCTTGCCTTTGTCGTTGCCTTTGGCCGGACGGCCAAAGCGGTCCTCGAACAGGTAGTGGCTCTGGAGTTCGCCAAATGCCTTGGTGCGCTCCCGCCGGCCATCGCCGAGAATCTTGACCACCGCGATCTTGGTGTTGTCGTAAAGGATCGATGTCGGCACGCCGCCCATCCAGGCAAATGCCGATACATGTCCATCCAGGAACGCTTCGGTCGTCTCAGCCAGGTAGGCTTTGACGAAGATGGCATCCGAGTGCGGCAGGTCCAGGCAGAAGTAGTGGATCCGCGTCTTGACCCCGCCCAGATAGATGTCGGCTTCACCGAAATCCACTTGGGCTCGACCAGGCGGATGAGCCAGCGGCACAAAGACTTCCTTCTGGCGCAACTGCTCCTTGGCAACGAATTCCCTGACAACCGTGTAACCGCCTGCGTAGCCGTGTTCGTCACGCAGGCGCTCGAAGATCCGCTTGGCGGTATGGCGCTGCTTCTTTAGTACCTCGCGGTCGTCTTGCAGGATCTGGTTGATGATGCCAACGAATGGCCCCAGTTTCGGCGATACCGGCGCTTCCTTGCGCTGGTAGCCCGGCGGTACCGCGTGACTCATCATCTTGCTGACGGTCTTGCGACTGATCCCAAACCGCTTCGCTGCTCCGCGCTCGCTCTGGTTCTCCACCATCACAGCGCGCCTGACCTTGGCGTATAGGTCCATTTCTCTGTACATCCTTTCTGCCTTTCTCCGATCCTTTCCAGGTTCAGAGATTAGGCTTCAGGACTGGCTTACTGCAGCCCCGCCATCTGGCTCCCTTTTACTCCGCCATTTACAA
>JACDZG010000014.1 GCA_013426805.1 Chromatiaceae bacterium
ATTGTGGAGCAACAAAAAGCCTTGATGTTGACTCATACCCTAATCCTAGGGGCTAGGTCCGACAGGCTGCTAGGGGCGGGTTTTAAACCCGCCCCTACACGCGTGTCTGTCCGGGCATCACCCGCCGCGCAGACACTCCGCCGGAGCGATGCGGCTCGCGCGATAGCCCGCGGCCACGGCGGCCAGCAATGCGACCAACAAGGTGGCCGCGGCGGCGGCGGCCAGGTGTTCCGGCTCCAGCCGGCAGACATAGCCTTGTCCAGCCAGGTTTTGGCCCAGGGTGCGGTTGAAGGCGGCGGCGCCGAACTGGTAGGTGACGAACGCGAGCACCAAGGCCAGGACGGCAATCACGGCGGACTGCACCATCGGCATCAGCACCACGGTGCCGTTGCCGAAGCCGAACAGGCGCAGCAGCGCCAGGTCCCGGCGCTTGCGGTCCACGTTCACCCAGAGCGCACCGCCCAGCGCCAGGGCGCAGCCGCTGAGACCGATCAGGGCGATGACCCGCAGAATGAACGACAGGGTGCGGTCGAAGGCGCGCACCGTCTCGATGCGCTCGGCCTGGGTGCGGACCTCGATGCCGTCGGCGCGCAGGGCCGCCGCCAAGGTGTCGACCGCGTCCAGGTCGCGCGCAAAGACCCGGGCGCCGGCGAACTCGGTGCGGGTGCGGGCGCTGGGCGCGCGCAACTCCGCGTCGCTCAGGCTGGAGCGCAGGCCGTCGCGGTAGTCCTCCGAGGCGATCAGCAGGTCCAAGTGGGTGAACACCGCCTCGCGGGCGACCCGGCTCTCCGGGATGATGCCGATCGGTTCCAGGGTGAACTGGGCATTCTCCGGGGTGCCATTGCGGGACCGGCGGAACAGGCCGGTGAGGGGCGCACCGTCCGTCCAGCCGAGGCGTTTCGCCAGGATTTCGGTCAGCAGTACCTGGCCGGCATGGACGGGCGTCGGCAGACCCGGCGGCAGCAGGGGATCACCGGCGGCGGTCGGGATCATGTCGATGGCATCGAACGGGCGGCGCTTCCCGTCCACCAGATCGATGGTGGCGTTGATGGTGCGGGTGCGGGGAATCAGAAAGCCGAGGTCCGGGCGTTGCGCGGTGGCCGCGAACCAGCGTTGGTCCAGGCGGTGGGCGCCGAAGACGACGATCTCGAGATTGCGCGGGTCGTTGACCAGATCCTGGCGCAGGGTGGCGATGACTCCGGTTTTGAGCCCGAACAGCAGCAGCAGCGGGGCGATGATGGACGCGACGGTCAGCACCAGCACCAGGGTGGTCCGGCGATCGTGCCAGAGATCCTGGAGCGCCAGCCGGAAGCCTTCCAGGCGGGACCGGGGAGCGTCGTGGTTCGGTGACTCGGGCATGGTGGAGCGGCTTTTTTGTGTAACTCAACGCTTGGAGAAATCGCTATAGGTGATTTCCGGGAACAGATCGACCGACGTTTAGGGGCGACTGAAGTCGCCCCTACAGCCGCAGTCGGGATGTTTATTCCTGGGAATTGCCGAACGCCGAACCGAACCCGGCGGCCAACGGCGTCGCCTGGATTTCGCGCAGACCGTGGGTGCGCACCCGGCCGAGGTCATGGGTGGCCAACACCACGCTGGTGCCCAGACGCTCCACCAACTGAAAGAACAGGTCCATCACCTCGTCACCCAGGCGTGGGTCCAGGGCGGAGGTCGGCTCGTCCGCCAGCACCAGGTTCGGCCGGTGGGCCAGAGCGCGCGCGATGGAGGCGCGCTGGTACTGGCCTACCGAGAGTTGGGCCGGTCTTTTGTCCAGCAGGTCGCGCAGTTGTAATTGGTCGATCATGGAGTCGAGTGCCGCATCCCGCGGCGGTAGCCGCAGCAGGCGGCGGTTGATGCCGATATTGCCGGCCACGTTCAGATAGGGCAGCAGCCCACCGGTCTGGAGCACGAAGCCGATCGCCGCCGCGCGCGTCCGCGCCAAATCGCCGTGGCGGCCGGCGCGCCACAGGGCGGCGATATCCAGCGGCGCGCCAGCGATCGCGAAGTGGAAGCGCGCGGCACTGAGCGGCCGGACGACGAGCCCCAGCAGTTCCAGCGCGGTGCTCTTGCCGCAGCCGCTCGCGCCGGTGAGCGCGATCATCTCCCCGGCACCCAGGCGCAGCGCGGGGATCAGCACGCGGAACGCCTGCGCCCCGTGGCCGCGGCGATAGCTCAGGTCAGTGCAGTCCAGCAGCATTCAGGGCAGATCCTTCAGCGGAATCGGATACACCGCCTCGCGATGATGCGGATTGTCGGTCTGGGCGATGTCGACCCAACCGAAGGTGTCGGCGTAATAGCGTGAATAGAGCAGCACCTTCTTGCGCAGCCGGTCCACGAAGTCCGCCTGCCGTTGCAAACCCCAACTGGTCCAGTCGCTCTTCTTGATGTCCAGCACGTCGCTCTTGTAGGGCAGCCCCGCCAGATAGTCGAGCAGCAGATCGCGCTGCGCCAGTTCCGGAGCGCGGCGCCGGCCGGTGGCCTCCGGGTCGCGCTCGAAGGTCGCGGCGATGGAGGCGAGCCGGTCGTAGAAGGCCGCGGTGCTGTTGGCGCCGTCCAGATCCGTTTGGGCGGTGTCGATCACCGCCGCGACCAGATCGCGCAGGTCGGAGAGCTGATCACGGGTCATCAGCACCCGGACCTCGACTGTGCGCAGCCTGGGGTCGGCCAGATCGGTGTCACTGATCCAGGCCTCGAACACCTCGGGGGCGGCCGTCTGCCGCCGCTCGCCCAGATAGGCCAACTGCATGGCATGTCCCAATGAGGCCACGATCGCCTGGATGCGGGCCTGCTGGTCCATGTCGTCGGCCGCCTCGGTCGGGGCGGCGGCCGGTGCGCGGACGAGCCTCCCGGAGGGTGTCGCCGGTGTCGCCGCGCCGCGGGTGCTGCGCTCGATCTGCGCGATCACGTCCCCGGCATAGGTGTCGAGCGCCGCCCGCAAGCGGTCGCGGGAGCCGTCGGCGATGGGGAAATAAGCCTCCTGCTGGGTCATGGCATTGCGCGCCAGTTCTTTGTACTGTGCCGCGGCGCGCGCCAGATTGCCGGCTTGCCGCGCCGCTGGGGTTTGCAGGTGCATGACCGCGATGGCCACGCCCGCGCGCTGGGCCTCGCGCTGCACCGCCGCGGCATTCAGTCCGGTGCTGGAGTCCACCCCCGGCACCGCCCGGTCCCTGGTCGGCGCCGTTCCGGCCGGGGTGTTGAAGGTGCCGTCCAGCGCACCGGCATCGGTGATCAGGACGAGATGACGGGCGTCGAACCGGTCTTTCCAGTCCGGCGATTCCAGCGCCGCGAGCACACCGGCATAGGGGTCCTCATCGAAATAATCAGTGGCTACCCGAGCCTCGCGCAGCCCGGCGATCCGTGCCGGAAAGTCATCGCCATTGCGGACCTGCGTGGGTGCGGCGAACACCTGCGCCACATAGTCGAGCTGCTCATTGGTCTCTTCATTCGCACTCTCGGCGCGGAAGGCGACCAGGCCGAAGGCGACCTTATCCAGCAACCCGGCGGTGCGGATGCGCTCGTAGAAATGGGTGATGGCCGCGCGGGTTTCGTCGATGTAGGGGCCCATGGAGAGCGTAGAGTCGACCACGAAGACGATGGCGGCCTTGCACGACCGGAGTTGCTCAACCGCGCTCCCCTGGTCCGGCAAGGCCGGCCCCGGTGCGGTGCGGCCGTGGGCTGCGGGCAGCGTTACCGAGGCGATTTTGACCGCGCGCACCGGATTGCCGGCCGCGGTGCTGTAGTCCTTGATGTCGAGGATCGGCAACAGATAGAACCGCTCATAGAGATTCACATAGGTCTCGGGCTCCAGCGCGACCGCTCGCGGGTCCGTGCCGCCGGCGGCGATGGCCTGCACCAGGGCCCGCCCCGCGGCCGGCGGCGAGGCCGCATCCAACACCGAGCGTAGCGCGTCCCAATCGCGAAAAAAGACCAGCCGCTCGCGCCCCGCCGGGTTGGTCAGGGCCAGGGTCAACTGCTGGTTCCAGGCCAAGGTGTCGCGCGCCGGCACCCAGCCCAGGAGGTTGCGGCCCGCCGCATCGGTGCCGACCCGCAACCACTCCTGCCCCGCGAGGTCGTGGCGTTCATAGACATAGAGTCGGCTCAAGGCGGTGATCAGGCGTCCGCCCGTGGTGCCCGGCGTCTCGCGTGCGGCCGTACCCGGTTGGGTCAGCACCCGCTGATACAGCACGGTGGAGCCCGCCAGGAGCAGGGGCGTCTGCGCCCCCGCGGTTGCAGCCAGGAACGCCAGGCAAGCCACCAGGATACCCTGGCGCAGCAACTGCAGTGCGCTGAGCCATCCCGAGCACTTGTTCCCCCGAAGTGGTCGCTGCCCGGAGACGGGAGATAAGGCACAGGGTCCGGCGGGCGCGTTGGCGACGGCGCACGGGGGCGTTGTATCGACCGGTTGCCGCGGCGGCTTCATCATCGTGTCAATCCAGTTCATCCTGTCCAAATATCCAGCGGCCGTGCCCAGGTGTCCGGCTCAAGGGCCGCCCGGTCTTGATCATCTGCGCGGCGAGCACCTGCTGCGACCCAGGATACCCGTCAGTGCCAGGCAGGCGGCAGGGCCGCACGGTGCATACCGGGTGGGTAATGCATCTCATGAGTTCTCCGCCATCGTTCGGTGGTCAGGCATTCTACCCTTGCGCAGCGGCCGCGACCGCGATCATCGTCACGGGCAGTCGTGAGCGGTTCTTGCCGGGATAAGGCGATTTCCGACAATTTTGGATACCGGTCAGTGGAGGTGCGACTTCAATTGCACCGACATCCGCGCCGATGGTCGGTGGTATCCGGTGTTCCGGAAGTCACCCAAGCGCAATAGCGCAGCGTATTGCGCTGCATGTCGGCTGTTCGACGTTCGCGGTTGCTCCCCCCGTGGCATAATTCAACACTCCAGATGCGACCAGGCCGCGGACGGGGACATGGCCGACGACGAGACTTCCAAGATACTCCTGACCGGTCTGCACACCACGCCCCGCGCGGTCCGGCGACAGTCGGACAGGGTGCGCTCCATCACTGGACGAGCGACTGGGCGCGGTCCTTGGCCGCGTCTCGGGTTGGCCGCGATCTGTCTGCTGCTTCAGTCGGCGCTTGCGCGGGCTGCGCCGACGCCGGTCATCGCTTGGCCGACGGAGCAATACAATCCCAATCCGTTGCCGGACGATGTGATCCTGCCCCTGCCTTGTGGTGGGGCCATGGTCTTGCGCCCGGTCGCAACCGGCGCTCCACCCGCGGATGCGGCCGGCTTGCCCGCGGACGTGCAGCGGCTGTATCGGGTCGCGGGCCGCTTCGATCCCCAGCGGACCGGCCTCGGCCACCTGCTGATCGGTAAATACGAGGTGACCCGGCTGCAATATCAGACGGTGATCGCGGCGGCCCGGCGGTCGGCGTGTCCCCGCCCGGACGCGCAGTCCGCCCTGCCGCAGGTCGATGTCAACCGCCGCGATGCGGAGGGCTTCGGGCTCGATCTCTCCCAATGGCTGGCCGATCAGCAGGGCAGCCTGCCCGATTGCAGCGACGGCCGCGGTCCCTGCTTGCCCCGGGTCGATGGCGTCGCCGCCACCGTGCGGTTGCCCGGCGAGGATGAATGGGCCTTCGCGGCCCGCGGCGGTTTGGCGGTCAGTGCCGCCGACTTTGTCGCGTCGGTCTATCCCATGCCCAAGGGTCTGGCCCTTGGTGTGATCGGCAAGCGGGAAGGCGGAAGCGCCGCGGCAGCGATCGGCGGTCCGCGCGCCAACCCGCTCGGGCTCCACGACATGCTGGGCAATGTCGAGGAGATCATGCTCGATCTGTATCGGATCGATGGCGCCTCCGGCGAGATCGGCGGCTATGTGGTGCGCGGCGGCAGTTTCTATTCCGAGCCGGCCGAGTTGGCAGTGACCTTGCGCCGTGAAGTGCCGTTGCTCAACAAGACCAGCGATACCGGGTTCCGGGTGGTCGCGGCGGTGCCGATCTACACGTCCGGGCGGCGGCTTGCTGAAGTCCAAGGGCCGGACCCGGCCGGTGCGGGACTGAAGTATCCGACGCCGGAGACGGCGCCCGCCGCGGTTCCCTCGCAGGCTCGGTCTGCTGCGCCCGTCACGGCGCAGATCCCGGCTGCCGTGTTGCCGGAGTCGCACCCGGAGCGTGCCGGGGCTCCGCTTGTCCTCACCGCCGATGACCGTCGTGAGATCGCGATCCAACTCGTACGGCTGGGTTACGACCCCTGGGTTCCCGGCGCGTCCTGGCGTGTCGTCCCGAAGCAGGCCGACGGACGCGACAGCGGACAGGCGCGCGACGGGTTCTGGGACTCGGCGCGTCACGCCCTCGCCGCATTCCAGGAGGCGGCGGGTCTGGAGGCGAGCGGTGACGTCACCGCTGAGACACGGGCTGCGCTCACGGCGGCGGTAGCAGCTCTGAAGGCCCACGAGCGGGCCGACGCCGCGCAGCGGGCCGCGCAGGCCGCCCAGGACCAGGAGCGTCAGGCGCAGCAGGCGCGGGCCTATCCCTGCGACACCACGCGGGATCTGCAAAGCGAAGCCTGCCGCATCCTGTTACGGCAGATCCAGGACCAGGGCGGTCTGTCGGCGACCGGTGAATTGACGCAGGAGACCCGCGCCTTGATCGAGCGGCGGGCCACGGAGTCGAGTCAACCGCGAAGATAATCGTTGCCACGAGGTGCGAGAGGGTCCGGGACGCTACGCTATCCTCATCCATCCGTTGCCGCCATGCGCCGGTCCACCAGCCGAACGATCGCACATCACCGCAAGGGCGGGGCACCTGGACTTGGTCGCGGACGGGGCGCTGCGCCCCGTCCGGCCGGTGCGGCGAGGATCAGATGGTCTCGGGCACCATCACGATGGCACCACAAGGGCACTCGGTACGGCAGATGCCGCAACCCTTGCAGTAATCGTAATTGAACTCGAACCGGTTGCCGGGGCCGAGCTTGATTACGGCATTGTCCGGGCAGACGCCGTAACAGTTGTCGCATTCGAAGCAGTTGCCGCAGGACAGACAGCGCCGCGCTTCAAAGAGTGCGGTGCTCTCGTCCAGTCCGCCGACGACTTCTTCAAAGGTCGATTGGCGCCGCGCCAGGTCGAGCGTCGGCCGCACCATTTTCGGCGCGTCGTCGTAGTACCAAGTGTTGAGCTTATCGAACTCCGCCAACGCGTGCTTGGGTGCGGGCGCGAAGGTCTCACCGCGCAGCCAGGCGTCGATGTTGCGCGCCGCCTTTTTGCCGTGACCAATGGCGACGGTCACGGTGCGCTCCGAAGGTACCATATCGCCGCCGGCGAAGATGCCGGCGCGGCCCGTCATCATGTTGGTGCCTACCTGCACCACGCCGTCCTTGATCTCCAGGCCCGGCACGCCGTTGAGCAGCGACAGATCCACATCCTGGCCGAGCGCCAGCACCAGTGAGTCCGATTCGAGTGTTTCGAATTCACCGGTGGGCTGCGGGAAGCCGGAGGCATCGAGCGCCATCTTCTCGACGGTGAGGGTGCCCTCGTCCGACATGTTCTTGATGGTGGACAGCCACTTGATCATGATGCCTTCCTGCAGCGCCTCCTCGACCTCGAAGTCGTGGGCGGGCATCTTCTCGCGGGTGCGGCGGTAGACGATGATGGCGTCGGTGGCGCCCAGGCGCTTGGCGGTCCGGGCGACGTCGAGCGCCGTGTTGCCGCCGCCGTAGACCACCACGCGGCGCCCCAGCATCGGCTTTTCCTCGTCCTCCATGCCGCGCAGCACCTGCATGGCGTCGAGCATCCGCGCCGAGTCGGCGGCCGGGATGTAGGCGCGCTTGGCGATGTGGGCACCCACGGCGAGGAAGGCGGCATCGAAGCCGCCGGCCTTCATGGATTGCTCGATGTTCTCAACTTTGGTGTTGAGCTGGAGCACCACGCCCAGATCGAGAATGCGCTGGACTTCCGCGTCCAGCACATCGCGCGGCAGCCGGTATTTGGGGATGCCGAAGCGCATCATGCCGCCGGCGAATGGCCCCGCTTCCTGGATGGTGACCTGATGGCCCAGGCGCGCCAGGTGGTAGGCGGCGGAGAGTCCGGACGGGCCGGCACCAACCACCAGCACCTGCTTGCCGGAGCTGCTCGCGGGCGGCGTGAACTTCCAGCCGAGCTTGATCGCCTGATCGCCCAGGAAACGCTCGACCGAGTTGATGCCCACCGACTCATCGAGTTGACCGCGGTTACACGCGGTTTCGCAGGGGTGATAGCAGACGCGGCCCATCACGGCGGGCAGCGGATTGTTGGCGGTCAGCGCGCGCCACGCCTGTTCATAGTCACCGGACTCGGCGTGGAACAGCCATTCCTGGATGTTCTCCCCCGCGGGACAAGCATTGTTGCACGGCGGCAGCCGGTCGACATACTGCGGCCGGTAGGTACGCCAGGTCCCGGTCTTGTTGGCCAGTGAGGACCCGACATCGAGGGTGATTGCGAATGGTTTTTCCATCACGGGTTACCTGTTGCGACAGGGGCTGCGATAGCGGTGTCAGCCGCGGGATCGACGAGTCCGAAGCGCCGGATGTTACGGTCGGCCAGCGCCTGAATGTGCGCGATGGCATCGGTGTTCGGTTTGGGCGAGAAGAGGTGTGCGAAACGCCGCTGCGGCCGCAGATAGTCTTCCACCGGCAACTGCTTGCGGATCTTCGAGACGCTGACGATCTGATCGCGTTCCGCCTCGAACACCGGGAAGACCCCGGTCTCTTTCGCCAGCCGGGCGATGTGGATGGTGTCCCAGGAGTTGGTTCCCCAGCCCAGCGGGCAGGGCACGAAGACATGGATGTAACGCGCCCCGCGGATCTCCATGGCGCGCTTGACCTTGGCCTCGAGGTCGCGCAATTCCGACACGATGGCGGTGGCCACGTAGGGGATCTCGTGAGCCATGGCGATCAGCGGCAGATTCTTACCCTGTCCGAACACGTTGCCGGGTGCGGTACCCACCGCCGGCGTGGTGGCGGTGCGCGCCGCGCCGGGGGTGGCCGAGGAGCGCTGCACCCCGGTATTCATGTAGGCCTCGTTGTCGTAGCAGATGTAGAGCACGTCGTCGTTGCGCTCGAACATCCCCGACAGGCAGCCGAAGCCGATGTCGGTGGTGCCGCCGTCGCCGCCCTGGGCGACCACGCGCACGTCACTGCGCCCCTTCACCCGCATGGCCGCGGCGATGCCGGTGGCGACCGCGGCGGTGTTGCCGAACAGTGAGTGAATCCAGGGAATCTGCCAGGAGGTCTCGGGATACGGGGTCGAGAAGACCTCCAGACAGCCGGTCGCGTTGGCCGCGATCAACTGATTGTCGGTCGCCTGCATGGCGGCGTCGATCGCGTAGCGCGCGCCCAGCGCCTCGCCGCAGCCCTGGCAGGCGCGGTGTCCGGAGTTGAGCGAATTGGTGCGCCGCATGTCCGCCTGCACCGACCGGTGCTCCGGATCGAGCAGGCGATTGCCGACCGTGTGGGTGCCGGTTTGATAGAACTTGATGGTGGTCGCTGTCATTGTAGGTGCCTCACTCAACCAACGCGGGCGGCCACGACGCCCAGGTCGCGCAGCAGGTTCTCGGCGATCGGACCGGAACGGCGCGTCAGTCGTTCGCGTTCGAGCTCGCGGTTGACGGCATTCCAATCCAGATCGAGGAAGGTCAGCGGTTCGAGCTTGTCCTCGATCGCTTCCATGAACAATTGGTGCAGCGAGTCCTTGGTGATGGCCCGCCCGCCGAGCCCGGCGACCACGCAGTAGAGCGGCTGCGGCCGGTTGCGCATGGCGGTGCGCACATCGCGCGAGACGATGCCCCCGATGCCCACGGCAAAGCACTTCTCCACGACCACCACGCGGCGCACATGACTCACCGCGTCGCGGATCTCGGTGAGCGGGAAGGGCCGGAACGAGGTGATGCCGAGTACGCCGATTTTGTTTCCCTCGTCGCGCAGGTCGTCGATCGTGTCCTTGATCGTGCCCAGCACCGAACCCAGGGCGATCACGACGGTGTCCGCGTCCTCCATGCGATATTGCCGGATCAGTCCGCCCGAATCACGCCCGAATTGTTGTTGGAATTCGGCCGCCAGTTGGGGAATCAGCTCCAGTGCCTGCATCTGCTTGGCGTGCGCGAGATAGCGTACCTCGGTGAAGGCTTCCGGGCCGACCATGGCGCCGATGGAGACAGGGTCGCGGGGATCGAGTACCTGCCGTGGTTCGTACGGGGGCAGATAGGCATCGACCTGCTCCTGGGTCGGAATGTCCACGCCCTCGTAGGCATGGGTCAGGATGAAGCCGTCCATGCACACCATGATCGGCAGCGAGACTTCTTCGGCCAGCCGGAAGGCCTGGATGTGCAGGTCGGCGGCTTCCTGGTTGTTCTCCGCAAAGAGCTGGATCCAGCCCGCGTCGCGCATCGACATCGCGTCGGTATGGTCGTTCCAGATATTGATCGGTGCGCCGATGGCGCGGTTGGCGAGCGTCATCACGATCGGCAGCCCGAGCCCGGAGGCGTTCCAGACCGCCTCGGCCATGTACAGCAGGCCCTGGCTCGCGGTGGCGGTGTAGGAGCGCGCCCCGGCCGCGGAGGAGCCGATGGCCACCGACAGCGCGGCGAACTCCGATTCGACATTGATGAACTCGCAGCCCGGCAGGGTGCCGTCCCGCACCATCTCGCTCAACCCTTCCACGATATGGGTCTGGGGCGAGATCGGGTAGGCGCAGATCACCTCCGGCCGGCACAGGGCCACGGTCGCGGCGACCGCATGGGAGCCTTCACATTGTTTCAGCACGGCGGTAGTCCTCCGATTCTTTCTTAACAAATTCATAGGCGGCACTGGCGGCGGCGATGTTGCCTGCCGCGACCTTGCCGGTGAATTTCTCATTGATGGCCGCGTGGACCGACTCGAGGGAGACCGCCCCGCTCATCGCCGCGAAGCCCGCCAGCAGGATGGCGTTCGGCAGCGGGCGCCCGATGTGCTCCATGGCGATCTCGGTCGCCGGGACGGTGCACAGGTGGGAGTGGTGCCAGCCTGCGAAACGCTCGCTGATGCCGAGGTCGTCGAAGCTCTTCTTGGTGTTGATGAGGACGTAGCCGTCCGGCACCAGCCCGCTGAACACATCCACCTGGTGGAGCAGGGTCGGGTCCTGGATGATGAGGCCGTCCGGCTGCATGATGGGTTCGCGCAGCCGGATCTCGCGATCCGCGATGCGGCAGAAGGCCACCACCGGCGCCCCGGTGCGTTCCGAGCCGAAGCTCGGAAAGGCCTGCGCGTGTTTTTGTTCGAGAAATGCGGCGATCGAAAGCATTTCTGCTCCCGTGACGCAGCCTTGGCCGCCGCGGCCATGGATGCGGACCTGAAACATCACAATAGTGTCCCCTTTGGTGTTGTTGATACGATGTGGAAGTTCCGCGGCACGTTGTAACAGCCGAACCCGAGTTTTGCATCAAAAAATCTCATCGTACACGAGAATGCTGTGCAACTTCGTGGTCCGCCTTGCCGAAGGGTCAGTCTGTTCGTAGTATCCTGACCGCCTCCCGGTTGGGCGTTCGGTATTCGGGCGTTGCGACGACGAGGGAGCCTACCGGCGTCACTGAGATGAAACGCGACCGCATTCATTGTTCCCTGCGCTGGTACCATCGCGCGTGAGATCGGCTAAGCATTCAGTCGATTGGCGCTGCATGGCGCACAGTGCCGGCCGCTCAGGCGCGGGTTGGCCGTCGGCACGCGCTCGTGGAGTCCAAGGCTTCAGCCTTGGCGCCGCCGTTCCAAGGCTGAAGCCTTGGACTCCTGGGTGGACCGCCCGCGACGGCGCGCCCGGTTTCGCGTGAGTCGGCGCGTGATGACCGGTCCGGCGGGATGGCGAGGGGGGGCGCGCCGCGCGCTGACCTGGCTTGTTGTGCTGGCGGGACTGCTGGCCGGTCCGGGTCGCTGCCCCCTGGTCTGCGCCGCGAGCCCCCTCGCCTACACCCTCGTGATCGCGCCGACCGGTGATGCCGCAATCGACCAGGCGCTTGCCGACACGTCCCAGCTCGCCGGGTTGCGCGAGCGCGCCCCGGTGGGTCCCTTTGCGCTGCTCGCTCGGGCAGAGTCCGATGCCGCGCGGTTCGATACGGTGCTGCGCAGTTTCGGTTACTACGACGGCAGGATTGAAATCCGGATCGGGGGGCGTGCGATTGATGATCCGACCTTGTTGCCCGTGCTCGAGGAGCGGCCCGCCGGCTCCCCGGTCAAGGTGGCGGTTGCCATCGCGTCCGGCCCGCTGTACCGACTCGGGATCGTGCGGCTCGACGGCCCGGTACCCGCGCAGGTGCGCCCTGCCTTCAATCTGAAGTCCGGCGAACCGGCGCGTGCCGCCGCTGTATTGGCCGCCGGGGCGGCCGTGTTGCAGGCGCTGCGGGAGGATGGGTTTGCGCTTGCCCAGGTCCCACCGCCGGATGTGCTGGTGGACCATGACACGCGCCGGATGGACGTCGTCTATCTGGCGGAGCCTGGCCCGCGGGTAGCCTTAGGCTCGATTACAATCAACGGACTGACTCGACTGCGAGAGGGCTATGTGCGTCGCCGCCTGGATTTGCAGCCGGGTGAGCCGTTCAGCCCCGCCCGGCTGGAGGCGGCCCGTCGCGACCTGCTGGCCGACGGCGTGCTGGCCTGGGCCCGGCTCACGCCGGGAACTGCGCCGGATGCCGAGGGGCGTTTGCCCCTGACGTTGGACTTGGCGGAACGCCCGTTGCGCGTGGTGCGCTTGGCCGGGGCCTTTTCGAGCGACGAGGGTGCGACCGGCTCGGCCGCCTGGACGCATCGCAATCTGTTCGGCGGCGCCGAGCAACTGACCCTGCGGGCCGATCTCGGACAGGTGACCGAGGGTGGGCCGCACGCGGCCAGCTATCTGGTCAACGGGTCCTTGCGCATCCCTGACCGGTGGCTGCGCAACCTGGCCTTGCGGCTGGACCTGGGGGCCGTGAACGAAAGTCTCGAGGCCTATGACCGCGAGGCGGTCACAGGAGGCGTGGTGCTGGAGCGTCGTTTTTCCGAGCAGTTGTCCGGCAGCGCCGGCCTGGCCTTCGAGCGTTCGCGGGTCACCCAGGAGGACGATCCGCGGGATTACCGCCTGCTCTCACTGCCGCTGACACTGACCTACGACACCACGGACGATCCGCTGAATCCGCGGCGCGGCCTGCGCCTGACGGCCCAGGCGGCGCCCACCCAACATTTGGGTCAGGAGTTGGCGCGGGATGGGCCGGGCTTCGTGCGCGGGCGCCTGGCCGGATCGGCCTATCTGGATCTCGGCGACCTGTTGGCCTGGGCGCGTGAGGGCCGTTCCGGCTCCCGGATCGGCACCGGCCAGTCCGTGCTGGCCGGCCGACTGGTACTCGGCAGCATTCTCGGCGCTGAGGCTGATCAGGTCCCGCCGGATTGGCGGTTCTATGCCGGCGGGGGTGGCTCGGTCCGCGGCTATCCGTTCCAATCCATCGGTCCGCGTACGCCTTCAGGTACGCCCGCGGGCGGTGACGGTCTGTTCGAGGCCAGCCTGGAATGGCGCCGCCGCTTCGGCCCCCACTGGGGTCTTGCCGCATTCGTGGACGCGGGTGCGGTGTCCGCGACCGGCAATCCAGACGCCGGAGAGCTCGCGGTCGGACTCGGTCTCGGGGTGCGCTATCACACGCCCATCGGCCCGGTCCGAGCGGATATCGCCACCCCGCTCAACCCGCATCAGGGGGATTCGCCGGTGCAACTCTATATCGGCATCGGGCAGGCGTTCTAGCCATGCGCCACGTCCTTCGTCCACTGCTGACGCTCCTGCTGCTGCCGTTACTGGCGTTGGCGCTGCTGCTGTTGGCGGCCAATACGGACCCCGGCCGGCGGGTCATCGCGTGGGGCTTGGCGGAGTTGAGCGGCGGGCAGGTCATGCTGTCGGGTTTGCGTGGGACTCTGCCGACGGCGCCGCGCATCGCGCGCCTGGAACTGCGCGACGCGGCCGGCGTCTGGCTGGTCGTCGAGGAGGCCGTGCTCGATCTCGAACTGCTGCCGCTGCTGCGCGGGACCATCACCATCGCGGCGCTGAGGGCCCGCTCGGTGGCCCTGCACCGGGTGCCGGCCGGGGATGAGCAGGCTGCGGTCGGTATCGCGCTGCCGGTGCGCATCCTGTTGGGACACCTGGCCATCGACCGCCTGGACCTCGACGGGGCCGTGCCGGGCGCGCCGGCCTTGACCATCACGGGCAGCGGCTCGGTGGCGAGTGCCGCGCACCTGCAGGCGAGTGTGCTGATCACCGCCCCCGGCCGCGCGGACCGCTACCGATTGGATCTGGACAGCGGCGCCGCGTCCGACCGGCTGGACCTGGCGTTCCAGGAGGCCCCCGGCGGTCTGGTCGCCGCACTGGCCGCGACGGTGGGAGTGCGCCTGCCCGCGGTGCTGGACGGCTGGCGCCTCGACGCCGCGGCCGCGGGACCGCGCACGGCGCTCGCCCTGAACGCCGAGCTCGCGGCCGGGCCGCTCCAGGCCACCGCGGCGGGCGTGCTCGATCTGGAAACCCAGTCTGTCGCCGGGCTGCGGTTGTCCGCCGAGGTGCCGGCCCTGGCGCTGGCGCTGGAAGGGCTACCGGCTATCGCCTGGCAGCGGCTCAGCCTCAGGGCGGAGCTGGACGGCAGCCTGCGCGCACCGCGGGGGACGGCGCGGGTCGAGTGGGACGGACCGGCGGCCGGCGACCTCTCAGTCGAACGGCTGATCGCGACCGCCGCGGGCGACGCGACGCGCCTGGGTTTCGCGCTGGAGATGGGCGGCCTGCGCACGCCCGTCGCGCTGCCGGAGGCGCTGGCGGACGTACCGTTGCAGCTCACGGGCGAGCTGAGTCGCGCGGACCCCGCGCTCCCCGTGCAGCTCGCCATTCGCCATCCACTCATCGACCTCCAGGCCGCGGGTGGGCTGACCGCGCGGGCTGGGCACGCGACCCTGCGCCTGCCCGATCTCAACGCCTTCAGCGGTCTGGCCGGTACCGCCTTGGCCGGCAGCGCCCGCTTCGACCTCGAGGGTGCCGCCGATGGCGCGCCCCGGCTCGACGCGACGGGGGAGTTGGCGCTCATCCAGGCCCCGGCGCCCATCGCCGGGCTGCTCGGACCAGCGGCCCGACTCGCGCTGTCCGTTCGCGGCGACGGTGTGGCCTGGCAGATTGCCGCGGCCCGGATCGCGGGTGCGGGGCTTGACGTCAGCGCCCAGGGTCGGGTCGCGGGCGACGCCCTGGCCCTGGATTGGACGCTGGACCTGAACGACCTCAGCGTCCTGGCCCCCGGCTGGTCCGGGCGGATGCAGGCGCGGGGCGCGCTCAGCGGTGAGCCGCGGGCGCCCCTGCTGGTCGCCGATTTGACGGCGCAGGCTGGGTTTCAAGGTGTCGGCACCGGGCGCGTCAGCGGCCAGGTGGCCGGGCGTCTGAGCGCCCCACCCGCCGTGCCCGAGGGGTCGCTCGACCTGCGGGGCGATTGGGCCGGACAGCCGGTCAGGATCGATCTGCAGGCGGAACGCGCCGTCGATGGCAGCCTGAATCTTGCTCTCGGCGACAGCCGCTGGGCTAGTGTCGCCGCCGTCGGCACCCTGCGCCTGCCGCGCGGGGCCGCGTTGCCGCAAGGCGAGCTGCGGCTGCGCGTCGAGCGGCTGGCCGATCTCGCCCCGCTGCTGCCGCCGGAAGCGGCCGCCGGATTGGCCGGGCGCCTGAGTGCGCGTCTGACGCTGACCCCGGCCGGCGCCGCGCTGATCGAGGCGGCGGGCGAGGGGCTGATGCTCCCAGGCGCGGTCGGGATCCAGACCCTCGCCTTGACCGCCGAGGTAACCGAGCCCCTGGGGCCAGCGCGGACCATGGCGACGCTGCGCCTGCGCGGGCTCGTGCTGGGGGCGGTCGGCGGAGAGGCGTCGCTGAGCGTCCGCGGTCCGGCCGCCGCGCTCGACCTGACGGCGGACGCGCGGCTGGCCGATCCGGTCGGCCCGCTCCAGTTGGCCGCCCGGGCGCGGCTGGACGCTCCCGCCCGCCGTCTGACGCTCCAGCACTTGGAGGCCCAGGCGCGCGGTGAGACCCTGCGGCTGCTCGCGCCGACCGTGTTCGACCTGTCGGACGGTCTGCGGGTGGACCGGCTGCGCCTGGGGTTGCGGACGGGTTCAATCGAGGTCGCCGGGCGCCTGGCACCGCGGCTGGATTTCCGGGCAGTGATCGCCGGACTGCCGCTCGACTTGGTGCAACTGGTCGCGCCGGACCTGCCGCTAACCGGAACCCTGGGCGCTGATCTCAAGCTGACCGGCACCCCGGACGCCCCCCTGGGTTCGCTGCGCGCTCAGGCGAGCGGCCTGCGTCTGACCACGGGGCCGGGCCGGGGTATTCCGCCGGCACAGGTCAAGGTCACGGCGGATCTCGCCGCTGACGGGGTGCGGCTGGACGCCCGGGCCACGACCGGGCCGCGCACCGATCTGCGGGTGCAGGGACGGGTCGCCGGACGGCTGCCGTTTGCCCTGGGGACCTTGGCGCTGCGCGCCGACGGACGGATCGATCTCGCGTTATTCGACCCGCTGCTGACCAGCGGGGGCCGGCAGCTGAACGGGCAGGCGCTGCTCGCTACCGCCATTGCCGGCACGATCGCTGCCCCGCGCCTGGATGGCACGCTGCGACTGACCGATGCGGCCCTGTGGGACCGCACCATCGGGCTGGCACTGACCGGGATTCAGGGCCGCTTGCGACTGGACGGCGATCAGGTGCGGGTGGAACGTCTGACGGCGCAGACGGCCGCTCCGTCGGGAGCAGGCGCGGGGGCGGGACGCGGTACGGTCGAACTCACCGGCACGATCGGCGTGCTGGCGCCCGGATTGCCGGTCGATCTGCGACTGATCGCGCGCAATGCCCGGCCGATCCAACTGGATCAACTGGATGTGCAGGGGGACGCCGACCTGCGGCTGTCCGGACGCGCGGCCGAGCGCCTCGACGCCGTCGGCACGGTGCGCTTCAGCCGCATCGAGGTCCGGCTGCCCGAGCGCCTGCCCGCCGCCGTCGTCACCCTTGAGGTCCGGGAGCGCGGCGGTAGCGGTCGTCCGGTTGCGGTCGCGCGACCGTCGACCCCTGCCCTTGATATTGGCCTGGATCTGCTGCTCGCCGCACCCCGTGCCGTGTATGTGACCGGCCGCGGCCTCGATGCGGAACTCGGCGGCGAGGTGCGGCTGCGCGGGACCCTGGCCGATCCGGCGATCAGCGGCGGCTTTGATTTGCGGCGGGGCAGCTATGACCTGGCAGGTCAGACCCTGAAGTTCAGCCGCGGGCGGATCGGGTTCGATGGAGCCCACGGGATCGATCCCACACTCGACCTGGAGGCGCGCGCTACGGCGGCCGGCAGCACCGCCATCCTGGCCGTGCTGGGTACCGCAAAACAGCCGCGGATCGAACTGCGCGGGGAACCCCCGCTCCCGCAGGATGAGGTGCTGTCGCGTCTGTTATTCGGTGTTGCCGGTGGACGCTTGTCGCCGGTGCAGGCGGTGCGGCTTGGGACGGCGGCGGCCTCGCTCGCGGGTGTCGAACTGGGCGGCGGTCTGCTTGGATTGGGCATACTGGATCGCGTGAGTACCGGGCTCGGACTGGAGCGTCTGCGGCTGGGCACCGACGAGCGCGGCGACTCCAGCCTGGAGACCGGTCGCCAACTCACCGAGCGAGTCTATCTCGGTGCCCGCCAAGGCGTGCGGGCGGGTGAAACCCAGGGCGTGCTGCGCATCGAGGTCACGCCGCGGATCAGGGTGGAAGCGGATGTCGGCGCCTTCGGCGGCACCCGAGCGGGTGCGGCCTTCGAGCATGAATACTGAAACGGTTCCCGACCCAGCTATTCCGGTTCGAACAGCCCAACCACCGTCTCCGCCTGGGCCGCGGCGAGCAGCCAGGCGCGCAGTTGCCCGGTGTCGCGGGTTCCGCGCAGGCGGTCGCGGGTCGCGTCATCGAGCGTGAGGCCGCGGGCGGTCAGCAGGGTCAGGATCGCATCGGCCAGGCCCTCATCGCGGCCCTCCTCGCGAATGGCCTCCAGGCCGGCGTAGCCGCGCCGCTGCAGGAGGTTGCGCAGGATCACGTCCTGCGCGGCGGCGCGGTCGAACAGGGCGGCCACCGGAACCGGATTGCGCAGGATGCCGGGGGCGACGAGTAACTCCCCGATTCCATGGGTTTGCAGCGGCTGCCCTGGGGCATGGACCTCGACCCGGCGCGGACCGACCAACCGCACCACCCACACCAGTCGGGTGCCGTGGCCGAGCAGATCGGCGATCTTGGTGCGCAGATCCGCTTCGTTCTGGCCGCGTGCGGCGTACTCGACAGCCAGCAGCGGTGCGTCGGGGATCCAGCCGCCGTCTCCGCCCGGGGTGGCCACCGAGACATCGGGTGCGCGCAGCGTCCCGGGGTCCGGCGAATAGCCGGCATCGACGCCGGTCCATTGCACATCCGGGTCGCTGTCGAGTAGGGCGGCGCCGGTCGCGTTGGGACCGGCGTGGTCCCGTCCGGCGGGGGCGCAGTAGATGGGGTGGCCGTTGGTGAGCTCGTAGCGGTCACCGTCGCGCAGTTGATCGGCCCGGAAGGGACCGGTGTCGGGTTGCAGTCGGCTGTTGTTCATGCGAGGTCGCTCCGGCGGCCTGGGGGCAGATGCTGATCGGAGTATAGATGAAACCGGACAGCGGTCCACGCATCCCCGCGGCCGCCGCGCGACGCGGTATCATGGTGGATTCGGGTCCACGGCCGGAAACGCCGTCGTGCGACCCCGCAACACGAGAATTCGTCCATGAAACGGCTTGCCCTGCTGTTGCCCATTGTCGCTTTGGTCGCAGCCTTCTTCGCCTTCGGGCTGCATCATCATCTGACGCTCGACGCCTTCCACGCCAGTCACGACCGCTTCGATGGCTGGTACGCCCAGCAGCCCTGGCTGGTGGTCGGCGGCTATTTCGCCATCTTCGTGGTGGTGACGCTGTTTTTACCGATCGCGGCGCTGATGACCGTGATCGCCGGTGCCTTGTTCGGTTTCTGGAAGGGCGTGCTGATCGCCTCGTTCGCTGCCGCGTTGGCGGCGGTGCTGGCTTTCTGGCTGTCCCGCTTCATCCTGCACGACAGCATCCAGCGCTACTTCGGCGAGCGGCTGGCTGCCGTCAATGCCGGGGTGGCGCGGGATGGTCCCTTCTATCTCTTTTCCATGCGGCTGGTGCCGGTGATTCCCTTCTTCATCATCAACATGGTGATGGGGCTGACGCCGATGCAGAGCCGCACATTTTACTGGGTGACGCAACTCGGCATGCTGGCCGGCATCCTGGTTTACGTGAATGCCGGTACCCAGTTGGCCGAGGTCGAGCAGTTGTCCGACGTGTTTTCGCCGGACCTGATCGCGTCACTGGCCCTGTTGGGTATCCTGCCGCTCCTGGGCAAGAAGGTTCTGGGTCTGCTGCGTCGGCGTCTGCGGCCCGGCTGAGCCGTCGCCTGATGCGGGCGGCGCGTCCGGCGCGAGATCCGGGCCGAGCAGGATGGCGATGGGGCGGGTCAGCGGGCTGGCATCCAGGGCGATGATGAGCACCATGGTCAGCGGTACCGACAGGAAGACCCCGATGGTCCCGAACACAAAGCCCCAGAACAGCAGCGAGAGGAACACGGCCAGGGTGGAGATCCCGAGTCCGCGGCCCATGAAGCGGGGTTCCAGGATGCTGCCGATGGCGGTGTTGACGACCAGATAACCCAGGGCGACCAGCAAGGTGGTTTGCAGGTCGGTCTGCACCAGGGCCAGTAGAATGGCCGGAACGGCCATCAGGATGGAGCCGACGAAGGGGACGAAGTTCAGCAGGAAGGCGAGCAAAGCCCAGAGCATGGCGAAGTCGAGACCCAGATACCACAGCCAGATCCAGATGAAAAAGGCGGTGGCCAGGCTCGCCAGCGTCTTGATGATCATGTACTGATTGATCGACGACAGCATTTTCTCGATACGGGCATCCGCCTCCGGTGTGATCGCGAATGCCGCCTTGAGCTTGGCGGGCATGCCGGCGGCTTCCAGCAGGATGAAAATGACGGTGAACAGGACCAGCAGGCCGGTGGAGAAGATGCCGCTCGCGTTGGAAAGGAAAGAGCGGGTCAGGCCCATGGCCAAGTTCGGGTCCAGCAGGTCGGGCACGGCCTCGCGGGAGTTGGGCATGCCGACGCCTTCCAGCCAGGTGCCGAATTCATCACTCAGCAGCATGAGCCGTTCCTGGTAACTCGGCAGGCTATCTCGGAAGCCTTCCAGTGCCCCCGTCGTGGCCAAGGCAAACAGGCTGCCGAAATCCAGCAGGATAAAGCCGATGACCAGCAGCGCCAGCCACTTGGGCGCACCGTACTTGCGCATGAAGCGCAGTGGCGGAGTGGCGACCACCGCGATGAACATGGCGAGCAGGACGGGACCGAGTAAGGATGATGCCAGCTGCAGGCCAACCACGATGATCACGAAGGCCGCGGCGACCAGGAGGCCGCGTGCGGGTGGACTGAAACCGCTGTCAGTGTTCATTGTTGGGTTCTCTCGTGTTGCTGGGAGGTACGGAATGATCCGGCAATCGCCTAACTTACAACTCGGTGGCGTCGCGCAGGCTCTGGAAGAGGTCGATATCCCAGGCGACCAGGTCGCGGCGGATGGCATCCGCGCTGGCGCGGGGCAGCAGTCGGGCCAGGTCTTCCCCGGTGACCACGCCGACGATCTCACCTGGGACGCTGCGCGCGTATTGGAGTGTATGCCAGGCCATGATTGCAGCACCCACCCCGGTCGGATACGAGATGTAGGTCGCTCCGGCGTAGGGCGATCCCAGCAGCCCCTGATAGCGGTGATAACTGAGGCCCAGGGTTTCGACCACCGTCTGGCGATCGTTGCGGACCGTTTCGGAGACCCGGATTTCGGCGGCGGCGCAAAAGTGCGTGCGGCGGATGACGCCGTTGCGCAGCAGTTCCTCGATCCGCCGGGGCCGCTGCATGCCGGGCAGGATCGCCCGCACCATCGCCTCGACCGTCAATTCCGGCTGATCCGGCAGGGTTTGTTTAGAGAGCAGGTTGAGCTGAAAGAGGGCCTTCACCAGCTCCACCTCGGAGCCCCCGGTATAGACCCCGATGGTCGGAATTTCGGGGAAGGCCCGATGCAGTGAGAGCAGTTCTTCCTGATAGAGCGGATACTGGCGGGTCGGCCGCGGCTCATTCGGAAAGGCGTAATAGCGCGCCATGCCGAAGGGCGCCATGACCTGCATACGGCCGTCGATCAGGGTTCGCGGACGCGCCGCCAGTTCATCGAGCGCGGTCAGCGGCGACCAGGAAAAGACCACCGAGTCGGCCTCGATGTCTTCGAGCAGGTACAGATCCACGCGCTCGATCTCGAGTTCATAACGCCCGGCGGCGAGAAGTTCGTGGATGCAGCCGCCGATCAGGAAATCGGTCACGCCGGGCGAGATACCCTGATTGATCAGCGCGGCCACCCCGCGCTCGCGCAGCGCCGCGTCATGATCATATTGGGCGAAGGTCAGGGTGCGGTCGGTTCGCTCGTTATACATCTCGGCGGCGAGATCCACCGTATGAGCGCCGAGGCGAATCCCCAGTTCGATGATCGGACAATTGAACTCGGGCAGAGCGGCGTTCACCAGCAACGCGGCGCCGGCGATTTCGGTGTCGTGGGCGGCCGCACCGGCGAAGATCGGGGCGAAGTCCGGCAGGCCGATGAAGCGGATCCGGTCAAACAACCGTTCGGCGTGGAAGAGCGCATCCCGCGCTCCCGCCGGGTCGATGGTATAGACGACGAAACGCACCGGGACGTCGTCGCGTTCGGCCAGTTCAGCAAGACAGATCAGCAGATTGGACCCGACCGCGCCCAGGCCGAAGAAGACGATCTTGAGCGGGTCGCAAGGGCCTGAGGCGGTCGATCCGGGGGGGTCGGTTGGGGACATCGCGATCTCCTCGATCAGGTGTTGGATGCAGACCCGCATCGCGGCGTTCGGCCGCAGGGCTGGTCGGCGTAGTTTACGCGCAGGTGCGCACCGCGGGCAGTGCGTGGCTTAACGTTCAATTCTGCTCCCAGGCACGCAGTGCGGCGATGACGTGGGGGATCGCCGGCGGTTGCGGGTCGCCGGGGAGGTAGCGCCGGAACATGCCGCGGTGCGAGGCTTCCACGATGATCGGCGGCGTCGCCGCCGGGAGGGCGAGCGACTCCAGGGTGACCACGCCATCGCCCAGCCCGTCGGCGAGGCTGGACCACCAGGCGTCGAGTGTCTCCCCGAGTTCCGCGGATCGGGTGTCGGCCGCCGCCTGAGCGATGCCCGCGCGCCACTGCGACTCCGGCGGCAGGAGGACCCCGCCGATCAGCAGCACGGGCACCTCCCGCGGCCAGGGCCGGGCGTTCAGTTCAGTCAGGAAGTCGCTGCCGGGACGCAGGTCGATCTTGGCCTCGCCGGTGCCGTCGCGCAGCGCGGCGAAGAGTGAGTACCGGCGATCCGTGCCGAAATGGAACTGGTCGCGCAACTCGAGCCAGACGCGTAAGCGCGCCCACTCGGACCCGTGGTTGGGCGTCGCGCCGAGGATGACGCCGCGCACCGGCGGCCCGGCGACCCGCGCCGGCAGACCAACGGGATGACGCCAGCGGGAGACGAAGTCCCGAATCACGAGTCCGCCCATGCTGTGGCCCACGAGCACGACGGGTTGGTTCGCCGGGAGCGTCGGCCAGTGCTCAGCCAGGTAGGCGGTGTCGCGGTCGATGCCCTGATCATTGGGATAGCGGAATTCCCAGACCGTGGCGCCGACCGCGTCCAGGGCGGGGATCAGGTCGTTCCAGATGGTGCCCGGCTCGTCGAGCCCGTGCACCAGGACGACATGGGCTGCGGCGGCGGCACCCGGTTCGGTCCGCGGATGCAATCCGTGCCAGCCATCGTTGGCGGCCATCTGATCGGGAAACCACTGCTCCAGATGGTCGTGGACGAGCACCCGCAGCCGCCGCTCCGCGCGCGGATGATCCTCGGCCCACCAGGTCCAGAGCGCGGCCAGCACCGCGATCAAGATCAAGACGCCGGTAATCCGCCATTGCCGTTGAGATGACCCTTTAACCATCTGCGATTCCCCACCCCCCTACCCAGGTCGTCTGTCTATCCTACAGGCTTGGAACGAACCGGGGCGAGTGCGGTACCCTAGCGCCCCCAGACTTAAGCCAAGGCATCCAGGTGCGCTATGTCCGATCCCCTGTCCCCCGCCCGGCCTGACTCGCTATCCGATCAGGTTGTCCGTCCCGGCAAGTACGTCAGTTTGACCTACAGCATTGCCGACACCCAGGGGAGCATTCTCGAGCAGACCGATCTGCCGGTCGGCTACATCCATGGCGGCCGGACCGAGTTGATCGGCGGCATGGATGCGGCAGTCAGCGGCAAGTGCGCCGGCGATCAGGTGGATCTGATGCTCACCCCGGAGGACGGCTTCGGACCCCATGACCCGAACCTGACCTTTACCGATTCACTGGACAACGTCCCGCCCGAATTTCATTTCGTGGGCGCTGAGGTCCAGATGCAGAACGACAGCGGTGACGTTCGCACCTTCTATGTCACCCGCATCGGCGAGGGAACCTTGACCGTCGACGGCAATCATCCGCTCGCCGGTAAGTCGCTCAAGGTCCACGTCTGGATCAAAGACGTGCGTGATCCGACCGCGGCTGAGTTGAGTCAGGATGGTCTGGCCGGCGCCCTGCCGGGCAGCGCACTGCACTGATTTGCGCCGCAACACCGGGCCGCGTCAACGCATCAACCACTGCGCGAGGAATCTCACACATGAAGCTCGGCGTCATCATCCTGGCCGCCGGAATGGGCAAGCGCATGCACTCCGATCTGCCCAAAGTTCTGCACCCTTTGGCCGGCCGGCCGCTGTTGGGTCATGTGCTGGACGCCGCAACCGCTCTCGGGGCCGCCGCGACCGTGGTGGTCTATGGCCACGGGGGTGAACAGGTGCGCGCCGCGCTGGCCGCCCGCGCCTGTACGTGGGTGGAGCAGGCCGAACAACTCGGGACCGGCCATGCCGTGATGCAGGCGATGCCCGCGGTGGCTGACATGGACCGTGTGCTGGTGCTTTACGGCGATGTGCCCCTGGTCGATGCGAACACCCTGAAGCGTCTGATCGATGCTGCCGCCGACACCAGTCTCGGCATCCTCACCGCCATGATGGATGACCCGACCGGTTATGGCCGGATCATCCGCGATGCAACCGGGTGCATCCTGCGCAGCGTCGAACAGAAGGACGGGACGCCGGATGAGTTGGCGGTGCGCGAGGCCAACACTGGTTTTCTGGTGGCGGACCGTGCCCGGCTCGACGCCTGGCTCGGGCAGCTCACCAACGCCAATGTTCAGGGCGAGTACTATCTCACCGATATCATCGGCATGGCGGCGGCCGACGGGGTGCGGGTCGCGAGCGTCCAGCCGCTGACCATCGAAGAAGTCTCCGGGGTCAATGACCGGCTGCAACTCGCGGCCCTGGAGCGCTTTCACCAACAGCGCCTGGCGGCGGATCTGATGCGCAATGGGGTCACCCTGGCCGACCCGGCGCGGCTCGATATCCGCGGCCGTCTGACCGCGGGGCGCGACTGCTTCGTCGACATTAACCTGATTTGCGAGGGCGAGGTGCAGCTCGGCGACGGCGTGCGCATCGGACCCAATTGCGTGATCCGTGACAGCCATATCGGCGCCGGGACCGAAGTCTTCGCAAACTGCGTTATCGAGGGTGCCGAGGTCGGCGCTGGGGCGCGCATCGGCCCGTTCGCACGCCTGCGGCCGGAAGCCCGGCTCGCGGCTGACACCCACATCGGCAACTTCGTCGAGATCAAGAAGGCCGACATCGGTGTCGGCAGCAAGGTCAACCATTTGACCTATGTGGGCGATGCCCAGATCGGTGCCGGGGTGAATGTGGGCGCGGGCACCATTACCTGCAACTACGACGGGGCGAATAAGTTTGTCACCGTCATCGGAGACGGTGCCTTCATCGGCTCCAATACGGCGCTGGTCGCTCCGGTGACCGTCGGTGCCGGGGCGACCATCGGGGCCGGTTCGGTGATCAGTAAGGATGCGCCGCCCGGCCAATTGACGGTCACCCGTGCCCGTCAGGCGACCATCCCCGGCTGGCAGCGGCCCAAGAAGTTGCCGAAGGTCTGAGGCGCGTTGCGGGCGTCCGGGGCTTCCGCCTTGGTCTGCGGGTGTCAAGGCTGAAGCCTTGGACTCCCGGCGTTCTTTTCTTTCATTGCGGAGTAACCACCATGTGCGGCATCGTCGGTGCCATCGCCCAACGTCCGGTCGCGGCCATCCTGCTGGAGGGGCTGCGGCGCCTTGAGTACCGCGGTTATGACTCAGCGGGCATTGCGGTTCTGGACCAGATCGGCAAGCTCAATCGATTGCGCACCCTGGGCAAGGTGGCTCGCCTGCGCGACGAGGTTGCGGCCGCGCCGCTGGCGGGGACGCTCGGGATCGCCCACACCCGCTGGGCGACCCATGGCGAGCCCGCCGTGCGCAACGCCCACCCGCACATCTGTCGCGACCGCTGTGTTCTGGTCCACAATGGGATCATCGAGAATCACGAGGAACTGCGCCGCGAGCAGAAGGCGGCCGGACACCGTTTTACCTCCGAAACCGATACGGAGGTGGTGGTCCACGCCGTCTATGACGAGCTGACCGCCGGTTACCCCCTGAGCGAGGCCGTGCGCCGGGCCACCGCACGCATGACCGGCGCTTTTGCGCTGGGCGTGATCGACACCCAGGATCCCGAACATCTGGTTGCCGCCCGTCAGGGCAGTCCACTGGTCATCGGCGTTGGCTTCGGCGAGCACTTCATCGCCTCCGACGTCTTTGCCCTGTTGCCGGTCACCCATCGTTTTATCTTTCTGGAAGAAGGCGACATCGCGGAGCTGACCCGCGAGACGGTGCGGATCTGGAATCGCGATGGTGAACTGGTCAAGCGCCCGGTCAAGGAGTCCGCGGTCGCCGCGGACTCGGCGGAGCGTGGCGAGTACCGCCACTTCATGCTGAAGGAGATCTTCGAGCAGCCGCGCGCCATCGCCGATACGCTCGAGGGTCGGCTGGCCGGCAACCGGGTGTTGCCGGAAGGTTTCGGTAGCACCGCCCCGGACCTTTTTGCCCAGGTCAAGGCGGTCACCATCGTCGCTTGCGGCACCAGTTATCATGCCGGGCTGGTGGCGCGCTTCTGGCTGGAATCGTTGGCCGGGCTTCCCTGCACCGTGGAGGTGGCGAGCGAATACCGTTACCGCCGTCATGTGGTGCCCGAGTCCGCACTGTTCGTGACCATCTCGCAGTCCGGCGAGACGGCGGACACCCTGGCTGCCCTGCGGATCGCCAAGGAGTCCGGCTATGCCACGACGCTTGCCATCTGCAATGTCCCGGAGAGTTCGCTGGTGCGTGAGTCCGATCTGGTGCTCCTGACCCATGCCGGCCCCGAGATCGGGGTGGCGTCCACCAAAGCCTTCACCACCCAGCTCATCGCGCTGTTGCTGCTGACTACCGCCCTGGGGCGCTATCACGGTCTGGACGAGGCGGCCGAGGCGCGGATGGTTGCCCTGATGCGGTCGGTGCCGAGCAAAATGGAGCAGGTCCTGGCCCTGGATGACCGCATCGCCACCCTGGCCGAGCAGTTCGTCGACAAGCAGCACACCCTGTTCCTGGGGCGCGGGGAGCAATACCCGATCGCGATGGAAGGCGCGCTCAAGCTCAAGGAAATCTCCTACATCCATGCCGAGGCCTACCCGGCCGGCGAGCTCAAGCACGGTCCGCTTGCCCTGATCGATGAGAACATGCCGGTGGTGGCCGTGGCACCGAACAACGCCCTTCTGGAAAAGCTCAAGTCGAATCTGGAGGAGGTGCGCGCCCGCGGCGGGCAACTCTTCGTCTTCGCCGATTTCGCCGTTCCGCTCATGGAGGAGTCAGGGGTGACCGTGATCCGGCTGCCGGAGACTGATGACCTGATCGACCCCCTGATCTTCACCATTCCGATGCAACTGCTCGCCTACCATGTCGCGGTGCTGAAGGGCACCGACGTGGATCAGCCGCGCAACCTCGCCAAGTCGGTGACGGTCGAATAATGATCGGCAGCGGGCCATGAATCTCATCGCCGTCCTGGCCGTGTTCTCCGGGGCGGGTCTGGGTGCCTTGCTGCGCTGGGGATTGGGGCTGCGGCTCAATCCCATCGTTCCTTCCTTGCCGTTGGGAACCCTGGCCGCCAACCTCCTGGGCGGCTTGCTGGTGGGCTTTGCCGTGGCCTGGATGGCGCGCCATCCGGGTCTCCCGCCGGAGTTGCGGCTTTTCGTCATCACCGGTTTTCTCGGCGGACTCACGACCTTTTCGACCTTTTCCGCTGAAGTGGTGACCATGCTCGCGCGGGGCGAGTACGGCTGGGGCCTCGCCACCGCGGGTGTTCACCTGGCCGGTTCACTGGTGTTGACGGTCACCGGTATGGGTCTGGCTCACCTGCTGCTTGCGCGGGGCTGATGGGGCCGCGATGCAGCTTCGTCGCGTCCGGATCATCCCGACTGATGCGCAGAGACCAGAAGCGGGCGATGTCTGCGCCGTCGGTGTGCGCAATGTCGGCGCCGGCGATTGAGACATCGCCAAAGATGTGATCGGTCCAGAAAATGTGATCGGGTTGGCAACGTGACGCAACATTCTCTGGTTATACTTGGTATCAAAGTGTGCTTACCAAGAACGAGAGAAAGAGGGTCGGCAGATCGGTAACAACCGAGCGCGGGCCACATCGCTATGCTAGGCTTGTCTTTGTGCCATAAGGCGCAGAGTGGTTCTGCCTGCTGGGACGTAGTCCATGCCGGATCTTCAATCATCGAATGTGCTGCTCCTCGCAGCCCACATCGCCAGACCCGAGGCAGGGCAACCGCGTGTCGATGCGGCTGACCTTCTTATGGTCTGCCGCGACCGGCTTGCCCAGGGTGTTGCGACGGCCTTTGCCGAGAACCTGGGCCGGGCGAACGACGATTTGCTTGGCATGGCTGATCGCGCTACCAGCGTAAATCAACAGCAATTGTGTTTCGCGGCGATCGATCTGTTGAGCTGTCGGGGCCAAGCGCTGCTGGCACAGTTCAGTAACAGCTACGTCCAGGCTTTTGATCACGACGTCGCCGCGCTCCGACTTGATCGCGCAGTCCCGGATGGTCACGCCGACTCCCGCCCGATCGATGCCGACGATTTCGAGCGTGATCTGGCGATCAACGAGCTTGCAGTCCGTGCCGCTTGTCGCTGCGCATCACAACTGAGCGCGCTTGACCGTCGCCTCGCCGGGTTGTTGTGTCTCCCGCGGATCAGCCAGGACCACAATCCGCTCTACCCGCGCGCCCTGTTTGCGGCCATGCTCAATGCCTTTACCGTCCTTGAAGTTGGGGATCAAGTGGCGCTGATGCTCCTCAAGCAGTTCGAACGTCAGACGGCGGTTGAGCTTCCGAGTATTTATGACGACCTCAACCGTCATCTAGTCGCTTATGGAATCCCGCCCAAAGTCCCGATCGGGGTGCCGGTCTCGGGGCAACGCGACGAGTCGCTCGAGCCCGTGTCTTCAGGGTCGTCGTTGCACCCGGGCTTGGCTGAGTCCGCACTAAGAGTCGACAAGCCGCGGATCGCCGGGGCAGCGACAGGCCTCGGTGTTACCGACCCTGGTGCGCCCGACCAGTTCGAGAACGAGGTGTTTGCCCAACTTGCGCGTGCGATCACGGCCGCCGCGAGCAATCCTCACCGGCGGCCGGGATCGTCAGCACCGCTTCGCCCGCACCAGGAGTCACTCGGATTAGGTCAACTGATAGACTCTTTGACCGGCCTGCAACGCGGCCGTGCGGATGCCCGTCACTTGGCCGGGTCGGGTCAGGTGCAGATCGACCCGGAATCCACCACTGTACTGCGGCAACTGCGCGCCACGGCGATGGTGAGTCAGCCGCACCCGGTCGATGCCTTGACGATCGATATTGTGGCCATGCTTTTTGATGCGATTTTCAGCGATCCTGAGCTATCGGCAACCCTACGCGTGGAGATTGCCAAACTGCAAATTCCGGTGCTCAAGGCGGCCCTGCTGGATAAAGCCTTCTTCTCCAACAAACGGCACCCGGCCCGGCGCCTGCTCGATCTCATCGCCAACTCGGGGCTGGGTCGCAACGAAGCCGATGAACCCCGTCTGATCGCCCAGATCCAACCCATCATTGATGCCGTGGTCACCGGCTTTGATACCGACATCAACGTCTTTGTCAAGCAGGTGCTCAAGCTCGATGACTTCCTCCAGGACGAGGAGGCGCGAGCGCAGACCAGAACCACCGCTGCCGTATACCGACTCGCGCAGCGTGAGCGCCAGGAGGTCGTCAAGACGCGCGTGGACGCGGAGATCCGTGCGCGGTTGGCGCAGCGGGGGGTTCCCGCCCTGGTTGCCGAGTTCCTCGACCGCCACTGGCGGCTGGTCCTGACGAACACCTACGTTCGCTCGGGCGGCGAGGGTGCCCAGTGGATCGCGGCCTTGGCCGCGCTGGATGACCTTATCTGGAGTGTCCAGCCAAAGCGGGGAGCGGCGGAGCGCAACCGGCTTCTCACACTGTTGCCGGGCTTGCTGAAACGGCTGCGTACCGCGATCGAGGGCGTAGGGCGCAATGACGCCTGGGACACCTTCTTTGGCCAGTTGATCAAGCTGCACGTCAGGGCAATGCAAAAGAATGGCACCCCGGACAGTCAACACCAACCGCCTGATCCCGCGCCTGCGTCGGTGCCGCCGAATCTGCCGAGCAAAGAAGTGCGCAAGGGTTTGCGGACCCTGGAATTGGTCGATGGTCCGTCGGGCATCGAATACCGTCCAGCGGAACCGATCGCCGCGGCGAGCCGGCCGGTGCCTAACGAGGATCGCCATCTGTGGCTCGCCCGGTCCCTGGGCGCTGGCGCGTGGGTTGAGTTCGAGAGTTTCCGGGGGACGCGCAAAACCCTGCGCCTCAACTGGGTCAGTGAACTGCGTGGGGTCTGTCTGTTCGCCAACCGTCAGGGCGAGAACACCGTGACACTGGCGACCCCCAGCCTCGCCGAACATCTGCGCAATGGAACCGCGCGGGTACTGAGTCAGGCCCCGTTGACCGACCGCGCGGTCGCACACCTGCTGGAAGGTATGGCAACGCATGCGGCGACCTAGCGACGGGCGTTAGGCTCGCGGCGCGCATTAACCAACGGATCGCGCGGGCCGTTAAACGGCGTCGTTGTTGTGTTGCTCTCGGGGTATCCTCGCGTTTTTACTCGCACAGCGGCAGGCCGATCATGAGCGACACCACCCCGATTCGCGTCTTATCGATCGTCGGCACCCGCCCGGAGGCCATCAAGATGGCGCCGGTCATCCACGCCCTCGCCCGGAATCCGGCTTTTGAGTCGCGGGTGCTCGCCACCGCGCAGCATCGCCAGCTGCTCGATCAGGTCCTTGCGGTTTTCGGCATCACGCCGGACCGTGATCTCGACATCATGCGCCCCAACCAGGCGCTGACCGAACTGACCGCGCGGCTGCTCATTGCGCTCGACGCTACGCTCGCCCTGGAGACCCCCGATCTGGTCCTCGCTCAAGGCGATACCACCACCGTCATGACCGCGGCGCTCGCGTGCTTCTACCGCAAGATTCCTTTCGGGCATGTCGAGGCAGGCCTGCGCACCGGTGACCTGAACAACCCCTTTCCGGAGGAAATGAACCGGATCATCGCTGGACGCCTGGCGCGCTGGCACTTTGCGCCGACCGAAAGCGCCCGGCAGAACCTGCTGCGGGAGGGCGTCGCGGACGGTGCCATCCATGTAACCGGCAACACCGTCATCGACGCCCTGCTGAGCGTCGCCGACCGCTGCCCCGAGATCGGTATCCCCATCGACCCGGATAAACGCCTGATCCTGGTTACCGCCCATCGCCGTGAAAACTTCGGCATGCCTTTCCACGCGATCTGCCGCGCCATCCGGCACCTGGCTGAGACCAACCCCGACGTCCAGTTCCTCTTCCCGGTGCATCCAAACCCGAACGTGAAAGACGTTGTCGAAGCACTCCTCGGCGGCTGCCCCGAGATCATCCTGTGCCCGCCGCTGGACTATCTGCCCTTCGTCGGCGCCATGCAGCGGTCTTACCTGATCCTGAGCGACTCCGGCGGCGTGCAGGAAGAAGCCCCCGCGCTTGCCAAGCCGGTGCTGGTGCTGCGTCAGGAGACTGAACGGCCGGAGGCGGTGGACGCCGGGGTCGTGAAGCTGGTCGGCCCGGTCTATGAGACGATCGTCGCCGAGGCGCAACGTCTGCTGGATGATGCCGTACACTATCGCAGTATGGCGCGTGGCGTTTCACCCTATGGGGATGGGCTGGCGGCGGGGCGGATCGTCGCTGCCCTGACGGCGTATTGAGGCGGGCTTCGTCCTCCTCTTGCGTGCTTCATAAGCGCGCGTCATGAGGCAAAACTGGATGACTCTTTCGCTGGTTACCGCTTAAACTAGCCAACTTCGAGCCTGGCGGACGACTGGTTCCCGCGCGTTCTTGCCACCAAGTATCAACTTTTCATGAATCCTCATCAGGAACACCCGGCGACATCCTCATATGAATCACAAGATATCGCGATTGATGAGCCCGTAATCTTTACGGTTGGCGGGGAGCGGGTGAACAAACTCATTCGCGGGCGCAGCTATAAGTACACCGACAAGGCCGCGTTTGCTGCCGCTGTCGGCGCTGTCCGATTCGGCATGCTGATCAAGACCATTAGTGGCGTTGAACTCGGTGGCGCTGTTTCGGCACCTTCGATTGGTGAAGCAATGCCACATGTTCCCGCCGGCTCGATCTATGGTGCTGCGTTCTACTTCACCTGCTCTCTCAACCCCGGGGTGTATTTTCTGAATGCTGGGGTCGTCGGGTTACGAGATGGTACTGAAACCTACCTACATCGACTAATCGATGCGGCAATGTTTCATGTTCTTCCGGAATCTGGCAGCTTTTCAACTGGATTGGTCGACTTCAACTGTATTCCCGAAGTGGCCGTAGTACACCTCTCTGAGGCTTGAGATTCGCATGGTGTCAAGAGCGTCGGTCGAATCGAATAAGCACCTCATTGCCGTCCTGGGGATGCATCGCAGCGGTACGAGTACAATGGCTCGCGCGCTCATGGTTCTGGGCGTCGAACTTGGCAACAATCTCATGCCTGCGCTCGCCGGAAATAATAGCAAAGGCTTTTGGGAGGACATGGACGTCGCTCGCTTCAATGAAGATCTGCTTTCTCACCTCGGTGCCAAATGGGACAGTCTTAACCCCATTTTCGGCGACCGACTCAGCGAAGAATCCGTGAACCGGTTTCGGCAGCGGGCGCTTGAATTGCTTCAGAAAAAGATGCTGGATATCGATTGGTTCGGGATGAAAGATCCGCGTGTGGCGCGACTGCTGCCCTTCTGGAAAGGTGTATTTTCGGATCTCGGTCTTGATGTTCGCTACGTCTTGGTGATCAGGAATCCACTTGGTGTGGCCGCATCGCTTGCCAACCGCGATGGCTTCGCCAAGGAGAAGAGCCTGTATCTCTGGTTGCAGCACACGATCGCTTCCGTTTTGGAAACGACAGGGTTACCGCGGGCTGTGCTCGACTTCGACCGGTTGATGGCGGCACCAAGAGGCGAGCTTTCCCGGGTTGCGTCGGACCTTGGCATTATCGATCGGATAGTAGAGCCTGAACTGGTGGCCTTCTGCTCGGACTTTCTGGAGGACAGCCTGCGTCATACCCAGTTTGATTTGCAGGACCTGGTTGACGATCCAGCAGTTCCGTGGCTGGCAACCGAGTTGTTCGAGGTGCTCACTCGCGTCTCCGGAGGAGAGTTGTCGATTGATTCAACGGCGGTGACCGCCGTCTTGCAACAGGTCTCTAACGAGATGGATCGCTTGAGTCCCGCATTGCGATTCATGGCCGAAGCCGACGCCGCAGCCTCCAGGTTGCGGGCGGACGTAGCGCAAAGCCAGGTCCAGATCGCTGCATTTCGTCAGGACTTGGTTGCATGCGACGGCCAGCTAGATCGGCTAAGCCAGGCTTTGGTCGCGCGCGATGGGCAACTTGACATGCTCGACCAACTGTTGGACGCGCGCGAGAAAGAGGTTGAACTCCTCCGTCATTCGCTGGCCGAGGGCGAAGGGAGAATCGCGGTTCTAAGCGCCGCGGCGGCCGAGCGTGATGCGATGGCAGCGTCGACTTCCTGGCGGATCACTCGACCGCTGCGCCTCGCGGTCGGAGTGGTTCGTGGCGAACCGGCGTACCGGTCTCGCCTTCAAGGGGTATTTGGTCGCATTGGGGATACAGCGGAGGAGTCGCCGCCGAACTCGGCTTCGGTGCCATTGTCCAACACACATTCCCGCCTCGCCCCCTCCGGCCAAGAGATCTTGGCGAGTTCCTGGCCTGATCTTGCTCCGCTCGTGACCTATCCTGATCCTGCCCCGGTCGCGGCAGGCCGGCTGACCGTCATGACGGACGCGTTCGGTGCTGAGAATCTATTTGCCGGGGACTGCGCGTCCATCCTGTTCGCGATCGCCCTGGCACGGCATCGAGGGCTTCGTCTACGTTTGGTGACGCGCAACGCGCCTCCCGAGCCCGCACATTTTGGGGCAGTCTTGGCGGCGCACGGCATTGCCTATACGGAAAACCTCGAGTTCGAATACGCTCCAGCCCAGGTGGATGCCCGGGGGCTTGCTGTCGCTGACAATGATCTCGTGCTGACGACATCGTACGCGACGACGTGGGCCGCGCTAAAGAACTTCGATCCCTCGCACGTTATTTACCTGGTGCAGGACGATGAGCGCCTTTATCATCCCGCGGGTGATCAGCAAATCCGTTGCCGTGAAGCACTTTGCGACCACCGCTTGCGTTTCATTGTCAGCACTCCGGCCCTCTACAATTCTTTGGTCTCTGCAGGGATGGCCGGCGTGGCGGCTAACGGCCTCGCCTTTGAGTTGGCCTTTCCGTCGACGCTTTACTATAGAGAGCCTAAGCCCGCAGCACGTAAACGTAGATTTGTCTTCTACGCGCGACCTCACCAGCCGCAGGATCTGTTCTTGCGTGGTCTGGAGGCCGTCGTCGGCGCGATGGAGAGCGGTTTTTTGCCACCGGAACAGTGGGACCTTCATTTCGTTGGCGAAGACCTTCCCAAGATTGAACTCCCGGGAGGTCTCAGGCCGGGCGTTTCCGACCGTTTACCATTGAGTATGTATGGTCAATTGATTCGCCAAGTCGATGTCGGGTTGTCGTTAACCTCTACCCCTCGCCCGAGCTATCCATCATTAGCTCTCGCCGCGAGCGGAGCTGTCGTGGTCACCAATCGCTACGGACTCAAGCAATCACTCGTCGACTACTGCGCCAATATCCTATGTGTCGATCCTTCTCTGGAAGATCTCGTCATGGCTTTAGGTAACGCCACACAATTGGCGGTTGATGAGCCCAAGCGGCAGTCGAACTATGCAAACGCACGTATTCAGCGGGATTGGGACGCAGCGTTTGCGCCGGTGCTTAACGCGCTAGCGCGCTAGTGCAAGCATGTTCTTAATGAAGATCCCCGCTCTCGATTATGCGGACCCTAGAGCGGAAGCGCTTTCCGACCGACTGGCGCGCCTTGTGCAGGGAGCACATCACGTTGCTTATTTCTACGATCAGCCGGATACCAGCACCTTCCGTTATCGCGTTACCAACATGATTGAGTCGCTCGCGGAAACCGATACGTCTGTAGGTGCGAGTTGGTTCTCAGGTAACGAGCTGATCTACCTTGACGCTATTCTGGAGCGGGTTGACGTGATCGTCATCAGTCGCGCCAAATACTCCGTGAGTTTTGCCCAACTGGTTGCGCGCGCCCGCGCCCTGGGGAAGCGCGTGCTCTATGACATTGATGACTTGGTGTTCGATGACAGATACGTCCACTTGGTTATGAATACCCTCGATCAGCCAATGCACGATATCGAAATGGATTTTTGGTTTGCCCGTCTGGGGCGCCATGGCGCTTTGATGAGGCTGTGTGACGGTGTCATTGTCACGAATGAGTACCTTGCCGATCGCGTGCGGGACTTCTGCGGCCTGCCGATTGCCGTCGTACAAAATTTCATGAATCGTGCTCAACTTGCCCACTCGGCGCATATCCTGGATACGAAGCGCTCATCAGGTTTTTCCCGTGATCACCGTATCCATGTTGGCTATTTCAGCGGTTCGCCAACCCACGGTCGCGATTTCGCTATCATCGAAGACGCCATGCTGGGTCTTCTGGACTCGGACCCGCGGGTAGTATTGCGGATTGTCGGGATGTTGGAGCCTGGCCCGCGGTTCCGCCGATTCGCTCGTCGGATCGAGGTCTTTCCGCTGCAAAACATACTCAATTTGCAGCGTTTGATTGGTGAAGTAGAGATCAATGTGGTGCCGCTGCAAGACAATGCATTCACAAACTGTAAGTCTGAACTGAAGGTGTTTGAGGCGTCAGCTGTCGGCACCATCAGCATCGCTTCTCCAAGTTTTACTCTGAGTCGAGCGATCCGGGACGGGGAAACGGGTTTCATTGCGCCGGCTCATCGTTGGCCTCAGGTGCTCTCTCTCGCGATCGAGCGATTTGAAACCTATCCAAAGATGGCTATGGCGGCGGCGGAGTCGGCCTTGTGCCGCTATGTACCTGAGACCCAGAGTCGGGACTTGATCGATGCCTTGTTCGGCGACGGTTGGGCGTGATCATCACCGACCGGCGTCTTTCCTTGAGATCATGATGCATGTTTTTAGCGAATCTCCCCGCTTCCGATTATTCCGACCCATCGACAAAGTCGTTCGCGGAACGTTTGGCTGAGCTTCGGCAGGGGTTGCGCAGTGTCGCGTATTTCTATCCTCGACCGAATACAGGTACCTTTCGCTATCGTGTCTTGAACATGATCGAGGCAATCGTTGCTACCGGTGCGCCCGTGGGTGCGAGTTGGTTCTTTGCCGATGAGTTTTGTCACCTTGATGCAATCCTCGCACGGACCGACGTCGTTGTCATTTGCCACGCCAAATACTCTATTGATTTTGCGCAATTAATTACGCGAGCGCGCGCTCAGGGGAAAAAGGTTCTATACGACGTCGATGACCTGGTGTTCGATAGCCGATATGTTCATCTGATCTTGAATTACCTCGATCACCCAACCCGAGAAGTCGATCTGGATTATTGGTTCGCGGATGTAGGGCGTTATGGTGCTTTGCTGAGACTGTGTGATGGGGTCATTGTCACGAATGACTATCTTGCCGAGCGCGTCCGCGAGTTCAGTCGTTTACCGACCACGGTGGTTCCCAACTTCATGAATCGCGAGCAACTTGATCACTCGGCGCGGATTCTTGATAAAAAACGTGCTTCCGGTTTTGCTCGGGATGGCCGCATCCATGTCGGATACTTTAGCGGGTCGCCTACCCACCGTCGTGATTTTTCGATCATTGCGGATGCGCTGACGGGTCTGATGAACAGCGATCCTCGCATTGTGCTGCGAATCGTCGGTTTCCTGGAACTCGGTAACCGGTTTGCGCGATTCGCCAATCGGGTCGAGTTCTTTCCTTTGCAGGACATACTGAATCTGCAGCGTTTGATCGGTGAGGTGGAAATCAATCTGGTTCCGCTTCAGGATAACGCCTTCACCAATTGCAAATCCGAATTGAAAATATTCGAGGCGTCGGCTGTAGGCACCATCAGTATCGCCTCTCCAACTTTTTCCCTGCGGCGTGCAGTTCTCGACGGAACAACAGGGTTCATTGCCAGTGCTCATTGTTGGCGACAGAAGCTCGCACTCGCAATCGATCGCTTTCCGCGTTATTCGGACATGGCGATGGCGGCGGCGGACTTTGCTCTGCTCCGCTATATTCCAGAGGCTCAGGGTTCTGCCGTAGTGCGCGCTTTGTTCGGTAGCTCGACTGATGATGGTGTCTAAAACGAGTCTTGCTGGCGCAGTCTCTAAGATCGCTCGAGGGCCGATCCGGAACCGAGACAAAAGGTCGCCTGGGGTTATGGCCAGAGCCCGTTCGTGCGGGAGTTTTGCAGGGTGCAGGCATGGCCAATAAATTATAAAGATCGGATAAAATGCGTTTGAGGCGTTGGGGAAACGACCGGGCGAAGCGGTCAGGGGTCAAGGCGAACGACGTAGCAATCGGGATAACATCTGATGAATAGCGAATCGATCGACGATATACCTTTTGTTTCTTCACCCCCGTTTAGCGAGGGGCGGGATGAGTACGAAGCGCAGATTGCCGAGCTGAAAGCGGCTTTGGAGGATAGGGAACGACAGATTACTGAACTGCGTCGCGCCATTACCGAAATCTATCGGTCTACGAGTTGGCGACTGACGACGCCGGTTCGCGTCGCCGGAGGTGGGTTGGTACGCAAGAAGCGGGACGTTCAACTGCTATGGACTAAAGCAGGGGATACCTATCGTGTGGCACAGGATTTTCTCGACAATGAATTATCGCTCACGCGACTGAAGCGGCTGTTTCAGGTTGTGCTCGAGGAAGGCTTCGAGGGTATCAAATCGCGCGTCGGAACTCGACACCGCGCTCTCCAGTCAGTGACTCAGGCCCGGGCGGGATTGAGTGCAGCGGAAGACCAGGGTGCCTGTTCGATCACCCGTGATCCGTCCGGACATTACATGCTGACTGCGAGGGCGACAGAGTACACCTATGTGGAGCCGCAGAGGCCGCTGGACATTGATGCGCGGATCGCTCAGCTCGCGTTCGTTCCCTTTTTTTCGATTATCGTACCGGTTTACAGCACGACTCCGGAGTTGCTTGAGGCTGCCCTAGGATCTGTTACGAGTCAGTGGTACCCTCACTGGCAACTCATCCTTGTTGACGATGCGAGCCCGTCCGAGGAGACCCGACTGCTGTTGAACGGAATTAATCATCCTCAGGTACGCGTATGGCGCCTTGCCCGGAATCAAGGGATCGCGGGAGCGACAAATGCCGGATTGGAGGTCGCTGACGGGGACTACGTCGTCTTCTTGGATCATGGCGACGAGCTGACGGTCGACTGCCTTTACGAGCTGGCGCTTTGCATTGCGCAAGAGCGTCCTGATTATATCTACAGTGATGAGGACAAGCTTTCCGAGCTCGGGTTATTCACCGAACCTCATTTCAAGCCGGACTGGTCGCCGGATACGATGATGAGCACCATGTATACCTGCCATGTGTCATGCGTTCGTCGTGATCTTGTGAACGCCGTAGGAGGTTTACGGCCGGAGTTTGATGGGTGCCAGGATTGGGATCTGGTGTTGCGAATTACTGAGATCACAGCGCGGATCAGTCATGTTCCGAAAGTGCTGTATCATTGGCGTATCAATCCTGCATCGACGGCCTCGGACATTGCCGCTACACCGTATGCTTCGGCCGCGTCTCAGCATGTTCGTCTGGACGCTTTGGCGCGTCGTGGTTTGTCTGGCCGGGTTGAGCCTATTCTCCAGGTCCCTGGTTACTTTCGGGTCGCGTATGATCTGATGGGATATCCGCTCATTTCCATTATCATTCCGACCAGGGATAATGAAAAGGTATTGCGACGGTGTATTGAGTCGATCCACGATCTTACTCGTTATCGAAAATTCGAGATCATTATTCTTGATAATGGTTCGGTCACCCCGGACGCAGTGGCTTACCTTCAGCAATTGGGTAAGCAGAGTGGCGTGACAGTGATCAGGTATGATGCGCCTTTCAATTTTTCGGAGTTGAATAATATCGGAGCACGCGCGGCCATTGGTGAGTTGCTTGTGTTTCTTAACGACGATACCGAAGTCCTGCAGGACGACTGGCTTGAGCGTTTGGGGGGGTATGCGCAGTTGCCCCACGTCGGGCCCGTTGGGGCGAAGCTGCTCTATCCCGGCGGTGAAGTCGTGCAACATGCGGGGGTGCTGAATCTTGAAGGCGGCCCCCATCATGCGTTCTTGAATAGACACCGCGATGATCCGTGCTACTTCATGCGCAACTTACTGGAGTACAATTGGCTTGCAGTGACTGGTGCCTGTCTGATGGTTGAGCGAACGAAGTTTGATATGGTGAGTGGTTTTGCCGAATCTCTGCCGGTCGCCTATAACGATATTGATCTTTGTTTGCGGCTGCGCGATGCAGGATATTTTGGCGTGGTGGTTCAGGCCGTGAGCCTGATTCATCACGAGTCCGCGTCTCGTGGTATGGATGATTGCGATCCGACTAAGGCGGCACGCCTGGCGCGGGATCGTGCGCACATGTACGAACGAAATCCAAGGTATTTTCAATACGATCCTTTCCACAATCCAAATTTACATCCTAATGGACTGAACTTCGAGGTTTCTGCTTGATGAGTTCCCTGGAAACCACGAACCATAAAGCGCCTGAGTTGTTGCCGGTGGACTTCGCGCAAGCGCTCCGACCACTGCGGATGGTGGGCATCGCGCCCCATGGCGGTCAGTGGCTCGATCCCGGCCTGCTCGCATGTGGCGACGTTGTCGGCGCTGAAATAGCACGTGTCGGCGACTGCTTGCTCCACCTTGGTTGACGTCCGCGGGCAGCGCCTGCAGGCGCTCCAGCATCGGCACCAGGTGCTGTTTGTCATTCACCGCTTGGGTGACCCAGGGCAGCGTCAGCTTCAGACCAGTTTCAGGTCGGCCGCGACACCCAACGCTGATCGCACACAATAACGCGCTTGGCGAGCTCCCGTTCCGTGGCGCGCCCGGCCACGCCTTCAGCGCTGCTCGCTCAGCGCACAAGGCCACTCCACGCTTGTCGGAAAGCGCACAGGCCTGCCCGAGCTGTCCGACTCCCGACCAGTTTCGTTATGTTATCTGGAAAATCGCGACTATCTGAGATTCAGATTTCCTTGTATGTTTCAGAAAATTTATGTCACGGCATAAAGTCTGCATATGAAATAACGAAAACTGAATACAGAGTCCCTCTCCGATGCGCTTTTCGCCACTCCCGCACCGTCACCACTATCGCGTCATCGATCGTCCGCGGTGTCCGGACCACCAGGTGGATCATCTCGCCGGCAGGCGAACCGGTGCCGCCTTGCTCGCTCTGCTTCTGCTGTTCGTGGCCGGAGCGACAGCCGTTCAGGCCCGAGAGCTGACGGATATGACCGGACACGTGGTGACCATCCCTGACCCCGTCACCCGGCCCTTCGGTGCCGCGCCTCCCTTGACCGCGCTGCTCTACGCCCTGGCGCCGGACTTGGTCAGCGCGCTCAATATCCCTTTTGCCCCTGGTTCCGGTGCCTATCTGCGTTCCGGCACGACGGACCTGCCGGTGTTGGGGAGTGCCATGGGTCACGGCCAGCGCGTCAATCCGGAAGCCCTCTTGAAGATCCGGCCGGACTTGGCTCTCGCCTGGCAGAACGCCTTCTCCGATTTGGACCGGGCGGGTATCGAGGCGCCTTTTCGCGCGATCGGTGTGCCGGTGTTCTATCTGAAGCTCGACACCCTGGACGACTGGCCGCCGGCCTTTATGTTGGCCGGGCGGATCCTTGGCCGGGAGGCGCGCGCGCGGAAACTGGCCGACTACATCCGCGATGCCCAGACGCGGGTGGCGGCGGCCGTGTCCGGTATTCCGGAAGCGAAGCAGGTGCGGGTCTACTACGCCGAGGGTCCGGATGGTCTGGCGACCGACTGCAATACCTCATTTCATACCGAGGTCATCGCCCTGGCCGGGGCCTATAACGTCTACCGCTGTTCGTCCAAGACCATGGTCGGACAGGAGCGGGTCAGCCTGGAACAGGTCTTACTGTGGGCGCCCCAGGTGCTGCTGGTCCAGGACTCCCAGTTTGCAGCGACCGTTCGTCAGGACCCCCGTTGGGCGCAGGTGCCGGCGGTCGCCGCGGACCGGGTGATTCTGATCCCCCGGCAGCCGCTCAACTGGATTGATCGGCCGCCGTCGTTCATGCGGGCACTCGGCATCCGATGGCTTGCCAACGCGCTCTATCCTGAACGCCTGCCATTGGACTTGGAGGCCGAGACCCGAGCCTTCTATCGGCTGTTCTTCGGGGTTGAGCCCACTCGTGCTCAATTCGAGGCACTGTTGACCGCCGCCCCCGCGAGGACCGCGCCTTGAACCGTCCGGCCCAATGGCGGGCCATCGACGCGGCCGCGGACAGGGTGTCCGACACCGGCCAACCCGCGGACTCCGAGTCATTGGTCGCCGCCGCTCCGGCCGCGGGATCGGGCCAGGGCCCGGGGTTTCATCCGTTCAGGTGGCTGCTGACACTCGCGCTGCTGCTGCCGACCGCCATGCTGTTGTCCTTATCCTATGGGCGCTTCCCGTTGACGCCGGGAGAAGTGGCGTCCACCCTGTTCGGTCTTACGGACCCGGCCGCGGAACCGGCCCGCGTCGCCCTCTTGCACAGTCTGGTCTATGACATTCGACTGCCGCGGGTGTTGGCGGCCGTGCTCATCGGCGCCGCGCTGGCCGCATCCGGCACTGCCTATCAGGCGGTGTTCGTCAATCCACTGGTCTCGCCGGGAATTCTGGGCGTGCTGGCCGGTGCCAGCTTCGGGGCCGCGTTGGGGTTGCTGGCGGCGCAGGGGTGGTGGCTGGTGCAACTCCTGACCATCGGCGGCGGGCTCGCGGCCATGCTGATCGGCGTCGGTATCGGCCGACTGTTCGGCGCCCCATCGCTGGTGATGCTGGTGTTGGGCGGCATTTTCTCCGGCGCCCTGTTCACGGCCTTGCTGTCCCTGGCCAAGTATCTGGCCGACCCCTACGAACAGTTGCCGACCATTGTCTACTGGCTGATGGGGAGTCTCGGTCAGGTCGATGGCGCGACCTTGTGGCGGCTCGCTCCACCTATGCTCGGAGGCATCCTGGGGCTGGCGGTGCTCGGGCGCGCGCTGGATGCGCTCGCCATGGGGGACGACGCGGCGCGCTTGCGCAACGTGCGGCGCGGGTGGGGGCCATGAGCGCAACGCCCCTGCTGGAGGCGCGGGATTTGCACTACGCCTACCCCGGCTCGATCGGTGGGTCGCGCGGTGCACCGGTTCTGCGCGGAGTCAGTCTCAGCCTCCATGCCGGGCAAGTCGTGGCGCTGCTCGGGGCCAACGGCAGCGGCAAGAGCACGCTGCTGCGGCTGATGCTGGGGCTGCTGGTGCCCAACGGGGGCACCGTCTGCCTGGACGGGCGGCGGCTGACCCATTTCAGCCGGCGCGCGGCGGCGCGGCGCATCGCCTATGTTCCGCAGAGTCACACGGTTCCCTTCCCCTATCAGGTCCGGGATCTGGTGACCCTGGGACGCATCCCCCGGACCGGGCTCTTTCGCAATCTGAGTTTAATAGACCGCGCCGCGGTCGACGCCGCGTTGCAGCGGCTCGGGATCGGCCATCTGGCGAACCGCCCGTTCACCGAGCTGTCGGGCGGCGAGCGCCAGCTCTGCCTGATCGCCCGCGCCCTGGTCCAGGAGGCGCAGATTATCCTGATGGACGAGCCGGTCACCGGTCTCGATTTCGGCAACCAATGGCGCCTGCTGGACCTGATCCGCGAACTGGCAGCGGAGGGCCGGATCTTGGTCACATCCACCCACTATCCGGACCATGCACTCAATGCCGCGGACCGGGTGGTGCTGCTTCACGGCGGCCGGTTGCTGGCGGACGGCCTCCCCGAAACCGTGGTGACACCGGCCACGATCCGCACCCTCTATGGGATCGAGGTCAGCATCCACCGGCTCCCCGGCGGCCGCCTGGCCCTGGTGCCGGCACTGGCCGGGCGTCCGATCACCCGGCCGACCACAGGACCAGGGTCGATCCGGGCACCGGTGACGGCCCATGGCTGAGTCGGCCGTGCCATCCCGTGACTGGAGCGAGCCGGGCCTGCTCAGCTTGACTGCGACACCCGCGCTCCGCTCAAGAGCGTCGCCTATTACGCGGGGGCGCCGCGCTCCGTGGTGGCGCAATTGATTCTAACGTTATAAACACGCGAGCCCAGTTCCGGCACCTGGCGGGCCGGATCTCGTCATCCGACCCGAACCACCGAACCACCGCACCACCGGAGCAATCACCATGACAGGCGCGCCCTGTATCTTCGGTAAGGTACCGCAAGGACCTCGACAACACCCCGACCAGCCCTGCCACCCCCGCTGGCAGTCGCACTTGCCGGCCGAATGGCGCGACAAGACCGTGGTCCCGCTGTCCTTCCGGGTTTATCGGGAATATGAGGTCCCCGCACGACGGGTCATCGGCCGTGACCGGCTGGGCGAACCCTGTTTCTGCGCGTGCGACTACCGGCTGATCGAACTGCGCTTGGACGACGACGACGATCTCTATCCGGCGCTGACCTACGGGGAGTCAGTCTATGCCTGGCGCCTCCTGGACGGACGCTGGCTGGTGCATCGCCGCCTGCAACCCTACGGGGACGAAGGGGACCTGGTTGCCGCGCTGAGTTTGGAAGCGCGGATGCCGCGGTAGTCCCGGTGCGGGGCTGCGCTGATCAGGTCGCCCGTTGGCCGCCGCGGTGGTACATCAACGCAGTCTCACGATAGGCCCTCAGCAGGTCGTGCGCGGGGGTGCGGCGGGCGGCCAGGAGTCGCTCCAATGGGGCCAGCGCTGCAACGGCCTCCGCCCTCCCGGCCTTGAACAAGGCGGTCCTGGCCTTGCTCAGGACCTCGTTCGACCCGGCCCGGATGGCCGTGTCCGCAAATCCGTTGACGGCCCCTTGCCGGTAGAGCGCCAGATCCGTCTCCTCGCCGCGTGCGGGGAGATCGTCGGCGAGACAGACCCCTTCAAGCAAGTGGCAACAAGCGATCAGCAGATCCAGCGATGGCATGGCGTCGAACGCCTTGTACTCGATCCGTCCGGCCTCCCCCGGCAGTCGGGCCGGGGCGATCAGCCGGGAACGGGGCGCCCACTCGGGCAGGTCCGCCGGCCCGAGAAAGAGCTTGACGGCCGGTCGACAGGCGGCGCGCTCGAAGGTCCGCTTGGAATGGCCCGGCCAGATCGCACCGGCGGCAAAGGGACTGCTGAAGCTGAAGGGGACCAGATAGGGGCTGTACCAATTGAGCTTGCGCGCGGCGTTCAGACTCTGCTCGGCAGTCCAGTCGGGCATCGACAGATTGATATCCGGTCCGTAGCTGAGCGTATAGACCTCGGCGCCGTCGAAGCTGCGATCGACGCGGCGCAGGTCCTGCTCAAAGGGGTTGAGCGGGGGCTCAAAGTCATAGCCGGCGCGTACCGGGTTGTACCCGACGATGGCGAGCCCGAGACCGTGGCGGGCCAGGACCTCGGTCAGTTGCGCTTCGATGGCGAGCAGTTCGGCAATCGCCCCTGCAATGTCCGGACACGCCGGTGTGCGGATCTCCACCCCCTTCACCGCCATGGTGCGAAAGCGGCCGTCGGGGTGGGAGCGCTCGTCGCCTTCCAGATACCAATAGCCGCTGCGTATCCCCAAGTCACCCGTGGCCAGGGTCGGATCGTCGCGCCCCGGCTTTTCTTCGAGCAGGTCGCGAATCGTCTCGAAGGACAGGTTGGTGAAGTCGCGGATACGTCCCGGCTCGGGCCCGGTCTGGTCGACGAGCAGATACTCAAACTCGATCCCGCAGTGCATCGTCCGGCTCAGAGCCACACCAGATAGTCACTGGGGTGATTCGCCGGGGGCCGCGGGTCGGTGTCCTGGACCGGGGTCCCGAGGTATAGGAAGCCGACGATCTGCTCCTGCTCGGTGAGATCCAGTTCGCGATGCACCCCGCGATCATACATCGGCCAACCGGAGCGCCAGACCCCACTGAAACCCAGCGCCCGGGCGGCCAACTGCATGGTCAGCACGGTGCCGGCAGCGCACAGTTGCTGGTCGAACAGCGGCACCGTCTGGTCGGCACGGGGGCTCGCGATGGCAACGATCACCAGGGGCGCCCGCAACGGCATCCGCGGGGCGCGCTCCACCACGTGCGGGGGCCGGCCGGCGGCCACCGCGGCCCGTTGCAGAGCCTGACCGAGGCGAATGCGGCCCTCGCCGCGCGCGGCGAGAAAACGAAAGGGTCGCAGCCGCCCGAAGTCGGGAACCCGCAGGGCCGCCCGCAGGATCAGATCCAGCGCCGCGTCCCCCGGGCCCGGGTCGGTCAGGCGATGGTGGGAACGGCGGTTGAGCAAGAGGTCCAGGGCCGGGTTTGCGCCCTCATCATTCAGGTCGGCCACTGGACGTCTTCCTCAATGAGGTCGCCCTGGCGCAGGCGCTCGCGAATCGCCATCACCGCGGCATCCAGGGCCTCGATACGCACCAGATTGCGCTGCTCGCGCGCGCTGGTTTCGATGATCCGGGCGATGCCGCCGTTGCGAATCACCAGGCGCCGGTGCCCACGCAGGGCCAGCAGCGGGTCGTGCGTCGAGATGAAGACGATCTTCTCGCCACTGATCAACAGGTCCAGGGCGCGCTTGCGGTCGACTCCCGCGTTCTCGATCTCGTCGATCAGCACCACCGGGGAGGCCGACAACAGGGCCGCGTCGGCGATCATCAGCGCCCGGGTCTGGCCGCCGGAGAGCTGGGTGACCGGCACCTCCGGGGAGAACTGTTCACCCGTCAGTGTGTTGGCGCAGGCGATGACCTGCTCGGCCATGGCCTCGGGGTCGACCACCATGCGGCACTGGGCGTGCATGGTCACCAGTTCCCGCACGCCCAGGTCCACCACGAAGTTCATATTCTGGGAGAGCTGGGCGACCAGCTTGCGATCGAGGGCATCACGCTGGTCGTCGCCCGGCGGTTGGCCGTCCACCAGGACCCGGCGTCCGGTGGGCGTGTCGCCCTGGGCCAGGCACTCGATATCGGCCAACAGCCGGCTCTTGCCGCACCCGGTAGGACCCACGACACACAAGACCTCCCCCGCCTGCACGGTGAGCCGGACCGCCTCCGGCGCCCCCGACTTATCCCGCCCGCCGATCAGGGTCAGGCTCCCCACGCGCCGCCCCGCGGCGGCGGCCATTGCCTGGACCTCGTCGATCAGGCGCTGGATATGGGCCAGCATCTGGCCGCGCTCCATGCCCGCATCCAGCAAGTCCTCATCGGCCAGCAGCGCCAGCCAGCCCCCCAGAGGCAGCGGCTGTTCGGGTGCCCTGAGTCCCAGCGCCGCGATGAAGTCCGCGACACAGGGATGGGCCGCCAGCAGGGCGTCCAAGGGCATGTCGGCGATGCTGTTCATGGGGACTCCGCGCGATCGGCGAAGCGCATCTTCTTGACGTTTCCGCGTTGGTGGGTCTCGCCGATGGCGGTTTCGCCCACGCAATAGGGACAGACAGCCGCCGGCATGGGAAAGCGCAGGCGACTGCCCTCCAGCGTCGGCGTGGGCGGGGCCTGGCGGCACTGCGCCGCCAGCGCCGTGGCGCCCTGGCCGGTGATCCCATTGCAGAATAGCGCTCGTGCCCCAGGGTTAGCGAGCCGAACCTGGTAGGCAAAGACCTCGCGCTCGACCTGGGAGACGATATCCCCCTTGGTAATAACGACAAGGTCCGCCAGCCGCAGCATCGGCCCGATTTTTTTCGGGGTCTGCACCCCGGCCAGCGCATCGACCACGCAGACCGCCAAGACCCCGTTGATATGGGGCGAACAGCGGTTGCACAGCCCGGCGCTCTCGCTGATCAGCAGATCGAACCCCTGGCGCAGTCCCCACGCCAGGCAGTCCGCCACGTTCGAGACGAAATAGTGATCCGGACACAGACCTCCGGCCAGGCCCACGGCGACCGGGATGCCGTGACCTGCATAGCGCTCGTCGTCTGAGGTGGACAGGGCATCGAGCTTGACCACGCCTACCTTCAGACCATCGCGCCGCAGCAGGTCCACGACCCGCAGGATGACCGAGGTCTTACCCACTGATGGGGAACCCGCCACGGTGATCAACTGCATGCCCGCACCCCCTCTCGCCGGGTCGCGTCACCAGACCAGGCGGCGAAGAAGCACTCGCCGGCCTGCCGACCGGCAACGGCCAGGTCCTGATCGCGGATCTGATCCCAACCCGGCCACTTCAGCCGGGCCCCGGGCGGGAAGGTCCCGGCCAGGTTGGCGGCCACCGGCGGATAGCAATTGCGGGCGAGCACGGCTCCCAGGGCCGGACCGGTGACATAGTTCACCAGGGGCGCCAACCGCGCCGCGGCCGACGCCTGGAGTAGATACCCGATGGGCATGGCGAGTGCCCCATCCGCAGGCCAGACCACCCGGGTGCGCTCCCGCCGCGGACACAGGTCCGCCTGGAGCCAGGGCAGGATGGCGATCGCCCCCAGGTTGCGGCTGTTGGAACCGGCCTGGGTGGCGGTGCGAATATTGTGTTGCAGGTGCCGCACATTGGCGGCGAAGGCGCTGAGCCCGGCGCTGCCATATTCCTGGTGCAGCGCGTACAGCAGGTAACTGTTGTAGTCCTGATAGGGGACCTGATCATTCGGGCGCCAGCCGCCGAAGACGATCTCGTCGGCCCAACACGGGTCGAGCAAGTCGCTCCAACTGAGCGGCGCTGGCCGACCCTTGAGGCGTTGCGCGTCCACCAGAAAGACGAACGGAATCACCGCGAAGGTCTGGAAGACGCCTAACGGGTCGGCCAATCCCGCCGCCTTGCAGACCGGATGCCAGTCGGAGCGGGTCCGCGGATGCCCGACGGGGCGGTACCGGTCCAGGAGATTGGGGGTCAGGATGTCGTGGTAAAGGTGACTGACCAGCATGCCCGGCAGACCGGTGTCGGGGGGCGCGGCGGCCAGCCCGTCGAAGGGCCGGTACCACTCGCTCCCGGAGAGGAAGCAGCACTCCAGTCGGGTGCCGGTGGCCGCCTGATGGGCGGCGACGGCCCGGTCCAACCCGGCCTTGAAGGGGCGGCGTAACGGAATCGGCATACGACCGAGTAGATCCAGGCGGCCCAGGTCCGAGATCCGGGTCTCTGGGGCAGTGGCTTGGGACCTCAGCGTCAGTGCCGGGCGGGAAGGTTCGCGCAATTCGCGGATCATGGGGGACTCCTGACCGGGATTGATGGATACGGGTCCATCTTGAGACTTAACCAGCGCAAAACCCGTGCCGCCGCGGGCGATGCGTTGGTTGTCCCGGTGCAACCAGTTGATCGGAAAGCGCGATGCCACTGCCGAATACGGGCACTCAGCATCCAGTCGCGAATGAACCGTGTTGATCGGCCCAGCCGGTGTCCCTGGTCAACCGATCGGCGTTCGCGGACGTACGCCCGGACCGCGCGAATGTACGCCCGTGTGCCCCGGGGCGGGCCTGGCCCAACTGGCGGTCCGCCAGCGCACCATTGATCCGGAACGCGAGGTTTGTAAAGGAAGCAGTGCCGCTATGGTGGCGCGAATATTGCGCTAATATCCGCCGACGCCGCCCTGCCCCCAGGCGGCACCGACCTCCGGGACCTTGAGGACCACCGAACCATGAAGACCATCAAATGCGGGCTGCTGCCCGGCGAATCCCGTCCGGTGGTGGAGCGCATCAACGAACCACTGCGGGCCTATCTGGAGCGCTGTCTGGACCTGCCGGTGGAGTTGGTCGTCGGGTCCAACTATGTGGCGACCGGGGAGGCGTTGCGGCGGGGGGAGTTGGATCTCGCCTATCTGGGACCGGTCACCTATATCCTGCAAAGTCGGCAGGTCGACTTGGAGCCCTTCGCCCGACCAACCCACGGAGGCCGCGTCGGCCCCACCTTCCAGGCCGCCATCATCGTTCCTGCCGACAGCCCGGCCCGGACCCTGGCCGATCTGCGTGGCGGGGAGATCGCCCTGGGTGACTCCGCGTCCACCTCCGGCTCCTGGGTGCCCAGATATATGCTGCTGGAGGCCGGGCTCTCGATGGAGCGGGACTATGTGCGCCGCGCCCTGGGCGCCCACGACGCGGTGGCCGCGGCGGTTGCCGGGCGGACGGTGCCGGCGGGCGGGCTATCGCTGCCGATCCTCCAGCGCCTGTTCGCCGAGGGTCGCGTGGATCCGGGTGCCGCGCGGATACTGGCCGAATCGCGCCCCATCCCCGAGTATCTGTGGACCTTCCGCAACGGCCTGTCGATGGACTTGCGCGAGTCCATCCGGCAAGCCTTCGTCGGGCTGCGTGACCCGGCGGCTTTGCGCGCCTATCGGGCGGAGGCTTTCATCCCGGCCGTCGATGCGGACGTGGATCGGGTCCGTCACTGGATGGAGCACATCCTCCAGGCGCGCCTGGACCCCGCATCCCTGGGCCGCTTTGCCGAGCAGACGGCTGCAAGCGCAAACCCGCCCGCAACCGCGCGGCACGGCATCAGTTGCCGCTTGCATTCGTCATGAACACCGTTATATCTTAAAATAATTACGAACATAGCCCGGATGGCGTCTACCGCCCCGGGCGAGTAGTGCCGGGTAAGCGTCAACTGCGTCCCCGGCCCGCCGATGGGCCAGCGGCTGGCGTCTCGTAGTATTTAACCAACCAATGAGGAGCAATCCATGCTGACCCCGCGTATCGTCAAGTCGGCCTTCGTCCTGAGTCTGCTGCTGAGCTTGGGCACCGCCCAGTGTGCAGCGGACTGCCTGGGAGGAGCCTCCAACTTCTTGCGGCTGGCGGGCAACGTCGAGACGCCAAAGACCTTCACGCCGACCAAGCTGGCCGACTATCGCACCACGACGATGACGGTGAGTTTCTATACCGGCTCGTCCGGTCTGGTGACCAAGACCTATGTCGGCGTGCCGTTGCTGGATTTACTCAACGAGGCCGTCGTGGTGACCGACTCCACCCGCAAGAACGACATCCTGCGCAAGTACCTCGTAGCCCAAGCCACCGACTGCTACGAGTCGGTCGTGTCCATGGCCGAGGTGCTGCCCAATTTCGGCGGGCAGCCCGTGCTGGTTGCCTACGCAACCGTGGACGCAGCGGGGATCGAGACCCCGCTGGACGACAGCGAAGGGCGCTTCAGGCTCATTGTGCCCGGAGATAAGGCTGGAGGGCGTTTCGTATCCAATCTCATGCGCATCATCGTGCGTTCCGCGCCCGGCAGTTAACCTGTCGGCCGCCGCACTGATCCCAATGGAACCGAGACGGGCGTTGATCGTATGAATCGGCCCGGTCCTCAGTTCGCCCCGCCGGGCCCCGCCTGCGGACGTTCCCGGACCTTGCAGATCCTCGTAGCGGCCTGGCTGGCAGCAGGGAACGCGGCGGCGCTGGACAGCCCTTCGGCGTTTGCGAATTCCACGGGCGCTGCCGACACCTTCAGCACCCTGGGCGCCTTCGACACGAGCAACGACTTCTTCCGGGTCCTCGGCAGCAACGGCCGGTCCTGCGACACCTGCCATCGGCCGGAAAACGGCTGGAGCCTGACCCCGGACGCCCTGAAGGCGCGCTTCGACGCTACCGCCGGGACCGACCCGGTGTTCCGCACGAACGACGGCTCGATTTCCCCGCTGGCGGCGGTCGCCACCCTCGCCCAGCGGCTGCAGGCCTACAGCATGTTGCTGAGCAAGGCAGTGTTTCGCATCGGTCTCCCGATCCCGGAAGACGCCGAGTTCGCGTTGGTGGCGGTCAGTGACCCCTACGGCTTCGTCCGCGTCGGCGGGACCGAACTCTCCCTGTTCCGCCGGCCGCTGCCCACCGCCAATCTGAGGTTTCTGAGCGCCGTCATGTGGGACGGCCGGGAGGACGTTGCCGGCAAGCCTATCCATCGCGCCTTGATCAATCAAGCCGACACGGCCACCACCGGCCACGCCCAAGGCATCCCGCTCAGCGCCGATCAAAAGACCTCGATCGTCGATTTCGAGTCCGCCGTTTATCTGGCCCAGGCCATCGATAGCCAAGCCGGCGCGCTGGTCGGAGTCGGTTTGCGTGGCGGGGCGCTACGCTTGTCCAAGCAGAGGTTCTATTCCGGAATCAATGACCTCACCGGGGATGCCAAGACCGGCGCGCCCTTCGATCCGGAGGTCTTCACCCTGTTCAGTGCCTGGAGCAAGCTGATCGAGTCCGCGCCGGGCGACGTTCGCGCCGCCATCGCCCGCGGCCAACGACTCTTCAACACCCGGCCTTTTGAGATCGAAGGGGTTGGGGGACTCAACGACGCACCGGAACTCGGCAGCCCTGCGACCGTCACCGGGACTTGCAGCACCTGTCATTCCACGCCGAACCTGGGCAGCCAGTCCCGGCCGCGGTTCATGGACACCGGCACCAGTGACGAAGTCCGCCGCACTCGTGACTTGCCGCTCTACACCCTGCGCAACCGGTTCACCGGCGAGGTCGCCAAGACCAGCGATCCGGGCCGTGCCCTGATCACCGGGCTTTGGCAGGATCTCAACCGATTCAAGGTACCCGCACTGCGTGGGCTGGCGGCCCGCCCCCCGTATTTCCATAACGGTATGGCAAAGTCTCTGGGCAACGTGGTCGATTTCTACAACGGCCGTTTCGGTCTGGGCGTCAACAACCGGGAGCGGTTGGACCTACTCATGTTCCTGGGGACGCTGTGACTGACCGGGGATGAGTTCGACTGCCTCTAGGTCAAAAGCGCGGTGCTCCTCCCGTCGGGTTTGAAAATTGGTTATCCGCCGGCGGGAGTCCCCGCATGACCCGCGCCAGCTCGTCGTCGGTTAGCTCCAAGTTATAGAAAATTCTGTAAAAATGGCGGGTCTCGGCGCCGATGTCGAGATCGGCAAAACGCGTCGGATGAAAGGACTGGGCGGCCCAAAGCACCTGCAGGGCTGCTTCAGCAGCACGTGTGCACCAGGCATTGATTCCGGCAGGATTGACCAGCACCCGACCCTCGCGCACGGCACGGACCGTCTTCCATCGTGGGTCGGTCAGGATCGCGTCGCGGGTGGCGGGTTTCATGACCACGACGATTTGCGGGTCCCAGACCAGCAGATCCTCAATGCGAATCTGCGCATCGTCGCCGATGCCGGCGCGGGCAGCGACGTTGGTTCCGCCGGCCGCCGCGATCCAGGCATCCACCATAGAGCCGCGGCCTTCGGTGCGCAGCGCGGACACCGAGGTGTAATAGACCCCGGGGCGTGCGGATTCCGGCAGATCCGCCAATCGGGTGGCGACTCGCTTCAGGTTGTCTTGGTAGTAGCGGACGAAGGTTTCGGCGCGCGCTGCCTCGGCTGGTCCGAGCGCCTGGCCGAGCAGTCGCACCTGGGCCTGCATCTGCGCTGGGCTCGCATAACCGAGATAGAAGACCGGGACCCCGATGCGCCCCAAGGATTCGCCCAGCGGCAGACTGCCGGCCCAGAGCACCGCCAGGTCCGGTCGTACCCTGAGCAAGGCCTCCAGGTTGACCCCGGCAGGCCGCGAGAAGGGGGTTGCAACCGTGGACACTCCCGGCATGGCCCGGCGCAGCCAGGGGTTCACCCGGACTTCTGGAGTCAGGGCCTTTAGTTTGTTCCCGGCACCTAGCGCAACGATCAGCGAGGCCATCGAGATCCCGGGCGTACCAACACTCCGCACCTCGGCGGGAACCCGTATCCGGTGGCCGACCCCATCCTGCAGGCTGCGCACCTGGACCGGCGCCGCACTGACCCGTTCCGCCAGAGGCCCCCGGTCTGCGGCGAACTGCGACAGCAACAGGGCGGCGAGCGTAACAGCGCCGCCGACCGCGAGCAGGCCCCGTCCGATGGTCTGGCGGCTTCGCCGGTTCATCCTCAGAACGCCACCGTGGCGGAGACCGCGACGATCATCGGCTCGCCGAGATAGAGAATGCCGGAGCGGGTGGTCCAATAGTCCTCTCCGGAGAGGTTGGCGACCGTGAGCCGCCAGGTGGTCTCTTTGCCATGGAGCTTGACCCGGTAGCGCAGTCCCGCGTCGAACAGGGTGACCGGATCGACGTAGAGGGTGTTGGCCGGGTCCCACGGAACCTTGCCCGTATAGGAAATGCCGGCAGTGAGGGTCAGGCCTGGAACTACGGCCAGATCATATTCGGCATAGAGCCGTGCCAGCTGCTCCGGCACGCCCTGCGGCACATTGCCCTCATAGGCCGTCGCCTTCTTGATCTGCGCATCGAGCACCGTGAATCCGCCGGTCAACGTCAACTGCCGAAGCACTCGACCGGTCAGCGAAAACTCCCACCCCTGGTGGATCGCCTGGCCGTTTTGGGACGCGATATTGGTTGCCGGATCCACGTATTGGTTGGCCTGGTTAATGTAGAAATAGGCGAGATTCAGCGCCATGCCGCCAATGGTCGCCTTTGCGCCTGCTTCTGTTTGCTCGCTCACGAAGGGGGAGAAGGTCTGTCCCGCATTGGCGGTGGTCGGTCCGGCGACCAGTCCCTGCTGGAGCGCTTCTACATAGGAAACATAGGTGGTGAGCGCGGACACGGGTTTGAACGACAATGCAAAGGCCGGGGTGGTCGCCGAGTCGTCATAGTCGCTGGTCGATACGACGCCCTTGGCAGTCATCGCTTCGAGGGAATCGTCCACGCGCGCTTGCGTGATACCGAGCAAGCCCGAGAAGCGCTCACCGAAACTCACCTGATCGATAGCGGTCAGGGTACCATAGGTCGTCTCCTGCGCGGTCGATGTTCCGCGCGGCAGCGCCGCCGCGGGCGGATAGCTGGGCGTACCGAACAGGTTACCGGGGTAGATGGTATTGAAGGTCGTACCATGGAACCCGTTGTTGCTGGAGCTGAAATCGTCTTGAGTGCCGCCCAGGGTCAGCTTGTGGACCAGGGGACCGGTCTGGAAATCCGCATCCACAAATAACTGGTACTGATTGACGACCGTCGCCCAGGGTTCCTGCGCGTCCATGCGCCATTTGTAGTCGAGCTTTCGATTCTGCCATACCTGGCGCGCCAGAGCATATTCGCGATCGATGTCACTGTTGCGGAAGCGCAAGCGTAGCGTAAAGATATCATTGAGTCGGCTCGACAGCGCCGCGCCGATCCGCGACGTCGAATCGGTGGCCCCGGTGTAGGGCGCCCCCCAGTTCCTGGAGGTATCCGGTGCGTTCGGGATACCGATGGCCGAGGTCGTCATGAAGAGCGCCTGAGCAAAGTCGAGCGAACGCCGCGCTGTGCCGGCATCAAGCGCGAGCAAGGTCCCCGGTACGATCTCCCAGTCGAGCGCGCCCGAGAAGACATAGCGCTCCTGGGTCTGATGCTCGACGCCGGTCTGACCGGGATTTGCATAAGCGATATTCACCCGGTAAGCGAGGCCCGGAGTGGTGTCGATTGGTCCGCCAAGGTCGATCTGCCCATACACCTGCTGATCATAGGTGCCGACGGTGACTTCGGCGAGCAGCGCGGCGGTTGGCCGCTTCAGCAGATAATTGACCACGCCGGCGGGCGAGGTGATGCCGTAGAGGAAGGCCGTTGCCCCGGTCATGACCTGAATGCCGGTCTTGTCGTCCAGCGGCTCCCAGATGTCGAATGAGCGCATCCCGTCCACCGCCATGTTATAGGTCCAGTTCGAGGCCGAGAAGCCGCGCATGGTAAAGTAGGGCGTGACCTGGCTGGCGCCGGTATTGGTATAGACAGTCGGGACGTATTTCAACGCCTCGCTGGTATTGGTCGCCTGGACGTTGCGGATCAGATCGGCGGAGGTTGCGTAAATCGAGAACGGCGTGTCCTGGGCTGACCGATTGCCAAGCGGTCCAAGTTCGATGTCGGAGACGCGATAGCCGTCGGCCGCACTCCCATTGGCGATGGCCTGACCGGAGACGCGTACCTCCGGGAGTGTCGCTACGGGGCTAGTGCTGTCCGGTGAGGCACGCAGCGGTCCCAGTACGGCAATCAATCCAAGTGCAATAGGAGTATTCAGATAAAGACGAGCATTCATAATGAGTAACGCGGCTGACGACGAATTGAAGAGCTATATGCAAGCCATGTGCCTGCACTGCAGGGATGGCGACGCCGTTCGCTTACGAACAGGCTGATTCCGGCGTTCCGCCATGTACGATGTCAAGGCGGATTCTCCAGTGCAGCGCGTTCGCGGATGTCAGTGTGCGCGACAATTTGCACCTCTGCGTACGGATGTCCCGCGTTGTCGCCGGGCGTCTATTCCTACTCGCGGTGGCATCTCAACAGTTCGGTACGTCGCTTGCCTCACCCTGATCAAGGTCGCTATCGGTAATAACATGAAATCACGTATCGCCACCCTCGATGACATCCCATCTCTGTGCGACCTGCTCGCGATTCTATTCGAGCTGGAGGCCGAGTTCGCACCTGAGCGTCGGCTTCAAGAGGCCGGGCTGCGACTGATCCTTGCGGACCCGTCGATCGGCGAGATTCTGGTCGCCGATCAGGATGGGCAGGTGGTCGGCATGGCGAGTATTCTCTATACCGTCAGTACCTATCTCGGGCAGCGCGTCGGGCTGTTGGAGGATGTGATCATGCAGCCGCAGGTGCGGGGTCGCGGGATCGGCCAGGCGTTGCTTGACGCCGCGCTGGACCATGCGCGGCGGCGGGGCTGCGCACGACTCACGCTCTTGGCCGACGTCACGAACGCGGGCGCAATACGCTTCTATGAGCGTGCGGGGTTCTCGCGCTCGTCGATGATTCCATTCAGACGATTGCTCTAACACGCGATCACCGGGTCGCAAGCCACTCTTGAGATACCGACTGTTCAGTTCGATGTGCCGATGCAGGGCGAGACGAACAGGTGGCCCTGCCAGCCGCCGTGCAGCGTGCGCGCGGTGACCAGGAGCCACATGAGGGCCAGCCCAAGGACCAGCAGCGCGCCGAAGGCGGAGAAGACACCGAGCCCCAAGGTGACACCCAACTTAAGCGTCGTGACGGCATAGACGCCGAGTGGGAAGGTATATCCCCACCAGCCGAGATTGAATGGGACGCCGGCGCGGAAATAGCGGATCGTAATCAGGATCGCCAGCAGCAACCACCACAGACCAAAACCCCACAGTAGGGTCCCCGCGATCACCCCCAGGCCCGCTGCCACCAGGCCGACGTCGGCCATCCCCTGTGCGCCAAGGATGGCGGGCGCCGCGGCACCCAGGACAAGCAAACCGAGCGCCCCGGTTCCAATCGGGCCGAGTGCCAGCCAGCTCGACGCGGCCATACTCTGGTGCGGCAGCTTATGCAGTGCCATGCGCAGGATCAGGATGGTCAGGATGCCGAAGGCGACCGGCACCGAATAGGCCCACAGCACATAGCTGGTGATGAGTATCACGAATTGCGCTGAGGGATCAAGCAGGTGCGTCGCAAGCAACCCGCCGGTGGCGGCGGCGACTTCGGCGGCGACCACGGGGAGCAGCCAGACCGCCGTCATCTGATCGATACGATGCTCCTGCCGGGTAAACATCAGATAGGGGATCAGCACGCCGCAGCCAAGTGACAGGACGACATCGATCCACCACAACACGTGCGCCAGGGGCACGATGTCCGCCCCCCAGCGCGGCAGGCCGAAGACGATCAGTCCGCTAATGATGGTAGCCAGTCCCATCGGGATGGTCCCGATGAACATGGAGACGGTGTTATGCCCGAAAATACGTTGGGCTTCCTGCCGGTACCAGACCCAGCGGGCACTGTACAGCAGAGTGAAAAGGAGGAAGAGCCCGATGTTGACGCGCCACAACCACTCACCCACAGGGTACAGCGCTGGACCGGCCAGCGGCACCTGCGGCAAGGCCAGCGCGAGGATGCCGGTGCCCATGGTCGCAGCGAACCAGTTCGGGGTGAATTGCCGGATCATCTCGCTCGGATGATCGAGCTTGGCCAACGGCCTGAGGCTTGCGATGAGGTCGATGATACGTTGGCGGGTCATACGGCTGGGTCCTTGATTGGTGCGGGGGAGTTGACTAGCAGGATCATTCGTCTTTACCCTTAGGGCGAACACAAAAAGGCTGCGGCCTGTCAATCCATCAGGCGGCGCAGTTTGTGCCGAGAATGCGCATAGCGCATTAACTATTATCTATGATCCATGAAGATTCGTGCCGATGCGATCAGTACTGTGGGCGAGGCTGGCGTGTAGTCCTCGCAACTCGACCCTGTCTTTTCGACGTATCCGTGCAGTACGCCGGCCGTGATGTACCAAAGCGAACAGATGTGCCGACCGCGACCGGGCAGCGGTTAATTGGCAACGCGCCCGACGCCACACCCACTCGCCGGCAAGCGCGTCATCGGCAAGCGTCTGGCGCGCGGTGGCACTGAACTTGCGAGTACCGATTAACCTGATGGCGACCTCGCATTGGTCGATCTGAGGTCCAACTCAGTTGGTGACGCCCAAGAACCCTGGTGCCGCAGTGGCCAGGCCCAAATATAATGGATAGACGATAGTGCTTGAACCAGACGCTTCCGATCCTTCCGTCTTTGCACCCGTGCGCAGCATCGCTGATCTCGGGACCATGGAGCTGGCCATGATCGATGCGGTCATTGCGGCGGCCCGACCAGCGATTCAACGCGACGGCGGCGATATCGAACTGGCCGGAATCGTCGGCGACGTGGTCCGGATACGGCTCACCGGGGCCTGCACCCATTGCGCCCAGGCGGGTCAGACCCTGGGCGGTATTCGGCGGGAGATCATGCGCACCACCGGCCTACCGCTTCGCGTGTTACCCGCGCCTTGTGACTAGCCGCCCCTAACTCTCGGGGTTGATGAACCGGCGCCGGAGCCTGGCGCCGACCACATTGATCAGCGTGACGAGACCGAGCAGGACCAGGATCAGCGCCAGGGCCTCGCGGTACTCGAAGAGGTGAAAAGCGGTGATGAGCTCCAGGCCCAGCCCACCGGCGCCGATCACTCCGAGCGTGGTCGCTGATCGCAGGTTGTGCTCCCAGCGGTAGACGGCGACGTCCACCAGCCGCGGCAGGACCTGCGGCCAGATGGAAAAGCGCAGGATGCCGAGGCTGGACACCCCCTGGCTGCGCAGGGCGTTGCCGGGTCCCGGGTCGATGTGCTCCAGAATCTCGGCGCTGAACTTACCGAGCATGCCGGTGGAATGACTGGCGAGCGCCAGGACGCCGGGGAGTGGGCCGAAGCCCACGGCGGCGACGTACATGATCCCCCAGACCAAGGTCGGGATCGAACGACAGGTATTGAGCAGGAGGCGCACCGGGTTGCCGATCCAGGCCGGGGCGATGTTGCGAGCGGCAAGCGCCCCCAAGGGCAGCGCGATCACCAGCCCCAGGGCGGTGCCCACGATACTCATGCTGAGGGTCTCAAGGAGGGGGCGGCCCCACTGCCGCCAGCGGCTGAAGTCCGGCGGCAACGCATCCGCGGACAGTTGGATGATGGTCGGGATGGCGTCGGCATAACGGCCGGGGTTCAGCACCCCGGCATAGCCGCTCGCCAGTGCCACCACGAGCATCACCAACGCGGCGACACCCAACCGTCGCCGGTGTCGGCGGCGACTGGTCGCCAGAATCCCCGCGACCTGGTGGTCGGGGGGTGACGCGGATGGCGCCAACCTGGCGTCGGTCTTGATCATTTCGCCGGCGGAACCGCGTCGGGGTTGTCCTTGCGGATCGCATCGATCCAGGTCCGCACCCGATCGACATCGGAATCGACGCTGGGGATAAAGCGCTCGGCACGGAAGACGCCCAGCGCGGCCGGGTCATCGACCTGGATGAAGGCCTGACGGATCTCCTCCTTGAAGGCCGGGTCCAGCCCTTCGCGGAAGGTCCACATGTATTCCGGGATGGCCGGTGACTCCGCCAACACCCGCGTTGCCTTCGGGTCGATCTGGCCCTCCTTCAGCAGCCGGTTGTAGATCGGCAAGGACAGTCCACCCGCCGCCACCTTGTGATTCGCCACCGCCTGCGCCACGGCATCGTGCGCCCCCAGCACCCGCAACTGATAGTCGCGTCCGGACACGAGCCCGACGTCCAGCAACTGGTAGCGCGGCACCCAGGTGCCGGAGGTCGAGGCCGGGTCGCCGAAGGCGATCTCGCCCCCTTTCAGGTCCTCGAGGGACTTGGCCGGGCTATCCGCGGGGACGATGATCACGGCCTGGAAGGTCGGGCCGACGATGGCGTGGGATGGACGCGCGAAGGGTTCGAGTTTGGCCCGCCGACTCTGCAGGATATAGGTGACGGGGCCGAGATAGGCGATGTCGAGCCGACCGAAGCGCAGGGCCTCGCCGGTGGCGGCGTAGTTGGCCCCGACCACCATCTCGACCGGCAGCTCGAGACGCTTCTCCAGATAGGCCCGCAGCGGCTCGTTCAGCCGCATCACGGTCGGTGCGGACTCGCCCGGCAACAGGCCGATCACCAGTTTATCCGGACGCGCGGCGGGGGACGGATCCGCCCAGGCCGGTCCGGACAGGCCGGCCAGGGCGAGCAGCGCGGCGAAGAACAGGTAGGGTCGGCGAACGAAGGACACTGATCTCATGCGTGCGATCTCACTGGTTGGTGGGGGAAAGGCGTATTGCATCCGACGTCTTGGACGGTGCCGGGAAGAGTTTGGCCTGCCGGTGTCCATCGAAGCCCGCGACCGGTCCGTCGTAGGCGACGCGACCAGCGGCCAGGCCGATCAGGCGGTCCGCCAGGCGGCGGGCGACATCGATCTGGTGCAGAACCAGCACGACGGTGATCCCGTTCGCGGTCACCAGGGAGCGGAATTCGTCGCCCAGCATGGTGGTCAGGGCCGGGTCGACCGCCGAGAAGGGCTCGTCCCCAAGCAGCAGGCTCGGCCTGCGCACCAGTGCGCGGGCGATGCCGACGCGCTGGCGCTCGCCGCCGCTCAGGTTTGCGGTGCGCGCGTTGGCGCGATGCAGCAGACCGACCTCCAGGAGCGCCTCGGCCGCGCGCCGCTGCAGGGTCTGGGGCCAGGGGAGCGGGCTCAACGCGGAGCGCAGGTCCGCCATCCCGAGCAGCACGTTATCCAGCGCGCTCAGGCGGTCGATCAGGGCGTGCTCCTGGAAGACAGTGGCGGTGCGCCGCCGGTGTCGTTGCAGCAGGGCCGGATCATCCAAGGCCCCTAAACCGCCGATCAGAATCCGGCCGGCAGTCGGTCGGATCAGACCGTTTAAGGCGCTGATCAGCGTCGTCTTCCCCGCGCCGGACGGCCCGACGATAGCCGTGATCGACCCCGCCTCAATGGTGAGCGAGACCTGCTTGAGCACCTCGTGACGGCCACGCCACACCGACAGGTCGTCCACGATGATCGGGTGTCCATCCAGGGCCGCCGATTGCCGGTGCTGATCGCTATCGGGATCCGAGTGAACGACCGGCCAGGATGCCGGAGGCGGGAGCGGTTCAGATACGAATGGCGACAAAGGCAGGGTCCTCACCTTGCTGGGAGCTTGATCGGCACCCGCAAGACGCCCGCCGACGTATTGCTCAAACACGCCGGTGAAGCGCGCCAGGAACCGGTTATCCCATGGGTGACCGACTGCGGTTGCTCCGTTGTAAGCGTCAATAACAAACCTCCGAGAAGTTGACATCGAGTGAACCTGATTGATGCGTTTATGGCTGCATCAGTCGAGGCGCGTGACTGCCGGGAAATCGCAAGGCGTATGCCAGATCGGGGCTCGAATGGCTCGTGCGACTCCGCCCGGCCACCCCAATGTGACGCCAAGGTGTTGACACTATGCGCTATTGGCACGCGTCCTGCGGCTGTATGGTCTTCCCCGTTAGCCGCCGGGCCCGCAACGCCAATGTACGAAGCGGGGCGGGCGTACCGATCGGTACGAATTCGGGGATTCGGAGTCGCTCACGCCCACTATCGCAATTGTTCGGATTGGTACAAAACCCGCGAACAGCGCGTTCAGGTCGGTACAAAACGCCCGCGGTGCAGTCTCCGCAGGACGCGCTTTGCCGCGCGTAACGCGGGGTTCCCGATGGCGAAACGCGCAACGGAGACGGTATTGACACTGCCGTTATATATGTACAGAATAGCGCCAATCCAAGAGGGTCGAAGCCCTTGCCTGCGGCCCGCGGCCCGCGCCCGTGCGGCGCGGCAGCAGGCGTCGGCGACGCCTTTTCAGCCCAGATTTGGTTACCACCTATGACGACCGATAACCCAGCGGGCTTCAGTCACGATCCGTCACCCCGCTCCCGGATCATGCACGAGCACCGCGGCAGTCACCGCCCGTTACTGCCGGGCCTGACGCCGATGGCCTTTGCGCCGCCACAACTGTGTGAATGCGATTTCGGGGAGTGCCGGACTCAACTCCTGCCCTTGCTCTACGAGATGAGCCGCCTGGTGACCGAGGCCGGCGACTTGCCGACCACGCTGCAGATCCTGCTGCAGTTGATGAAGCGCCACATGAAGCTGGTGCGTGGCGCCGTCACTCTGTATGACACGGACTCTGGGCAGATCTTCATCCACGAGAGCTTTGGTTTGACCGAGGACGAGGTCGCCCGCGGCGTCTATCTGCTCGGCGAGGGCATCACCGGGCGAGTCGTCGAAAGCGGGCAGGCGATGATCATCCCCCGTATCAAGGACGAGCCCAATTTTCTGAATCGCACCGACAGCCGCGGCGACATCGCCAACACCCTGCTCTCATTTCTGTGCGTGCCGATCCAGCGGGGCAAGAAGGTCTTGGGCACCATCAGCGCCGAGCGGGTCTATGAGAACCAGCAACTGCTCGATCTGGATGCCCGCGTTCTGGCGATCCTGGCGGCCACCACGGCCCAGGCAGTGGAACTCTATCTGCTGGAAAATCTTCAGAAGGTCGCGCTCCAAGCGGAAAACCGCCGTCTGCGCGGTGCGCTCAAAGAGAAATTCAAGCCCTCCAATATCATCGGCAACTCCAAGCCGATGCAGGAGGTCTACGGGCTCATCGAGAAGGTGACCCGCTCCAAGACCACGGTACTGATCCTCGGCGAGAGTGGGGTCGGCAAGGAACTGGTCGCCAGCGCCATCCATTACAGCAGCCCGAATGCCGGCGGCCCCTTTATCAAATTCAACTGCGCCGCGCTGCCCGAGAGTGTCATCGAGAGCGAGCTGTTCGGACATGAACGAGGCTCCTTCACCGGGGCGACCGCATTACGCAAAGGTCGCTTCGAGGACGCCGGCGGCGGCACCATCTTTCTCGATGAGATCGGGGAGCTGACACTGGCGATGCAGGCCAAGCTCCTGCGGGTACTCCAGGAACGGACCTTCGAACGGGTCGGCGGCAATACGCCCATCCATGTCGATATCCGGATCCTCGCCGCGACCAATCGCGATCTGGCGGACATGGTGGCGAATGGCACCTTCCGTGAAGACCTCTATTATCGTCTGCATGTGTTCCCGATCACGATCCCGCCGCTACGTGACCGCGGCAACGATATCATTGCACTGGCGGACCATTTCCTGACCAAGTTCTCTCAGGAGATGGGGGTCGAGGTCAAGCGCATTTCCACGCCGGCCATCAATATGCTGCTCTGCTATCATTGGCCGGGCAATGTGCGGGAGCTCGAGAATGTCATCGAGCGCGCCATTATCCTGGCCGAGGATGGCGCGGTACATGCCTTTAACCTACCGCCATCCCTGCAAACGCCGGTCGTGTCGGAATCCGCTCCGACGGGTTCGCTGGACGCCCGACTCAATGCCATCGAGTACGAAATGATCGTTGACGCACTGAAGGCGACCAATGGGAATACGACCGATGCGGCTGTCCAACTGGGCTTGACCCGGCGCGTGCTGGGACTGCGCATGGCAAAGTACGATCTCGACCGTAAGCTGTTCCGCTGAATCCTGTTTTTCCCTGAATGATGATCCGCTCAATGACTGGAGCCGCCGATGCATACCGACCCCGCTGTTTTGCCGCCCACCGTCACCCCCGACCCCAACGAGATCCTGGTCGCAGTCGCCACCAAGGGCGATGGACAGATCAACCAGCATTTCGGCCATGCGGATGAATTTACTGTCTATGCGGTGAGTCCGGACGGTGTCCGCTTCGTCGCGGTCAGGACAGTTGAGCATTATTGTCAGGGTGGCTTCGGCGACGAGGATAAGCGTGATGTCATCCTGCGTGCCCTGGCCGACTGCACGGCACTCTTTGTGGCACGGGTAGGAGAGGGTCCGCGGGCCAAGCTTGCCGGGGCTGGTATTGTGGCAGTTGATACGTATCCCTTTGGCGCGATCGAGCCATCGATCACTGAATGGTTCCGTACCACGGGTGGTCAAGCAGCCGGGTGAGCGCGAGTGCTCGGAAATGTGCGCGCCGGGTCTATGCGTTCCCGTTCGTACGCTTCTTGCGCCCGGATCGCATGGATGCAACTGCCCACCGGCTCTGCCTCCTTCCACCTACCTGATTGATTCTAAGACATTCCCGTCGCCGCTGGTGTAACGGGAACGCGCCTGTGATCAGGGTCCTATACGGTTGGCATCGCCGTTGCAATACCATCTTCCGAGCGGCCATCGCTCAGCGGGAGATGATCAATGAATGCAAGCGAGCTCAAAGCGCTACAGGACGAACCGGCCTGTACCCATAACAAAAAAGGAAAATCGGGCTGTGCCCGAGCGACGCCCGGCGCGACCCAAGGGGGCTGCGCCTTCGATGGTGCGCGTAATGCATTGGTGCCCATCGCGGACTGCGCGCACATCGTTCACGGCCCAATCGGATGCGCAGGCTCGTCCTGGGACAGTCGCGGCAGTCGCTCCAGCGGTGCCGACCTGTACCGGGTCGGCATGACCACTGACCTGTCCGAACTGGATGTGATCATGGGCCGGGGCGAGCAGCGACTGCTGGCCGCGGTGCGTCAGGCCATCACGGGGTATCGCCCCGCGGCGGTCTTCGTCTATTCGACCTGTGTGCCCTCGCTGCATGGTGACGATGTCGCCGGCGTGGCGCGGACGGCCGCGAAGCGCTGGGGTGTGCCGGTGATCCCGGTCGATTGCGCGGGCTTCTACGGCAATAAGAATCTGGGCAACCGGATCGCCGGAGACACGCTCATCAAGCACGTCATCGGCACCCGTGAGCCGGACCCGATCAGCCCGGGCGCCCAGCGCCCAGGGATTGCGACCCACGCGATCAATCTGATCGGCGAATGGAATGTGGGGGGCGAATTCTGGAGTGTCGCGCCGCTCTTCGATGCGCTCGGGCTGCGCATCCTCTGCACCCTGTCCGGTGATGCGCGGTTCCGCGAGGTCCAGACCATGCATCGGGCCGCGGCCAACATGGTGGTGTGTTCCAAGGCGATGCTGCCGGTGGCGCGACACCTCCAGGACCGCTACGGCATCCCGTTTTTCGAGGGTAGTTTCTACGGTATCGAGGATACGTCCCAGGCGCTGCGGGGTTTCGCCAGGCTGCTCGGTGATCCGGACCTGGCGGCACGCACCGAGGCGCTGATCGCGCACGAGGAGGCGCAGATCCGCGCCCGGATCGCCCCGCTGCGCCCGCGGCTGCACGGCAAGCGGGCCTTCGTCTTCACCGGTGGTTACAAATCCTGGTCGATCGTCTCCGCGCTGCAGGACCTGGGGTTGACGGTGGTCGCCAGCGGTACCGAAAAATCGACCGAAGAGGATAAGGCGCGCATTCGCGAACTGATGGGACCGGAGGCCCTGATGATTGCCGACAATGATCAGGGTGCCTTGCTGCGGGCCTTCGACGCCTGTCGTGCCGACATCATGGTCGCGGGTGACCGCTATATCTTCCCGACGCTCAAATCGCGCTTGCCGTTCCTCGATATCGATCATGTCCGCAGCGTCGGCTATGCCGGGTATCGCGGGATGGAGGAACTGGCGCGCAATCTCGTCACCGCGCTGCACAATCCCGTCTGGCAACAGGTCATGGCGCCGCCCAGGTGGCAGCGGCCGGCCCTGAACGGGACGCCGGCCGAAGCCCCCATCGAGGTCCAGTCAATGTCCCCGCTGCCGTCCACCGCCCCGGAGATCCTGAGCTCAAGCAAACCACTCTCGGTCAATCCGCTGAAGGTGAGTCAGCCGGTCGGGGCGTCCCTGGCGTTCCTCGGCCTCGCCGGCGCCATGCCGCTGGAGCATGGCGGCCGGGGCTGTACCTCCTTCAATAAGCTCTTTTTCATGCGCCATTTTCGCGAGCCGATCCCGTTGCAGACCACGGCCATGGATCAACTCGTCACGATCATGGGTGCGGACGATAACGTGGTCGAGGCCCTGCATACCATTTGCGAGCGTCACCGGCCCGAGCTCATCGGGCTCATCAGCACCGGGCTCTCCGAGACCCAGGGGGCGGACATCTCGGCGACCATCAGGGCCTTTCGTCATGCCTATCCAGGGTACGCGGACACCGCCGTCGTCCCGGTCAGTGCGAGCGACGCGCTGGGGTGCCTGGAGACCGGCTTTGCCCGCGCGGTCGAGGCGCTGATCGAGACGCTGGTCCCGGCCCAGCGCGACGGCAAGATCAAGTGTCTCCGGCAGGTCAATGTGCTGGTCGGCTCGATGCTCACGCCAGGGGATATCGAGGGCATCAAGGAGTGGGTCGCGGCCTTCGGTTTGCGCCCGGTCGTGCTCCCGGATATCGGCGACTCACTGGACGGCCACCTGATCGCCGAAGGCTATGCCACCCTCACCTACGGCGGCATCAGCCGTCAGCAAATCGCCCGGCTGGGCGAGTCCTGCGCCACCCTGGTGATCGGTTCGTCCCTGGCGCGGGCCGCCGATCTGCTCAAGGACCGCACGGGTGTCCCGGACCATCGCTTCGACGGGCTCATGGGCCTCGATGCCTGCGACGCCTTCACCGCGACCCTGGCCGCCATCGCCGGTGTTGCCGTCCCCGCGGGTCTCGAGCGCCAGCGCAGCCAACTCCAGGACGCCATGGTCGACTGCCAGTTCCAACTCGGGGGGGCGCGCGCCGCGGTGGCCGCCGATGCGGACCTGCTGGCCTCGCTGGTGCGCCTGTTCGCAAGCCTCGGGATCGAGACGGTCGCGGCGGTGGCCGCGGCCAAGTCGGACATCCTCGCGCACCTGCCGGTGGCGCGGGTGACCATCGGCGACCTGGAGGACCTCGAGGGGCAGGCCCGCGACGCGCGGGCGCAGGTCCTGGTCGCCAACTCCCACGGCGCCCAGATCGCGTCCAGGCTCGCGCTGCCGTTAATGCGGGCAGGGTTCCCGCTCTACGACCAGGCCGGGGCACACCTGCGCCAGTGGGTCGGCTATCGCGGGACCAGCCAGACCCTCTTTGAACTCACCAACCACCTGGCCGCCCACTACCAGGAGATTGCTCCCTACCGCTCGATCTACTGGGAAGGGACCCCCCGGGAGGCCGAGCCCGGCGTGAGCGCTTTGCTTGGCGCCCGGCAGTCGGGAGGTGCGCGATGATCCGGGTCGCCTTTGCCTCCAGTGACGACGCGCACGTGGATATGCATTTCGGTGCAGCGGAGCGCCTGATCATTTACGACGTGTCGCGCGGTTGTGCCGAACTGATCGGGGTTGGGGAGTTTGGGAAAGTCGAAATGAAGGGCGAGAACCGACAGATCACTATTCCGGAGGCGGAACGTACGCACAGCTTGACGGATCGGCTGCGACAGATACCCCTGTTCGTCAAGCTCTATCGTTTGCTCTTTCGGCGTCGCCGCTTGGTCCTGCCCGATCAGGCCTCGCCATTCGGAGAACCCTATGCCCCGACACGCGACCAGGTCGGGCCGCCGTCCGATCGGCCACCGGAAGACAAGGTGGTCGCCAAGCTGGCGTTTCTGCAGGGATGCGTCGCGGTCTATGCCGCCTCGATCGGATCCTCCTCGGTCAAGCGGCTGATGTCGGTGAACATCCAGCCGATCATCGTCGATCAGGGGCACGACATCCTGGATCTCCTCAATCGGGTGAATGCGGCCATCCATCACGGCGGGGTGGCCTGGGTGGATCAGGCGTTGGCTGCCGCGGTGAACTACCCGCCCAAGCAGCCCGCCGCCAATGCCCCCGAATACCAAGAACCCTATCGCATCGATCCCTATTGACAGGTGTAATTCATCATGTCTGAACTCAGTCCTCAATTAGCTTTGCGTATCGGGCTGGCCGCACGGGCACTGCCGAATGTCACACCAGCCTGCTTCGTGCGTATCCTGATCGATGCCGTCCGGATGCCCCTGACCGATCAAAAATTAAAGGCGTTGTCGGCGCGGCAACTGCGCATGGCCGGACGCGGGGCCTTGCGTGCGGTACCGGGCGCCTACCTTGACCGCGCGCTCCAATACTTGTGGGATCGGGCGGGCGTCGACATCGAGGACCCGGAGCTTCCGAAGCCCCAGCCCTATCGTGACGGCGACCTGCCCGGATCGGTGCGGGTCGCGGTGGCGTCCGATCAGGGTCTGGCGCTGGACGGGGACTTCGGGACCTGCGCACGCTTCCTGGTGTTCCAGGTCAGCCCCACCGCAAGCAGGCTGATCGCGGTCCGCGGAACCGCCGGCGGGAAGGGCGCCGATGACCGAAGCGCCTGGCGGGCGGACCTGATCCGCGATTGCCGCATTCTTTTTGTCGCCAAGATCGGGATTCGCGGACATGTGAAGCTTGTCAAACACGGGATCTATGTGGTGCCTGATCCCGCGGGCGGAAGCGCCTGGACAGCGGTCGAGGGCCTGGCGCGCGTCCTGCGTGACGGGCCGCCGCCCTGGCTCGGCAAGCTGACGGCGCGCCGGGCGCTGAACCCGGCATTACCGCGTGTGTCGCTGAACACCTCCCTGAACCCCGCGGCCACCGCGGCCATCGGCCACTGATCGACTGCTCACTCCCCCGCTAAGTCCATCGGGCAGCACTTGCTGCCCGCGCCCACATCTCCAAGGCGGAAGCCTTGGGCGCCAAATGCTCAAACCCGGTCGGCCGCGGACGGTCCGCACAGCGGACCCTACGGTAACACCGTGACCCGTAGGGTCCGCTATGCGGACCGACGACCGCGCAGATCGCGCGGTGGTCGGGTTTATGACCAAGACCTGTAGGGTCCGCTGTGCGGACCCACGACCGTGCAAATCGCGCGGTGGCCGGGTTTATCACCAAGGCCGGGGTTCAGGTCGTCCGGCAACTCGGCGCATCGGCCTTGCTATCGCTCTCCCGCGTGGGATGTCGAATGCACGAATCCGAACGTTGTATCCCTATTAGTACCACCAGGAACGCATGCCCGGATCCCGCCTAGCGCCGATGCGACTCCCCCGCGACTGATCGCTTTACCATTGCTGAGAATCGCCGGCTGTGCACTCGGTCTGCCCCCCGTCAAGATCTGTAACTGATTGATAAAAAACCGTTGACTATCTCCCTTTGTCACTATTGAAAACCTGATGCTCCCATACCGGAAGGGTTGGCATAGGACGTGCAGAATCCACTCTGTCTGACCGACAACCAGGCTCCCACTCAATCCTGCTCCTGGCCCTTGCCAGCAGCACGCTCCCCGGAGAATCGCCATGCCGATGGTCTTACTCAACTGCGATACGGATATCCCGGAACGGCAGAAACATGTCTATCTCAAGTCACCCGACGACGACCCCGCAACCTGCCTGCCGGTCGCCAATGCACCAACGATCCCAGGTACCCTGTCGGAACGCGGCTGCGCCTTTTGCGGCGCCAAATTGGTCATTGGCGGTGTACTCAAAGACGCCATCCAGATGATCCATGGCCCGATCGGTTGCGCCTACGATACCTGGCATACCAAGCGCTACCCGACCGATAACGGCCACTTCAACATGAAGTACGTCTGGTCGACCGACATGAAAGAACAGCATGTCGTCTTCGGAGGTGACAAGCGTCTGGCCCAGGCCATCAACGAAGCCTTCGACCAGATGCCGGACGTCAAGCGGATGATCGTCTATACCACCTGCCCGACCGCTTTGATCGGCGATGACGTCAAAGCGACGGTCAGGCAAGTGATGCGTGACCGTCCGGACGTCGATATCTTCACGGTCGAATGCCCGGGGTTCTCCGGCGTCTCTCAGTCCAAGGGCCACCATGTACTGAATATCGGCTGGATCAATGAGAAGGTGGGCACGCTGGAGAAGGAGATCACCAGCGAATACACCATGAACCTGATCGGCGACTTCAACATCCAGGGCGATACCTTCCTGCTGCAGAAGTATTGGGACCGGCTTGGCATCCAGGTCATCTCCCATTTCACGGGCAACGGCAGCTACGATGATCTGCGGTCCATGCATCAGGCGCGGCTCAGCGTGGTCAATTGCGCCCGTTCCTCCGGCTATATCGCGAACGAGCTGAAGAAGCGCTATGGCATCCCCCGTCTCGACATCGACACCTGGGGCTTCGGTTATATGACCGATGGCATCCGCAAGATCTGCGCCTTTTTCGGCATCGAGGAGCGGGGCGAGGAACTGATCGCCGAGGAATGGGCCAAATGGAAGCCGCAGCTCGATTGGTACAAGGAGCGTCTGCAAGGTAAGCGGATGGCCATCTGGACCGGCGGACCGCGACTGTGGCATTGGACCAAGGCAGTGGAGGACGACATGGGGATCGAGGTCGTCGCCATGTCCTCGAAGTTCGGTCACGAGGAGGACTTCGAGAAGGTCATCGCGCGCGGCCGGGACGGGACCTACTATATCGATGACGGCAATGAACTCGAGTTTTTCGAGATCGTCGATCTGGTCAAGCTGGACGTGATCTTCACCGGGCCGCGGGTGGGCGAGTTGATGAAGAAGATGCATATTCCCTATATCAACGGCCACGGCTATCACAATGGGCCTTACATGGGCTTCGAGGGATTCGTGAATATGGCCCGCGACATCTACAATGCGGTCAATAACCCGCTGCGGTTCCTCGCGGCCCAGGACATTCGCGATCCCTTGCCCCTGATCATGCCCGAGCGGCTGCGGGAGGCGGCCTGATGAATACCATGCTGGACGAGCGGGTCGACGAGCTACTCGAATATGTTGAAGAGAAGTGTCTGTGGCAGTTCTTTTCACGCGCCTGGGATCGCCAGGAGAACATCGATGGGGTGTTGGACCAGACGGCTAATCTCCTGGCGGGGCACGCGCCGCGCCTGGCCACGCCCATGGAGCGGCTCTTCTACGCCGATGCCAAGATCATGGTTGACGATCTTCACAGCCGCTTTCCCTGGATCAGCGAATCCGGTGAGGCCGAGATCCGGCAGCTCCTGGACGGGCTGAAGGGGCGTTTGGTCGAGAACGTCATCACCAAGTCAACCAATCGCGAACTCAATCAGCACCTGTACTGAGCGGGTTTATCCGGCGGGTCCGCGGACCCGCCTCAGCCGTGAGGAATCTACTATGTCGACGTGCGAAATGGCCGACGTCAAGTCGGCCGAGGTCACGCTCGCGCCCAAGGCGCGGGCCGGTGTCATCAACCCCATGTACGATTGCCAGCCGGCCGGCGCCCAATTTGCCGGTATCGGGGTCAAGGACTGCATCCCGCTGGTCCACGGCGGCCAGGGTTGCAGCATGTTTGTCCGGCTCTTGTTCGCCCAACACTTCAAAGAGAACTTCTCGATCGCCTCGACCTCGCTGCACGAGGACTCGGCGGTCTTTGGGGGTAAGAAGCGCATCGAAGAGGGGGTGATGGTCCTGGCGAAGCGCTATCCGGAATTGCGGGTCATCCCACTCATCACTACCTGCTCCACCGAGATCATCGGCGACGATATCGAGGGGACCCTGCGGCTCTGTGACCGGGCGCTGAAGGCCGAGTTGCCTGATCGGGAGATCCATCTGGTTCCGGTCCATACGCCGAGCTTCAAGGGCAGTCAGGTGACGGGCTATGCCGAGTGCGTCAAGTCCTTGATCAAGACCCTGGCGAAGAAGGGCGAGCCGACCGGTAAGCTCAATGTCCTGACCGGCTGGGTCAATCCCGGTGACATTACGCTGTTGAAGCATTATTTCGCCGAGATGGACGTCGCCGCCACGATCCTGATGGATACCGAGGACTTCGACTCGCCGATGCTGCCGGATAAGAGCATCAAGACCTATGGGCGGACTACGGTCGAAGATCTGCGGGACACGGCCAACGCCGTCGGAACCTTAGCCCTGGCGCGCTATGAAGGGGCGGCTGCCGGTGAGTTCCTGCGCGATACGCACCAGGTTCCGCATCATCCGGTGAGCACCCCCTACGGGATCAAGAACACCGATGACATGCTGCGCAAGATCCAGGAGATCACCGGCAAGGAGATCCCGGAATCACTCGTGCATGAACGCGGGATCGCGCTCGATGCCCTGGCTGATCTGGCCCATATGTTCTTCGCCAACAAGAAGGTCGCGATCTATGGGCATCCGGATCTGGTGCTCGGGTTGGCGCAGTTCTGCATGGAGGTGGAACTGGAACCGGTCTTGCTGCTGATCGGTGATGACCAAGGCAGCAAGTACAAGAAGGACCCGCGGATTGCCGAGTTGAAGCGCACCGCCCATTTCGATATCGACATCGTCCACAATGCCGACCTGTGGGAACTGGAGCAACGGATCAAGGACGGCCTGAAGCTCGACCTGATCCTGGGGCACTCGAAGGGCCGCTATATCGCCATCGACGCCAAGATCCCCATGGTACGCGTCGGCTTCCCGACCTTCGACCGGGCGGGGCTCTACCGTAAGCCGACCATCGGTTATCGCGGCGCGATGGAGTTGGCGGAGTCGATCGCCAATGCCATGTTCACGCACATGGAATACACCAGGGAGCGGGAGTGGATCCTGAACACCTGGTGAGCGCCAACGATCGGGATCGGCGCGTGTGACCCGACCCGGGCGCATCGCAAACAGTGCTCGGGCGCAGGCCCGACCCAGCGGGGGCCGGTGATTTCCGGTCAGTGTTCAACCGCGCAAGGCGAGCGGCGGCCGCCGCTCGCCTGGTATTGGAGGACTCAGTCATGCCTCAGATCGGACATATCAAGGTCGCGATTGCCACCAACGATCTATTACAGGCGAACGGGCATTTCGCCCATGCCAAGCAGCTCGTCATCTATGATGTGAGCGCGGATAGCCATGCATTTCTGGATTGCATCCAATTCCGCGCCGGCGCTGCAGGCGGCAGCGCGCCGGTCAAAGGTCCCGGCGGCGGCCAGGGGTGTTCCATGGCGGACCCTACCGGCGGAGTCAGCAGCGAGTCGCTTCAGGCTCGCTATGAGTCAGTCAGCGGCTGTGCGATGCTCTTCTGCAAGGGGCTGACGGACCTGCATGCGGTCACGGTGAACGATCTGGGGGTCTATCCGGTGAAGCTGGAGAGGAGCCGAGAGATTCCGGAGGTCATCAGTCACGTCCAACGCCTGATCGCCAAACCACCCCTGTGGCTGCGCCGGGCGCTGGGCACCGCCGCCCCGACGGGCGCGCCGCTGGCAGCCTGAGGGGGCCAGTCGTCACCTGGAAGGAAGCGCGGGGGTCCTGACGCGGTTTAGCGCAGCAGAAACCGCACCTGTACATCCCGTGGCGGCGCCAGATGCGGGGCCGTGGTGACCAGCAGGCGGGCGCCCGCCCGGGCATAGTCCTCGGCATTACGCGCATTGATGCCGCCGGCGGCGGCAACCACGGCGAGCGAACCCAGCGCGGCAAGTTCCGCTGCGACCTCCGCCACCGCCGCGGGCGTGAATTTCTCCAGTTGCAGCACGTCGGCGGCGGCCCAGACCAGCGCCTCCTCCGGGGTGGCGACCTCGACCACCACGCGCTTTTCCGGACAGTGGCGGCGCAGCCGGGCGATGGTCTCGGCGGGCGGCTCCTGACCGAGGAACAGGCGGTGCTCGGCGAACACCAGCAGGGTCTCGGAAAGCCCCGTGCGATGCATCACTGCACCGCCGCTGCGGAATGCCTTGACCGACAGCCGACGGGTGCCGGGGACATTCTTGCGGGTGCCCGCCACCAGGGCATCCGGGTGACCGCGCCGCGCGGCGGCGACGATCCCGGCCGCGCTGGTGGCGATTCCGGAACACCATTCCATCAGGGTTTGGGCGACCTTCCAGCCCCGATGCAGTGCGCCGGCCGGACCGTCCGCCTCCAGTAACAGGGTCTCGGGCGGCGCCTCGCTGCCGGAGGGCATCGTTGCCTGGGCGTGCGCACCGCACAACTGGAACAGGCGCACGGCCTCCTCGACCCCGCAGACGATCATGGGGTCGCGAGCGAAAAAACGGATGCTTCCGGGACGAGCGGCGATGCCAAGCGACTCGGTCGTCAGATCGCCGAAGGCAACGTCTTCAGCAAGCAAGTGATGCAGTTCATGGTCGCCGAGGACCGGTGGTTGGAAATCGATCAATGAATCGGTCCTCGCGACCACCCGACGACGGACGCAACCGCACCAGGAAGGTGCGGTCCGCCCCCTGCGAGCGGTCAGCGCTATTTATCGGTGCGATAACGCTGTCAGGCCGGGACGCCGAGAATCACGGAGGGCGCCTTGAACACCGCGGTCGCCGCGCCGCCTTCCTTCAACCCCAGATCGGTCACGGCCCCGTGGGTGATGGTGGCATGGACCTCGACGCCGCCTGCCAGGGTAATCGTCACCTCGGCGTTCACCGGCCCGAGGGTCAGCGACTTGACGGTGCCGGCGAGACAATTACGCGCACTCAAGCGCAGGCCGGAGCTGTCGGTCATCACCAGCACGGATGATGCCTTCACCAGGGCAACCGCATCCTTTCCAGTCTGTAAGCCCAGTGATTTGACGCTCTCGTTGGTCACGACGGCGACGATCTTCTCACCGCCCGGGAGCACCAGATCCACCTCGCTGTTGACGGCGCCGGCCTTGACCGTCTCGACCTTGCCCTGAAACTGGTTGCGTGCACTGATTTTCATATCGACGTTCTCTCGGTGAAAAATTTGACTTCGACCCACCGGTCCACGCGGGACCGACACGAACCGTGCAGCGTAGGCCATGGCGAACGGTAAACTCAACCATAGCGCCGCCTTGACATGGCGTATGTTTTGCTATTCAAATAGCGGTTCTCGTTATAGTGTGCTCTATATATTGAATCCTGGAACGATGTCAACCCCGCGCAACGGATTACCCCGACTGGTCGGCACCCTCTCGGTCAACACCGCGTTGGGCGCCGCTCCGGGCGATACCCGCATCCGGCTGCTCGAAGCCATCGGTCGCTATGGATCCATCTCCAAGGCGGCCAAGTCGGTGCCCCTGTCCTACAAGGCGGCCTGGGACGCCCTGGATGCCTTGAACAATCTGGCCGACGCGCCCTTGGTGGAAAGCTCGGTGGGCGGGCGCCACGGCGGGGGCACGCACCTCACGGACTATGGACGGCGGCTGATCGCCCTGTACCGGGCGGTGGAGCAGGAATATCAGGCAGCCGTGGACCGTGTGTCGCGCGGACTGGACGAATCCGCGACTGGCGAGCAGCGCGAGTTTCAGCCGCTGCTCAAGCGCATGTCCATGCGCACCAGCGCGCGTAACCAGCTGGTCGGCACCCTGATCAGTCTGAACATGGACGAGATGAGCGCTGAGGTGGAGCTGCGACTGGATGACCGCACCCGCCTGGTGGCCATCGTGACCCGCGACAGCGCCGCGGCCTTGGAACTCAAACCCGGCAGCGAGGTGCTGGCCTTGGTGAAGGCGTCCTCGGTGATGCTGGCGACCGACCCGGGGCTGCGCACGTCCGCCCTCAACCATCTATGGGGCCAGGTGAGTCGCATCCACGAAGGACCCGTCGCGGCCGAGGTCACCCTGGTTCTGCCGGGCGGGCGCACGCTCACCGCCGTGATCACCCCCGAGAGCCTGGGACGGCTCGACCTGTTGCCGGGACGCGCGGCTTGCGCCGTGTTTCAGGCGTCCAATGTGATCCTCGTCACCGTTGGTTGATCCAACGCATCCGCTTTCCGGCGGCTGAAACCTTGCCGCCATTTCTACAACCAATTCCCAAACTTCACGGAGCCCGACCCATGAAACCCATCGTCAAGCTAGCGTTCGCCGTCACCCTGCTCACCGCCGCCCTCGGGGCCCGCGCCGACGAGATCCAGGTGGCGGTTGCCGCCAATTTCACCGCGCCGATGAAAGAGATCGCCGCCGTCTTCGAGAAGGAGACCGGCCACAAGATCCAGGCCGCCTATGGGGCGACCGGCAAGTTCTATGCCCAGATCACTAACGGTGCCCCCTTCGAGGCCCTGCTGTCCGCCGACGATGCGACCCCGACCAAACTCGTCGCCGAGGGTGCGGCGGTGAAGGGGACCCAGTTCACCTATGCCATCGGCACGCTGGTCCTGTGGTCGGCCAAGCCGGGGTTCGTCGACGATCAAGGAAAGGTGTTGGCGAAGGGGAAATTTGAGAAGATCGCCATTGCGAATCCCAAGACCGCACCTTACGGCGCCGCGGCGGTGGAGGTGTTGACGGGGCTCAAACTGCTGGACCAGATCAGCCCCAAGTTCGTGACCGGGGAGAACATCGCCCAGACCTTCCAGTTCGTCAGCACGGGCAATGCAGAACTGGGCTTCGTGGCCCTGTCCCAGGTCATGAAGGATGGCAAAATCACCGACGGTTCCGCCTGGATCGTGCCGGGCAAGCTGCATGAGAAGATCCGCCAGGACGCCGTGATCCTGGAGAAGGGCAAGGGCAAGCCGGCTGTCATCGCCTTGATGGACTACCTCAAGGGCGATAAGGCCCGCGAGATCATCAAGTCCTTTGGCTACGAATTCTGAGCGGTCGATACGTGTCGGTCAGGGGCTCGTCGCCTGCTCCCTGATCGGCACCTCAGGCGGCCTGATTGGCTTCGGCGCAGCCGGGTCTGCTGCATTGGGGGCTGGTGCTGCTGAACTCCGTGGTCAGGATCGTCCAGCACACCCACTGATAAGGGAACGATAAGGGAACCCCATGTTTCTGACTGATACCGATCTGCAATCCATCTGGCTGACCTTGCGCCTGGCGAGCGTTGTCACCTTGATCCTGTTTCTGGTCGGCACCCCGGTGGCCTGGTGGCTGGCCCGGACCCGCTCGCGCTGGAAGGGGCCGATCGGTGCCGTGGTGGCGCTGCCGCTGGTGCTGCCGCCCTCGGTGCTCGGCTTTTATCTGCTGGTGACCATGGGGCCGAACGGACCGGTGGGACAGCTCACCCAGGCATTGGGGATTGGTCTCTTGCCCTTCACCTTCTGGGGGCTCGTCGTCGCCTCGGTCTTCTATTCCTTCCCCTTCATGGTCCAGCCGGTGCAGAACGCCTTTGAAGCCGTCGGCGAGCGCCCGCTGGAAGTGGCGGCGACCCTGCGGGCCTCGCCGTTCGATGCATTCTTCACCGTGGCCCTGCCGCTTGCGCTGCCTGGGTTCCTGACCGCGGGCATCCTGACCTTCGCTCATACCGTGGGCGAGTTCGGCGTGGTACTGATGATCGGCGGCAATATCCCCGGCGTGACGCGGGTCGCCTCGGTCCAAATCTATGACCATGTCGAGGCCATGGAGTACAGCGATGCCCATCGCCTGGCCGCGGTGATGCTGATCTTCTCCTTCCTGGTCCTGCTGGCGCTCTACCTCTGGCGCCCGAACCCCAAGAATACCTGAACCGCTATGGAGCCGATCGAAGCACGCTTCAACCTGGATTGGCCCGGCTTCAGCCTGGCGGTGGATGAGCAACTGCCCGGACGCGGGGTCACCGCCCTGTTCGGTCATTCGGGCTCCGGCAAGACCACCCTGCTGCGCTGCATCGCCGGCCTGTTACGGGCACCCAACGGCCGTCTCGTCTTTCAGGGCACGGTCTGGCAGGATGATTCCACCTGGGTGCCGACCCACCGGCGCTCACTCGGCTATGTCTTTCAGGAGGCCAGCCTGTTCCCGCATCTCACGGTGATCGGGAACCTGCGGTACGGACAAAAGCGCGCCCCGGCGGATATCCCGGCGGAGGAGCGGGTGAGCCTGGATCAGGCGATCGACCTGTTGGGTATTCGGCCCTTGCTGGACCGCAAGCCCGGCCGCCTCTCCGGCGGCGAGCGCCAACGGGTGGCGATCGCCCGCGCGCTGGCCGTCAGCCCGCGCATTCTGCTGCTGGACGAGCCGCTGGCCGCGCTGGATCTGGCGCGCAAACAAGAGATTTTGCCCTATCTCGAACGGCTGCATGACGAACTGGCGATCCCGGTACTCTATGTCAGCCACGCCCCGGACGAGGTCGCGCGCCTGGCCGATCATCTGGTGATCATGGACGGCGGGCGGGTGCTCGCAAGCGGACCGCTGGCCGCCACCCTGGCCCGCCTCGACCTGCCGATCCGGTTGGGCGAAGACGCCGGGGTGGTGCTGGAAGGCCGCATCACCGAGCGCGACACCCGCTGGCACTTGCTCAAAGTGGACTGCGGCGGTGTCAATCTGTGGGTGCGCGACACTGGTGTGCCGACCGATCACTCGGTGCGTGTGCGCATCCTCGCGCGCGACGTGAGTATCGTGCTGGCGCCCGTGGAGGGCACCAGCATCCTCAACACGCTTCCGGCGCGGGTCCTCTCCCTGGGCGAGGACGCTCACCCCGCGCTGGCCCTGGTCCAATTGCAGGCGGGTCAGTCCACCCTGCTCGCCCGTCTCACCCACCGCTCCGCGGACCATCTGGGCCTGGCGCCCGGACTGCCGGTCTGGATTCAGATTAAAGCGGTCGCGTTGCTGTAGCGCAACGACGCTGCTTCGGGAGCCTGTTACCCCTGAAATTGGGCAGCATCATCGCCGTCATTTCGGCAGGATGCCCGAGTCCCTTGCCACGGATGCTAGCGCTCAGCAGGCACGAACCTGCAAGATGGGACAGTCCGCTCAATCAGCCAATCATCAATGGTCGAGCAGACTCACTGTGCGCTCTTGCGGAGGTTTGTCCCTTTGACCCATCAGTTGACCGATCGACCGCCGGACCACCGAGCGGGTGAGTGGATTTCCGGAACCGGGGCCAAAGCCGCGACGCGAGTGCTCGGGACCGTGGCGGCGGCCCTCGCCGTGCTCGCCCTGCTGGCCGGCTGCGCCGGAGCACCGCCGGTCGGCCCCCGGTCAGCGGACACGCCGGTGCGGCTCATCACGACGGCGGCCGTGATGGACGACGGCCAGCGGCTGCAGCTGCGCCGATGGGGAGAGGCGCGCGGAGCGCGGGGCCTGGTGCTGGCGCTGCACGGCTTCAACGACCACGCGGGCGCCTTCGCCCAACTCGGCCCGGCGCTCGCCGCCCGCGGCTTTCTTGTCTACGCCTATGACCAGCGCGGCTTCGGTACCCGCGGCCGGTGGGCGGGCGAAGACCGCTTGATCGCCGATCTGCGCGCGGTGGCGGCCGTGCTGCGGCAGCACCACCCCCAACTGCCGCTCACCCTGCTGGGCGAGAGCATGGGCGGCGCGGTGATCATGGCGGCCGCCGAGACCGTCCCGGCGGCGGGTCGCGTGCTGATCGCACCCGCGGTCTGGTCCCGTGACACTATGCATCCGGTGCAGCGGGCGGCGCTTGCCGTCGCGGCCAACACCCTGCCCTGGCTGGTGCTGACCGGTAAGGGGGTGCGCCGGCCGCCCAGCGACAATCGGCCGATGCTGCGTGCCTATGCCGCCGACCCGCTGGTCATCAAGGCGACCCGGATCGAGGCCCTGTGGGGCGTCACCAACCTGATGGACCGTGCCCGCGCTGCCGGTCCGCGGTTGCCGCGGCCGGCACTGGTGCTTTACGGTGAGCACGACCGGATCATTCCCCGTGCGGCCTTCTGCACCATGCTCGACGAACTGCCCACCCCAGCCCCGGACCTGCGGTTGGTGCTCTACGCCCAGGGCTGGCACCTGCTGACCCGCGACCTGCAGGGGGATCGGGTGATCAATGACATCGCCGCCTGGCTCACCAGCCCCCAGGCGTCCCTGCCGTCGGGTGAGGAGACCGTCCGCGGCAGTCCGCGGCTGCGCCGATTCTGTGTCGATGGTCCTGACTTAACTTATTAACGAAACCTTCCCTATGAAGACCTACCTGGACTGTTATCCCTGTTTCCTGCGTCAGGCCTTGAGCGCGGCCCGCCGCGCCCAGGCCACGGTGGAACAGCAACGCCAAATCCTGCTGGACACCATGGACCTGCTCCAGGCCTTGCCGCCGCAGGCCACGCCACCGGTGATGGCCGAGCGTATCCACCGGATGGTCCGCGCCCGCACCAACACCCCCGACCCCTATCGGCAGAGCAAGCACGACGCCACGGCACAAGCGCTGGGGCTGCTTCCCGAACTGCGGGAACGCGTCCGCACCGCGTCTGATCCGCTGGAGACCGCGGTGCGGATCGCCATCGCCGGCAACATCATCGACGACGGTGCCGCGGAACACTACGACCTGCAGGCGACCTTGGCGCGCGTGCTCGAACAGCCCTTCGCCATCGACGGTCTGGCGCAGTTGCGTAAGGCGCTGAGTACCGTGGATGCCATTCTCTACCTGGCCGACAATGCCGGCGAGACGGTCTTCGATCGCGTTCTGATCGAGACCATCGACCGGCCGGTCACCTATGCGGTCAAGGCCGGCCCGATCATCAACGATGCAACCCTGGAGGATGCCTTGGCCGCGGGATTGGATGCGGTCAGCACCCTCATCGATACCGGTTCCGACGCGCCCGGCACCTTGCTTGACCGTTGCTCCCCGGCGTTTCGCGCTCACTTTGCGCAAGCACCGCTCATCATCGCCAAGGGCCAGGCCAACTACGAGACACTCAGTGACATTCGGGCACCGGTGTTCTTTCTCCTCCAGGCCAAGTGTCGGATCATTGCCGACGATCTGGGCGTACCCGTCGCCGGTGTTGTTCTGAAGGCTCCGGTCGACCTGCGCCGATGGGATAATGACTGTGGCGGCGAGAAGCAACCTTGATTGGAGTGCAGTCGATTGGATCATGATCCGCCAATCCGCTACGTCGAACCGGTCTATCGTCCGCCGAGCGAGGCCGAGTCGCTGATTCTGCCGGTCACCGACGGCTGTTCCTGGAATCGATGCAGTTTCTGCGAGATGTACCGGGCGCCGCAGAAGCGGTTCCGTGCCCGGGACGCAGCCGACGTGCTGGAGAGTATCCGCCGTATCGGCGAGGATGAGGGGGAGCAGGCGCGGCGCGTCTTTCTGGCCGATGGTGATGCGCTGGTGTTGCCGACGCGCCGCTTGCTGGCCTATCTGGAGGCGATTCGCACCCACTTGCCGTCCGTGCATCGCGTTTCCAGCTATTGCCTGGCGCGTAATCTGAACAAGAAATCGGTCAGCGAACTCAAGGAGCTATTCGATGCGGGTCTGAAGCTCGCTTACCTTGGCGCGGAGTCGGGCGACGCGACCGTGCTCGCGCGGGTGAGCAAGGGTGAAAGCGTCGAATCGACCCGCGCTGCACTCGATAAACTGGGCCAGGCCGGCATTCGCCGCTCGGTGATGATCATCAATGGCTTGGGCGGCGAATCGCTGAGCGCGCAACACGCGGACAATTCCGCGCGCCTGATCAATGCCACGGCGCCCGAATATCTGTCCACCCTGGTGCTCACCCTGAACGACGGCGGCGCCCGCTTTCGCGCGACCTGGCCCGACTGGCAACCCCTGTCGCAATCCGGGTTGTTCCGCGAAATGGAAGGTTTCTTGTCCGCGCTGGACTTGCGGCGGACCCTGTTCCGGTCCGATCACGCATCCAACTGGCTGGTGCTGAAGGGGACGCTCGGCGCCGACAAGGCGCGTCTGCTGGCGCAGGTGCGGGCGGCGATTGAACGGCCGGAGGCCGCGGCATTGCGGGCGGCATGGATGCGGGGCTTGTAGGACACGTGGTTGCGCCCTGCTCAAGCCGCCCCGCCGCCAAGGGCTTTTTCAGGATTACCGGGTCCTCGTCCCGTTCCCTGCTACCATTTGACGTTTGGCGCGACCCTGTACCGCGCGCCTCCCGGAGGCTGACGAACCATGAAGATCGCCATCGCCACCAACGATTACACCCAGGTCTCCGGCCATGCCGGTCAGGCGCGGGATTGGCTGCTCTACGACAGTGACACCGCTTCAGCGGAGCCGGAACGCATCCGGTTGTCGAAAGCCCAGGTCTTCCACCATTGGGAGGGGGAGGGCGCACACCCGCTGGACGAGGTCGCGGTGATTGTCGCCGCCAGCGCCGGCGAGGGCTTCCGCCGTCGCATGGACAAGCGCGGCGTCCAGGTGCTGCTGACCGGTGAGCGGGACGCCGCCCGCGCTCTGCGTGCGGTGCTCAACGACGAGGTGCTGCCCGATCCGACCTTCGATCCCAGTCTGCTGCTGTGCGGACTGCGTGATCTGTTCTCCAGGCACTGAGATGTACTCCGTCCTACATGCCCGACCGCACCGAGCCGGTATCGGAACAAACCGGACGGTCGCTCCGCGGCGACCCCGATGAGCCTGAGCCTCGATGACCTGTGGCTGAAACAACTTGGCCTGTGGAACGACGCCAACCCGACCCGCAGTCGCCGTCTCTATCGCGTCCTGGTGGTCGGCGCGATCGGCGTCAGCTCTCTCATTGACACGCTGTTGCTGGGGCTGTTCTGGTCGACCGGGACCGTCGATGCACGGGTCCCGCTACTCTACGGATGCGCCGCCGCGGGCCACGTGCTGCTGTTCTCCGCACTGCATTGGAGCGGGTTCAGCGAGCGCTTCAGGAATACCCATTCGTCAGGCCGATCAGTTCGGGCGCTACGGGGGCGAGGAATTCATCCTGTTGCTGCCGGCGACGCGGCTCGATGAGGGGATGACGCTGCTCGAGCGGATTCGCGAGGCCATTGCCTCCACCGTATGGCCGGATCTCCCCGCGGGTTACCGGATCACCCTGTCCGGCGGTCTGACGGATGTTCGCCCGGGGGATATGTTCATGGATGTCATCACCCGTGCCGACCGCGCCCTGTATACGGCAAAGAACAACGGCAGGAATCGGATCTGTCGTTATGACCTGATCACGCCGATGTTATCGACCGAGACCGCAGTGGGGGATCAAGCCGTCGGGGCCTGATGCCGAGGGGGTGTCCGCAATCAATGCCTCGCGCAATACGAGCGCGAGGTGCCGCGGCCGGGCATCACCCAGTGCGCGCAGCTGTTGTCGGCAAGAGAACCCGTTCGCCACCACGCGCGCCGCGGGGCTGGCCCGCAGGGCCGGCATCAGGTCCTGTTCCGCCATGGCGGCGGCCATGTCCACGTGCTCGGTCTCCAGACCGAAGGTGCCCGCCATGCCGCAGCACCCGGCCTCGATCAGTGCGAAGCGGTGGTCCGGAATCAGATTGAGCACCCGGCGCATCGCCTTCATGGCGCCCACTGCCTTCTGGTGACAATGGCCGTGGACCAGGGCCTCGGCGGTCCCCGGGAGCGCGCGCAGGGGCAGTTGCAACCGCTTGGCCATGCTCTCCTTGGCCAGAAATTCCTCGAACAACAGGATCTGCTTACCGACCGCGGCCACTGCCTCCCCCAAACCAAGCGCCTGGGCATCGTCCCGCAAACCGAGCACACAGGACGCCTCCAGACCGACCAGCACGCGCCCCACGCGCACCTGCGGCAACAGGGCCGCGGCCAGACGCCTGACTTCCACGCGGGCCTCCTCGACCATGCCTTGGGCCAGATAGGTGCGCCCGCAGCACAGGGGGCGCGCGGGTTCTCGATCGGTCGGCGCGGCGACCGCGATCTGCACCGCATAGCCGCCGGCGCGCAGCACCGCCAGCGCCGCCTCGGCGATCTCCGGCTCGAAATGGCGGGTAAAGGTGTCGACCAACAGCACGACCTCGGGCCGGCCGTCAGTCCCTGGGGTCGGACGTTCAGCGGGCAGCCCTGCGTCGCTGAACGGCCGCGCCGCCGGTTCCGGCAGTGGCCGGTTGGCCGCGATGCCGAGCCACTGCGCGCCCAACCGGGCCAGCAGCGGGCGGCGATTGCGCCACCGTATCAGCGTCTTCAACCAGGGCGTCCGATGCAGCCAGCGGGGCGCATGCGCAAAGAGCCGGCTGCGTAGACTCCACCCGTCCCGGGCGGCGCGCTGCGCCAGATATTCCACCTTGATCAGCGCCATATCGACATTGGCCTCGCACTCGCGCTTGCAGCCCTTGCAGGCGACGCACAGATCCATCGCCTCTGCCAGCACGGGGTCCGTCAGGGCCGCTGCAACCGGATCGCTGCCGAGTGCCGTCTTGAGCAGCCGTACCCGGCCGCCGGTCGACAAGTGCGGATTGCCGCTCACCTTGAAGCTCGGGCACATCACCAGCTTGCCGAGAGCCTCGCATTGACGGCTGTTGATGCACACCGCTACCGCCTTCGCAAAGTCGCCGCCGTGTTTGGGAATATCGGCATAGGCATCGCCGACCCCGGCATCCTGATAGGCCGACCAATCGAGTACCGTCTTCATACGGCACCCGGAGGCGCGGAGCGACGGTGGTACACGAAGACGAGAGAACGGCGGCAACGGGGCATGATGTCATCCGGGATGGGCTGAAAACGCAACGACGCAATCCGATTCTCTGGCAAAATCCGAACCAGTTCGGTACCGGCTTAAAAAACGTTTGATTCGGCGGATGGTCAGCCGACGGGTGCACGATGCGGCTGAACCGCAACGACGGCGTGAGGGCCAATATCTTGTAAGTACTTCGACAGACACGGAAGGCCCTGCTACAGTTTTCTCGTCCCACTCCCTGCGTGGGAATGCGGTCTTGGCCGCTCCAGCGGCCCGAAAATCCACGAGGACGCATGGGCTACACTCAACAGCGACACGCCCCGTCCCTTCCGCACACCCGCCTCCGGGCGGATCGCGGCGAAGGTCATTAACCATCTGGGAGATGAAGTGATGAAGGCGTTCAGTTACGACGTGCGCTTTCTTTACGTGCACCCGCTCGACTGGTACCTGCGGGTCAGTCCGCAACGGGACGTGATCGAACTACCCATCTCCGGGGACTTGGATGTCAACGGCTGGGAACTGCGTAAGGCCCTGGGGTTGTTGAAGAAGGGCAATGCGACCTTGATCGAATGGCTGGCTTCTCCTATCGTCTATCGCGCAGAGGCGGCATTCCTCGACGCGCTACGCCGCGCCGCGCATGTCACGCACCGGCCGGAGCGGTCCTTCTATCACTACATCCACATGGCGCGCGGGAATTACCGGCAGTATCTCGGGGGCGAGCGGGTGCGCCTGAAAAAGTACCTCTACGTCCTGCGCCCGTTGCTGGCCGCCAAGTGGATCGCGCAGGGCCGCGGCCTTGCCCCGATGCGACTTCAGGACCTCGTCGACGCCTTGATCGAAGATCCGGCGCTGCGTAGCGCCATCGCCGATCTGCTGGCCTGGAAGCGCCGGGCGTTGGCGATGGAGTATGGCGTCCGCGTCCAAGCCATTGACGAGTGCTTGACCAGACTCAATCCGCGCCGTGATACTCTCCGGTCAGTCCGTCCCCACACGCCAAGGGCAAGACCTCCGGTGATGCCGCCCGCCAACCAGGCCAAGATTCGCGAGATCGCCGATCGTGTGGTCTCCACCCTCGATGATCTGGCGCTCACCTGGGGGCTACCCGACAACCAAGCGGCGGATGACCCTGGTAACGGCGCAAGATTATCCAGGATATCGCAGGTGCCATATGACACTGGACTCAGGCTGGAAAAGAACCATCGACGACGGCATCGCCAATCCCGAGTGGGATGCATACGATGCGCTCTTACGGAACGAAATCGGCCCGCTGGAGTGCTCCGTGGTCAATCGTCATTACAATGCGCGGTTCATCGCGGACGCCCAGCGCACGCGTTACCCGGGCGTCGATTGGAAACTGGCGAAGGCAATGCTCTGGGTCGAGAGTGGCGGCCCCAAGGGGGGCGCCTGGGTCACCCGACCGATGCAGATCGGGAACCCGGGCGATCCGGCTTATGCGGTGGTCAAAGGCGGCCGTGACGGCAGCGCGATCGTCATGAGCGCGGAGCTGGCAAAAGCCATCAAGAGCGGTTCCATCGATCAGCCGCAATTGAACGTGCGTGCCGGCATTGCCTATTTGTTTACGCGCATGGCACAATTTGACATGATCACCGTTCACGATCCTGTCGATAGCTCCATCCAGCTTGTACGGGTGCAGCCCGGAGATAGCCTGGAGCGGATCGCCAAACGCGTCGGGACGACGGTCGAGATCCTCAGCGCCATGCGAAAGGTAAATAGCAGCAGCGTCCTGCGCATCGGTGAAGCGCTGCAATATCGGAAAGCGAAATTGCAGCTTTCCATCGTCGGTTGGCGCAGCTGGGACTACGCGACCATTGCCGCCCGTTACAATGGCGGCGGCGATAAGCACTATGCCGAAAAGCTGGAATACGTCCATGCCGGTCTGTTTCCCAAACTGGTTCGCTGAGTGCCGGCGCGGCGCACTGGTCCTGCTGGCGCTCACGGCAGCGCCGTCCTGGTCGCGCGATCACGAGTGGGATGCCTGGAGTCGCCTTCAGGGGGATGTGTATGGGGCGCTGCTGGCGCAGGGCGTCGCCGATCGCGACCGGGTGCTCGTGCATCTTGCCCATACCTGTACGCTGGTCAGCGCCGGCGGTGCTTTTCATATCGTGGAGATCCGCGAGCTGGTCCACGGTGGGCGCAGCCCCCGGGGCGTGAACTCCTTGGTAATCTTGGGCGATGGCTTGCGGGTCGTCGCGAGTGTCGAGCTCGGCCCGGCGCGGCCCTATTACTGCGAATCCGACCAAGTCGTACTTGATAGCGAGGTCGCTGCTGGGGGGGCGAATCGGGTTGGCAATGTTCTGATCGTCGATGAGGCCGGTCAGGTCGTAGAGGTCCGGCGACAGGACGCCGCGGATATGGCCGGATTTCAGCTGCAACGCCCCGCCCCCGCCAGGTCGCGCCGTCGGCAGCCCTGATGCGGAGGAGAAAAGGGGCCGGTGCGGAATGGCACTGACTTAAGCCGAGATATCTATAAATCAGCGGGTTACAGACAGTGCGACAAGCAGTCACTTGAGTTCAGGCAGCCTTTTCGGCGGTGTTTCCTGGCATCGGCCCAGTCCGCAACCGTTTTTCGCTGACTTCGCGCCATCGCAACCGATGGTTGCTATGAGGCTAACGCCTTAAGTCAGTGCCATTCGAGCCTGGCCCCCTTTCCCACTATTATTCCCAATTGTCTACTATATTGTGATCTCCCGGATTTCCTGGTAACGCAAACCTAAACCATAATCGCAAGTAAACAAACCTTGGCCCACCCCGCTCGCGAGATCAATCACGGCTTCGTCGGCGGCAAATGCAAGGCTATCGATTAAACCGATGCGAAGTCTTGCGCGTTGGATCTGGGCAACACTGAGGGCCTTAGCCTGATCAGAATAAGGATCGTACGTCTCGGCAGGCAGAGGTATGCGAATACGTCGATGAACTGTCGCTCCAGGCGCTACCTTGACAAGATAAGGAATCTCGGGCGACTCGACCTTCAGACCTCGCGGAATCTCCGCAAGAAACTTGCCGATCACCACACCGCCATCGTTTTCAAGCATCACATACGCTAGGCTATGATCTTTGATCCTGCTGCCGCTGCGGTCTGTACGATACAGGACATCGAACACATAGATCGCCCCCCGGCGATCGTTCATCAAAGCGTAGTCGATCTCGATAGAATCAACATTGATCTTGTAAATGGTCGCCGTCAGCATCGAAACTGCTCCCCGTAATCAATTGGCATCTACGCATTTGTCCGCACGGCTAGTACGGGGCCACGGCATCAGTACTTCGGTCTCTTGCTCTCCGTGCCCTTCGAGCTCAAACCCTGATTGCAAAAATCTCTGCGCAACTTGTTTTCGCTGACCGTCTCATTTGCATGCTCCCCGAGTCCGACCGCTTGGAGTTCGTAACCAGGCGCAGCGTGCTTTTTCTTCTGGGGGCCTTGGTATTCTACTGATACTCGCCCGTCGGTCGTGCCTCGCGTGTCGTGGTACGCATGAATCAACTCATGACCAAGACCAATTGCCGGGTCCCGCGTCTGCCAGTCTTCGCCGTTGAGCTTATCCCGGTCCGGATTGAATTCTACGCTCGCATTGGAACCAGGTCCCGCCTTCCTATTTGTCGTATCGTAAAGTCCGTCGTTCCAACTAGCAGCGTTCTCGGTATTTCCACCGGATGTCTCCACGATCGTTGTAGACTTGCTCGCGCCGTCCAGGCCTTTGAGCAGCTTGTAACCGGTCGGGGTCTTCGAGAGTTTCTCTATTGAATCCAGCGTCTTCTTCTTGAAGTCGTCCGAGCCCGTAACCGCCAGCTTCGACTTTCCATCCGTGATCCGTTGCATCATCGCTTCACGCATTTTCTCTTGTTCTTCCCGCTTCTTTTCCTCATCGAGCGGGCACTTTTCCTTTATATCTCCGGGCCTCTTGGCCGCCGGATCGGCGCACTCCCAAGCGCCGCCCGCCGCACTATATGCGTTCATCCACTTTTTCTGTTCGGAATAGCAGTTGGCCGTAGGCTGCGCCTTGTTCGCCGCAGCAATAGCCGCCGCTTTGAAGGGCTTGGTCGCCCGCCTGTTCTTACATTCCGACATTAGGATGCCCCGCCGCCAAGACGAAGAGCTCGTATCGATCCAGTTCGTCGACCTTTTCCGTTCCTGTTAAGTAATCCTGGGCCAAGACAGCGCCCGCCCACGCGGTTTCGTGCGACCGCCCGAAATTCTCACCGTACTCCGTCAAGTACTCAAGAAACCGCCGAATGTCGTTTTTATCCGTAATATCGTGATCTTCGGCTCGCCTGACTCCGTCAACAATCGCGCTTCGCATTGCCTCCGGCACAAGCCCGCTTGTTTCCATCGCAAATTTCAGCCGCAAATGTGTTTCCATGTCGCAGTAATACTTTTCAAGGGCATCTCTACGCAACGCATCCATCTGCTCTTTTCTGATAACCAACATCTGCTGTCACTCCAAGCGATGTGAAAACAAAAGGTATATGTTCGTGCGGCTCGGAAGATGGTGATTCACTAACGGGCGACGCAAGATTAAAGTCGGCGGACAGGGGGAGAATCTAATCAGCAATTCCCGGCGAAAATTTTTTCCCTTTATAAACAATATGATAAACCCTC
>JACDZG010000263.1 GCA_013426805.1 Chromatiaceae bacterium
GAATGCAGGCCGCCGTCAAAGGTCGGTGGCCCTTGGCCAGCCAGTCCTGTACCGACAATGGCAGGAGCAAGGCAGTCTCACGGTCGATTGAGTGGAAGCGGCGCATTGATCGTAGCACTCCCGGCCATCGGAGCTTATCACGACAGTATACCGGACCTTCAGCTCCGACGGGGCGCCGAAGTCCGACAGGCGGTACCCCGTTCCAACTTCAGTTGCACCGTCATTCCGGCAGGATGCCGGAATCCAGTGCCATGGATGGTAGCTTGCGGCGAGCATGGACTTGCAAGATTAAGACGTAACACCCTACCAGCTTTTCGCAGTGAGCCTTCCATGCGGCGCACCATGGGCGCCGTCGACCTCCGCGTTGCTCCTCTCGATCTCCGACAGGTGCCCTATTGCGCTTTGATCGTAATCCCGGCCGGCGGCGTGCGTAGTCAGGGCTTCCAGCCCTGAGGGTGTCAGGCCAGGATGGCCTGACGACGCACCCGGCGAGCCCAAGTGGCCGGAATCTTGATCGAGGCACGCGATTGCGCCCTACGGGAGATCGTCAGCGGACCGGGCGGGCCAGCGCAGTCCCCTGACCCTGCGCCCTAGACGACGCCCCCCGCATGTGACTCAGACCACCAGGAGTCCAAGGCTTCAGCCTTGATCAGGGTTCGCCAGGGCTGAAACATTGGACTCCCGGGGCGGGTCGGCAGCGACCCCATCGCCACCGAGAGACCGTCATCGGACGACGGATGCGGCAGCTATTCGCGCGTTCAAGACCTGATCATCCGCGCCATTGATTCAAGCAGATGAAGGCGCCCAACAGCGGTGCCCCGACCTGTTGCAGCGTGTCGATCGCGTGAGCAATCTCGCTGTAACTCATGTCTTTGCGAGGGTCGTGCTCGTGGTACACCGCCAGTATCCCAGCATGGTTTGAGTTTGCATCGTGTAGTCGCTTGAAGTCCGAACAGTTGCGTGTGAGCAGCACGCGCCCGGCGTGTGTGGCTAGGCTCAATACGGTGGTATCGGGTTCCCCACGCTGCCCCAGTTGACCGATGGTCGCTACGTCATGTCCGGCATCTAATAATCGTTGAATCAGCGCCTTGGCCTCGCTGTCCTCGTCAAGCAGCAGCTTCACAGGTTCTCCCAAGCTCGGCTAACTGGTGCCGTTCCTCGTCAGCCTCTGCTGCAATCAGCTCGGTGTTGTCAGTGCAATAGGTGATGATCTCTTCGATAGCCTCTAGCGGTAAATCCCAATTTTCCGCAGCCTCATTCGCGGTCATTTCATTGGCCAGCAGATCCCGCCAGACCTGTGAGGCCAGCAAGCGCCGTCCTTTTACCCACAACTGCCTTCGCCAACTATGCATGCGGGGCGTCAGCCATGTCCACCTGCCGCTTGGCGACTCGAGCTCAGGCAAAATCACACGCACAAGGTTCGAGGGATTCTCTCCCAGATAGAGATGCTGTCCCAGTGCCAGTGATTCGGCAAGATAGAGCATGACCCGGCTGCTTCTCAGCAGGGCGTCTTTGGTTGAAGGCGCGTCAAGCACCTGCCGCAACCGTCCCAGCATGGCATCCTGATCCGTTGTGATCTCAAAGTTTGCGCGCTTGGTTTTCATGACTGTACCTCATGTATGAAAACGTCATGAGTTCATCGTACTCATATTGGGGGTCTTTGAAAATGCTGACTTGGCGCTTGGGTATCAATCATCGTTCAGGTCGGCGGCGCTCGGTCCGCACCGTGGACAGTATGTCCGGCATTGTCCCAGTGACGCATGAGAACACGCCTGTTCGCATCCATCCATTGGTAACGATACTCCAGGGTCTGGTGAATCTCACCCTGGAAAAAAGTCTTCCGATACCTCCAGAAAACCACCATTCATCAGTGTGATTCCGGCACGAAAATATCCGTGGTCGCTGATGATGCGTTCGGACACGACGAAGACCTGTCCGACAACTGTAGAACCAGACAGTCTGGCCTTCAGTTTTTCCAGGTGGCGCGCGGGCGATGTGGCTTTGATCGTAATCCCGGCCAGCGGCATGCGTAGTCAGAGCTCTTAACCCTGAGGGTGTCAGGCCCGGATGGCCTGACGACGCACCCGGCGAGCCCAAGTGGCCGGAATCTTGATCAATGCCCGCGATTCCGCCCTACGGGAGATCGTCATCGGACCGGGCGGGCCAGCGCCGTCCACCGAGGGTGAGTCCTGTACGACGCCCCCTGCATGCGACCCAGACCATCCGGAGTCCAAGGCTTCAGCCTTGGTCAGGGTTCGCCAGAGCTGAAACCTTGGACTCCCGGGGCGGGTCGGCAGTGACTCCCCGCCCGGTCACGCCAGCGATGGAGCAAGCGGATCCCGTTCAGCTTGCGGGCGTGCCGGTCTCCACCGGCGGGTCGCCGAGCAGACCTTCGAGCGTCTCGGCCTGGAGAAAACCATTTAGCCAGGCATCCAGTTGGTCAATGGTTGCCCCGGCAAGGCGCGCGCCCGCCCATGAGGGGAGGGGACCAAAGCGGGCGGTTAGCACGCTTTGCAGCGCTTCGGTCTTGCCTTCCCGCTTACCTTCCAGTTTGCCTTCCCGCTGACCTTCCAGCTGACCTTCCAGCTTGCCTTCGCGCTTGCCTTCCAGCAACCCCTCC
>JACDZG010000099.1 GCA_013426805.1 Chromatiaceae bacterium
GAATGGCTGGCAGAGGCCCTGACGCCGGGATTCCGCTAACCTACTGATCTCTCGCTCAAGTTCGTGGGGATACCTCAGGGACGGGATACCTCAGGGACAGACCACGGTTTACCTGTGAGTCTGAGGTATCCCCACGAAATATCTTTCTAGATGAGTAATATGCATAACATCCAGAAGCATCGAGCGGCTGGCGACCCCCGAGAACCCACAGGAATGTCGCTAACCCGCTGATTTCTAGTTCATGTTCGTGGGGATACCTCAGGGTCAGGTCTGTGCCACAGCCACAAGGCAAGACCTTCGCAACCAGAAAGGTCACCCTGGAAGATGAGCAGAGCCCTGAGAAACCCATCCCGTGCATCCGATTACACGACTTGCCCCGCACATCCGCACAGGCCCTTGTACTCATGAAACATCTCCCCGCCTATCTGGCCGCTTTGGCTGTGGTTTGTGTCTGGTCCGGCTGGATCACCATCTCCCGTTACGGGGTTCAGACTGAGTTGCAGCCCGCCGACATTACCCTGCTGCGCTATGCGACCGCGCTGATCGGGGTCTTGCCGCTGGTGTTGCGGCACCCGTGGCGGCGGTTTTCGATCGGTCAGTATCTGGTTGTCGGACTGGGTGTCGGCTTTCCCTACACCCTGTTTTCTTTTTATGGACTCAAGGTCATCGGCGCGGCCCATGCCGGGGTTCTGGTCAATGGGCTGCTCCCGGTTTTCGGGGCACTGGTGGCATGGTCGCTCTTTCACCAGAAGCTCGCGCCGATCCGCTACCTGGCGATCGGCATCATCTTTGCGGCCAACCTGATCATGGCCGGCGGCGCGACCTTTTCGGTCGAGCACGCGCTGGGAATCGCTTACCTGCTGGCGGCGGCGCTATGCTATACGGGGCACATGACCGGCATACGGCAATGGGGCTTCGGCTGGCGGGACGTGCTGGTCACGGTGCCGGTGGTCAATGTCCTGCTGTTCTTGCCCCTGATGGCCGTGTTTCCCATGGCGCTGACCCAGGCCGCGCCGGCGGATATCGCCATCCAGGCGCTGTATCAGGGAGTGATCGTCAATATCTTCGCCTTGATGTGTGTGACCTACGCCATCAACCATCTCGGTACGATGACCGTCTCACTGTTTATGTCCCTGGTGCCGGTGACCACCGCCATGCTCGCCTGGCTCTTGCTCGGCGAGATCCTGAGCATCAATCAAACCGCCGGTATTATCGGCTGTTCGCTGGGGCTGATGCTGTACGCACGAGGGCGTTGGTGGTGATTGCCGGCGCATGAATTTACAGACCGCAAGCGGGTCATCGTTACACGCGGTCGTGAGTCATCCACGTTCCTCATTGCTCGACGGCTTTCCGGGCCAGGACCAGCCAGCCGGCGACCGGCTGGCCACCCTCGCGGCGCGGTGACTTGTGCTCGATCTTGACGAGCGACAGACCGGCCTTGCGGAGCGCGGCCGTCACATATTCCCTGGAATGGGCATAGCGCCCGTGATGGCACAACTGGTAATCGGTCGTCGCGTCCTCTGCGAGCGCCTCGAGCGTGAAGCACAGGTGACCGGCGGGGCGCAGGGTGCGGGCCGCGGCGCGCAACGCGTCGTCGATTGCGCCGAAATAGATCAGGGCGTCCGTGGATACGACCAGATCATAGCGATTCGGGTGCTCTTCCATAAAGGCGGTCAGTTCGGCCTGGTATAGCGCGTCGTAAAGACTGCGCCGCCGGGCCTGGCCCAGCATCCCGGCGGAGAGGTCCACGCCCTCCAGCGTGGCCGCGTAGGGCCGCAGGAGGACCGCGCACAGACCAGTCCCGCAGCCGGCGTCGAGCACGGCCAGGTTCGCGGCCGCGGCGCCGATGCAGGTGGCGATCAGCTCGCCCGCCTGGGTCGGAGCAGCGTATTCGAGCGATGCCAAGCGCGAATCGAAACTCTTGGAAAAGGAGTCGAAGACAGTTTGCACATAGGCATCGGAGGCGCGCCCCGGGACCCCTACGCCGGTGCACGCTGCCAGGAGGTGCGCCGGCTCGGGGTTATCGGGCTCGAGCGCGAGCCAGTCGCGGAAGACCCCGGCCGCGTTGTCGAGCAGCCCGAGCCGGATATAGGCCAGACTTTGGATCCCGCGTGAACGGGCGTCCTGCGGCCGGCGCTTGAGCACCTTACCGCTGTGCTCCAGGGCTTCCTCGCTCCGCCCGGTCTGGGAATAGACGCTGGAGAGCGTGATGCAGGCGTCGGTGAAGTCCGGCGCGATCTGGATGGCCCGCAGCAGGCATCGCTCGGCTTGCGCATAGAGGCCGAGCGCCTTCAACAGCACCGCGTAATTATGGAGCGTATCGGGCCTGTCCCGATCCAATGCGAGCGCGGCGCGATACTCGCGGTCCGCATCCGCGAAGCGCTCGTTTTCGAGCATCAGGTTACCGAGATTGTTGTGAAAGACGGCATGGTCGGGGACCAGCTCGACGGAACGGCTCATGAGCCGCAGCGCCTCGTCGGTGCGTCCCTGGGCATGGGCGACCATCCCCAGAAAATGGAGCGCGTCCGGGTGCTCGGGCACCAATTCGAGGACGCGCCGGTAGATCTCGGCGGCAGGTTCGAGTTCGCCGGCCTCTTGCAGCGCGCCGGCCAGGGCCAGCGCTTCGTCTACGCTCAGTTCTTGAATCGGTTCTATTGTCGGCGCAGCGGCGGTCGGTTTCATGGGAGCCAGGCCTCGAGGTTGTGTTTGCACCAAGGGTATCGGCGAGCGGCGGATAGAGGTCAGCCATTTGAGGACAGGGGCCAGCGTCACCGACGCTGAGGGACGATAGAGCGATTGAGCTTGGCCCCTTTTCTTTCAATGGCTTCGCGCCCTGACTGGTCCAGCCTCGACGCCGCCAGGCCAGGATGGCCTGACGACGCACATCCACGGTAAAGCTTCGACCTCCAGTGAGCGATGCCCGAACACTGGCTGGAACGATGATCAAGATCAGTTCAGCGGCCTAATCATGCAACAGCGGCTCCAGCAACTCCACGCTCGCCGCAATGCCGCTCGGCGCGACCGGCGGGGGCCGCCCGGCGGCGAGTAACTCGGCGATGGGGGCAGCGAGCCGCCCGGCTTTGAGGTCAGCGAGGCTGATTTCACGGGTGGGAACCTGACGGCGAATCCAACGGTTGAGCGCGGGTGTTTCCGGCCAGTCCGGGCGCTGGACATGGATGACCGGCACGCCATTGCAGGCCGCCTCGGTATAGGACCCGTATCCAGGTTTGGTGAGTATCAGGTCGAACGAACCGAGCAGGTCGAGCAGGTCGAGTCCATAGTCGGACAGGGCGGAGGCATCACCGCGGGTTCGGCCCCCGAGATCGCGTACGACCCAGTGGACCTGATCCTGCTCCGGCCATTCGGTCATGGGGTCGAAACCGGCAAAGCCGCCGAATTGCATCAGGGCCAGCGGCCGGTCGGCGGCGACGCCCAGGCGCTTGCGCAGGGTAGCGCTCTGGTCCGGGCGGCAGTGGGCGATGGGGCCCACGTCGCAGGCGTTGGGCAGCCAGTCCATGGACATGGCCGGGGCCGGGCGGATGAACAGATCGGCGGCGCTGTAGATGCGCTGCATCCGCTCCAGCAGTGCAGCCGGAACCCGCGCGCGGATCGGGGATTCGCGCAGGACGTCGTACCAGGAGAGCGAACAGAGCCCGATGGCCGGGATGCCCAACCGTCGCGCGGCGTCCAGCGGCAGCCAGGGGATGTCGGAGAGCACCAGGTCCGGTGCCAGCCTGCGCAGGCGGTGCATCTGGCGCTCGAGATGCCGGTCGTACTCGGCTTCGAAACGGCGGTATTCCGCCAGGCTCGCCGCCCAGCGGGTAATCAACGGCCCGTCCATGAGGAGCACCGGGTCGGTCGCTTCCTGGAGATGGGTGAATCCCGCGGGCAGTCGGTGACGGGCGAACTCGGGGTCGATCTCGCCCTGGAGCGTGACCTGGAGACCGGGTATGCGCCGGGCCAGGGCCTCAATGACCGGCGCGGATTGGGCCAGGTGGCCATAGCCGTGGGCACTGACGGCGAGGAGAAGGTGGGGCAACGATTTTGTCCTGATACGTGACGAGTCAGTAATCACCCGAGGGTATAACCCGCATCCACATTGAGAATGGTCCCGGTGATCAAGCGTGCCTGATCGGAGGCAAGGAAGCGCACGGCGCGGGCGACGTCCTGCGGCTCGACGGTCTGCTGTTTGAGCACGTGCCGCCGCTCGACGATGCCCGCGATCAAACCCGCCTCGTCTCCCCACATTGGCGAGGGCACGACCCCCGGCGCGACGCCGTTGACCCGAATCCCTTCCGGCCCCAGGCCCAGGGCGAGACGGCGGGTCAGCATGTCGAGTCCGGCCTTGCTGACCGAGTAACAGGTGGAGGTGCAGGTGGCGAAGGGGTGCTGAGCGCAGGCCGATGAGATGTTGATGACCACCGGCGCCGCACTGCGCCGCAGCAGGGGTGCGCAGGCCTGAGTCAGCGCAAAGGGGGCGATCAGGTTGGTCTCCAGGGTCGCGCGCCAGTCTTCGACACTTTCCTCCAGGGTGCCGCCGCCGCGGATCACGCCGGCATTATTGATCAGGCAGTCGAGCCGTCCGCAGTCGGCGTCGATGCGCTGCGCCAACGCCCCGCGGAACGCGGCGTCGGTGACGTCGCCAACCAGAACCTGCAAGTCGCCGCGGGCTACGGCCTGCGGATGCCGCGCCGCCGTCCGGTCGGCCGGGCTGCGTCCGAAGCTGTAGACCCGGTCCCCGGCGGCCAGGAAGGCGGCGACCAGGGCGGCACCGATGCCGGAACTGCCGCCGCTCACGCAGATGACACGGGCCGCGGCCGGACCGGTCGCGCTGGTTGCCGCCGCGGTCATCGTTCCCGCTGCCCCAGGTTGGCGTGGATCAGGGCGCCGTTGAGCACCGGCGCGGCGGCCGCGAAGGCGACCGCAGCGGCGATCTCGTCAGGCGCGATCAGCCGGTCGAAGGCCGACAGGGCGGTGATGGCAGCCAGGGTTCCGGCATTGTCGCCGATGAGGCTCCGCAACTGTTCGGTATCCGTGAACCCCGGACAGATCATGCAGGTATGGATGCCGCGTCCGGCCAAATCCTGGCAGGTGGCGCGCATCAGGCCGACCAGGCCGTGTTTGGCAATGACGTAGCCGGCCACGCCCGGAACCGCCTTTTCGGCCAGGGTGCTGCCGATGTAGAGGATGCTGGAGCCCGGCGAAAGGTGCGGGATCACCATCCGGTTGATGGCATTCGGGGCGACCAGATTGAGTTCCAGCGTGGCCCGCAAGTCCGCACTGGCAAGGGTGTCGACCCGGTTCGACTGCATGATCGAGGCGTTGTGGACGAGACACAGGCGCGGTTTGTCCAGCAGCCAGGGCGACAGGGCGTCGGCCAGTCCATCGGCGGCACCCGGCTGTGCCAGATCGCAGGGGATGTCGATGACGCCCGGTTCGGGGCAGGGGCGGCGTGCGATGTTGATCACGCTCCAGTCGTCGCGCCGGAAACGCCGGGCGATGGCGAGCCCGATCCCGGAGGACGCGCCGGTGACGATCAAGCGGTTCATACAGACTCCCAGTGTGAAAAGGCCCATTGACCGGAGCCGGAGGAGACGCCGATCTCCATGGCGCGGATGGCCCAAGGCGCCAGTTCGGGCCGGGCGCGCAGGCGGCTGAGCAGCAGGCCGGCCAACTCTTCAATGGTGACATTGCGGATCGGCAACGGCAAACAGTCGCGTGCCAGGAAGGGGATCGGTTCCTGCGCGAACAGCGCGATCACCATGCCGTCGCGGTGTTCCAGGGTCAGGTAAGGCGATTGTTCCGGCAGCAATACGCGCTCGTCCAGCGCGTTGCAGAGTTCGCGCAGTACGCGCTTGAGCAGCACATAGTCGAACGCCAGGCCGTCCGCGCCGACGACGGCCGAGACCGCGCAGCGGACCTGGAAGTTATGACCATGCAGGTTCTCCCGCTCGGTGGCCGAGAAGATGGTGAAATGCCCGGCGCTGAAATTCAGGTACTCCTTGCTGATCTCGATGCGGGTCAGGGTCTCTGGCGGCACGGGTGGCTCCGGAAAAGGACGCGGCCGGTCGGCCACACGGTGGCTGGGAGATAAGGGGCGTCGGGCCGGATCAAAGCCCACCGGCGAATTCACCGGCGTCGCCGCGGCGACCGGCCGGGTCACCGTGGCCGCGTTTGATGGCGTACATCGCGGTGTCGGCGCGTTGCAGCAGATCGGCGGCGCTCTCGTCGCCCTCCGGACCGATCGCGATCCCGATGCTGGCGCCCACCTGCAGGCAAGTCTCGCCGATGCGGATGGGGGACTCGAGATTGTGCGCGATCTTGCGTGCGACCAGGGCGGCGCCCTCCGGCGTCAGAATCTCGCGCAGCACCACGATGAACTCGTCGCCCCCCAAGCGTGCCACGGTGTCGGTTTCGCGCACGCTGTGCCGCAGGCGCTGGGCGACGCACTGCAGGACGCTGTCGCCCATCGCGTGTCCATGGGTGTCGTTGATCGGTTTGAAACGGTCGAGATCGATGAACAGCACCCCCACCAATGCGTTGCGGTGACGGGCGAACAGCAGCGCCTCGGAGAGGCGGTCGGAGAGCAGGACGCGATTGGGCAGGCCGGTGAGCGCGTCATGTTGCGCCTGGAACTGCGCCTGCTCCAGCGCGCGGATTTCCTGGTCGATATCGTTGTAGACGGCGACATAAAGTCCTTCGTCGGCGCTGTCGCGCAGGTGTGAGATGGCCAGCCGTTGCACATAGACCTCGCCGTTCTTGCGTCGATTCCAGATGTTGCCGTGCCAGCGGCCGGTATCCTGAAGTTGCCGCCGCATCTCGGTATAGAACTCCGGCGGGTGGCGATCCGAGGACAGCATGCGCGGGGTGCGACCCAGGATCTCACTGCTCTCAAAACCGGTGGTACGCGTGAATGCGGGGTTGACCGCGCGGATTTGGGCATTGAGGCCGGTAACCATGACCGGGTCGGCGATGTGCTCGACGATGCGCCGAAAGCGCTGCTCACTGTCGCGCAGGGTCTTGAGCTGCTCTTCGACCTCGGCCAGTTGCCGGGTCAGCCGGGCATTCTTGTTGATGAGGTCGCGTTGCAGGTTATTGATGTGCTGATTCGTACTGGACAGGTCGCGCTCCAGTCGATCGAGTTCCGCCACGTCGTATTCGCCGACGATCAGGAGTTGGCCGTCCCGCCGGTAGACCCGAGCGCGCAGCGAACGGTTGAGCCGATAGCCGTCACCCAGGGTCAACCAACCAGCATACACCATACCGTCCGCGGCCGGTGCGCACAGCGCGGCTAAGCCGGGGTTGATCAAATAGTCGCTACGTGCCCGGTCGGGGGTGTCGCCGCCCAGCACCAGGGTCATGCCGCGATTGAGATAGACGGGCTCGCCGGCCGGCGTGAACAGACCGATTGCCAGCGCCGCGCTGTCGTTGCGCGCCTGGCACAGTTCCGTGCCCCAAGGCCGAAGGGATGCATCAGGGTCCGGCGGCGCGGCGGTTGCGTCCATGTGGATTCGACGTCAATCGCCTCCGGTCGCGGTTGGCGACTGATCGTGCTGCAAAATGAAGCGATCGAGCGCGTCGAGATCGGCGAGACAGTGGATTAGCGGATCGGGCGGCAAGGCCGTCTCGACTTGTCGTGACCCCTGACCGCCGATCAGCAGCGGCAACTCGGGAAAACCGGTCCGGATGGCCGCGATGGCGGTGAGCAGGGCGCCCACATGGTCAGTGACGCTGAGTGACAGGCCGACCGCATCCGGAGTCAGTGCCCGCAGCGTCCGCACGAGTTCGTCGGTCGGCGTGTCCGCGCCCAGATAGAGCGCCTCCCAGCCATGCATCTCGAACACATCACAGGCCATCTTGGCGCCGACCTGATGCAGTTCACCCTCCACCGAACCGATGACGATCCGCCGTCCGGAGCGCCGCGGCGCGATGATTTGGGGGTACAGGCGGTTGAGCAGGCCCTCGACGATGGCCGTGGCCAGGTGCTCGACGCCGACTGAGATTCGGTTGTGTTGCCACTCGTCGCCCACTTGGTAGAGTGCCCGCTGGAACAGGTGCTGGTAGAGGTCGAGAATCGCGACCCGCGCGGCGAGCGCCTGATCGGTCAAGGCCTCACAGTGTCGACGATCCCCGGCCAGCAGGGCATCCAGGAAGGCGGGGTAGAGGGTTGCCAGGGGGGCGGCCGACGCTGGCTGTTCCGGGATTGCGGTTGCCATCGGTCAAGCACTCCAATCGACGAATCATCGGGTTGAGCCCACTGGTTGTGTGGCGGCCTTCAGTCTTCCAGGCCCCCTGCCCATGGCGGGGGGCGGTCGTCAGTGCAGCCGTTGGCCGGTGCACCAGCGGTCGTAGTAACGCTGCATCAGTTCGCGGACTGGCGCCGGGTACCGCAGGGTCTCCATTTGGCCCATGCCTTCGCGGAAAAAGTCGGGGGCGTCTTCCGGCAGGTGCTCGACCAGGGAGTCGAAGGCGGCCACCATGAGGGCGGTGCGTTGGCTGCGGGTGGCGACGATGGCCCGATTGAGCAGCAGAATCCGCCATGGACGGCTGGGGAGGTTACCCGGTTCCTGGATGCGCGCCGGGCTCATGCCATCGACCAGTTCGGTCATCAGCGCGTACAGACCCGCCAGGTCTTCGGTCGCGTGCAGGGTGTTGGCCAGCCCGGCGGTGGCGTTGACCACGAATTCCGGGTGATCCAGCTCAGCCCCGAGTCGCAGCATCCAGCAGGTCAGGGCCAGGCTCAGACGCTCCAGCCCGCTGGCCGTGCGCGGCAGGTTCAGACGTTCAGCCTGGTCGGCGAGTTGGGTGAGCAGGTCGAGCCCGTGGGCCAGCAGGGCATCGGGCGTACCGCCGGTCGCGGCGCGCAGGGCGCGGGCGGATTCGGCCGGGGTGTTGGCTGCCGTATCGCTTAAGGTATCCAGCAGGTCGCCGAGACCGTCCAGCAAGAAGCGCGGGCCGAAGTCGAGCGCGCCCGGCCGTTCGTCATAGGCGCGCTGGAGATGCTCACCCAGGCGGGTGAGTTCGTGGCTGATGTGATGGATGTCGACCGGGGGTAACATACTCCTGATGATAGCAACCAGCCGGGTCGGTGTCTTCCCCGCGCATCAGGTTCACTGGTGGGCGGCTGACCGCCGCCGGCGCGCGTCGAGCGTGAAGTCCGAGTCGATTAGGAGGGTTGTGGTCGCGGCCATCCCTGTACAATAGCCGCCATGAACACGAAGATCGACCTGCATACCCACTCCACGGCCTCGGACGGCACCCTGACCCCGGACGCGTTGGTGGCGCGCGCCGCGGCGGCCGCGGTCGCCGTGCTGGCCCTGACCGACCACGATACCGTCGAGGGGCTCGATCAGGCCGCCGCCGCGGCCCGTGCCCAGGGCGTCGCTTTTGTTCCGGGGGTCGAGGTCTCGGTCACCTGGAGCGAACGGACCATCCACGTCGTCGGGCTTGGTATCGACCCGGCCGATGTCGCGTTGCGCACGGCGCTGGCGGGAATTCTCGAATATCGCGACTGGCGGGCCGTGGAGATCGGTCGGCGGCTGGCCGACAAGGGGATTGCGGGGGCCTATGAAGGGGCCAAGGGCTTGTCTAACGGCCGCTTGATTGGTCGTACCCACTTTGCCCGCTTTCTGGTAACCCAGGGTCATGCCGCGGATGAGCGGGCGGTGTTCAAGCATTTCCTGGTCAATGGGAAACCGGGTCATGTTCCCGGTGCCTGGGCAACCCTGGAGCAGGCGGTAGCCTGGATCCGTGCCGCGGGCGGCCAGGCGGTGATCGCCCATCCGGCGCGCTATAAGCTGACGCGGACCAAGCTGCTGAAACTCCTTGGCGAGTTCAAGGAATTGGGCGGCGTCGGTCTGGAGGTCGTGTGCGGCAGCCACAGTCGCGACGATGCGCTGCACTTTGCCCGCCATGCCCGGGAGCAGCGGCTGCTGGCCTCCGCGGGTTCGGATTTCCACGGTCCCCAATTGGCGCTGTCGAGTCAGCCCTGGATCGATCTCGGCCGCCTCCCGGAGTTACCCGAGGGTTGTACGCCGATCTGGCAGGACTGGCCGGTCGTCCAGGCGATCGTTGCCGACAACGGGCGGGCTGCGGTCGCCACGGGATGATTCCCCAGGATTTCGGCAGTAGCAGGTTATGGCTCAATTTTTTCAGATTCATCCCGTCAATCCCCAGGCGCGCCTGGTGCGCCGCTGCGTCGAGATCCTGCTTGCCGGCGGGGTCATCATCTATCCGACCGACTCCTCCTACGCGCTGGGCTGCCAGCTCGGTGAAAAGGATGCGATGGAGCGTATCCGCCGTATCCGCCAGGTCGATGAAAAACACCATTTTACCTTGGTCTGTAGGGACTTATCCGAGATCACGACCTATGCCAAGATCGACAACCGGGCCTTTCGGCAGTTGAAATCACTCACGCCCGGGCCCTACACCTTCATCCATGAGGCGACCAAACAGGTGCCGCGCCGGATGCTCCACCCCAAGCGCAAGGCGATCGGCATCCGGGTTCCGGACAATGAGATCTGCCGGGCCCTGCTGGCGGAGCTGGATCAGCCGATCTTGAGTACGACCCTGATCCTGCCCGCGGCGGAGCACCCGCTCACCGACCCCGAGGAGATGCGCGAACTGCTGGATAAACAGGTGGATCTGATCATCGACGGCGGTTTCTGCGGGCTCGATCCCACCACCGTGGTGGACATGATCAGTGAGCCGCCGCAGTTGATCCGGGTCGGCAAGGGGGACCCCGCGGTGTTTCAGGAGTGACGGGGGCGCAATCCGCGTCGAGGAATTCGCGGCGTCCCCGTATAATGCGAGGATGGAAACACTGAATCAGATCCAGTTACTCGCGGTGCTCGCCCTGCCGGTGGTACTCGCGATTACCGTCCACGAGGCCGCGCACGGCTGGGTGGCCAACCGCTTGGGTGACCACACCGCGCTGATGCTCGGGCGCGTCACCTTCAATCCACTCAAGCACATCGACCCGATCGGCACCGTCCTGGTGCCGGCGCTCTCGTTCCTCTTTGCCGGGATCCTGTTCGGCTGGGCCAAGCCGGTACCGGTGAATCAGCGCAATCTGCATCATCCGCGGCGCGACATGGCGCTGGTCGCGGTGGCCGGACCGGCCTCCAATCTCGCGATGGCCTTGGCGTGGGGACTGGCGATTCAGGGCGGTCTGCTGCTCTGGGAGACCAGCCAGTGGGTGGCGCTGCCGCTGATCTACATGGGCGCCGCCGGGGTGCTGATCAACGTTTTTTTAATGGTGCTCAATCTGTTGCCGCTGCTGCCGCTGGACGGCGGGCGGGTGCTCAACGCGCTCTTGCCGCCGTCGGCAGCCCGTTACTATTCCCGGCTCGAACCCTTCGGGCTGATTATTCTGATCGCACTGCTGGCGACCGGCCTCCTGGGTGGCCTGCTCCTGCCGCTGGTGCTCGGCACCCTGGAGTGGCTGCCGGGCGCCGGTATCGTGAAAGAACTGTTCTTTGTCTGAACCGAGGCTCCCGACGTGACTTCCGTCTCTGCTACGCACGCCCGCGTGCTTTCCGGCATGCGCCCGACCGGTCGTTTGCACCTGGGCCACTACCATGGGGTGCTGAAGAACTGGCTGGCACTCCAGCATGAGTACGAGTGCTTTTTCTTCGTCGCCGACTGGCATGCCCTGACCACCCATTACGACAACCCGACGCAGATCCCGGAGAGCATCCGCGAGATGGTGATTGACTGGCTGGCGGCGGGCATCAACCCCGGTTCCGCCACCCTGTTCGTCCAGTCACGGGTGCCGGAGCACGCCGAGCTGCATCTGCTGCTGTCCATGATCACGCCGCTCGGCTGGCTGGAGCGGGTGCCGAGCTATAAGGATCAGCAGGAGCGGCTCAAAGAGAAGGACCTGGCCACTTATGGCTTCCTTGGTTACCCCCTGCTGCAATCGGCGGACATCCTGATCTACAAGGCGGGACAGGTGCCGGTGGGTGAGGATCAGGTGGCCCACGTTGAGCTGACCAGGGAAATCGCCCGACGTTTCAATCACATCTATGGCCGCGAGTTAGGCTTCGAGGAGAAGGCCGAAGAGGCCAAGCGCAAGATGGGCAAGAAGAACGCCAAGCTGTTCGATCAGCTCAAGCGGGCCTATCAGGAGCAGGGTGACGGTGAAGCCCTGGCGGTGGCGCGGGCGCTGCTCGAGGGCCAGGCCAACCTGACCGTGGCGGATCGCGAGCGCCTGTTTGGTTTCCTGGAAGGCGGCGGCCGGGTCATTCTCCCCGAGCCCACGCCGCTGCTCACCAAAGCGTCCAAGATGCCGGGATTGGATGGTCAGAAGATGTCCAAATCCTACGGCAACACCATCGCGCTGCGCGATGAGCCGGCCGACGTGGAAAAGGCGCTGCGTACCATGCCGACCGACCCGGCGCGGGTGCGCCGCACCGATCCCGGCGACCCGGAGAAATGTCCGGTGTGGCAGTTCCATCTCGTGTATTCCGACGACGCGGTGCGCGAGTGGGTACAGCAGGGGTGCCGCACCGCCGGGATCGGCTGTCTCGACTGCAAGCGCCCGATCATCGACGCCGTCCTGGTGGAGTTGGCCCCGCTGCGCGAACGGGTGCGCGAGTACACGACCCAGCCGGAACTGGTGCGCAATGTGATCAACGACGGTTGCGAGCGGGCGCGGGCGGTCGCCCGCGAAACCATGGAGGAGGTCCGGCACGCCATGTCGCTGGTCATGCTGTGAGACCCATGGGCGACGCGCAGCAGGAGCTGCCCATCGCCCTGGTGCAGGGGACGCCTTATCTGACCCTGCCGCTTGATCTTTATATCCCGCCGGATGCGCTGGAAGTTTTCCTGGACGCCTTCGAGGGTCCACTCGACCTGTTACTCTATCTCATCAAACGGCAGAACCTGGATATTCTGGATATCCCGATCGCCGTCATTACCGATCAGTACATCGAATACATCGATCTGATGCAGGGCCTCAAGTTGGAGTTGGCGGCGGAGTATCTGGTGATGGCCGCGATGCTCGCCGAGATCAAATCGCGGATGCTGCTGCCGCGGCCGGAGTCGCTCGCCGAGGAGGACGAGGACCCGCGTGCCCAGTTGATCCGTCGGCTGATGGAGTACGAGCGTTTCAAGCAGGCGGCCCAGGACCTGGACGCCCTCCCGCGCCTGGAGCGCGACCTGTTCGCCGTGCATGCGCAGCTGCCGTCGGGGCATCTCAATCGCATCCCGCCGTCGGTCGACTTACGGGAATTGTTGATGGCCTTGCGTGGTGTCCTGGCGCGGGCGGACCTCTTTACCAGCCACCGGGTGGAGAAGGAGTCGCTGTCGCTGCGCGAGCGCATGTCGCTGGTGCTCGATCGGCTGCACGGCGGGCAGTTCGTCAACTTCACCGCGCTGTTCGACCTGACCGAGGGGCGTGCCGGGGTGGTCGTCAGCTTTCTCGCGATCCTGGAGCTGATCCGCTCGGCGACCCTGGAGCTGGTTCAGTTGAAGCCCTTCGCCCCCATTCACGTGCGGCTGCGCGAGGCGCGGGCGGATGGCGATCCGTCGGATCAAGAAGAAGAATAATCCGCATATGAACGCAACGAAGGACGCTGTTGCGGCGCATCGCGCCATCAGCCGATGAGTCCGCCGAGTCTCAAAACGATTGTCGAGGGGGCCTTGTTCGCCGCGGGCGGGCCTTTGACCCTGGAACAACTCCAGGAACTCTTCGCGGAGGAGGAGCGTCCGGAGCGCGGCGCGCTGCTGGCGGCCATCGAGACCCTGGCCGCCGACTATGTCGGACGGGGGATCGAGATCGCTGCCGTCGCCGGCGGTTGGCGTGTGCAGGTGCGGGCACTGGTCGCCCCTTGGGTGGGCCGGTTGTGGGACGAGCGGCCGGCCCGCTACTCGCGCGCCTTGCTGGAGACCCTGGCCCTGATCGCTTACCGCCAGCCCATTACCCGCGGCGAGATCGAGGATATCCGCGGTGTGGCCGTCACCACGGCGATCATCAAGACGCTCACCGAGCGTGAGTGGATTCGGATCGTCGGGCACCGTGACTGTCCCGGCCGGCCGGCACTCTTCGCCACCACGCGCAAGTTCCTCGATTATTTCGGCCTGCGGTCACTCAACGACCTGCCGCCGCTCGCTGAGATCCGCGATCCCGCCTTCCTGGCGGATGCGTTGGATCTGCGCGGTTCGTCGCGGTCGGAGCCGGGGCCGACCGCCACACCGCGGTGATGGGAGCAGGCCACGGGTGCGGAAACCGTCGCGCGGTGCTACTGGCCGCTGGAGCGGCCGGACGGCATTCCCACGCGGGAGCGTGGGAACGAGAACGCGACCGCCGGATGGCGGTTCAGGGCACGACGGTGTAAGGCTTCGCCCGTTGGTTGTTGCTGTCGAAGGCCTCGGCGCTGACGCCGGCGGTGTCGATGAAGGCGCGCAGTGACTTGGCGGCGGCCGTCCCGGCGGGGAGGCCGTCCAGCGTCAGGGTGCGGCTGGCCCCGGCGTCCAGGGTGCCGACGGACAGCGCGGCGTCGCCCGCGGCGCCACAGGCGGTGCCGGCCGGCAGGGTGATCCGCACCGTCCGGATGGCGCCGGCGGCCAGGGACGCCAGGCTGATGTCGGCATGCCCTGGAGCCGCGCAGCCTTGGGTTTGCGGCTGGTTGGCCCAGACGCGCAACAGCCCGGGGTTGCCGGTCTCGGTGCCGCGATTCTTGACGGTGATCAAGGCGCTGACGGTCTTGCCGACGAGCGGGGCGCTTGGGTTCAGGGTGACGTTGGTGACCGTGAAGTCGGCGTCGGAGGTAAGACGGTGCCCCGAATCCGACGACCGGCACCGGACTCAAGCGATCCGTGGTGGTGCCGTCGCCGAGCTGGCCGCTGTCGTTGCGGCCCCAGGCCCAGAGGCTGCCGTCGGGCTTGCAGGCTGTGCACGTTGCCCGCAGCCAGCCCCTACATGTCCGCATTGCCGCCCGCGGCCACCGCCGCCGCCCAGGGCGAACCCAGCAGCACATCCAGTCCGGCCGCATCCACCCGCAGCGCCAAGCTGGCCGAACCCGCAGTGCGCGCGACCGCGTGATAAGACCCGGCCGGCAAGGCGAACAGCAAATCCTGGGCCGTCTGCTCCAGGTCGTCCGCCGCCGTCGATGCGCGCAGCTCCACCCGCACGGGCAACCAGCCCGCGGCGGCCACCTGGTCGCGCAGGGCGGCGGCGGTCGGCCCCGTCGGCCCGGCCCCGGCCTGGCCCAGGGTCAGACTCAGGACCAGCAGCAAACACCAAGCCGCGGGCGCCGCGCGCCCTCCGCGCGGCGTTGGATGGGGCAAAAAATTTCTGAAAAACATACAGTATTCCTCCTTTTCGCTCCCACGCTCCAGCGTGGGAGTGTCGAGCGGGCGCTCCGCGTCCGGTCTGTTCGGACGCAACGCACCCGCCGTTGCTGCCGGGCTGGAGCCTGGGACGGGGCGACTGAAGTCGCCCCTACACCTGACCGGCGATCGGCTCGCGGTCCGTCTCCGGACTGCCGCCGGGGAGCGCATCCTGCACGGCGAGGGTCAGGGAGCCAGCGGCGAGCGCGGCGGGTCCGCCGTGCGGACCGATCAGCCTCAGCGGTCAGACGGACCTTGGGCAAGACGCGCCCGCAGTGCCGACAGTTCGTGCTCCAGGCGCTGCCGTGCCTGGGCCTCGGTGTCGGCCCGCCGGGTTTGCTCGACCGCCCGCTGCGCCTCGGCCTCGGCCCGCTGGGCCTCGGCATCAGCCCGCCGCGCCTCGGCGTTGGCCCGCCGCGCCTCGGCGTTGGCCCGGTTCACTGCCTCGCGTTTGGCCTGCGCCTCGGCCTCCGCCCGTTCCCGATCCGCGCGCCAGCCGGGCAGGACGAAGCCGACATACACCGGATCGTCGCGCAACGTCTCCAGGTCCGGTCGACGCGCCAGGTCGGTCGGGCGGAATTGCAGCCCCGGCAGGACCCGCGAGCAGATGACTCCGGCCTGCGGTGCGATGGGCGTATAGAACCCGGTGGGGGTGCGGGTGTAGAACGCCTGGTGGGCGGGGTTCTGGTGCAGGATGTAATACTCGGGCACGCCCCCGGCGGCGTATTCGGCCTTCTTGATGACGGTATCACGCTCGATGCCGCTACGCTCCTGGTCGGACAGGGCCTCGATACAGAGGTCGAAGACCCCGTGGTAGGAGCATGCCAGGGGCAGCAGCGGCTGGGGATTGTCGTTGCGGACCACGCCGAAATCGGGCTTGCGGATGACGGTGCCGCTCGGCAGCGGCAGTCGGAAACCCATCTCCAGGCCGACCAGCTGCGCGCAGGGGTGGGTGCGCAGGAAGTGCCGCACCAGTTCGCCGAACCAGGCATAGACCAGAAAGGTCTCGTAATCGGACACCGGTTTCTCCTCCAGGCGGCCGTTATTCCACTCGTACTGGTGGTCCGACTCCAGGTAATACGTGGTCCAGTAGATCGCCTCCGAGACCAGGAGGCCGTCCGCGGAGCGCGGTGTGGGGTCCGCCGCGGGCAGGCGCCGGGGCGGCGGGGCCGGGACCTGCGACGCGGGTGCGGGCTGGGGGGCAGCGATGGATGACATGGGCGACAGGCGTCCTAATCTTGGGATCGCAAGAACGAAGGCTAGCACGAATCCGGCGGCGCCGTGGTGGGTGCCGCCGGCCCCCAACGGATTCGGGCCGGCCGGCTTGGCGGCATCAGTGACCCATGGCCGTGCTTTGGTATTCCATCAAGGCCGGCATGGCGATGGCGGCGATAATTCCGCCGACCAGCCCCACCACCATGAAGACGATCGAGATAATGCCCACCACGCGTTCCCAGCTTGGCGTGGGGCGCGGCGGTCCGAAGCGGTTGGCCGTCGCGTCCCCGCGCTTGAAGACGAGCACGAGCACCGCCACCACGTTAGCCAGCGGCACGATCAGGAGAATCGACCACCAGCCGGCGGCATTGATGTCGTGGAAACGGCGGATGGCCAGCAACAGATAGACGACGAGGAACAGAATCTGCGGTACCAGCAGGCCAATACCCATAAACAAAGGTAAAGCCTCGTTCGCCTCGGGTTCCGGCACGGCAACCACGCCGAGTGCCATCAGCCCGAAGGCAACAACCATCACCAGGACTCCGAGCACCAGGTTCCAGGCCAGCCAGCTCAGCCGGGTGAAGCGGCCCTTGGGATCGAACGGATTGGTGGTGTCGACCAGGCCGGGGGCGGGTCGGTTCAGATCACTGCGCGGACTGGAGTAGGGATTGCTTGGTTCCATGGTCGGTCGCCTGTATTGCGGTGTTCAGTGGAATGCTCCGCGCCGGAAGTGTGCGGCCCGCGGCCGGTCAAAGCACACCAGCGCCTGGGTATTTAGCCGGATCGGCGCCGTTGGCGCAAGTCAAGATATACTTGGGGTGAATCCGGATCAAACCGTCAATCTGGATCATGGTTTTCCGGCACGCGCTACCTTTTCAGGACTCAGTGCCCGCGAGGTCTCTTGCCATGTCCCAAACCGCCGAGGATTTCTACCTGGCCTTCGCGCAAGGCCGCGAGCCCGACAGCGATGAACCCGAGATGGAAAGCTCCCTGCACTATGATCAACTGGCCCTGCTGGTCAGCACCCTGGATTGGCACTGGCGCGACCGGGACGATTTCTTTATCGGCGCGAACCTCAGTGTCTATTTCCGGCGTGACCAGTTCGCCCCGCGGGAACTGCGCGGACCGGATTTTTTTCTGGTGCGCGGCGTGGAGCGTCGGCCGCGACGTTCGTGGACCGTTTGGCTGGAGCAGGGGCGGTACCCGGATCTGATCATCGAACTGCTGTCCGATGAGACCGCCCGCACGGACCGGACGGCCAAGAAGTCGCTCTACCAGGACGTTTTCCGTACCCCGGAGTATTTCTGGTTTTCACCCGACACCCATGATCTGGCTGGCTTCCACCTCGTGGATGCGCGGTATCAGCCCATCGCGGCCGACCCGGCAGGCCGGCTACCGAGCGCCATACTCGGCTTGCGTCTTGGGGTACATGAGGGGCTGCTGCGGTTCTTCACCCCGGATGGCGCCCTGGTCCCGACCCTGGCCGAATCGGTGGCTCAGGAGCAGGCGCGAGCGGCTCAACAATGGGCCCGCGCCGAGCAGGAGCGCGTACAGGCCGAGCGGGAGCGAGGTCGGGCCGATCAGGAGCGGATCCGGGCCGATCAGGAGCGGATACGGGCCGATCAGGAGCACACCCAGGCCGCGCGGGCGTGGGCGCGCGCGGATCAACTGGCAGCGCGTCTGAGGGCGCTCGGTATCGACCCGGAGGCGCTTTGACGGAAATCGCTTCAGCGCGTGCTCTGCACCTGGACCCCATGGTCCGCCAGCCACTGCACATCGAGCCCCCAGGTCACGGATTGGACGTCAGGCAGTGCCTGCACCACCTCCATCGCGCGCTTCTGGTGATCCACCAAGGACTGCTGGGCCTTGACCATGGCCGGATGGTCTTCACTCAAGCCCGCCAGTTCCGGATACACGATCGGCAGGAATTGGATGGCGGGAAAGGCTGCCGACCGGGGTGTTGATATTGTCGCAACGCCGTTTTCCAGGGAGAGGACGCGGAACTGGTAGGGGTAATCGGACACGGCCGGGTCCGATTCAAGAACTTGATTGATCTCCCACACCCGGGGTTGCCAGATCGAACGCAGCCACATGACGAAAACCGCAATGACGATGATGCCAAGGACGACGCTATAATTACGGGTAAAGCGATCCACGAGTGATAACCTCCGGGAAGGGGTTTGGGCTGGGTTTGGATGATGGGGGGCCGCCGGGAGACCGGCCGGCCGACTGCACAAGGCTATTGAAGACGGGGTGCCGCCGCATTGCGTATCCGCAGGCAAGCGCAAGGAGCAGCGCCCGGATGCGGGACGCGGGCCCACTCGCGCGGATCATCGGCGGTGCCTTATCATCGTGTAGAATCGCGATTTTAACATCACACGAGTGAGGCTCGTCCCGGCGATGTGCCGACGTGCATGAACCGGGCGGTCGGAGTTGAGCGTGCCAAGAGTGAGCGATAACGAAGCACCGCAACGGGGTGATATCCTAGTTGGTGAAAGATCCTCGACGACCGGGGTGCCCCGCATCGGGCCGGGAGCTGACCGGGCGGTGGCCGCGGCTGCGGAACCGGCACGCCGGTTGCGGGCGACCCCATCGGCTGCTGCACCAGTGCGGCCGGCGCGGCGTCGCGCGCCCCGCGCCCCGCGATCCGTCTTCGGTTGGTTCCTGCACTATCTGGCCCCGTTGGGGACGCCTCTGCAACTGCTGACCCTGGGCTTGTTCGGGGCGGCCGTGTTCGTCAATGTGACCTTGCCGGAACTGCCGGATGTGAAGCAGGGGTTGAGCGAGGTTCAACTTCAGGAGCCGTTGCGGGTCTATAGCGCCGACGGTGCCCTGATGGCCGAGTTCGGCGTGGAGCGGCGCCAACCCATGGCCTTTGCCAAGTTCCCGCCGCTGCTCATCCAGGCGTTTCTGGCAACGGAGGACAGCCGTTTCTTCGAGCACGGCGGCATCGACGTGGTCGGGATGGGCCGCGCGCTGGTCAACTTCGCCTCCACCGGCATCAAGGCACAGGGCGGCAGTACCATCACGATGCAGGTCACCCGCAACTTTTTCCTATCCCCGGAGAAAACCTTCCGACGCAAGCTCGCGGAGGTGCTGCTCGCCCTGCATGTGGAGAAAACCCTCAGCAAGGAAGAGATTCTGGAACTCTATCTGAACCAGATCTTCTTCGGCCATCGGGCCTACGGCGTCGCGGCGGCCGCCTCGCTGTACTACGGCAAGGACCTGTCCGAACTCAGTGTTGCCGAGATGGCGATGCTCGCCGGGGTTCCTAAGGCACCCTCGTCCAATAACCCGATTTCCAATCCGGAGCGCGCGCTCGCGCGGCGCGACTACATCCTCGGCCGCATGCTGGAATTGGGCTTTATCGATCAGGCGCTGTTCGACACGGCCATGCAGACGCCTGACCTGGCCAAACTCCATGGCCAACAGGTGGATCTCGAAGCCGGCTATGTCGCGGAAATGGTGCGGCGGGAGATCAAGAGCTATTACGGTGAGGCGGCGGCCAAGCAGGGACTGCGGGTGACCACGACCATCGATTCCCATTTGCAAACCGCGGCCCAGGAGGCCTTGCGCAAGGCCCTGCGCCAGTATGAGCGGCGCCATGGCTATCGTGGGGCCGAGGCAAACGTCGACCTGGCCGGGGCCTCCGAGGCGGACATGGACGCCTACCTGGAGGGGGTGGCACGGGTGCCAAGCCTGGAGCCGGGCCTGGTGACCGGCATCGAATCAGGGACCGCCCAAGTGTACATGGGTGGGGGCCGTTGGACGACCCTGGGGCTCAGTCAGGTGAGTTGGGCACGGCAGTTCCGCAACGCCGGCTGGCGCGGCGGTGTGCCGCGCCGGGTCGGCGACGTGGTGGCCAAAGGCGACCTGATCCGGTTGCGTCTCGACCAAAAAGGTCGATGGGAATTGAGTTCCATCCCCGCAGTCACCGGCGTGCTGGTCACCCTCGCACCCCGCGACGGGGCGGTGCAGGCTATGGCGAGCGGTTACGCTTACACGGAAAGCCAGTTCAACCGGGCCGTTGACATGCGTCGGCAGCCGGGGTCGAGCTTCAAGCCTTTCATCTATGCTTCGGCCCTCGACGAGGGCTGGACCCCGGCGAGCCTGATCAATGACTCGACGGTCAAGGGCGTCGGCAGTTGGAGCCCGCAGAACTCGGATGGCCGTCAGATGGGCCCCATCCGGATGCGCAAGGCGCTGGCGCTGTCGCGTAACCTGGCGACCATCAACCTGCTGCAGAGCGTCGGTCTCGACGACGCGAGCCGCTTTATCCGTCGTTTCGGCTTCGAGGTCGATCCGAAAGTCCTGGGTCCGACCATGGCCCTGGGTACCATCGAGACCTCGCCGATGAAGATGGCGGAGGGCTATGCCATCTTTGCCAACGGCGGTTATCACGTCCTGCCCTATTTCATCGCGCGCATCGAGAACGCCAACGGGGATGTCATCTACGAGGCCTCGCCGCCGCGGTCCTGCTCCGATTGCTGGTACCGCTACGGGAAGGACAAGCCCGCGCGGACCGAGGCTGCCGCGGGTGAGCATCTGGCCGAACAGGTCATCGATCCGCGCATTGCCTATCAGATGACATCCATGATGCGGGATGTCATCGAGCGGGGGACCGGCACCCGTGCTTTGCGCCTCAACCGTAAGGATATCGTCGGCAAGACCGGCACCACCAATGATGTCCGCGACTCCTGGTTCTGCGGCTATCAGGCCGATTTCGTCACGGTCGCCTGGCTCGGCTTCGATAACAACGAGAAGCTCGGCCGCGGCGAGGAGGGCGGGCGGGCGGCCCTGAGCATGTGGACCGACTACATGGACGATGCGTTACAAGACAAGGCCGTCGCCCAACTCGACACGCCGCCCGGAATGGTGCGCGTCCGGGTCGACGGCAACCGCGGTACCGAAACCAAGTCCACCGCGGGCCTGACCGAAGCGGTGATGGAGGAGTACCGGCTGATGCTGATGGGACCGGAACCGGTGGCCACCGGCGGCCTGGGAGCGTCGGGTGCCAAGAAGAAGACCGCTGCAGTCAAGCCCAAGGCCCAGGCCGCCAAGCCCGCGCGCGCGGCGCCCAAGGTGGTGGACGACCTCTTCTAGTGCATCAGACTGATTTGACTTGTTCGGGAACCGTACCTTTATGTCAGGCGGCGGCAGTTATACATAGCATGCGGACGTGATCACCGGACGTAGGGGCGGGTTTCAAACCCGCCCCTCCACGAAGGTCTGTCTGGATCTCAGGTACGAAGGCTATACCATCGGCTCGACGCCGGCGGCCGGGCAACCGACAGGCACCAGCCGCGGCGTCTTCTGCAGTTGCATGAGATCGTCGCGCAGCGACCGCAGCCGGCTGTTCAGTCGTTGGCGCTGAGCGGGATCCAGGGTCGCTCCGAGCCGGATCAGCAGTTCACCCATGCGCTCACCGATCGCGTCCCCGGCCGCGGCCAAGGCCGGGGGCAGGTCTTGATAATCGACCAGCCAGGCGCTCAGGAAGTGCTCGATCCTGGTCGCGTCCGCGTCGGCGCGCAGCAGCGCGATCAGCTGCTCCCGCTTGCGCGTGCGGTAGTCGAGGAGCGCCTGGGTCGTGTCCGGCATCCGGCCGGTCACGTCGGCGACCAGCGTGCGCTGGGCGGCGCTCAAGGGGCCGGTCCACTCCTCGATCGATTCGACGTACCGCTTGGTGCGCTTGCGCAGTTCGCGCCCGACATCGCGGGTCCCGGGCGCGATCCGCTCCTCGGCGTAGTCCGCCGCGAAGCGCTGCTCCAGTGTCTGCACCTGCGCCGGTGTCAGCTCCGCGAGCAAGGGTGCCGCCGCCGCGGTCGCGAGTCGGGCATGACGCAGATACAGGGTACGGAACGCGGCCGTCAGGCAGCGGGTATTGGTCTGGTCGAACCCGTTGACGCTAGCCGTGTGCAAGGCGTCGAACAGGCCCGCGAGACCCGGCAGTTCCTCCGCCCGATGGGTCTTGAGCGCGGCCTTCAGGCTCGGCTCCCAGCGCACGAGTTGTTCGCTGTCCAGCTTCAGGTAGTCATCGGCGTAACGCTTGATGAGGAACTCGGAGGTGCTATAGGCAATTTGCAGTTGGCTGCAGCCGGCAAGGGTGGCACCGATCAGTATCCCGAGCAGGATCAGCCGGGGGACGCGATGACAAAGATCTTTCATGTGCAAGCGCTGCCTCTGAAGATGCAACGGGACGTCCCCAACCATTGACGCGCGCCGCGGGCTGGGACAGGATTCACGGCTGGAATCGAGCGAGTTGGCGACTGTCCCCATGAACCAAGGGTGCCAGGCACCTTGCCTGACCGAATCCGAGTAAACCATGCCGATGCCTATGCCCAAGAACGCTCCCGATGTCACACAGAAATACCTGAACCTGTTGGCGGAGCACTATCCATCGATTCAGGCGGCATCCACGGCCATCATCAATCTGACGGCCCTGCTGCAACTCCCCAAGGGAACCGAGCATTTTGTTTCCGATGTCCATGGTGAGCATGAAGCCTTCGAGCATTGCATGCGCTGTTGCAGGCGTATCGCGACGGGTTGATCAAGGAACATCGGCTCGACTGAGTCACCGTCACCATGCTCGTCTATCTCCACGGACTCAACAGCTCCGGCCAGTCGGCCAAGGCGCGGATTCTGCGTGAGCGTCTTTCGCCTCACCCGGTATTGGCGCCGGACTATCCGGCCCATCAGCCGGCCGCGGCGGTGCAGCGGCTGGGTGATTTCTTCGCGGATCTCGGGCCGGTGCGTCCTGCCGTCATCGGCAGTTCCATGGGCGGCTTCTACGGCCAATGGCTGGCGCGTCGTTGCGTCTTTTCGCATGTGTTTCTGATCAACCCCGCGCTGACGCCTTGGGACCTGCTGCTGCCCCATTGCGGCGAGACCATGACCACGGCGCAGGGGGAGTCCTATCAGATTACCGCGGACCTGATCGAGGCAACCCGCCCCTATGGCATTGCGAACCCGTGCGACGGCGTGCCGACCACGCTCTTCCTGGATCGCGGCGATGAGGTCATCGACTATCGCATCGCCCGGGCCTGCTATCTGGACTGCGGCCGGCTGATGATGTGGGACGGCGGGGATCATGCCTTCCAGCACCTGGACGCGGCAATCAAGGTGATTCGCGATCATCTGGACGGAACCCGTCACCCCAGCAGTTTGCCGGCGATGTGGAAGCCGCCGACATAGGTGCCGATGCCGGCCCCCAGGGTGCTCAGCAAGAACACGACGAACACCCGTGCGACCCGATTGCGCCACCAGCCGCGAATCGTGGCGACGTCACCGCGCAGGGTACTGAAGTCGCCGACACTGGGTTTGCGCAGGGACAGTTCGACGACCCCGGTGACCATCCCGGCGCCGATGGCCGGGTGGAGTGTCGTTAACGGGGCGGCCAGAAAGGCCGCCAGCACGGTCAGGGGGTGGCCGCCGGCGATCAGGGTGCCCAGTGCGCAGAGCCCGCCGGTGATCAGTATCCAGGAGACCACCAGATCGACGCCCAGCGCGGGGCTTTGCACGAATCCGTAGCCCAGTCCGCCGATGATCAGCAGCAGGAGCAGCCAGGGCAGGACGGACGGCCAGCGGCTCGGTTTCGGTACCTGCTCCAGCGCCGTCAGTCGCGCCTGGCAGTCATCGCAGCCCGCGTTGAGCGCCCGGGCGATGCCCTTCACGTGGCCGACCCCCACCACCACCAGGACGCGTTTGACCCCGTTACGCTCGGCCTCCAGGCGGAGCTTGGCAGCCATGTAGCGGTCGCGCTCGTCGATCAGCGGGGCGTACAAGTCCTGACGGTCGTGGGCGAACTCGGCAAAAGCGGTTTCCAGCACGTCGCCCTCCTTGAGCCGTTCCACCTCATCCTCGGTGACATCGTCAGTCGTCAGCAGCGCGGCCAGGAGGCCGACGAACAGGCTGTAACGTTTCCACCAGCTCAGGCTCGCCGAGATCCGCCGCAGGGTGATGCCGATTTCGCGATCGATGAGGAGCACGGGCAGGCCGCGCTCGCGGGCGAGGCGCACCGCGGCCCGCTGCTCGGCCCCGGGCTCGATGCCGAACTGATCGGCGAGGCGTTGCTGATACGCCGCCAGCGCCAGGTTGGCCACCACCATGTAGACGCGCCGCTGCCGGATGACCGAGAACAGATCCATCTGTGCCAGGGACTTGGGGTCCATGAGAGCAGCGTAGCGGCTGCGGCACAACTCCACCGCCACGGCGTCGTAGTCCCCGCTGCCGATCAACTGCTCGACTTGCCCGACGCTGATGCGTGAGACATGCGCGGTGCCGAGCAGGGTGATGCGGGTCTCGCCAATGACAATTTCACATTGGGGTTCATCGGGTGGCGAGACGATGGGTGGCAACATGGGGCAGGTCCTGCGGCGGTCGCTCACGAGGCGTGGGCGAGCATCATAACCCAGGGCGGGGGATCGGGGCGCCGTTGGTCGCCGTCGGAAGATCCCGTAGAATGCTGCAGAGTGGTGCCGCGCGCTCGCTTTTTATACCGGAGTCAGGATGAAGTACAAGCCTTTTCGCGGTCGAGTCACGGCATTTGTCCTCGCCGGTCTGCTGCTCGCCGGATGCGGCACCATCGAGAAAGACAAGCGCGCTCTGGGTCTTCAGGCGGCGACCGCGGCCTATCAGTCCGCCCTGCGCTGGGGTTATTTCGAGACTGCCTACGGCTACCTGCACCCGGACCAGCGCCAGGACAAGAGCAAGGATCTGCCGCCGATCTTCAAGGATCTGCGCGTTGCGGGCTACGACGTCGTACAGCCGCCGCTGATGCAGAACCCAGGGGAGGCCGTCCAGGTCGTCACCATCGACTACCTTTATGACGACCGGCAGGTGGTGAAGACCATTACCGATCGTCAGACCTGGACCTACGATCCGAAACTCGAAAGTTGGTGGCTTTCCTCCGGCTTGCCGAAGTTCAAGTGAGGTCGGTGACACGGGCTTTGATCATGGTCCGGGCCAGCCGCGGCGCCGGCCGACTGGAGTCCAAGGCTTCAGCCTTTGACCGGTACCGGCCAAGACTGAGGCCGTGGACTCCAAATCCGTTGCGGCGGGACCATCGGGAAAGTTGAAACCGCGCTCGAAACTCACCATGGTGTGGCCGTGATCAGACCACGTCACGCACCGTCCAGGACCACCCGCGATGATTCCAGCGACCCCGTACTCCGCCCCCGCCAAGCTCGCCCACTGGCTGATCGCGGCGTTGATTCTGGCCGCGTTTCCCCTCGGGCTCTATATGCACGAGTTGCCGCTGTCGCCCGAGAAGCTGCGCCTGTACTCCTACCACAAGTGGATCGGCATGACCGTGTTGTTGCTGTTCATGCCGCGGCTGCTGTGGCGTCTCGTGCGGCCGCCGCCGGCGCTGCTGCCCGGTCCGGCCTGGCAACTCAAGCTGGCCGAGGCCACCCACTGGCTGCTCTACCTGCTGATGGCGGCGGTGCCGCTGTGCGGCTGGCTGATGAGTTCGGCCAAAGGGTTTCAGGTCGTCTATCTGGGTCTGGTGCCGCTGCCCGATCTGGTCGGCAAGGATCAGGCGCTGGGCACGCTGTTGGCGGATCTGCACAGCAGCCTCGCCTGGGCGCTCATGGTGCTGATCGTGGTGCACGCCGCCGCGGCGCTCAAGCATCATCTGATCGATCGGGATGACACGCTGCGCCGGATCTTGCCCTTCGTCAAACTGCCCTCCGGAGACACTCGCCCATGAGCAGCCCGCGCCTTGCCTGGTCCGCCGTTCTGCTCCTCGCCGGGGCGGCCCAGGCGGTCGAGTTCAATCAGGTTCAGCCCGAGGAAACCAAACTCGTTTTCACCTCCAAACAGATGGGGGTACCCGTGGACGGCGGTTTCGGCCGACTCACCGGCCAGATCCGCTTCGATCCGGCCGCTCCGTCCGCCGCCAGTGCCCGACTGGAGATCGACCTCGCGAGCATTGATGCCGGCTCCGCGGAGGCCACCGAGGAAGTGGTCGGCAAGCAATGGCTCAACGTGAAGGCGTTCCCGACCGCCGGGTTCCAGTCCACCAGCGTCAAGGCGCTGGGCGGCGACCGCTTCGAGGCCGTCGGCCAGTTGACCATCAAGGGTCAGACCCGCGACTTGATTGCCCCCTTCACCTTCAGGCAAGAGGGGGCCACCGGGGTGTTCGAAGGGACCTTTGTGCTCAAGCGCCTTGACTTCGGCATTGGCGAGGGCACTTGGTCGGATGTAAGCACGGTCGCCAACGAGATTCAGATCAGGTTTCACGTCGTCGCCGCTTCGCAGCACGAAAACGTCTTGCAACCCCATTGAGAGCACCCCTATGAACAGACTGATCGCCCTGGCCGTCACCGTCACCCTGTCCGGCGCCGCCGCAGCGGCCCCCGAGACCTACATCATCGAAGGCAGTCACACCTTGCCGCGTTTCGAATACAACCACCTGGGTTATTCCAACCAGGCCTCGCGCTTCGATCGGACCACCGGCACCATCGTCATTGATCGCGCTGCCAAGACCGGCTCGGTGAATGTGAGCATCGACACCACCTCGGTGAACACCGGGTCCGCCAAGTTCGACGAGCATCTGCAGGGCGAAGACTTTTTCGACACCGCCAAGTATCCGACCATCACCTACACCTCCGATACCCTGCGGTTCAAGGACGACACCCTGATCGGCGTAGACGGCAACCTGACCATCAAGGGCATCACCAAGCCGGTGCCGCTCAAGGTCGAATCCATCCTGTGCAAGCCCCACCCGATCATGAAGAAGGCCGCCTGCGGCGCCAATGCCGTCGCCAAAATTCAGCGCTCTGATTTCAATCTCGGCAAGTACGCCCCCGCCGTGAGCGACGAAGTCACCCTGATCATCCCGGTCGAGGCCTTCAAGGAAGAAGAAGCGGTCATCAAGCCGTAGGGTCCGCTGCGCGGACCGAGCTCAAGCAAAAAGAAGCGGTCATCAAGCCGTAGGGTCCGCTGCGGTGCGTCCCGGCAAGGGCGCGTAGTCGAGTGGGTGAGA
>JACDZG010000100.1 GCA_013426805.1 Chromatiaceae bacterium
GAAAAGGGACTGACGCTTTACCTTATTCCGCCATATTCTCCAGAACTGAATCTTATCGAGATCCTTTGGCGCAAAATTAAGTATGAATGGCTTACTTCTTATGCCTATACGAGCATGACCGCATTAACTACAGAGCTTTCTAGAATACTAAATGGATACGGATCTGCATATAGAATAGAATTCTCTAATAAATAAAAAATCAACCGAGGTTTTTATAAATATTCAAGTAGATGTACTTATCTGCGACAAAGCTCAGTATGATCTGTCGGCCATGATCGCCGTTCCGGCCAAAGCGGCTACTCGGATTTATCCACAGATGTCACAGATGTTCACAGATGTTCACAGATGAAGAAAAGCAGCTGTGTTCATCTGTGGATTAGATTTCCGCCACGGGGCCTTGGCGAAAGGTCTGGCCGGAACGATGATCAAGGCCGATCTGTCTTGCAGGGGCAAGGTCCGACTCATCGTAATGCGGCGCGATGTGCCGGGAGCCCAGCAGTTGGCGGAACTCCCATAGCGACAGGTCGGCCAGTTCCCGCGCCTTGCCGATGGACAGGCGCCGTTGGGCGTAGAGCGTGAGGGCCAGCTCCTGCTTGACCTCCTGCACCGACAACCGCGCGGAGTCCAGGACATCTATCGGAATCTCGATGTGGGCCACGGCCATAGGCTGCTCCTGGTCGATTGTGCGGGGGCGTGCGCTGGCGGCGAGTATACGCGCGGTCCAAGAAGACCAGTGGCGAGACGCTGTCCGCATCGTCGGGCCAGACGGGAAAAAGGTCTACAATGCCGGACTGGAGGTGCATTCCCATGCGATCGAACATCGTACTTGATGACGAACTGGTAGCGGAGGCGTTCAAGGTCTCGGATGCCAAGACGAAGCGCCAACTCATCCATGAGGCGCTCCGGGAGTTGATCGCTCAACGGCGGCGGATGGACCTGCGGGAACTTCGCGGCACCGACGGCATCGCCTTGGATTATGACCACTCAACGTCCTGAGACGAGGCATCCGGGCCGATTGCCTCGGCGAGGGAGCGACTTTGAATGGTTAGATGGCTGCCATTGACGCTGTCAGGCTGGTTTCTATCGCTCGTCCTCGCCGCCGCGGACGACGGGCTCGATCCCTACTGGACCCGCCCCATTCCAGCCCAGGGACCGGCCCCTGCCTGGGCCACGGCTAACCCGGTCCTGACCGACCTCTCGGCCGAGACCTGCCGGCTCTGCCATCCCGCCCAGTTTGCGGATTGGAGTGCCTCGCTACACGCACGGGCCATGTCCCCCGGACTGCTCGGCCAGCTCGGCGCCTTCGCGCTCGACACCCAACGCGACTGTCTCGCCTGTCACGCCCCGCGCGAGGAGTCGCTCGATCACTGGGAGGCGCACGGGCTGGCCGGGGCCGGCAAGATCGCCGCCATTGATTGCGCCGCCTGCCATGTCCGTGCCCATGTCCGCCACGGTCCGCGTGCCATCGCCCAGACCCCCCACGGCCCGATCGCGGCCCTGCCCCTGATCCGCCAGGCCGAGTTCTGCGCCCCCTGCCATCAGTTCGACGCGACCGGGCTCGCGGTCAACGGTAAGCCGCTGGAAAACACCTTCGCCGAGTGGCAGGCGTCGCGCTATGCCCGCGCGGGCGTCACCTGCCAGACCTGTCATATGCCCGACAGGTCCCATGCCTTCAAAGGCATCCATGACCCGGAGACGACCCGCCGTGCACTTTCGGTACGCGCCTGGCGGGTGCGCGACGGGCTGCGGGTGCGCGCCGGCAACGTCGGTGCTGGTCATGCCCTGCCGACCTATGTCACCCCGCGCATCTTGGTCCGACTTCAGGGCGCGGACGGGACGCCAAGCCGGGAGCACGCCATCGCCCGCCGGATGCGCTGGACCGCGCAGACCGGTTGGGAAGAGCTGGCCGACGACCGCTTGCTCCCCGATCGATGGGTCGACCTGGCGCTGCCCTTGCCGCCGCAGTCCCTGGGCCGAGTGCGGGTCGAGGTCGAGCCGGGCTACGACTACCATCGACGCATCTATCCGGCGCTGCCCGCGCTGCTCGGCGAGCGGCTGTCGGGCGCGGGGCTGGCCTTGCTCGAGCGCGCCCGGGAGCTGGCCGGGCGCACCGCCTATACGCTCTATCGCTTCGACTGCCCCGCGTGGGGCGGCGCCGAGGAGCCCTGCCATGCGCTACCCTGAACGCCGATTCCGCGCCCGGCTGTTTGCGCCCGTGCGCGGCGGACTGCTCGCGGCCTGTGATCGCCCGGCCCCGCCGCCCGACTCTGCCTGGACCATCGCCGACGGGTCGAGAGTCTGCACGCCCAGCTCGATTGGAGTGATCGCGAGGCCCTTGGCCCCGCTCGACCGCAGTCCGGCATCCCGCCAAACACGCGCCCTGATCGAGCAGGTCGTCGGGTTCGACGTGCCGGTGCTGCTCAATGGCGAGACCGGGGCCGGCAAGAGCGTCACCGCCCCTCTCATCCATTGCGCCAGCCCGCGTCGCGACGGACCGTTTTTCACCTTGAGCTGCGCGGCCGTCGCTGCCGGGCTGGCCGAGAGCGAGCTGATCGGACACGAGCAGGGAGCCTTCACCGGCACGGTCACGCGCAAGCGCGGCTTGCTTGAACTGGCCGACAGCGGCACCCTACTGCTCGACGAGATCAATAGCGCAAGCCGCAAGGTCCAAGCGCGGCTGCTGCAAGTCATGCAGGGACGCACCCTGCTGCGCGTGGGCGGTGTGCGGCCGGTCGCGGTGGACGTGCGCCTGATCTTCGCCAGCAATCAACCATTGGAACCGTTGGTCGAGTCGGGTACCTTTCGCCAGGATCGCTGTTTTCGGATCAATGTTTTCCCAATACCGCTGCCGCCGCTGCGCGAACGCGTCGAGGATATGCTGCCGCTGGCCGAGGCCCTGCTGCTGCGCTTCGCCCGCGCGCTGGAGCGCCCATTACCCTTGCCGGAAAACCGCCAGAAACCGGGAGAACCGCGATGCCCACCACCTTTGAAGCCGAATCGACGTTGTACGACCGCATCTTCGATCAGCTATGCGAAACGGGCGTCGCGGTTGAGTGCGTGATCGAAACAGTCGTCGAGGCATATCTCGATGGCAAGCCGACGGCAAGGGGAAAGCACAAATACAGCCGCTACGAGCGTGATGCAGACTTCTGGCACAGTCAGTTCTGCGACCGCCTCCCTCTCGATGCGTGGTCGTCTGAGCGACTGACGCTTGCGTTATCGCGTTACTTCGGGCAAGAGCGAGTAGCAAGTCCGGATTTGCTCGAACGCATCGCGACCGCTTCGCCTCAAACGGTCAAGCGGGCCGTTCGTTGGTCCGGGCTGGTCCTTGGGCAGAGTTCTCCCCGCCGTTCTGAGCTTGATCGAATTGCAGCGTCGAATGCCGACATCGCCGAACTGTGCCGCATGCTCGACATCTTCGACGCGGCCTTTCGCCTTCGCGTGACCACGGTCGCGCATTGGCGAAGCGGGCTCGCCGAGCTGACGCCCTTTGAACTTCTGGTTTACGCCAGTCTTTATGCCTTCGAGCATCTAATCCCAAAGACTTTCGCGCAGCCCCTAATTGCACGCGAGACGCGCGACGACACAGAGGAGCAATGGCAGGCCATCAACGATTTGCTGATCTGGAAGCTCCAAACCGCGGCTCCCACGATGCTGCGGCTGCGCGAGCAGGACCTCGGCCGATCACTCAAGACGCATTTGTCACCCTACCTCTTTCCATCCCCCCTCGGACCAAGACCCAGACACGAGCTGCGGACCGCATTCGCAGCCACCCTCGCCGCACAAGTCGAACTGAACGCCTTCAGGTCGCGGTCGGCCGATGCCTTCAGTTTCGACGAAAGCATCGAATTCGTTCGTCAGGGCGAGGTGCTCGGAATCGTCGAGCGCGACCCTGCAGCGCGTGAGGAATGGAAGCGGGACGGCCGGAAGCTCGAACGCCTACACAATTACTGGCTCTACCGAGCCATTGATGAGTTCATTCTTCGTGGTCTCGCTTGGCGCACCATCGGACGACCTGAGAACCACGAAGCCAATCGGCTCGCCTACATCAAGGCGATTCGCACTCAGCTTCGGCTGACTGAGGTTTACGGACTGGATGAGGCCGTGACGACCGAGACGGGACAGCGCGTCGACTTGTTTCAAGCGTTGCTGGCCTCGGAGCTGATGAGTACTTTCTACCAGCAAGATTTCTTGCAGGCCTTCGTCGATCATGCCGCGAACCTGGGGCATTGGGCGGCGGCGCTCAGCCGACTCGCGCTTGAAGGACTGGCGAAAGGCTTCGAGAATCGCTGTCCTCTCACCTGGTCGGACCGCAAAGCGAAGATCAATCGAATCCTCGGCTGGACCGTCTGCGAGGCGGCTCCGCGCGGCAGCCACGCCATGGCAGCCGCGGTGCTCGATTTCTGGACGAGTGACTGGGTGGCGTTGGCCGAGCGCCTGAGGAAGCAGGAGCCTGGACTTGATCCGCAGCTGCTGGAACGTCCGGTCCTGAAGCTCGGTCAGCAACTCATCGAGCTGCCGTGGGTGTTCGGCCTGCAGAACAACAGCACGGCCGCCATCAACAACCTGCGGCGCCTCGGTGCGCGACGCGATGAGGCCAGACTCGAAACGCGCCGCATTGAGGAGCGTCTCGGCACCCTATTCGAGTCGCGCGGGTTTCGTGTGGTGCTGAACTGGATTCCCACTGAGGATCCGCAGGCCGGCGAAGTCGATCTGATCTGCGCGCGCGAACTGAAGCTACTAGTGCTCGAAATCAAATCGACGTTCATTCGGCAGTCGAAGCGTGACGCTTGGTTACACCGAACGACGACTCTCCGTAAGGCCGGTCGGCAGGTGAGGGATAAAGTCGCAGCCGTCCGGCGCGCCTTGGCTTGGGAGACGGCTCTCTTGCAGCGACTCGGGCTTCAAGGAACGTGCGACGCGATAAGCTTAGACGGCTGGATCGTCGATACCTCGATCGAATGCGATCATGAGCGTTTCAGTGGTTTCCTAAAGGTGAGCCTGGAGGAAGTGCTGATCGCACTTCGGGATGATCGACACCAGCTTAACGATCCTGGGGGCATCCTTTCAGGTCGTTTTTTGGAACCGGACTTTGTGAGTCCAGACGAGCCGCAGCATCAGACAACTCTTTATCCAGCAGGCTTTTCCGCCGATGCCTTTGTTCGAGTGATCGAAAGCCAGGCGGTTTGGGAGGAAACACCGCCGCGTTGATCACGGCAAACCGCATCTCGCGCCTGGATTTCTCCGCCATTTCCGGTTCCGGCCCCGCTGGTTGACCCGTTCGGCCAGCCGAGGCACTTCAGGTATCCTGGCAAAATCCCCCACCAAGGCATTTTGCCCGGGTGCAAACCCGCTCATTATCAATACCGACCATTGACAAACAGCGGCATCGCGTCGAGGATCGATCGTGCCTCTGCTGTCTGTCCGTCGCGCGCGGACTCCCGTGCGATCCGACGGCGTACGGCCGCTCCCCGGAACGGCCGTGCCGCGGAGCGAATCATAATATTTAGCCAGTTTGGAGGATTGTCATGCAACCGTTCTATCCCAGCACCCGCGGGCGCGGCCTGATGCTGTGCCTGCTCGGCGCGGTCTTTCAACTCCAGGCGGCCGCGCTGCCTGGCCCCTTGGTCGATACGCAATGGCTTGCCGATCACCTCGACAGCGTCGTGGTCCTCGACATCCGCCGCGATCCGCAGAGCTTCATCCGCAAGGCGGGCGGTGGCGGCGAGGTCGCGGGGGTTCAGGCGTGCGGGGCCAAGGGCGGCGGGGGCGGTGTTTCCGGGCATATCCCAGGCGCGGCGCTGATCGAGTGGAAAGAGATCGCGACCAAGGAGAAGACGGGCGGAGTCGAGCTCCATGACACCCTCCCGACCAAGGAGGCCTTCGAGACGCTGATGCAGGAGCGCGGCGTCAATCGGGATAGCGCGGTGGTGATCGCGAATCCCGGCGACGGCGCGGCGGCGGTCGCCGAGGGCACGCGACTTTATTGGACGCTGAAGTATTTCGGCCACGATCAGGTCGCGCTGCTCGACGGCGGGGTCGCCAAGTGGGCCGACGAAAAGCGCACGATCGAGTATGGCCGCACCAAGCCCGCGCGCGGCGACTGGCAGGCGACGGCGGAGCGGCGCGCGCTGCTCGCCAGCCTCGATGATGTGCAACGCGCGAGCACCACGGCCGATGCCCAGATCCTGGACGTGCGCCCGGCGGACTACTACCTGGGACTGGTCCATAAGGCCGATAAGGTCGCGGCCAAAGGCCATGTGCCGGGGGCCAAGAACCTGCCCTTCATCCTCTACGTGAAGGAGAGCACCAAGGGCTCGACCTTCTATGGCAAGGACGAACTCAAGCGCGTGTCGGAGCAACTCGGCATCGCCACCGACAAACCGACGATCACCCATTGCAACACCGGCCATCTGGCCAGCTCGGGCTGGTTCGTGATGCACGAGCTGCTCGGCCAGACCCGGTCCAGCCTCTACGACGGCTCCATGAACGAATGGGCCGCCGATCCGGCGCGCCCGGTCAGTACGCGACTCGAATAGCCTCTCGAGCTGATGCGCCGCCGCCGCGCACGGGGCGGCGTCCATCGCTACTGCTCAATCCTTGAGGAGTCCGATCATGACGACCCTGGTCAACGACCGCGCGCCCCGCTCCGGCGGCGCACTTACGCCGAGCGAAGGTCTCGGTAAACGCTTGCTCACCCGCCAATGGCCGTTCTGGCTTGGCGGGCTGCTGGTGGGCCTGGCCGAAATCGTTTTCTACTACCACACCGATATGTTCATCGTCGTCACCACCGGTCTGGCCCAGATGTTCGCGGTGAGCGAACAGCATCTGTTCGGAGTCGACTGGGTGGCGCGGGTCTACGAGCCGGGAATCCACTGGACCATCATCGCCGCGGTGCTCGGCGCGCGGCTGGTCGCCGTCACGGAACGCGAATCCCGTGGCTGGGTGAAGTATAACTGGAAGATGCTGGTGCTCGCCTTCATCGGGGGGCTGCTTTTCTCCTTCGGCACCCGGCTGGCCGCCGGCTGCACCACCCATCACTTCATGGGCGGCATCCCGTCCATGAGCATCGCCTCCTGGGTGGTTCTGCTCTCCGGTATCCCCTTTGCCTTCATCGCCTTCCTGATCGCCATCAAGGCCGGTCTGGGCGGCTATTTCAAGCATCAGGAAACGCTCGGCACGGTGCGCGCCCATCTTGGCAATCCGCTCAATCCCCAACCAGGCTACGACCCGAACTACAACCCCTGGCGCAGCAGCCTGCGGTGGGTACTCAACGGTTTTCTGATCCTGACTGTCCTGGTGATGCCCCTATGGTTCGGGATCACCGGCTGGATTTCCGGCTCGGTCAATCAGATCGGCTGGTCGGAAGTGCTGTGGATGGCTATCCCGGGCCTGCTGCTCGGCTGCGGTATCGCCAAGACCGGCTTCGGCACCGAGTGCTCGGTGATGGCCCCGGAGGCCACCTTCACCAAGGAGGAATTTTATCTCAAGGGCGGTGTGCCCCAGTGCACCTACCGGATGTTCCGCGGCATGCTCCCCTTGCAGGGGTTCATGGTCTCGATTGTCGTCTTCAATCTCTTCATCATGGTCTGGTGGCTGACCGGCCAGGGCACTATTCCGAACGCCGCCGGCGACGCCGGTCTCTACTGGGGGCACATCCTGGGCGGCCCCCTGCTCGCCATGGGCGCGGTCTTCATGATTGGCTGCGAGGTGCGCACCTATGCCCGTCTGGGGCTTGGTTACTCCACCGCGCTGGTGGCACTGCCGGGTTTCTACATCGGCTATCTGCCCTATACTCTGTTCAAGGATCAAATCGATCCGATCGTTTTCGGCGAGGGGCTGACCGAATACGTCACCATCCCCGAATGGGCATCCTATACCTTAGGCGGCAGCGAGGCGGCCTGGGCGGTCGGTTATAGCGTACTGCTGATCGGCATCCTGATCATGTCATTCCAGGCCGCACGCTCCTTCCTCGGATTGCATATCCGCGAGATCCTGGTCAGCAACACCGACGAACTGGTGTTCCGCTCCAGCCCCGGACGGGTGACAGTCACGGGTTCCGCCATCCCACAGCAAGTGTGAGGGTCCCGCTCGACTTGAGCGCTTGACGGAGCGTTTCACGACTGACGCGGCGCTGAAAGCGTGTCGCGATCCAGGCCACGAGGCGCTTGAGGGTCCAGCGGGGCGGGGCGGGGTGTCGCGCAAGTTCCTCACTGGGCACGACCCGCCCCGTCTCGGGAGGCCCTGCCCGCGGCCGGGACAGATGCGGCGGACGGTCCCCTCGAATGCCGATCGATGAAAGCGACGAAGGAGCGGCGACGCCCTATACTAGGGGGGAATAAACGCAACTGGTCGGGTGTGTGGCATATGCGAGCTATTCGTCAAGCCCCTATTCGTCATCGCCCTGTCGGTCCCGGCCGGGACGCTGGCGACGGCGATGCCAGCGTAGCTCAGCCCCCGAGCCGCTCGGAGGCGGCACCGCGCTGGCGCGCGACGACCGCGGCAGCGCAGCGCTCGAGCGGACCGTTTCCGCGGTACCGGGACGCGCCGGACGACTCCGCATCGGTCGCACACAGTCTCACGCGGATCGAGGATCTGCACGGGCTGGAGCGCTGGTGGACCCTGCATGTCGCGCCCCGTTTGCCGCACGATTGGGCGCTGCTCGGCGAGGCCCGCGACGATGGCGAGCGTTTCGAGGTCGCCAGCGTGCTGATCCAGCACGGGGCGCTGCACGAGGATGCTGCCCGGCTGCTCCCCCAATGCTCGGTCCTGCTGGCTGCCTGGCGGGTCATGGAGCGCGCCTGCGTGCTGGACCTGGGACCCTGCGTCTGTCTGGGCAAGCCGAGCGCCGATGGGCAGCGGGACGCCACGCGCAGGTTCCTCGTCCATGCCCGCCGCGACCGTACCGGCATGCTCCCTTTCGTGATCCTAAGCGCCCCCTCGTGGCCGGACGAGGCCGGCTTGAAGCGCTCGGCGGAAGATTTGATGCCGCTGCTGCACCGGGCGGTACGGCGCGTCGACGAGCGGCGCCTGACGCTCCCGGCCGAGTCTGCCCATCCGCCGCTCACCCCGCGCGAGCGCGAGATCGTCGCGGCCCTGCGCCGCGGCTTGACGAACAAAGAGATCGCCCGTTCGCTTGGCACCAGCCCGAATACCGTTCGCAATCAGATCGCCCACCTCGCCCAGCGGGTCGGCGCCCGGGGACGCGCGCAATTGGTATCGCTGATCGGGCGCGACGACTGAGACGCATGGCGATGCGCGACATTCGGGCGACCATCCAAGAATTCGGTCCCGGAACGCGACCGGTCGGCGATGCGCCTGCGAGCGAGCCGATCGGCGAGCGCGTGGCCGCCGCAGATCCCGCTGCCATGGCTCGAGCCTTCGAGCGGGCGCGCGCTGCCCAGGCGCGCTGGGCAGGTCTCGCCCCGCGCGAGCGCGCCCGCTATCTGTTGCGCATGGCGGACGTCCTGGTCGCATCCGCCGACGCGCTGGCCCGCTCGATCGCGGCCGCTACCGGTAAGACCCCGGTCGATGCCCTCGCCACCGAGGTGCTGCCCTGCACCCTGGCATGCCGCTGGTACGCGGCGCAGGGTCCGCGCCTGCTGCGCGCGCGCCGCGTGCCCCCTCCGACCTGGCTGCTGGGCAACAAATGGAGCACGATCGAGCGCCGGCCGCTCGGCGTGGTCGGCATCGTGAGTCCCTGGAACTATCCGGTCGCGATCCCCTTCGTCGAGACGGCGGCGGCGCTCGTCGCGGGCAATGCGGTGCTGCTCAAAGGCGCCTCCGCAACCCCCCTGACCGGACGGGCGATCACCCGGATCGCCGGCGAGGCGGGTCTGCCCGAGGGATTGCTGCAGATCGTCGAGGGTCCCGGCGAGCAGGTCGGCGCGGCCTTCTTCGCGCACGGAATCGACACGCTGTTCTTCACCGGCTCGGTGGCGGCCGGGCGCTCGCTCGTGGAGCGCTCCGCGGCAACCCTAACCCCGTTGGTGCTGGAGCTCGGCGGCAACGACGCCATGGTTGTACTCGACGATGCCGACCTGGAGCGGGCCGCCAATGGCGGGGCCTGGGCCGGATACCAGAACGCCGGCCAATCGTGCGGGGCGGTCGAGCGCATCTATGTCCAGAGCCGCGTGCGCGAGCGCTTCCTCAACCTGCTCGCAGAGCGCACCCGGGCGCTGACCCACGGCAGCGACGGCGAACGCAACGGCGACATCGGCGCCATGACCACCCCCGCGCAGCTCGCGACCGTCGAGCGCCAGGTCGCGGGCGCGGTGGCCGCTGGGGCTCGGGTGCTGGCCCGCTCGCGCCCTCTCGGCGATCACGGCGGACTTTATTACCCGGCCACGCTGATCGTCGATACGACCCCGGCGATGGCGCTGGTCGCCGAGGAGACCTTCGGACCCGTCCTCGCGGTCATGTCCTTCGAGCGGGACGACGAGGCGGTCGCGCTCGCGAACTCGACCCGCTATGCGCTGACCGCCTCGCTGTGGAGCCGCGATGCCCGGCGCGCTCGCCGGCTGGCGCACCGACTGGAGGCGGGCGTAGTCACGATCAACGACCATCTCTATACCCACGGCATCCCGAGCCTGCCCTGGGGCGGCTGGAAGGGCTCCGGGCTCGGGCGCAGCCACGGTGCCGAGGGGCTGTTCGCGATGACGCACGTCCAGGTCGTGGATCGCGAGCTGCTGCCGCTCCCCCGCAACCTCTGGTGGTATCCTGGAGATGCGGCCACCTACGAGGCGCTGCTGGCGCTGCAGCGCCTGATCCACCCGAGCTCGGCGGGCACCTTGGTGCGCGATCTGGCGCGGGCGCTGCCGGTCATGGCCCGCAAGATGCTGACCCGCTGGCAGCCGCCGCGCTGAACGCGCAGGCTCAGAAGCGCAGGATGGCCGCCGCTCCGACCCGGCTCAGCTCCGCGAAGGGTGCGAGCAGACCGCCGTCGCTGCCCGCGAAGCGGTCGGCGTGCAGTTGCAGCTCCAGGCGGTCGTTGACCGTGTACCCGAGTCGCAGCGAGAGCCAGCGCTCGCCGACGTCGAGGCCCCAGATGCCGAACAGGCGCACCTCGAAACGGTCCTGCAACGAGCGGTGACGCACCAGCAGGGAGGCGTAATTCAAGCTGCGCGAGTCGGTCGTCCCGTCCGCCGGGTCCAGCATGGAGCCATAGAGCTGGGGACTCGCGAACCAGTGTCCTGCCTGCCAGTCGAGTCCCACCAGGACCTGTGCGATGTCCTGCGAGACGATGCGCGCGTCGGCATCCAGGGTCTCGGTAGCGGTGTAGGCCGCCTCCATGCGCAGGACCACGGGCCCCACCGGCCAATCCGCGCTGAGTCCGAGCAGCCGCGCCTGACGCTCGACCAAGGACGCGCCGCCGCTCGGGCCGGGGCGCCACAGCGGCAGCAAATTCGGATGCTCCAGCCAGTGCAGGCTAAGCGACAGGTCCCCGACCTGCCCGCCGACGCGCACCCCGCCGAAACCCTCGGGGCTCGCGCGTCTGGGATCGCTGTCGCCGCCCGCGAAGGAGTTGGGGAAGGCCGGATTGCCGGCATCCAGCAGCTCGTCGGCCCCGGCCAGGAACTGCCATTCGAGCCCCGCGAAGGGAACCTCCAAATTAGCCATCCAGAGCGGCAGCCGTGCATCCGCCGGGTCCTCCCAAAGCGCATCCGGATAGCGCTGCGGGTTGACCTGATCAAGCAGGCGGAAGATGTCGGCGCGACCCCAGGCAACCTGTTGATGGCCGAGTGTCAGGCTGCCCCAGTCGCCGGACCACGCGAGCAGCGCATCGCCGAGTTCCAGCACCCCGCCCCTGCCCCACCCGGTATCGGCGAAGAAGCCCCGGCCTTCGACCCTCGCGCTCGCGCCCAACCATTCCCCGCGGCCGGCGACCCGGCCCCAGCCCCCCCCGCCCACACCCGAGCCGGGGGCATCCGCGAAATCGTCGAGAACGAGCCGCAGCTCGCCGCCGAGCTCGGCGCCCGTCGACGCGGCCGCGGCCGATACCAGAACGGCGGCCAGCCAGCGGCGGCCCGCGCGCCTCGCGCGCTCATTCGGCGCGCAAGTAGCGCGCCGAGACCCGATAGTCGTCAAGGGGGGCATCCAGGGTGCGCTCGAGCACGGTCAGCCGAGTCATGCGCCCGTTCTCCAGGTTGTTCATGACGACGGTCTGGGGCCGCCAGTAGTTCCCCTGGCGGACCAGATCGCTCGCGCCGAAGCGCTTGATCGGGACATCCCGCTTGCCGTAGTACTCGATCCCGACCGGGTAAAGAGTGGCGGTGTCGATCGAATAGATCTTGCGGCTGTAGCCGGAGGCGGCACGCTCCCCCGGATCGCTCGCCACCGCCTCGACGCGCTGGCAGGTACCGGTCCCGCAGGGTACCTGATCGAGGAGCGCGAAGCGGTACAGCGGCAACTGGTAATCCTCAAAGTCCTCGTGGGCAAACTCCGTACCCAGGAACCAGTTGGTCTTCTCCGCCCCATTGATGCGCCGCAGCCGCCGGGTCGCCGGCAGATAGAGCCAGATATCGCTTGCGCTCATCCCCGGATCCTCGATCAGCAAACCGGTACCGCGCAACGCGGGGGGCGACAGGAATCGCACCAGGGTCGCCTCCTTGTCCGCCAGTTTCTTGAAGTCGAAGGTCATCTCCCGCGACTGCACGAGCCCGCCCTGGGCGTCGATCAGATCGAGGCGGAACCGCGTCGCCTCGGTACGGCTCTTGGTGGCGCGCTCCGAGCGCTCCATGAAGGCGCGGCCGTCGTCGGACGCCGCCCAGGCGCCCCCCGCGACGGCAAGTGCCGCCGCCAACATTGCAGATCGCAATCTCATCCGAAGCTCCTCCTGCGCAGTACAAGCGCCGGGTCCTGGGCCCGGATGCGCCTGACCACGGGCCACGCCACCAGGGGCAGCAAGGCCAGCGCGGGGACCGACAGCGCCAACGGATCAATGATATTGAAGGTGGTCGGGATCGCGAACCAGGCCTCGCCGAGCACACCGTTCAACCAATGGGACAGGGCATACCCGAGCGGTATCGACAACGCCACCCCCACCCCGCCGATCAGCCACAGCTCGCGCCGCACCATGGCGGCGACCGCCGCGCGCGGGAACCCGAGCAGCTCGAGCAAGGCATAGTCCCCCTCGCGCTCCAGAAAGGCGAAGGCCGTGCTGGTATAGAGGAACAGCAGCGCGACGCCGATACTGAAGGCCGCCGCCAGATAGACGATGGCGGCGATCTCATGCAGATGATGCACCACCTCGGCGACCAGCCGATAGCGCTCCGTGACCTTGCCGACCCGGGTATCGCGGTACAGAATCTCGCTCAGATCCCCGGCCTCGGGCTGGGCCGCGACCAGGACGCCGGTGCTTTGGTCCGTAAGATCCAGCCAGCGCCGGGCGGCCTCGCGAGTGGTGAAGCTCTCCCCCGGCAGCGCCCCGGAGAAGATACCGACCAGGTGCGCGGTCTGCGGACCGAGCCGGGCCTCGACCTGCACGCGGTCGCCGACCTGAAGTCGCAGCGAGCGCGCCAGCTTGCTCTCCATCGTCACCGCGTCGCGGTCCTCGGGAGCGAGCCCTCGGCCGGCGACGATCTCGACCTGGCGCAATGCCCGCGCCGGGTCCACGCCAATCAACAGCGCACCCTCGCGCACCCCATTGGCCGCAAAGCTCAGCGCCCCGCGCACGATCGGATCGACTTCGCTCACCCCGGGCAGGGCGCGCAGTCCGGCCAGCTCGTCGTCCCAGACCGGGGAGAGGAAGTCCACCGAATAATTCCAACGGTCGTTGGCGAATCCGTCCACGATCCCCTGCTCGAAGGAGCGCAGCGACACGAAATAGGACAGCGCCGGGGCGATCGCCAGCGCCACCGCGAGCGTGGTCGTCAGGCTCGCCCGGCGGCGGCGCAGCACGGCGCGCAGGGCGTGGCGCCAGGCGATATCGCGAATACCGTTGGCCGCGGTGCCGTGATGCGCCGGAGGCACTTGGGCCAGGTCGCGCACCGCGGCGATCGAGGTCACGCGCAGCGCCCGGCTCAACGGCACGAGCGCACCGATCAGACAAGCGAGTGCCATCCCGGCCCCCCCCGCCACGAAATGGCCGGGCACGAGACGCAGATCCGGGCTCGGCAGCCCGACCGCACCGGCGTATTCCAGGCCGAATCCGTAGAGGAGCAGATAGGCGAAGCCGAGACCCGCCAGGAGTCCGCCGAGCGTCACCGGCACCAGCGGCACCAGCACGCGCGCCCCGCGGCGCAGGGCGCTATAGCCCAGCGCGTCGAGTACGCCAAGCTCGCGGCGCTGCCGCTCGACCCATTGAAAGAGCAGGAAGAACAGGATGACCGTGCCGCTCGCGGCGAAGATCACGACGATCGCCGGCGTGAAGATTCGGAAGGCGTTGAGGTCCAAAGTTAAAAAGAGGTGGCCGAACTGGCGCGACAATGGCAGATGCTCCTCGACGGTCAGGGTACGCCGCCCGCGCGCCTCGAGCGCCGCTTGAGTCTCCTCGGGGAGATCCACTCCCGGGGCCGGCGCCGCGAACGGCACGCTGTTGACCAGGCGGAAGCCGAGGCGCTTGTCCATCAGCTCCAGCGGAACGAACACGACCCCGAGGGACCCCTTGGCCGGCAGAAAGAAGCTCGGGTCCGCCCCGTCGATCAGGTGCTCGGCGCTGGTCGCGATGCCGCCGACGGTCAGCTCCAACCGGTCGCGGCCGACGTTGACCACCAGCCGATCGCCGACCCGCAACCCCTGGTGGCGCGCCAGGTTGCGATCGATGACCGCGGTTTCCGGGCGGGCGGGGTCGAGGGCCGTCCCCTGCGCGAGCAGCAGCCGGTTGACCGGGGCCGCCGTGTCCGCCGCCACCAGCAGCGCCGAGAGCCGCCGTCCGCCGGCGAGCTCGATATTGCCCGGCAGGAGCAGGCGGGGCGAGGCGCCGTCGGCACCCGGCAGGTCGCTCCAATCCGGGAGATTAAGGACATCCTCGGGCGAGAACCGCAGCTCGTAGCCGGCCATGCCGGCCTCCCGATAAATGCGGTCGCGGGTCTCGAACAGACTGTCGATCGCCGAATAGATCCCGGCATACATGCCGAGTCCGGCCCCCAGGATAAGCATGACCGCGAGCAGGCGCAGGCGCATGCTCCACATGTCGCGCAACGCCGCGCGCACCGGCAGCGACAGGCTCATACGGTCACCTCGATGCGACCCTCGACCAACGAGACGACGCGCTCGGCGCGCTGCGCCACCGCCCGGTTGTGGGTCACCACGACCAGGGCGGAGCGGGCGGCCCGACAGCGCTCGAGAAGTAGGCTCAAGACCTGCTCGCCGGTATGCGGGTCCAGACTCCCGGTGGGCTCGTCGGCCAGCACCAGCGGCGCCTCCTTGACCAATGCGCGGGCGATTGCGACACGTTGCTGCTGCCCCCCCGAGAGCTCGGCCGGGAAGGCGTCGCGCCGATCGGCGAGTCCGACCGCCGCGAGCGCCTCCTCGGCGCGCCCGAGCGCGTCCTTCGCGAGCGGACCCAAGGCCTCCAGCCCGGAGAGGACGTTCTCAAGCGCGGTGAGTCCCGGCAGCAGGTTATAGAACTGGAAGACGAAGCCGATGCGGTGACGCCGGTGCCGGGCGAGCGCCTCGCTATCGCGTCCGAGCGGCGTACCGGCCACGCTCAGGGTGCCGCCATCGGGCGTCTCGATACCGCCCAGGATATTAAGCAGCGTGGACTTGCCGGTGCCCGATACGCCGAGCAGCGCGAGCGTCTCGCCCCGCTCGAGGGTCAGATCGATCCCGCACAGCACCGGCGTCAAGGTATCGCCCTGGCGGTAGGATTTCTCGATCCCGGCGGCGACCAGAAACGGAAGGTCAGTCGCACTCATAGAGCGTCTTCCCGCGCGGCGGCGCCCTGGATCTGCCAGTGCACCCGCACCCGGATGTCGATCGCCGGCTTGAGCGACGAGCTCACGGTGCAATAGTTCTGAAAGACTGCCTCGCATTGCGCACGGCGCGGGCTGTCCTCGCTCAGTCGCGGGTGCAGCGTCACCTCGATCCCGGCAATGCGCGGATTGCCCTCCGCGTTCGGCCGTACCAGTGCGGTCGCATCGGTCTCGATACCGACGATCGCCAGGCGCGCCTTGCGGCTGGTCTCGAGCAGACTGGCGCTCAGGCAATGGGCCACCGCGGTCGCGAGCAGTGCCGGCGTGGCCGGACCCGCATTGTCGCCGACCGGATCGGGCTCGTCGGACAGGAAGGGGCCGCCGTGCGGGATGCCCGCTTCGCTCGCCTGGGTTTCAAAGCGATAGTGCTCCAAATGCCGCAGGTGGACATCGAAGCGACGCTCGGGCTGGTTGCGCATATGCATGAAGTGATCTCCGGAGACTAGGCCGCTACGGGGCGGGCGAAAGACCAACGACGCTCGATGCAGCGTCCGGCCAGGGTGATCGTGAAGCTGGCGAGGAAGAAGCAGGCCGCCACGGCGAGATAATAGGTCAGGATCTCGCTCGGGCGGCGCTCCGCGGCAATCAGTCCGGCCTGCAGCAGATCCACCACACCGACCACGTACACCACTGCGGTATCCTTGAAGAGCGAGACGGCGAAGCTGAAATGCGCCGGCACCATGCGGCGCACGCCCTGAGGGATCACAATATGGATCGAGGTCTGAAAGCGCGACATCCCGGCTGCCAGCCCGGCTTCGACCTCACCGGCCGGAACCGCCGCGAAGCCGGCGCGCAGAATCTCGGTCTGGTTGGCGGCCGAATGAACCGCGAGACCGATGAGCGCGCTCGCGAGTGGATTCGGATAACCGCCGACCGCGAGCGGCAGCAGGAAGAGCGACCAGAACACCAGGAGCAGAAGCGGCGTCGCGCGCGCCAGCTCGACGAAGGCCGCGGCGGCGAAACGCAGCGGCGGCGGCCCGGCGAGGCGCATGACCGCCAGCGGCACGGCGATCGCCAGACCGATGAGAAAGGCGGCGGTGAAGAGGGCCAAATTAATCAGCAAACCGCCCGGCGCGCCGTCCGGCCACCCGCCCACCAGCAGGAAACGCAACAGCTCTGCGCTCATCGGCGGGAGTCCACGCGCGCCAGCTCGCCGCGCTCGCGCCGCCATACCGCGCCGGCACCGCGCCAGTGACGATAGCCGCCGCGCTCCAGGCGCCGCGCCCAGACGCCGAGCGCGAGCGCGACGGTTACATAAAAGAGCGTCGCGACCAGGGTCGCCTCGATACCCCGAAAGGTCAGGGACTCGATCTGCTGGGTTGCCCAAGTCAGCTCCGGGACGGCAATCACCATGCACAGCGACGAATTCTTGAAATTATGGATGGTACGGTTGGCCAGCGGCGGGGTGACCGTACGCAGCGTGACCGGGATCAGACAGCAGGTCCATTGCTGCCAGGGGCTGAGTCCGCAGCAGCGTGCCGCCTCCCATTCGCCGCGCGGGATGGCCAACGCCCCGGTGCGCACGATATCCGATACATAGGTTGCGTTGTCAACCGAGAGTGCAACGATGCCGGCGGCGAGCGCGAAAGAAGTCCAGCCGTTGAGCGCGCTCCCCCAGGTCGCGGGCAGCAGCTCGGGGAAGGCGAAATAAAAGAACAGGACCCAGAAAACCCCGGGAATATGGCGCGCCAGGTTGACCCACAGCTCGGCCGGCCAGCGCAGCCAGCCCGACCCGGACACCCGGGCGATCGCGAGGGCCGTACCCAGCACAAGCGACACGCCGGTCGAGACCGCTGCGACGATCATCGTATAGCGCACCCCATCGATCAGCAGCGCGGCCAGCTCGGGCCGCGCAAGGATGCTCCAGTCGACCTCGTAGCGCATCACGCCGCCACCGCCTGCAACCGGCCGCGGGGCACGGATGACAGCCCGCGTAGCGCTTCGGGGGCACAGCAGGCCAGGGTGTAATTGTCGACTTCCCGCAAACGGCCCTCTTGCAACAGGAAGAAGCGATCCCCCGCCGCACACGCGAAGTCCAGGTCGTGCGTCACGATCAGCTGAGCAATCCCGCGCGAGGCCAGGGCGCGCACATTGGCGACCACCTCGGCGCGCAGGCACCAGTCGAGCGCCGAGGTGGGCTCGTCAAGCAGCATGACCTTGGGTCTCAGCGCAAGACTGCGGACGATCGCCACGCGCTGGCGCTCGCCGCCGGACAGTTCGTCCGGGAAGGCGTCGGCGCGCCGCTCCAGCCCAAACTGCCGGAACAGCGCCAGCGCCTGCGCGCGTGCCTCGCCGCGACCGAGTCTCTTCACCTTGACCAGCGGCATCGTCACATTAGCGAGCGCGCTCAGATGCGAGAATAGATGACACTGCTGGAATACCAGACCGACCTTCGCGCGCAGTTCGCGCAGATCAAGGCCGCTGCGGTACAGCGATTGGCCGTCGATGCGGATATCCCCCGCGTCGATCGTCTCCAGGCGGTTCAGCGTGCGCAGCAACGTCGATTTGCCGCTGCCGCTCGGACCGCACACGATCGCCACCTCGCCCGACTGAACCGCGAGCGAAACATCCGCGAGCACGGTACGCTCGCCGAACCGCTTGGTCACCGAAATCAGCTCCACCATGGCTGTGCCTCCCGCCCTAGCGACCGGTCCGCGGGCCCCGGTCTGTCCCGGCCGCTCAAGTCTTCCTCAATCCGGCCACACATACATCATCGCCCCGAACGCATCCGGGGGCAGCCGCGGGCGCGCATCGAGCGCCAGGGGATAACGCCCCGCCGGACCGAACCAGGCCAGGTAGATACGCTCGTAGGTCCCGTCTTTAATGAGATCCTGAAGTGCGAAGCTCACCGCATCGCGCCACTTGCTGTCGTTCGGCGGAACGCCGATACCGTAGAGGCCTGGACTGAAACCGGTGCCCACGGCAGCGAAAGACCCCCCCGTATCCCCCGCGAGTGCCGCGATGATCGGGCTGTCCTGGCAGAATGCGTCGATCTTCCCCTGGCGCAGGGCCGTCATGCCCTCCGCGTTCTTCTGAAAAGACACGACTTGCGGAGCCTCGCCGCCATAGCGCGCGATCTCCTGAGCGGCGGCGGTAAAGGCGTTCGACCCCTGGTTCACGCCGATCCGTTTGCCGGCCAGCTCGCCGATGCCGGCGAAGCGCCCCTGCTTCGCATAGAAAATTTTCGCGGTCCAGAGATAGGGCGGCGAGGCATAATCGACCTGCTCCTCGCGGCTGCGCGTCTGTGACCGATTGGACACCGTCATGTCGATCTGACCGTTAGCGAGTAGCGCGATGCGGGTCTTGTTGTTCACCGCCACCCGCTCGACCTTCGCCTTCAGGCGGTCGGCGAGCGCATTGCCTAATTCGATATCAAAGCCGACCCAACGGCCCGACTCGTCGATATAGCTCATCGGCGGCGTATCGTTGCCGGTACCGATCCGCACGACCCCTGACTCGCGCACCCGATCGAGAACCGAATCCGCGACTGCCGCGGGTAGCGAGCAGGCCGCGAGGGCCAACGCGAACAAACTAGAGAGCGGTCGCCGTACGGGCATGGTCTTCGACCTCAGTGATACGGGTATGAGCCGGAAAGCGCTCGGCAAAGCGCTCGCGATACCGCGCGAGCACCTGCGAACTCGCGACGAACCGCTCCTGACAGCGCAGGACGCTCGCGGCCGTTGCGCTCTCGAATGCGAGTCCGCGCGCGGCCAAGGCCTCGATCCAGCCCCGTGCAAACCGCCAGCGGTGCGCCCCGATCTCCAGGTTGACCTGGGCGAAGGTCAGGTAGGCGCGCTGGCGGATATCGATGGCGCGCAGGTTCACGCTCGGGAAGCTCGGGTAATAGCGGATCTCCTCGGGACGCACGACCTCGATCCACAGGTTCCACAGGTCGCGCATGCTGGGGGCGCTGTCGTTCTCGGAGACCAGGTTGCAGACCGCGGCGTCCGGCAGCCACGCCAGCGCGGCGGAGAATGCCGCCTGGAAGCTATCCTGATGGACCAGGTTCAGCGGGCGCTCGGGTGCCACAGTGTGAATAACCGGGTGATAGCGGTCGGTCATCAGCCGCTCCAGCCCCATCCACTGCTGATAGAGTCCGTAGCGCTTGCCCGAATAGCGACCGGAAGCACTCTCGCCGATCAGAATGGAAGGGCGCAGGACCACCCAGGGCAAACCCGACTCCGCCACCAGCCATTCGGCGCGACGCTTGGTGCGGGTGTATTCAGTCGGATCGCACTCAGGCTCCGGCAGCAGCGTTTCGGGGATCTCGTCCTGTCGATAGCCGCCGCTGTAAGCGGTCGACACATAGACGAAACGACGTGCGCTGATCCGCCTGCCGAGCGCGATCAGGTCGCCGGTCAACTGCACGTTGACCAGCTCAAGGCTCGCGGAGTCGAAATAGTCCAGGCAACCCGCGCAATGGACGATCGTATCGACCCCCGAGTCCTCGAGCTGGTCCGCCCAGTGGGCAAGCCCATCGCCGGACTCTCCCGCACCCGGCCAGTCGAGGATGTGCACCCGCGGGACCGCCTGTTCCCAGGCGAGCCCCTGGGCGTCCAGCTCCAGCTTGAGCCGCTGGATCAGGGTCTCCCGGGACGGCGCGCGCACCGGCAGTACCAGAGCGCATTCGCCGTCGGCCAGCAGCCGCGCGGCGATCAAAGCCCCGACGTATCCGCTCGCGCCGGTCACGAGCACCCGCTCCGGGCGGTATGGACGCTCGCGCAGCCGCCCGCGCGGCGCGACCATCAGGCCGCTACCCCAACCGGAGCGAGCTTGCGCTCGATCATCTCCGGCGTGGGCAGCCCGCCGTAGTACGCAACCTTGCCGCCGATCACCAGGATCGGGAACACCGAGAACCCTTCCGTGGTGACCAGGGATTGGATCTGAGTCACCAGACGCTGCTCGGCCGGACGCAGATTCGAGGCAATGCGGGGCAGCGCCTTCTGGGCGTCCGTAATCGAGACGATGCGATAGCCGCCGTCGCGCCCGCTGGTCTTCAGCGCCTCGGCCAGATTTGCCTCCAGACGCTCGTCCTGCGCGGCGGCGAGCGGCGCGCAGCAGCGTGCGGAGACGATCCCGATCTCGCGCCCGTCGAGAACCTCCCGCAGCGCCTCCGCGGTATCCTCGGCACGCTCGCCTCCACAAAACAGACTGCATAGCTTTTCAAGCATGTGGGATTCCCCTCAATGGAATGGATATCAAAGCGCCAACGCCCACTGGGCTGCAAATCCGAGAAGGATCGCGGATACCAGCACGGTGGCGATATGTGATAGTAGGAGCGGCCAACGGAACAGCCGGCCGAGCAGGATCATCTCGGGTAGACTGGTGCCCGCGCCGGCGATCAGAAACGCAATGACGGTACCCGCACCCAAACCCTTCTCGATCAGTGCAAAACCGATCGGCACCGCGACCATCGGCGAGACGTAAAGAGGCGCCGCGATCAGTGCGGCGAGCGGGATGGTCCAATGGATGGGAACTACTGCCGCCAGGTCGGCGAGCGCAGCGGTTGGCACGTAGCCGTAGATCGCCGCACCAATCAGGATGCCGATCGCCAGGTAGGGACCGAGATGGCGCAGCTCCATGCGGGTCGCGGCCCATGCGGTCTGCACCGCGAACGAAAAGGGCGGACGCCCGGCGAGCGTCCCGCTGCCGCCCCCGCCCAGACAGGCCTCCGCCGCCACCTCAATGGTCGGCTGCGGGCGCAGAAAGCGGGTCAGACCGAGCTGCTCGACCGCGACCCCGGCGATCACGCAGAGGAGGGCGGAGAGCAGCACGTAGGCAACCGCGCTCGCCGCACCGGACGAGACCGCAAGCACGATGACCACGCCTTCATTGATGACCGGCGAGGCAATGAGAAACGAAAAGCAGGCGGCTAGCCGGACCTTGGCCCTGAGCATCCCGCTCAACACCGGCACTGTCGAGCAGGAGCAAAACGGGGTGACGGCGCCGCCGAAGGCGGCAAGCGCGGCACTGCGCCACGCGCCGATGCCGCCGAGTTTGCGCTGAACCGAGCCGCCCACGGCGAGCTGCTGGGCCAGCAGCACCAGCATGGTGATCGCCACGAACAGCAGGATCAGCAGGCTGCCGTCCACCAAGACGAAGCGAATCGCTGCTTGCCAGCCGTGCATTGATTCTGCTGCGTGCACTGGCGCGCCGCTCAGCAACAGCCCGTACTGCCGACACATGACCCCGTGCCGGCGAGCCGCAGATCGGCCGACGGCAATCCGCCGTAGGACGACATGCCGGCGATCAGCGGGGTGGTGACCTTCACGTCGAAGCCGACCCGGTCGAGTGTCTCGATATAGGTATCGAGCGCCTCCACCCGGATCGCCTCGATATCGGTGCGGATGCTGTCGAGCCCGATACCGCCGCAATCCACGCCGAGCTCGTCGCACAGCGAATGGCAGCTGGTACTGATCATACTGAACAGCTCGGGCATCACGCGATGATGTGCCCATACCAGGCTGTCCTGTACGGACTCCGGGTCGGCCTCGAGCATTGCCGCCAGCCGGCGGGTACCGATACCCAAGTGTTCCTCTTCGTCGGCGAGGATGCGCTTGGCCATATCGGCGGTCTCAGGGTCGGTATCGCGTTGCAGTATCCGGTAGAGCACGATCGCCATGGTCTCGGTCATCAGATCCTGAATCACCAGGCAGGCTGCCAAGTCCTTGCGCGCGACCGCGGCCGAGAAGTGCTTGCGGATATGCAGCCATTGCGGCTCGACGATGCGCGCCTCCACCTGGAAGTCGAGCCGGCGCCCGAGGCTCGCCAGCATGCGGATGTGCTTGGTCTCGTCGAAGGCCTGCTTGGCCGTCTCGATCTTTGCGTCGGTATCCGCGATCAGCGGCACCATCTCGCAATAATTATCCACGGCCATAATTTCGCCCGCCGCCGCGTTGGAGACGATATAGGCCATCAGGTCGAAATACCGCCGGTCCTTGCCGTGGCAGATTGCCGCGTCAGCGGACTGGGTAGGCGTGGCGAGGTCGTTCATAAGTATCTCCTGGATCGCCCTGCGGCAAGTGCGCGCGGTTTAAATTGGGGTCGGCCGGAAGTATCGGACGAGCGCGGGCGAAGTCCAATAGTACCGATGTACCAAAAACCAACTATAGCGGTGGGGTAGGCCTGGGCTCACCGGGCCGCGATCGACCTGGGCGCGCTGCTCTCGCAGCCCCGCGGGGATGACTTCCGCCACAATGGCGAACACCCGCTCCCGCGCCACGGCCGCCGATACGTTTGACAATATGCGACACTCCGCATATTCTCTACCGCACACAGCAATCGCGGACAAGGCGCTCAGCCCCTTGACATCGGCCCCTATGATCGACCCGCAAGCCTTCTTCGAGTCGCTCGCCGACCCCATCCGGCGGCGTATCCTGGTCATGCTCCTGGAGTCCGACGAGCTTTGCGTGTGCGATCTCCACGACGCGCTCGACGCCCCGCAGCCGAAGGTCTCGCGCCACCTGGCGGTGCTGCGCGGCGCGAACTTGGTGGTTGCCCGGCGCGACGGGGCCTGGATGCGCTACCGCATCCATCCGCAGCTCCCGGCCTGGGCGCTGCGCATCCTGATCCACATGAAAGACGGCATGGGACCCGACCCGCTGGTGGCGGCGGCCAGCCTCTGCGATCCCCGTGCGGCCTGAACCCGAACGACCACCGACGGCACCCCTGCAGCCACACCCGAGGACTTTCCCATGACCGCAGCATCCAAGACCGTCCTGGTTCTCTGCACCGGCAACTCCTGCCGCTCGCAGATGGCCGAGGTCCTGCTCAATCACGATCTGGCCGGACAAGTCCGTGCGCTATCCGCCGGCACCCGCCCCCAACCCAAGGTGGCGGACGGGGCCATCGCGGCCCTGCAAGCGGCCGGACTGCCGACCGATGGGCTCTATCCCAAGGACATCGATGCGGTGCTCGACGCATCCATTGACCTGGTGGTGACGGTCTGCGACAACGCCAAGGAGCGCTGCCCGCTCTTTCCGCGCCCGGTGACGCGGATTCATCTGCCCTTCCATGACCCCCACGGCGAGCCGCTGGAGTCCTTTATTCAGGTGCGCGACGCCATCCGCGCCCGGCTGGTGCCCGCGGTGGCCGCGGCGCTCGGCCTCGCCCCGCCGCCAGATGCGGGGTAAGCCATGTCGGTCCAATGCGAGGTGACGGCCAAACAGGCGGCGGGCGCGCCCATGAGCGTGTTCGAGCGCTGGCTGACGCTGTGGGTGGCGCTCTGTATCCTGACCGGAATCGGTCTGGGCCAATGGTTCCCCGCCCCCTTCCAGCTCCTGGGCCGCCTGGAGGTCGCGCAGGTCAATCTGCCGGTCGGGGTGCTGATCTGGGTGATGATCATCCCGATGCTGATGAAGATCGACTTCGGCGCACTGGGACAGGTCAAATCCCATTGGAAGGGGATCGGCGTGACCCTCTTCATCAATTGGGCGGTGAAGCCCTTCTCGATGGCGCTCTTGGCCTGGATTTTCATCCGCGGCCTGTTCGCCCCCTGGCTGCCGGCCGACCAGCTCGACAGCTACGTGGCCGGCCTCATCCTGCTGGCCGCGGCGCCCTGTACCGCCATGGTCTTCGTCTGGAGCCGCCTGACCGGCGGTGACCCCTATTTCACCCTCACGCAAGTGGCGCTCAACGACGCCATCATGATCGTCGCCTTCGCGCCGATCGTCGCGCTCCTGCTCGGACTGTCATCCATCGTGGTGCCCTGGGACACGCTGCTGACCTCGGTGGTGCTCTATATCCTGATTCCGGTCGCCATTGCCCAGGTCTGGCGCCATCTCCTGCTCAAGCAGGGCGAGGCGCGCTTCAATGCCACCCTGGCGACCCTGGGCCACGCCTCCATCGTCGCCTTGCTCCTGACCCTGGTGCTGCTGTTCGCCTTCCAGGGCGAGCAAATCCTCGCGCAGCCGCTGATCATCGCTATGTTGGCGGTGCCGATCCTGATCCAGGTTTTTTTCAACTCCTCCCTGGCCTATTGGCTGAACCGCGCCGTCGGCGAGAGGCATAGCGTCGCGTGCCCGTCGGCCCTGATCGGTGCCTCCAACTTCTTCGAGTTGGCGGTGGCGGCGGCGATCTCGCTCTTCGGTTTCCAGTCCGGTGCGGCGCTGGCGACCGTGGTCGGGGTGCTGATCGAGGTCCCGGTGATGCTGCTGGTGGTGCGGGTGGTCAATCAGAGCAAGGGCTGGTACGAGGCCGGTCTCGCGGTCCATCATAAGGTGAATGCATGGAGATACCGATGACCAACCGTCCGCAACCTGTCCGCGTGCGACTGGGCGTGCTCTTGCTGATCGCAGTAGCACTCTTGCTGCCCGGCGTCCTGTCGGCGGCCCCCGCCTTTCTGGTCGACGCGCAGTGGCTCTCCGATCATATCGACGCCATGAACCTGATCGTGCTCGAAGTCCGCTATCACCCCCATCGCTACTTCACCGTCGGCCATATCCCCGGGGCGGTTCAGGTGCAGCGATTCAAAGACCTGGGCGACAACGACGGACGTCCCATCATGCGCTTTCCGTCCCGTGAGGCATTCCAGCGGACCTTACGGGGCTGGGGCGTCAACGACGATTCCACCCTGGTGCTCTATGACGACTCCCGCACCGCACTGGCGGCGCGCCTGTATTACTTGTTGGACCTGTACGGCTTCGACATGAGTCGGGTCAAGATCCTCAATGGCGGCACCACCGAGTGGAGCGCTTTCAATGATCTCGAAAAGGCACCGGCCAAGCCGCGACCGGCCGGCACCGTGACCCTGAAGGACGCGAACCCGGACCGCTTCGTCGAATGGACCGCGGTCTACGACGACGTGGTGTCCCGCCGCGACCCCAATGTCGTCCTGCTCGATGCGCGTCCGGCCGAGATGTACACCGGCAAGGTCATCCGGCACTCCATCATGGGCGGTCACATCCCGGGGGCACTGAATGTGTCGAGTCTCGACGGCACGGACGGTCAGAGCGAGCAATGGAAGGACGACGCCAGCCTGGCCGCGCTCTACCAGGCGGTCCCCAAGGAGAAGCGCCTCTATGTCTATTGCCACGACGGGTTCCGGATGGGCCTGGCCTACTTGCAGCTCAAACACCTCGGCTACCGCGACGTGCGCCTCTATAACGGCGGCTGGTCGCACTGGGGCAACGAGTTGACCTTGCCGACCGTGGAGGGCGCCGAGCCCTACGACGAGGCCTATGCGTTGTGATCGGTGTTGAGCGCTCGACTCTCATCGTCCCGGCGCAGGTGGCCGCCGAGTCCAGCGTCGACCGCGCGCGCCTAGCCGCCCAACGCGGATTGCGCCTGTAATCAGCGAAACACCGCAAAAGTGTCGACGCCATAGCGAGCGCGAAATCGTTGATGCGAGTCCCAGGGTCAGAACAGCCTGAAGCCAGCGCCCCCGTGCGCTGACCGGGACGGCCGCGATCAGGGCCAACATAGCGAGGGTCATGAACAGCAGGCGCTGGAAGATGCACGCGTGCCTCAGGCGCCGCGCCGTCGACCACCCCACAGCGCCCGCAGCCCGAAAAAGGCCATGTCCTTGACACGCCGGGCAAGCTCAAAGGGAAGCGAGATCCGAGGGTCGGTGCCGAAGGTCATGCTCAGCACCACGCGCCGCTCGCCCTCGTCAATGGGCGTGGCGCGGTGCAGCACCTTAGCGCCCTCGAAGACCACCAGCTGGTTGGGCGGTGTCGGCACCAGCCGTTCCGCGCCACCGATCTTCGCGAACAGCCGCCCGGCGGACAGGCCGCTGCCTGCGGCGTTGCGGTTAACGACCGGCAGCAGCACCGTGAAGTGGCGGCCGCGGTAGAAGTTGTGGTCATAATGCCAACCGATATGATCGCCCGGCCGCTCGTAGACGAGGATCGAGCACGAGCTGTAGTCGCCCTCGGGTGTCACCTTGAGTGTCGCGCCGATCACGCTGCCGAGGCGGTCGCGCAGTTCAGCCGAACGGTAAAAGCCCACCACGCCGGGCGCGTGCGGCCGCAGCGTGTCGAAGGCGATGGTGCCGCCCTGCTTGTGGGTTGGCACATAACTGCGCTCGGTGCACCCGAGCCCCTCGACTTCGCGAGCCAGCGCGGTGAAGTGCTCGGGCGGCAGGAAGTCCGGCAGCACGGCGAGGTGCTCGGCGAAGGCGGATGCGTTGGCGGTGCCGACGAGGGGTGTCATGGTTTTCGGCTCGGGTAGGCGACGAATGGTTAGCCGGCGGGAAGATACAAAAACGGCCCGGCGAGTTCAACGGTTGCTCAGCGTCCGATTTCCGCGGCGCGCTGGACAGGAAAGAACACGCCGGCCGAAGCCACGCCGCACCAGTCGGCCCCGTCGAACGCGCGGACCTAGCAGCCTGTCGGACTTAGCCCCTAGGATTAGGGTATGAGTCAACATA
>JACDZG010000264.1 GCA_013426805.1 Chromatiaceae bacterium
GTCGCCCGCAAGCGGGCTCCTACGGGTTGGATTTTTCGCGGAAATCACCTTACGTGTCAAGCCGGCGCTGGCCACCGCGCTGTTTCGTGACGGCAACCTGTCGCTGGCGCGTGCCGCCCGGTTGGCGGACATGACGCTGGGCGAGTTCGTGGCGCACCTCTCCCGCTTGGGGATCGCCGTGGTGCGCCTGGACGCGGACGAGGCCGAGCGGGACATGGAGACCCTAGAGTCATGGCTCGCATCGTCCTGACCGACGCGAGCCCGCTTATCGGCCTGGCGCGGATCGATGGTCTGTTGTGGCTGGGCGAGCTGTTCGGCGTGGTCTGGATGCCGCCGGAGGTCCGCCGCGAGGTCCTGCCGAACCGGGGCTTGCGCGACGAGGCGGCGATCCGGTTCTAGTTCGGTTCGACTCTAGAAAAAAAATTATGTTATCGATTAGTTACGGACGATCTCACGTATTTCGTTCTCGTGTAGGCATCACCTATGCCATCCCGGTCCTACGGACAGCCAAGCGCAGCACGCGCGTCGCGAATACAACGTTCCTGCAGCCGGGTAGTGTCGTCGGCATTGGCGACGCAATCGAGTGCGGGGCACAACAGGGACATCGGCAAGGTCGCGACCTGAACGATCGTGCCCCCGGTAATGTCTGCCAGAAAGGCCCTGCCATCGAAGTCATCGGTCTCATGAAGGCTGAGCCAGCTATCGGCAGTCAGGGGGCCGCCCAAGCACCCGAGGTAAAAGCCGGGATAGGGGAGCCCGTGAAAGCATGGCGGAGTCTTGGGTCGACCATGTGGTCGGCTCGTCAGTAAGCGGTAGATGACATCGCCGCCGGAGGTGCCGGCGAGAATCAGTGAATACTTGGTTTTCCAATAGCCGACGGAATCACGATAATAGTGGATATGACGATAAATTTGGCCGGGAAATATCCCGGCAGGCAACGTGGATCTCATGACGCAAACCCTTGATCGTTCCGCTCAATATAAGTCCTTTAGCATGGGTTCTAAGGCTAATAAGAGAATAGTTACACAGCTCGCCTCATGAGCCTGAATTTAATTACCGCCGCGACTGATGCGTCTTGCGTACCGCCTCGTGCTCGCTGGCGATCTCCAGGATGGCGCTGCGTGACGGGCTGTCGTCGTCCAACCCCAGCGCGTAGGGAATCGCCTCGTTCATGCCTTGACCGTCCTGCCAAATCTTGGTCCATGCACCGTTTTCGGCATGGGTCACATCGATCAGGGTCGGCGAATAGGTGTCCCGATAGCGCGCCGCCAATTCCTCCATGGTACGCAACGCCCGTTTGGTGAAATGGCTATCGTCAAATGGAACTAGGGGTACGACGGTCTCGCGAACGTAGTCGATGACCTTTTCCGGTCGGATGGAGATCGCGGCAGCCAAGTCGGCTTCCGGCTCGTCCCACTCCTGCATGACTTCCACTGGGACGGGACCGAACTTCCATGCGCGGTATTCCAGCCCGGTCACGCTGCGCCCGGTTTGCCGGAAATGCTCGAAGTCGAGCAAAAATAGGAGCTTGAACAGCTTTATCTTACCCAGGTACCTTGTGTTGTGGGCAAAGTACAGGATTGCGTTGATCAGCTTTTCGCGTTCGTGGGTAACCAGCATCGGGATTTGAGGCAAAATACGCTTGGGGGCATTCAGGACGGGAGTTGGGATCAGGGGCGGGGTGTCGCCCCGATCCGAGCCGGTTGCTGGTGCGCCACGTCCCGACCTCGCAACCGACTGTTATGCTGCCAGTCTAGGCCAAGACGCCCGCGGCGGCAATCCGCTCATCAGCCGTCCTGCCAGGTCTCATTTGGTATGGGCGCGGCCTGATGTCGCAGGCGCGTGCGGCCGAGCTGGCGCGGATGAGCCGCCGCGATTTCATTCATACCCTGGCCCGTGAAGGCGTGGATGTCTTTACCGTGGATGACGACAGCCTCGCGCGCGAACTGGGCCTTGACCAGTCCGGCAAGACTTCCGCCCCATGAGCGGGCAGGATCTCCGGTTGGTGGTGAATACTTCCCCGTTGATTCACCTGGCGGAGGCCGGACTACTGCACTTGCTGAAAGATGCGGCGCCAACCGTTTGGGTGCCCGAGCCCGTTGCCCGCGAGATTCGTGCCTACGGGATCCAAGACCCAACCGCGCGGGCGCTCGACGCGCACGACTGGGCTGATGGTTCAGCCGGCGCCGGTGGTTTCAGCCTGTGGTCGGGGCGGCCATCGCAAAGGGCGTCGCCTAGGCCGGTCGTCGCAGCCGGTATCGCATCCCTGGCGGCGTTCCGGGTCCGTTGCCGCGGTCCATCCTAGCAGCAGCCGCGTTCGATCTGCGATCCCGACTCCCGACGGTGTGTCCGCTGGCCTTGCCAGCCACTTGCGACAGGACTATCCTCTCCACTCAATTTGCTTAGAAACTGTCCATCAATTGTTTCCCGATTTTCGCTTGGCTGATACGATTTTGCGCGGGTTAGCGATTTGCTGAGGGTGTCGAGATGGCGGCGGTTGATCTGATGATATCGGAGCCGGTGGAAGCCCACGTCAAGTTGGTCTGTGGGCAACTCA
>JACDZG010000265.1 GCA_013426805.1 Chromatiaceae bacterium
TCTGGGTTGCTGCGGGTGTTGCGGCCGGGCGCCGGTTAACGCTATACGTTAGGCCGGTACACCGCACTCCTTTCGATGCTCCGTGGGTAGCGGGCGCTACCTTGGGCTTCACGTTCGGTCCTTGGTGATTCTCTTTTCAATATAGCGCCCCGCGCACATCTCCCTCCGGCAATTTTCTCCATAAAGAGATCGCCCCACATGCAGAAAACTACCTCTAAGATACTACGAATTACGTACATCTTTTTGGCTATAATATTTTGCGTGTTCTTGCACTTTAAGCTATGGACGGTTATTCAACAAAACGCACCCACCATACCTTCCGATATGGGCACGCCATTTAGGGCGCCGGCCATAATTGAAGAGCAATTCGGGGAAGTGTGGGCTATGGTCTTTCCTCCGCTGCTGCTTTCATCTGCGACGATACTCGGGATATTTGCTAGCATTCTGTGGCAGCTACGAAACCGACAGAAACCTCTAGGAGCTAGAGATTTCCTGCCTTTGCTTATCAGTCCGATTGTATTGCTTGTTACTTACTCTGTAGCATCGGAGCATCCGAGCGTGCTGATTGCGTCTTTGATGGCTTTCCAGAATGGCTTTTTTTGGCAAATCGTTATGAGTACAAATGAAACTCGATGAAGACCTAGCGGGACGGGCATTCCTTGTCCTCAGTGCTCTTACTATATTGCTGCTTCTTCTATCGTCCATTTGGGATTACTATCAAAAGCCGTTCCAACTTCAGCCGTTTGTCGAACTAGCAAAGAATCACGGAATGCTTGTGGAGCCATCTGACGCGATGCTGAACCACCGCAGCGAGCACAAAGCTATTCCGCCAATTCGTTTCAACGATCCGCAAGGCGTTGTTTACATGAGAGGAACGATATCCGCTTACCTCATCGACGCAAGAACGATGAGCAGAAGCTGGTTCGCCCCCTTTTCCTATCGAAAGTACAGCGAGGCGATGCTGATTGATGGCGGCGCATCGTTTCCGTGCTATAAGACTTTCCTCGTCGATGGAAGGGCAGAGAGATCGAATGGGAACCAACGCGCATACTCAGCCGCCGAATCCGAGATAATGATCGAGCGAGGAGCGGAGTCTCCAATTGTGGCCTCGGTCAAGAACCCGGCCACCGCGCGATCGGCACGGTCGGCGGTCCGCACAGCGGACCCTACAGGTCACCGTGTTACCGTAGGGTCCGCTGTGCGGACCGCCCGCGGCCGGCCCGCAACGATGATCAAGGCCCCAATTGTCGATTCAAGAGCCGCAGAGCACATTTTTTTTCATGAACTTGGGCACACATGGTTTGCGCACTATGAACTGTCTCCAGATGCGGAGAAAAACATACTGAGCGAGGTGTCTCGCGGCGACTCAGTTTTATCCCAGGGCCAAATAGAAGCGGCTCTGAAAATATATGAGAGCACCCTAACGCCCTGCCCTGCACTGTATCTTGCAAAGCAAAGAATCGCGCTGGTAAATGCGATCCAAGGCAAGAGACAAGTAGCGATCGACCTTAACTTGGAGGCGCTAGAATTATACCCTTTGGATCTCGCCGCAATCGCGTCGCTAGTTGAATTGTACATCGCTGATCGAAACTATCCAAAAGCTATTCGGTACAGTGACGCACTTAAGAGCTTGCATTCTTACAGCGCAGACTCTCATTTTTGGCCCGGCATTCTAGCTATTTACCAGGGGGATCTTAGTTTGGCTCGAGAAGAACTCAAACGCGCAAGCGCTATGTACAAAAGCGACGAAAACCCCGCTCGAATTCACGCCGACGCCCTAGTTCTAGGAATAGCGGTAATCAGCGCCAACGAGAACATCACTGGTGAAATCGGAGCACTTCGGGATAGCTGTGCCTCCAATAAGAACTCTATCTTTTATGATCGTTTCTGCACCCAACCAACAAAATTGCTACTTGGCGTTACCGCAGAGGAAGTAGAATATTATCGCCCAAGAAGATCGGCTGACGCTCTTGGAGAAACCAATTGAGAAGCAAAAAAACAGGGGCGGTAGGGAATAGGGGAAAGACCACGGTTTTCCCCCGAAGTCCCCTGCTCTGGCAGCAATAAAGATAAAGAATTGCCTAACCTTTGGCTAAACAGCGAGCGCGCGCCACAGCCGTCGTGCTAATTCTCAGCGTCATCAGTGGCGCGCGCCGCGTTAGCCTTCACGTTAGGCTAAAGAATCCAATAGCGAAGCGCAGAAGAAAATGGCGCTTCTCTGCAAGGGAAACCCGGTCGGGAAGGCAATCTGCTCCCGGACAGGTCGTCGGCGTTTCTTTGCGAGGGAAACCCGGTCGGCAAGGCAATCGGCTCTTTGCCCGGCGATCCTGAAAGGGTGTCGGTACATGGCCACGGTATGCGGTGCGGAAGCCGTCGGTCAGGTCGTCGGCAACCTAAAGCCTAACGGTCGCCTTAAAGAGCGAGGCGCGCCACGACCGGCGGAGCAGAACTCGGGCATCGCCGTGGGCGCGCCCGCTTTAGGCGAAACGTTGGACTAAATAGTAATAGAAACAAGCGCAGACCTGAGTCATCGCGCACCC
>JACDZG010000015.1 GCA_013426805.1 Chromatiaceae bacterium
GCCGGTGATCAACTCCTTACGCAGGCGGCGCCGCCGAAAGCCGGTCTGTGCCAGCCGCCGAAACCAATCTTCAAGGCCTCCAGCGCGGCGTAGCGCCGGCGATGATCCTCCGGCAGCGACCGGCCATACAGTCGCATCGTCTCCTCATGGGTGGCCGCGTAACCGGCAAATTCGTTCATCGTCGTCTCTGCTGTCCAACCAACCAGCGCCAATGGTCGCAGGAGGACCTCGGTTTTTCAAGTGGATGGCGGCCAGGCGCGTGTTTCCGGCCAGCCGAGGCGTCGGCCGATTGGAGTCCAAGGCTTCAGCCTTGGAGCGGCAGGCCAAGGCTGAAGCCTTGGACTCCGAATGCACATCGCTGGCCGCCACCAGACAGAGACCGTCTGAGCTAAATTGAGTAACTTGTTAGTGAACCTTCACCAACATTCTCCTGCCGACATGATCGCGTTGGGGTTCCTTCGTCACCCCAACCTACGGGCTAGCCGGCACTGAGTAAGTCTGTTGCGGATGCTTGCCGTTCTCCCGATACCGCAGAACGAGTGTTCCATCGCGTACCATCGGAGTCAGATGTTTGAATCGCAGATAGTGGGGGTCTTTCTTCAGCAAAGTTGCAAGTTGCTCACCGGTCAGGGTCTGCCAGGCACAAAGCCGGACAATCAACTGCCGTAGATTTTCTTGATTCAGATCCTCACCCTGCCCAGCAAGGAATGTTGCAAGCTCGGGCGGCAAGGTTGCATGATCAAGAGTGCAACCTGGGGCGGGGAGCTTGCCCCCTTCCAGGGGCGCGCGTAGGAGATGGCTCTCGAATAGGTTTAGCTGCGCCTGCTCGGGGTGCAAATCAGATGCCTGTAGCGGATCCGGAAGGGTGTAATACGTGCGGCTACCGCTGCCCTTTTTGACCAGCAGATGGCGGTCGCGCAAGCGGCGAAGAATCTTGCTAACGGCTAGGATATTGAGGCCGGAGAAATCGCGGCAGGCGGTATTGTCGATCGCGCCGGTCTCGCGGGCATAGATCATGACCTTAGCTTCTTCGGTCTTGAGGGTATTGCCCGGCATAGATCTGAGCCAGTGGTAATCGTCTTCCGTCAGGAAGTGGTGCAGGAACAGGGTCGTCTTAAACTCGTTCTTCTGCCGATCCGAGCTGAGGTCCGGCAGTGGGAGGCCGGCGGTACGGGAGAGCCTGCGCATGGTTCGGATTCCTGAACCCTTGGTCTCAGCCCAGTGCAAGTCGTGCAGTACGGCGGCGATTAAGGGATTGCGTAGGCGTGAGCCTGGTGTGTCGAAATCCGCCACTGCTTTGAGCGAGAAACCCGGATTGATGACTTCGATCCGATTGGCATAGCGGATGATCTGAACCGCACTATGAATTTGGTAGCTGCGGTGCATGACGGCGTTGGCCAGCGCCTCACGGATCACCTGTTCCGGGAGAATAGCCTTCTGCCGGCTTTGTAATGCACCCTCGTCCAACCGAAAGCCACGGGGTAGCTCATCGACGATGGCATTAATGATTTGCCGTAGCCCTAACAACAATGGCTGTCGCACTTCGAGTGTAGTCACGAAGCGCTCCTCTGAATCGTCGATCCACTGGGTGCCGGCCATGCGGATATAGTCGATGCGCAGCGCCGGCATCAGCCGCCGAAGCGCGAGCGGCCTGCCAAATAGCACGATGCCGGCAACCGTTGGCTTGAGCTCGCCGTCGATGCGGCGCAACGCACCGATGGCTTCAAGCAGATCATCATCGCCGTACGCAAGCTCTTCCGCACTCGGATTGGCCTTGGTACGCAGACGTCGGTATTCGGTCACCGCCTGGGGATCAACGTCGTGGCCACTGGCGTCATGCACCACTGCCATGTCAGGCCCGCTTTGCGGTTGGATCTCACCGCGCAGAACCCAGATGTCTTCATCGACACAACGTTGGTCAGTGGAGCCGATTCGCCTGTAGGCGCCACGCGGCAAGCCTGTAGCTTGCAGGTACACTGGCTTCTGGCTGATCGCTGCTTCAGGCACGAAAACCGCAAGCAACGCCTTGCCATCAACCGATTCGACCCGCATCTCAGGTCGCACAACCACGCTCAGCATGGACGCACACTGGCAAGCCAAATCGCTCTGGATCTTATCGGGATCCGAGAGGCCTGCGGCCCAGTACAGCACATCTCCTTTGTCATCGGTTTTCCAGTCGGCGCCCAAAAGCAAGTAGCCTCCCCCCAGATTAGGCTCATTGGTATAGGCAATGACAGTTTGCAGCACGGACTTACCGATTTCGCTCGCTCGTTTAGCTTCAATGCGGATCGATTCATCGACGGCGTTGAGTTCTTCCAAGAGTTCGGCGGCGCTACGCATGAGTGTCACCTGCGGCGATCAGTTTGAAGCTCAAGGTTGCAACCTGGGTCGGGGGGTTGGCCAATCTGGACCGGTGCGGGCGCGAACCGTTGCGGTCCGGCCACGCAGGTAGCCCTCCCGACTCAAACACTGGCGCTCTCTGGGACGACCCATGCATAGCGCACCTTCAGGGCGTTCAGGTGGTCCCAGGGCAGCCAGCCTTCTTTCTGCATCCGTCCGACCAGAATACCCGGCGCCACGCCGAGTTGATTGGCCAACTGCTCGACTTCGATGTGTGACCGCAGGGTGGCCAGGACGCCCAACTCCGCCGGGGGAATCAGCAGATCGGCGGCGAAGCAGTTCGCTTCGTGCTCAAGCGTCGCGTCCAAGCCGTCGACACCCTCGATCACCAGGAGTTTCTTCCCGTGCTTGAGTAGATGCGCGGCTTCATGGAAGAAGCTGAACCACAGTTGGTCATTGGTCTTGTGGCGCAGGGTCAGGGCCAGGACCGCCTTGTCCGGCCCTAACCAGCGCGTGGCGCCATGTACCGGGCAACCAGGCGGCGCGGGGACGAAGACCACCGCCACCCCGCAGGCCGCACAGGTGCTCTGAAGCTGGGCCACAAATACCGCAGGATCGGGTTCCGTGGTCAAGGCGCGCAGGGTCGGCAGCGCCTTCTTGAACGCGGTTTTATCGAAGGGGGCGCAATCCAACTGGTTGGCGGTACGCTCGACTTGCCGCAGCCAGACTGCAATAGCGCCGGGCTTCTTCTCAACGCGGTCGGAGGCGCGAAACGCCGTGAGTGGGGACTCGTAGGTGTCACGCCAGGCCGCGACCGCGGCGACCCCGAAAAAGCGCAGGCATTCCTCGACCTGTTCCCCTTTGGACGCAAAGTGCCGCATCCAGCCTTGCTTGAGGACCCAGCTCAACGGCAGTTCCTTCAGCCAGGAGGACTCGTGTTGCAGGGCTTTGAGGTTCTGCCGTCGCTCCAGGGCAGCGCGATACTGGGCCTCGCGGGTCAGCCAGAATTGGGACGTTCCGCCAAGAACCCGATCCAGACGCCCCGCCGTCTCGGCGGTGATCGTGGCGCGCCCCTTGATCAGATCATTGACGTGCTTGCGGGTGAAGCCGGCACGCTCCGCGAGCTCGGCCTGGGTCCAATGACGCTCGTCCAGGAGATCGTCGATGGTCTCGCCTGGGGGCGAGATCCAGTCCGGCGCAAACGCCTGTACTTGTTCAGTCATGGTAATCACCAATGAAGACGATGCGGACGGCGGTGACCTCGACCCAAAGCACCGCGCCATCGCTGCGCTGGGGTATCGGCTGATGGGCAGGCTCGAACACGAGTCGGCACGCACCATCCAGCCGGAGCGCGAATTGCCCGTCTCGGTTGCCGGTTAGTGGATGTGGGTGGCCGGCGACCAGATCCGTCACGCGTGCCACGGCCATCAAGTCGGAGAGCCTGGCGCGCAACTTACGCATCCCCGCATGTCCGAGCGCTTTTTTCTGTTGGCGCTCGCTCGTCCAGAGGGTCTGAAGGTCCTTGTCCGCGAAAACGATCTCCAAATTGCACCCCAAGTTTAGCGAACTATTCACCGATCTGGTGAATAATTTTAGTCGCTCCGTCCGTCCAGTGTCGCAATCAAGGTATCCATCTGTTGTCAGAAGCCGTCACCGTCGGCCTCCCAATCCGCCCAGACCGCCGCCAGACTATGCCCATCCGGCATCGCATCGTTTATGGGCAACATGCCGCCGGTGCCGCAGGTGGGATCATAGATGCGCTCGCCGGGCTGGGGCTTGAGCATCTGCGTCATCAGGTGCACGACGGTGCGATTGGTGTAGAACTCCTGCGCCGTGTGACCGCCGTCGTCGGCGAAGTTGCCGATCAGGTATTCGTAGGCGTCGCCGGGCGTGTCCTCGGGGACCTTGGCGGTGGAGAGGGTCAACCCCCCGGTGACCGGGTACATCCGGGACGACACCAGCACCTCGCCGACCGCCGGACACGCCGGGGTGCGCGTCGCCCTCGGAACCGTCGGTAGGGATGCTGCGACTTCGCGAAGTAACGCTTTTGTAGGCCTAACTCTTAGGGTATAAGAAAGGGTAGTATACCCACTATCCGGGAACGCCTGCTGGGTAACATACCCATATCGCTAGGTCCTTTAACGTGCTTCAATGTAAAGATGTCCTGCGCCTCACCGGCCTCACCGCGGACCAGCTTCGCGAGTGGACCTCGCGTCGCGGCCTGCTGAAGCCGGATGTCGCACCCTCCGGCCCGGGGACCCTTGCCCTCTACGGCTGGCAGACCGTCCTCGCTTTGCGGCTCGCTGTCTCCATGCGCACGTCTTTCCACATGGAACTCGCGGCCCAGCGCGCGTTGCTGGAGGGTCTGCGCCGCCGCCTGGAAGGAGCCTCATTCCTCAGCCTGATCGGTTGCCGCCTGGCCTGCTTTCCGGAGGGGAAATCGACCATCCTGCGTCCGGGAGAACAGCCGCCCGTGGATCAGGATGTACTGGTGCTGGCGCTCGATCCGCACCTGGAGGTCTTGGCCGACACCTTCGCCCCCCATGCGGATATGCGCCAGCTTCCACTGTTCGCCGCCTTGACGATGAAATGAGTGCTCTACAAGCCATCGAGAGCGGTTTGCAGTCGATCGGCTACCGCCCCGAGTCGCTCCACCGCGATTATCGCTATGCAGACGTCCTGTCACGGGACGCGGGCGAGCGGACCGTTGCGCTCGCCGCCTTTACCCAAATCCCCGAGTCCTACCGGTCTGCCGCCTTCGGTGTGGTGGACGAGCGGGAGGGGGATCCGGCCGAGGTGATCGCGGCCCGTCGTGCGCTGGGTGCGCCGCTGTTTCTCTCAATCGGTGCGGAATGTGTGAACGTCTGGCGCGTCGGCGCATCCGGCGCACCGGAGCGTATCGACACCGTGGGTCTGGATGCGCTAGCGGAATGGTTTACCGATCACGCCGACCGCTGGAGCCCCCACGCCCTGCATCGGGCGAAGTCCGCGGCACCTAACCTGCCGCGTCAGTTGGACTTCGTGGACCTCGGTCTGCTCCCCGCCATCGAGCACGAGGTCCAGACCAAGCTCAATGCGATCCTGGGTGAAGTGCTGCGGATACTGCTTGGGGAGTCTCCGACGGCGGCACGCGAGGATGCCGCGTTCCGGGCGACCTTCCGCCTCCTGGCCGCGAAGATCCTGGCAGATCGGGAGCACCCGGACGCGCTGCGTTGGGCGGCCGGCGACGTGGGGGCAGTCTTGCAGGGAATCGGCGCCTACTACGGCCTGGACAGTACGCGCGACCCCTTGCAACCGCTCAGAGAGCAGACACTCCGAACGGCCTGGGAGCACATGCTGCGCTCCATCAGTCTGCGCAACATCTCCGCGGATTCACTCGCCTTCGTCTACGAGAATACCCTCGTGACCAAAGTCAGTCGCAAGCGCTTCGGTACCCACGGCACGCCGCGACACATCGCCGACTATGCGCTGAGCCGACTCGACCTCGGCCGCTTCGATCTGGAGACCTTGCGTATCCATGAGCCGTTCGCCGGGGCGGGGGCTTTTCTGCTGTCTGCGGCCCGCCATCTCCAAGACCTGCTGCCGGCCGACTGGCCGCCCGAGCGGCGGCACGAGTTCCTGATTTCCCGGATATCCGGGGCCGAGATCGATGCCTTCGCCTGCGAGGTCGCGGTCCTATCTCTGATACTGGCCGACTACCCTGCCAAGAACGGCTGGAAAATGAAGAACAGCGACCTGTTTGCCAAGGGTGCCCTGAAACGGGAACTTCAGGGTGCGACGGTCATTCTGTGCAATCCGCCATTCGAAGACTTCAAAGGCGCGGAGCGTGAGCGGTATCCGGAAGCGGCGCGAAGCTCGTACTCCAAGGTGCAGTACGCCTTGAAAGCGGCGCTGGATGCAGAGCCTGCGGCGCTGGCCTTCGTGATGCCCCATGGGATTCTGCGCGAGAAGCAGTTCGCGGACCTGCGTAAGGCGCTGTCGCTGCGGTATCGCTCCATCGAGCTCCTGTCTCTTCCGGAAGGCACCTTCACGCATGCCGGGTACGAGGCGGCGATGGTGATCGCCAAGGAGCCGCACGACGCTGCATCGAACGCGACGACCCGCGTGTCCGTGGGGGTGCTACCGCGATCCGCCACGGACACGTGTCTGGCCCAGGCGTCACCTGCCGATCGGCGCAGCGGAACTCGTCCCGCCGGAAGCGAGGATCTCTGGATCGGGGCGCTCGACGCCTTGTGGGATTCGTTGGGGCATTTGGCCCGACTCGGCGACCGAGCGGACATTTTCCGGGGCCTCCAGTGGTGGCGGCAACGGGAGGGTGTGAGCCAGATCCCGAGAGAGGGTTTCCGGCCTGGGGTCTTTCGGCCCAGGGAGTCGTTGCGACCCTTCCGTTTGCTCCCAGTCCCGTGTTGGTTGAGCTTTGAGCCCGAGTTGCTTAGGCGACCGGCCCCTTCCAGCCGGCCTTGGGACAAACCCAAGGTGCTCGCCAACGTGAGCCGACTCTCCCGGGGGCGTTGGCAACTGTCCGCGGCCGCCGATTTCACGGGACTAGCGGCGTCGCAGCAGTTTTTCGGTCTTTGGCCGCACGCGGACGCCGTGAGGCCAGAAATCCTGGCCGCGATACTCAACTCGCCAATCGCCAACGCCTATGTATCGGAGCGTACCTCTGGACAGCACTTGACGAACGCGATGCTGAAGGATCTGCCGCTTCCGGCGCAATTAGACGAACAGGCCATACACCGCGCGGTCGCTGACTACCGAAGCGCATTGGAGGCGAGCGATTCGGGTTTGCCCGTCGACGAAGCCGAACTCGAGGCCAAGCTCCGTAGCATCGACGAGCTGGTGCTCGACGGATACGGTCTCACGGATGACCTGCGCGCGCTCTTGTTCGACTACTTCGCCGGACAGCGCCGGCCCGTGGATCATCGGTTCACCGGTTGGGGCCCAGTGCCGCGGGCCGACCCGGTGCGCACGGCGAGGGAGCGCGCATTGGCGCGGGGACGGCAGCAAATGGCGACGGACCTGCAACAGGGCGGCGATGCGCTGACTATCGGCGAAACTGCCCAATTGCTGGGAATATCGTTGGATGAGGTTAGACGGCTCGCCAAGGCCGGCGACCTGCTCGGGCTTCCCATGGAAAGCGGGTTGGTCTTTCCATCCGTTCAGTTCCGTGACGGCAAATCGCTCGCGGGCCTCATTGAAGCCCTCGCTGCCTTCCCCGACCCTAACCCCTGGGCGTGTCTCAACTATCTCGTCAATCCGGATCTTCGCTTGCACGGCAGGCGCCCGATTGATTGCCTGATTGCGGGGGATATCGCCCCTGTGATCCAAGCCGCTCGCCAGGTGGGCGAGCAATCGGCCGCATGAGTCGGGACGACGGATTGCCGCGTCCTCCGCCGGATCTCGATCAGCGCGAGCCGGTCATCGAGGTGCTTCCTGCCGGCGCGGTGTTCTATCGATTTCATGATCGGCGATACAGTCCCTTTCATTTCGATCGCTCGGCGAACGCGCGTTTCAATGCGGGTGACGGCGGCTTCGGTGTCATGTACGCTGCCGTCGAGCGCCGGGGCGCCTTTGCGGAGACATTCCTGAGAAACGTGGGGAACACGGCGATCTCCGAGGCCCTTGTAGGCTCCAAGGCTTGCTCAATACTCCCATTGCGCCGGTCCCTGCGGGCCATACGCTTTCGCGGTTATGGGCTTGCGCCGATCGGCGCAACCGCGAGTATCTGCTCATCGCCATCCTATGCGGCGCCGCAGGAATGGTCGCGAGCGCTCAATGCGCATCCTCAGCAGGTGGATGCCATCCTATACGGATCGCGTCACGATGACGAACAGCTCTGCCTCGCGGTTTTCGACCGCGCCAAGGATGCCTTTGAAGACCCCGCTGTTGAGGGCAATCTGCTGGCTCTGGAGTGGTTTCTCGAACTGATGGACCTTTATCAAGTGGGACTCCTGGCAACCGACGACGGCGGGGATCAAGGCAGCGCCTCGATGGCCGCGATGCTGCCGCGATAGCGGTCGTTGAGTTGCGCTGGGACCCCGGCGTCCTTGGCGCCCTGGCAGCCGCCGGCTTGGCGCAAATCCTCGGTGAACTGGTCTTGCAGGCGCCGCTGGACGGCGCGGAAGCTGCGCTCCGGAAACAGGTCGTCCTGGACGCCCATGATGGTGACGTGCAGCTTGCCGGCCAGTTGTTTGTTGAGGTTGTCACTATGCCGTCCGGAGCCGTCGCTGCGGCAGCGGGCGTTGTAGAAGTCGAGTGCCGCGGCGGCCTCGACCGCGGTCACCAGCGCTTGACGGGTTTCCGGGGTCAGGTCGGGCGGCGCCGCAACGGCGAGGGCGACCAACCAGGGCAGGAGCGGGATCAGGCGGGTCGCGTGCGCGCGCAGCCCCCGCCCGGCGGTGACGAATGGCATGCGGCTGCTCAACTGCGTCCGTAGACCGGCACGGCGGCGCCGGTGACGGCGCGTGCCGCGTCCGAGGCGAGAAACAGGATCACGTCGGCCAGCGCCGCGACCGATACCCAGCGGTCGTGGTCCTGATCGGGCATGGCCGCGCGGTTCTGGGGGGTGTCGACGGTGCCGGGGAGGATGCAGTTGACGGTGATCCCCTGATCTTTGAGCTCATCCGCCAGACTCTCGGTCAAGGTGATGACGGCCGCCTTGGATGCGCAATAGGGGCCCATGTGGCCGCTGCCGCGGGTCGCCGCGCGGGCCGCGACGTTGACGATGTGCCCGCCCCCGCCGGCCAGCAGCAGCGGCACCACCGCCCGGCAACAGTTGAAGACGGTGCGGGCATTGAGATCCAGCATGAAGGTCCAGTCGTGGTCGGTGGTCTGGTGGATGGGCGGACCCATGGTGAACCCGCCGGCGAGATTGGCCAGGACATCCACCCGCCCGAACTGCTCCATCACGGCGGCACTCATCCGGGCGACCGACTCCGGGTCCATGAGGTCGGTGGTGATCCCGCTGGCCATGGTGCCCGCGGGCAGTGCCTCACGGACCTGCTCCAGTGCCTGCGCGTCCCGGTCCACCAGGGCGATGCGGGCACCTTGGCCGGCGAACGCCCAGGCCACGGCCCGCCCCAGGTTCCCGGCGGCACCGGTGACGATGACAACCTGATCCGTGAATTTTGACATAGGGTTCGTTTCCTCATGCTGATGGGGTGGGGGAGACTGCTGCTCGAGCGCGGGCCGTCAGCGCCGGTGCCCCGGCCGCTGCACGCCGCCGCGGGAGCCGGTCCCCTCCATCGGCAGATAATCGGGGCGCAGCGGCAGATCCCCACCCATGCGACCGCGCGGGGATGCCTGTATTATGGCGGGGTGAACCTTACACCTCTTTTCGTTGCCGCTAGCGTCCCCGCGCGCCCTGCCGGGCCGGGAGACGACCGTCGCGTGGCGGCCGGGGGCGCGCGTCCGTGATCGAACTGCTGTTTTTGTTGCTGCCGGTGGCCGCGGCGTCCGGGTGGTGGATCGGTCGGCGGGATGCCGGATCCAAGGGTCCGGTCGTGCCTGGCGCCCATCCGGCCTTCCTGCGCGGACTCAATTTTTTGCTGGACGAACAACCGGACAAGGCGATCGATGTGTTTCTGGAGATTTCCGAGGTCGATGGCGAGACCGTGGAGACCCATCTGGCGTTGGGGAGCCTGTATCGGCGCCGGGGTGAGGCCGACCGGGCCATCCGCATCCATCAGAACCTCATTGCCCGCAACACCCTGAGCGCCGAGCAGCGCGGCTACGCCCTGTTCGAGTTGGGGCAGGACTACATGCGTGCCGGGTTGCTCGATCGGGCGGAGATGCTGTTCGAGGAGTTGGCCGAGATCGGCTTGCAGCGCGAGCGCGCGCTACGCGGGCTGCTCGACATCTATCAGCAAGAGCGCGACTGGTCGCGTTGTCTGGAGATCGCAGAACGGCTCAAGCCATTCAGCGAACACCCGATGAATCTCGAGATCGCTCAGTATCACTGCGAACTGGCGGAGGAGGCGCGGCGCCGCGCCGAGCCCGCGGCCGCCAGACATCATTTGGACCGGGCGCAGGACGTCGACCCCCTGTGCGTGCGTGCCACGCTCATCGCGGGTCAGATGGCGCTCGCGCAACAGGATCAGGAAGCGGCCTTGGCGCTGTTCCTGCGGGTTGCGGATCAGGGCGCCCGCTATCTGCCGGAAGTCCTGCCGGGACTGATGCAGGCCCTGGAAGACCTGGGGCGCGGTGATCTGATCGAGGTGCTTGAATCGCTGGTATCACGCCACCCCTCGCCGCCGGTGTTGCTGGCCTTGAGCGATGCGCTGGAGCGCGCGCGCGGCCCCGAGGCCGCGCTGGCCGCGCTCACCGACTATCTTGCCGGCCATGTGGATGTGGCCGCGCTGGAACGCTTGCTGCAGCTCCAATCGCAGCAGGCCGAGGCCGCGCGGGCGGGGTCCGGCCATCGCGCACACGTGGTCCATGAAGTGGTCCGCTATCTGCTTGCACGCCAACCCGCGTATCAATGCGACCATTGCGGTTTCTCGGCGCGCGCCGTGCACTGGCAGTGCCCGAGCTGCAAGCGCTGGGGGACGGTCCAGCCGGTCCAGCCGGAGCGCATCCCGGGGGATGAGGTCTTGCACGAACGGCGGATCGTCTAATCAGTCTTACCGGGGACTGCCCCGGTCTTCACCCGTTGGAGAGTCATCAACCATGAAACAGATCCGTAAGGCCGTATTTCCCGTTGCCGGACTCGGCACGCGCTTTCTGCCGGCCACCAAGGCGAGCCCCAAGGAGATGCTCCCGGTGGTCGATAAGCCCCTGATTCAGTATGCCGCCGAAGAGGCGGAGACAGCCGGGGTCGACCAGCTCATCTTCATCACCGGCCGGCATAAGCGCTCCATCGAAGACCACTTCGACAAAGCCTATGAGTTGGAGGCCGAGTTGGAGAGTGCGGGTAAGACCGAGCTGCTCAAGCTGGTTCAGAACATCCTGCCGTCCGACGTGGGCTGCGTCTATGTTCGCCAGGCCGAGGCCCGCGGGCTCGGACACGCGGTGCTCTGTGCCAAGGGGGTGGTGGGTGATGAGCCATTCTTCATTCTGCTGGCGGATGATCTGATCCGCGGCCATGGCAAGGGGGTGTCGGGCCAGATGGCGGACATCTACGCGCGCCACGAGTGCAGCGTGCTGAGTGTCCAGGAGGTCCCGCGGGAGGACACCCGGCAATACGGCATCGTCGAGGTCGAGCCGGGACCGGGAGGGTTGTTGCGCGTGGTCTCCATCGTCGAGAAGCCCGCCCCGGCGGATGCCCCCTCGAACCTGGCCGTGGTTGGGCGCTATCTGCTGACGCCGCGGATTTTCGACATGCTGGAGCAGACCGACACCGGTGCCGGCGGTGAGATTCAGTTGACCGACGGCATCGCGGCATTGCTGGAGTATGAAACGGTGATTGCTCATCCCTTCGAGGGCAAGCGCTATGATTGCGGCAGCAAGCTTGGCTATCTGGAGGCCACGGTCGAGTTCGGACTGGCGCACCCGGAATTGGGTGAGCAGTTTGCCGCGTTCCTGCGTGCCTTTCGGGATTGACTCCGGGATTGATTCCGGCATTGACCGCGGATTTGGCTCTACTCGGTATCGATACCGGCGGCACCTTCACCGACTTCGTGCTCCGGCGCGACGGTGAACTGCACATACACAAGGTGCTGTCCACCCCGCGGGCGCCGGAGCAGGCGATCCTGCGGGGGATCGGCGACCTCGGGTTGGACCCGGCCGGGCTGCGTCTGGTCCACGGCAGTACCGTGGCGACCAACGCGGTACTGGAAGGAAAGGGCGCGCGCACCCTGTATGTGACCAATCGTGGGCTGGGTGACCTGTTGACCATCGGTCGGCAGGCGCGCCCGGATCTTTATGACCTGCAGCCGCCGCCGCGGCGGCCGCCGGTGCCGCCCGAATGCTGCCTGGAAACCGGCGGGCGGCTGGGCAGCGACGGCCGCCGCGTGGAACCTTTGACCGCGACTGACCTCGCCGAGTTACGCGCCGCGGTCGTCCGCCTCGCACCCGATGCGGTCGCCGTCAACCTGCTCTTCTCCTATCTGGACGACAGCGCCGAGCGGGCGATCGTGCACGCCCTTCCCGCGGATTTGTTCGTCACCTGTTCGTCGCAGGTGCTGCCGGTCGCCGGGGAGTACGAGCGCGGCATTGCCACCTGGCTCAATGCCCGCGTCGGGCCGGTGGTTGCCGGTTACCTCGAACGGCTGCGCGCTGGCCTGCCCGGCGCCCGGATCGCGGTCATGCAAAGCACCGGTGAGGCTATCGCCGCGGAACAGACCGCGCGCCATGGCGTGCGTCTGCTGCTCTCCGGTCCGGCCGGCGGGCTGACCGGCGCCGCCTTTGCCGCCGCCGCGGGAGGCGCCCGGCGGCTGCTCAGCTTCGACATGGGCGGCACCTCCACCGATGTCGCCCTGATCGACGGCGAGCCGCTCCTCGCCGCCACCGGGCGTATTGCCGGCTACCCGGTGGCGGTGCCCATGGTGGACATGCACACCATCGGAGCCGGCGGCGGGTCGATCGCCCGGGTGGACGCGGGTGGTCTGCTGCTGGTCGGTCCGCAGTCCGCGGGGGCTGACCCGGGTCCGGCCTGCTACGGTCGCGGCGGTCAGGAGCCGACCGTGACCGACGCCAATCTGGTCCTCGGCCGCCTGGACCCGGAGGCGTTTCTGGGCGGCCGCATGGCGTTGGACCCGACCGCCGCACGCACCGCCGTGGCGCGGGTCGCGGCCCCGCTCGGGCTAGCGGTCGAGGCCGCGGCGCTCGGCATCGTGCGGATCGCCGATGAGCACATGGCCCAGGCGTTGCGGGTGATGTCGGTGCAGCGCGGGCGGGATCCGCGCGACTTCACCCTGACCTCCTTCGGCGGTGCCGGCGGACTCTCGGTCTGTGCGCTGGCCGAGGCGCTGGGCCTGGACGAGGCCCTGGTGCCGGTGCACGCGGGCGTGCTCTCGGCCCTGGGAATGCTGGCCGCGCCCTCGGGTCGCACGCTGACCCGCACCCGACTCGGGGTGCTCGCAGACCTGACCGACGCGACGCTGGATCAGGCGCTGGCCGACTTGGCCGATCAGGGGGTCGCCGAGTTGGTACGCGAGGGTCAGGACCCCGCGGGGCTGCGTATCGAGCGGGTTCTGGACCTGCGTTATCGCGGTCAGTCCTACACCCTGGATCTGCCCTGGACCGGGGTGGCCGCGACCATCAGCGCGTTTCATGCGCGGCATGAAGCACGCTACGGCCACCGACTGAACCTGCCGGTCGAGTTGGTCAACCTGCGGGTACGGGTGCGTGCACCGCCGCTGGCCTGGCACTTGCCCAGGATGGCCGCGGGACGTGCGGCGGCGGGAGCGCTCCGGCAGGTGCGCGCCTACGGCTGCGCGGACCTGGTGCCGGTCCTGACGCGCGCCGCGGTCGCCGCGGGCGCGGGCCAGCCCGGCCCCGCCATCGTCGCCGATCCGGTCGCGACCACCTGGGTTGCCCCGGGCTGGATCGCCCGTACCGATCCGGTCGGCAATCTGCGGCTGCGCCGACTACCGTTCGTCGCTTGCCATGGAATCGACCGAAACGGTCAGCTATAGTGAAGTAGAGCGGATTCGACGCGCCTGAGGCTCCGACCCTTCGGTTATGCATCGGCGCGCACCTCCGCTCATCAGCTCGCCCCCCACTCGGCCCCGTGTCGGCATTGGTTACCCACTCCGAGCGCCGCCCGGGCCGCTCGCTGGTGTGCCGACCGCTCGGCCTGCGCACCCGCATCCACCAATAGAATGATTGCCCCATAGGAAACTCCATGACCCTGCACGGCATTCTCGACCCGGCGCCCTGGCAGGCGGTGCTGATCACGCTCGCCATGACGCACCTCACCATCGCCGCGGTGACCATCTTTCTCCATCGCGCCCAGGCCCATCGCGGCCTGGACCTGCATCCGGCGGTTGCTCATGTCTTTCGCTTCTGGCTGTGGCTGACCACCGGTATGGTCACCAGGGAGTGGGTCGCGGTCCATCGCCGTCACCATGCCAAGGTCGAGACCGCGCAGGACCCGCACAGCCCGCAAGTCCTGGGTCTGCACAAAGTGCTGACCCAGGGGGCGGAGCTCTACGCAGCGGCGTCTGCCGATCCGGCGACCCTGGAGCGTTACGGCCACGGCACCCCGAACGACTGGCTGGAGCGCAATCTGTACAGCCCCTACCGCTGGCAGGGGGTCGCGCTTATGCTGATCTTGGACCTGCTGCTGTTCGGGCTCTATGGGCCGGTGATCTGGGCGGTGCAGATGCTGTGGATTCCCATCCTGGCGGCCGGTGTGATCAACGGGATCGGTCATTACTGGGGTTACCGCAACTTCGAGCCGCCGGACGCGTCCACCAACATCGTGCCCTGGGGCATCCTGATCGGCGGTGAGGAGTTGCACAACAACCACCATGCCTTCCCCAGTTCCGCGCGGCTCTCTTACCAATGGTGGGAGTTCGACATCAGTTGGCTGTACATCCGCATCCTGAGCGCCTTACGGCTCGCCCGCATCAAGCGGGTGGCGCCGCGGCTGACCATGGTCCCGGGCAAATTGCTGGTGGATATGGATACCCTGCGGGCCGTGGTGGTCAGCCGCATGTTTGTGTTCGCACGCTATACCAAAGAAGTGCTGGCCCCGGTGTCGCGCGACGAGTTGTGCCGTGACGCGGCCCACTGCCGCCGCCTGATCAGGCGCAACCGGCGTCTGCTCGCGCGCGAGGCGAGCCGGTTGGATGCGGCGGCGCGCCAGCGGCTGGATCAGTTGCTGGCGCAGAGCCAGACGCTGGCCACCGTCTATCAGTTCCGGGAGCGGCTGCAGGCGATCTGGCAACACAAGACGCCGAGCCAGGACGCGCTGCTGCGCTCACTCCAGGACTGGTGCCACCAGGCCGAGGCCACCGGCATCCAGTCACTGGAGCGCTTTGCGCAAAACCTCAAAGGGTTCTCGCTCCAGCCGGCGGGTGCCGCGGTGGCGTAGGCGTAGGATGGGCAGAGCGATAGCGATGCCCATCTAAAGTCGCCCCTACACGTTGGTAGACCCCTCTTGCAGCCGCCGGAGCATGGCTGTCGTCGACTCCCCGTCGAGATACTCCAGGACGACGATCTCGCCCCCGTTGGCCGTGACGCAGGGACCGCCCGCAATCGCGTCCGGCGCATAGTCGCCACCCTTGACGACGACATCGGGTAACAGCCGGCAGTACAGACGTTCCGGCGTCGCTTCACTGAACGGCACCACCCAATCGACACTCTTCAGGGCGGCGAGCACGGTCATCCGCCGTTCGAGCGGATTGACCGGCCGGCCGGGGCCTTTCAATGCCTGCACCGAGGCATCGGCGTTGACCGCGACCACCAGCCGGTCGCCGAGTCGACGCGCCTGTTCCAGGTAGGTGACATGACCGGCGTGCAGGAGGTCGAAGCAGCCGTTGGTCATGATGATCCGCTCACCGCGGGAGCGGGCCTGATCCAGGGCAACAGCCAATTCGTCTTCGGTCAGGATGCCGAAACCGGTGTCGTCGGACGTGCGCAGTGCATGGTGCAATTCGGCCACGGTCGCGGCGGCGGTGCCCAACTTGCCGACCACGATCCCGGCGGCGGCGTTGGCCAGCACCATGGCCTCCGGCGGCGGCGCCCCGGCGGCCAGGGCCAGGGCCAGGGTCGCGATCACCGTGTCGCCGGCGCCGGTCACATCGAAGACCTCCCGCGCCCTGGCCTGCAGATGCAGCGGCTCCTGATCCTGCCACAGCAAGGTCATGCCCTGCTCGCCGCGCGTGATCAGCACGCCGGTCAATCCGGTCGCCAGGCGCAGGCGCTCACCGCGTTCCACCAGCTCCGCCTCGGTGGCGCAGGGCCCCGCGACGGCCTCGAATTCGGCCCGATTCGGGGTGATCAGGGTCGCGCCCCGGTACTTCGAAAAGTCGGTGCCCTTGGGGTCGACGATCACCCGTTTGTGCAGTGCCGCGGCCTGCTCGATCAGTGTCCGGGGTGACCCCAGGGTGCCCTTGCCGTAATCGGACAAGACGATCAAATCCGCTCGAGCGGCCAGCCGCGCGTAATCGGCCAGCAGCGCGGCTGCATCGACTTCGGCCAGGCCGCCTTCGAAATCCGCGCGCACCAGTTGTTGGTGGTGACTGAGAATGCGCAGCTTGGTCGAGGTCGCGGCACGGGTGTGCGCATGCAGATGGCAGCCGATGCCGGTCCGGCGCAGCAGACGCTGGAGCGTCTCGCCAGGCTCATCGGCGCCGATCGCCCCCAGCAGGTCGACCTGCCCCCCGAGTGTCAGGATATTGAGCGCGACATTGGCGGCGCCGCCCAACCGGTCCTCGGTCGCGGTGACATGCACTACCGGGACCGGCGCCTCCGGCGAAATCCGGGTGGCGCGTCCGGTCCAATAGCGGTCGAGCATGACATCGCCGACCACGAGCACGCGGGCCTTGCTGAACGGGGGTAGCCTGGTCTTCACGGGCACATCATGACTGTCTTGCACCGATAGCGGCGAATCGCGAAGTATAGCCGCTGTCGGCGCATTCGGCAGGTCTGGAGTCGGCCCGCGTCGTCGCGCGGCGGCGGCGCGCCGGGGACGTCCGGACCAGTCCGAGCGATTGCCGTCTGGTTTGGCGTGGTGATCTCCAAGTCGCGGTACGGCACCTTCGTGACGTGGGTGAAATTGGTGCGTTACCGAACAGAACAGCGGTTCCACCGCAGGGCACTATGCTCCCGGTGCGCACGTTTCCGTTCCTAAGGTTCGCCGGCCGCGCGCCGGGTTGATCACGATTGTGCTCGCCCGACCAAGCGCACAAGCGAACCTCAACGCGGCCAGGCCGCGTTGTTCCGGGCGAGCACCATCGGCAGGAAATATCTTTATCTCTTGAAGGTTTAACGATGAATACGTCAGTATTCCACCACGCCGCGCACCTCAATGGTGAAATCGGTGCGCCATTGTTGCCCACGGCAGCGATGCCCGATAAGAAAGCGGGTCAGCAATGAGCACGCTGACAACGCAAGACGGGACGGTGCTCTATTACAAAGACTGGGGCAGCGGACCGCCGGTGGTCTTCAGTCACGGTTGGCCGCTGAATGCGGATAGCTGGGAGGCGCAAATGCTGTTCCTGGCCGATGCTGGTTATCGCTGCGTTGCCCATGACCGTCGCGGCCATGGCCGCTCGAGTCAGCCCTGGAGCGGCAACGACATGGACACCTATGCCGACGACCTCAAGGAACTGATCGAAGCGCTGGACTTGAAGGGCGTCGCGCTGATCGGCTTCTCCGCCGGTGGTGGCGAGGTGGCCCGCTACATCGGTCGCCATGGGATGCGCCGTGTGGCCAAAGCCGCTCTGATCTCCGCCGTCCCGCCGCTGATGCTGAAAACGGCCGGCAACCCAGGCGGCTTGCCGGTCGAGACCTTCGACGCGATTCGTCACGGCGCGCTGCGCGACCGCTCGCAGCTCTACAAGGATCTTGCGGCCGGACCGTTCTTCGGCGCGAACCGGCCGGGTGCCAAGGTCTCGCAAGGCATGATCGACTCCTTCTGGCTCCAGGGTATGCAGGCCGGTCACCGGAATACCTTCGAGTGTATCAAGGCCTTCTCCGAGACGGACTTCACGGAAGACCTCAAGCAGTTCGACGTGCCCACGCTGATCCTTCACGGCGACGACGATCAGATCGTGCCGATCGGCGCCGCGGCTCTGCGCTCATCGGCGCTGGTCCCGCACGCGACCCTGAAAATCTACTCGGGGGCACCCCATGGCCTGGCATACACACACAAAGATCAGTTGAACAGCGACCTGCTGGAATTCCTCCAAACCTGAAGCAATCCACTGGAGAATCGATAATGAAGGGATATGTGCAAGACATCGAAGGCGTCGCCGTCGCGAATGACAGCTTTCGCCGGGTGCTGTACACCGCTAAGCACTGTCAGCTCGTGGTGATGGCGCTCAAACCCAACGAGGATATCGGGATGGAAGTGCACCAGCTCGATCAATTCTTTCGGGTGGAGCAAGGGACCGGCGAGGCCATTCTCGATGGCGTTCACACCGCGATCCGCGCGGGCTTCGCCGTGCTCGTCCCGGCCGGGACACAGCACAACATCATCAACAGCGGCAGCGTGCCGCTAAAGCTCTATACCCTCTACTCACCCCCCAATCATCGCGACGGCGTGATCCACCAGACCCGCGCCGATGCGCAAACCGACAAGGAACACTACGACGGTAAGACAACGGAATAGCAAGCACGATGATGAGGCGCCGACCTGCTCGGTGCCAACCGCATTTCGCCTCGATTCCAATGGGTAAACCCGGATGAGCCTCCCGAAACGGCATGAGCGCCAATGAATGCCAAGCGTTCCGCGAGAGACTTTGCTATTATGTGCGTGGGTGGCTCCGCTGGCGGTCTTGACGCATATACCCGGTTGCTGCAGCATCTGCCGGATAACATGGGTGTTGCGATCGTCATCGTCAACCACCTGCGAACGGTATCCACCTTGCTCCATGAGATTCTCCCGCGCTATACCGCAATGCCGGTCGAGCTGATCACGGACAAGTTGCTGATCAGGCCAAACCGGGTATTCATCATTCCGGAACAGCGTGACTTGCATGTGTGTGCCGGAGAGTTCCGTCTGAAACCGATATCAAAACCCAGGGGATGGCCTGACGTGATTACCGTCTTTCTGCGCTCTCTCACCCATCACTGGGACGGACAATTGATCGCGGTCATGGTCTCCGGCTATGATGGCGACGGAGCGGAGGCACTGTGCGGCATACGGGCAGTCGGCGGAATTACCATCGCACAGGCGCTCGATACCGCAAAGCAGCCGGACATGCCGGAAAGCGCAATAGCCAGCGGATGTATCGATTTTGTTCTATCACCTGAAGCGATTGCTCAAGAGATCGTGCGGATTGCCTGCCTTCCACGGGGGCCAGCTTAGGCGATTTCCTACATGCTCGGGCTGACCCGCTCCAGGCGCTTCTGGATATCAGGTACGCGCGCTATACTTCCGGACCATCTCCGGCGAATTGACAAAAAAAACCCCGCTGATGCGGGGTGAATCACCACTGAGAAGACGGAGATCGGACGCTGAAGTGGTTGCTTCAGCCATCCGGCCCACGACTGACAGTGTAATAAGCAGAAACAGTGCCAACATCTCGCGGAGAGTATCAAATTGTTCTTATAAACAATTTCTTATGGATTATTCCGCCATGGCGCGTACGCTAGCTCTGATGTCGCGAACGCACAATTCGAGCACCCGGTAGGTGGGGTTTGCACCATCGCTGTGCCGCGTCCTGCCGGCGTAACGGCCGTTGTTTTGCCGCGGGCGACAGGGGGCTAGCCGCTGGCTCCCGCCCGTATCACGCCGTGAACATAGGCGAGCTTGTCGATCGCCGGCTGCGGCAGCACGAAGGGGTAGAGATCCTGCTGCCCCATACTGCGGTTGAGGTTGTTGACCGCAAAGGTGAGCGGCAGCCAGTCCTCAATGATCTGCTGAAAGTCGGCGATGGTGTAGGGGTCGAATTCGGGGTCGGCGGCGCGGACACTGCCGTCCGGCAGGCACCATTCCACCTCGATGCCGAAATGGGCGGCCGTCTCCAGGGTGTCGACGATGTGCAGGTAATGCGCCCAGGTCTCGGCCCAGTCTTCCCAGGGGTGGCTGCTCGCGTAAGTCGAAATATAGCGGTCCTGCCAGTGCGCGGGCGGGCCGGTACGGTAGTGATCGTCCAGGGCCTCGCCGTAGTCTTCCCGCTCGTCGCCGAACAGGGCGCGAAAGGTCTCCAGGCGCCCGCCCTCACGGATCAGCAGAACCCAGTAATAGTGGCCGATCTCGTGGCGGAAGTGACCGACCAGGGTGCGGTAAGCCTCGTCCATGTCCACCCGGATGCGTTCGCGCCGCACCGGGTCGGCTTCGTCGATATTGAGCGTGATCAATCCATTGGCGTGGCCGGTCAGCACCGGCTGATCCGGCGGTGCATCTTGGCTTGCGAGAAAGTCGAAGGCAAGCCCATGCGCCGGGTCCTCATCGCGACTGCGCACCGGCAGGCCCAGACGCAACAGCCCGTAGAAGAGGCGCCGTTTGCCGCGCTCGATGCGATACCACTTTTCCGGATTGCCCGGACGGCTCAGGTTGGGAATGGTGCGGTTGGGACGGCAGGCGACACAGAGATCCTCGCCCGATTCCTCCGGGACCATCCAGTTGCAAACATTGTGCTGCACATAATTGCCGCACTTGCGGTAGCGTCGGCCGGCCACCTGCGTGCTCGGCGGTTCGGGTCGGCGGCTGAAGAACCGCGCCAGCACACCGGGGCGGCGCATCGTGTCACAGGGAATGATCGGCGTCCAGAAACCCGCCGCGTCCTCCTCCAGCGCGACCAGTTGCAGCGCATCGGGCAGGAAGCCCAGGGCGGCGCCGCAGTGATTGCAGCGCCAGTTCTCGAAATAGACGGCCTGGCCGCAGGACTGACAAGCAAAGGTGCGCATCGTTGGGGCACTCCGGTGGTTGAGCGCGCGCAAGGGGCGGGTCGGCGTCAGTCAGGCGCATCCGGCGTCTGCCGGCCCCCGTCGGGCAGTGGCTATGATCCTGCTCCGATCGTTGATCCGCCAGTATCTCGTTCCACGCGCCCGGTCATTCCGATAGGTGGAGCCCTTTAACTATCTGGCGGCGCTGCCGCGCCATGCCTTGTCGAAATCCAGCACATCGCCGAACTGAACTCGCAGCGCCGTGTCCGATAACTGCCGTCGCAGCTCGCGCGGGTCGATGGGCTCGGGCCAGACCAATGTAATCTGCCGAATCGCTGGAGCGGATGGCGCGGCGCTATGAGTGCGATGCCAAACGCCACGATGACGATGCGGCCCTGAATCAGGAACGGTATTGAGAATCAGGGTGGTGGTAGGAGTGATGTCGCGGGAACACGCGCCCGATCATTCCGGCAAGATGCCGCAGAAGTGTGCCAAAGTTGACTCAGCCGACCGGCGGCGCCAGCAGGTGCCTGACCAGGGGCGGCGCGTCGTCGCGATGGAGCGCCCGGATCTGGTCCTGGATCACCCGGTCCGCACCGGCGACTCGTTCATGATGGCGCAGATGGGCAAGCCAAGAGCCCTCGACGAAGGTTTCTACATAGCGACCGGGCGCGGCGGCGTCCTCCATGATCCACCACTGCATGGCTCCGGAGCGGCGCCGGGCCTGGCCCTGTTCCCTCATCAGGGCCAAAAAGGCGGGGACATCCGCCGGGTCGATCCGGTAGTCGATCGTGGTCATGACCGGCCCCCGCTCCGGCGGCAGGTCAGCCAGGACCAGGGGCGCCGGCCAGTGCATCGACGGCGCCAAGTCGAGCCCCTCGCCCTGACCCAGCTTGGCCCGCCAGGTGAGCGGGATGGCGACCAGCGCACTGCCCGCGGCGATCAGCAGAGCGGCGTCGATGCCGAGTTGAGCGGCGATCAGGCCCCAGAGCGCCGAGCCCAGCGCCATGCTGCCGGCGAAGACCATCATGAACACCGACAGCCCCCGCGCGCGCACCCAGTTGGGCAGCGCGGTCTGGGCCGAGAGTTGCAGGGAGGACAACACGAAGATCCAAGAGACGCCCGCCAGCAGAGAGGCCAGCGCCCCCGCGTAGGGATTGGCGATGAGCGAAAACACCGCCAACACCAGCGCCGTCCCGAAGGTGCCGAGGGCTACGGTGCGATCCGCTCCCAGCCGCGGTTTGACCCATGACAGCAGCACCGCACCCAGCACCGCACCCACCCCGACGCAGCCCAGCAGCACGCCGTAGAGTTGGGCGCCGCCCCCCAGCGACGTCCGGGCGATGAGCGGCAGCAGCCCCCAATAGGCGCTGGCGAAGAGAAAGAAAGCGGCACCCCGCACCAGGGTGGCGCGCAAGGGCGCGCTGTGCAGGGCATAGCGCAGACCGTTGACCATGGCCTCGCCGAGACCCTCAACGGGCAGCGCGGAAGCCGGCTGAGCGGCGGGCCGCCACCACAGCAGCGCCGCGACGATCACCAGGAAGCTCAGACTATTGACGAAAAACGGCGCGGCCAGCCCGCCGCCGACGATCAGCACCCCGGCCAGTGCCGGGCCGATCGCGCGGCTGACGTTGATCCCCGTCGAGTTGAGCGCAATGGCCGCACCCAGGGTCTCCCGCGGGACCAGTTGCGGGACGATCGACTGCCAGGCCGGCGCGATGAAGGCCGCCCCGGTGCCCAGCAGAAACACGAAGCACAAGAGCAGCGTCGCGCTCATCCATCCAAGTGCGACCAGCCCCGCCAGGGTCGCGGCGGCCAGTGCCATCAGGCCATTGACGGTCAGCAGCAGCCGTTGCCGATTCAGGATATCGGCCAAGGCCCCCGAGGGCAGCGCCAGCAGTAAGAACGGACCCATGGTCGCCGCCTGGACCAGCGCGACCATCAAGGGGTCCGTGGTCAGGGTGGTCATCAGCCAGCCCGCTCCCAGGTTGTGCATCGCGGTGCCGGTATTGGACACCACCGTGGCGATCCAGAGCACGGCGAAGGCGCGCTGCCGGAAGGGGGCCCAGGGGGACAGGTTTTTCATAACAGCAGCCGCTTCATTTGGGCGACGATCCATAGGTGGTCCCGAGCGTCAACCGCGGCCTGGGCGCGGCCGGACCGTTCGTTGTCCGCCTCACTCCCCGCCATCCCCCGCAATGTCGGGCAACCAGCCGGGACATCCCCCAATCCGTTTGGGCATCGCTCCCGCTCTGTCCATCCTACCCCAATCGCCAGCCCAGTAGGATGGGCAGAGCAAGAGCGATGCCCATCAACCCCGCCGAAGCTCTTATAGCATTCGGACGTAATAACCGGACGTAGGGGCTGGTTTTAAACCCGCCCTACACCAGAGTCTGTCTGGATATCAGGTACGAAGGCTATAGCATGCAGCGCCTTGCCGTCGCTCGCGTCCCGCCCCAGCCAACAGGCCAAGGACCCGGCACAGGTTGGTCTTGCGGATTCAGAAAAAGGAGCTATAGTTGACGTACGTCTTTCTTGACGTAAATCTTCCGTCAATGGTGTTCTAATGAAAGCGAATCCCGGTGGCATCGTGTCTCCCGCGGACGTGGTCGGGCGTGAGCGTCTGATCGCGCAGCTCTGGGCCACCCTGGAGCGTCAGAGTCTGGTGCTGGTGTCCGAGCGGCGCCTGGGTAAGACCACCATCGCCAGGAAGATGCAGGCCGAGGCCGCGCCCGACTTGCGGGTCATCTACATGGATATCGGCGCGGTCAGCCGGGCGGCCGAACTGGTCGAGCGTTTGGCCCAGGCCATCCGGGTCCATCTCGGCGCCACCAAAAAGGCCACCGGATGGCTCGCCGAACAGTGGTCCGCCCTGGGTGGACTCGAGGTTGGCGGCATCCTCCGGCTCCCGGAGAGCAAGGGGCCGTCCTGGAAGGTCGCACTGGACCGTCTGCTCGGCGACCTGCTGCACAGCACCGGTCAGCGCACCATCCTGATCTGGGACGAGCTGCCCTGGGCACTCCAGAAGATCGCCCGGACCGAGGGCGAACCGGTGGTCGTGGACTTGCTGGACCTGCTGCGCAGCCTGCGTCAGACGCATCCCGGACTGCGCCTGGTCTACGCCGGCTCCATCGGCCTGCATCATGTGGTGACCGGGCTGCGTGACGAGGGCTATGTCAACTCGCCGCTGGAAGGCATGTGCGTCATTGAGGTGCCGCCGCTGGAGCGCTCCGACGCCGCGGGGCTCGCCGCCGCCTTACTGCGCGGCGAGGGGCTGGCGGCGGCCGACGCGGCCACGGCCGCGTGCATCGCCGACCTGGTGGACGCGATCCCCTTCTACATCCATCAGGTGGTCGCCGCCCTGGCCGATCAGCGCCGAACTGCCACGCCCGCAACGGTCGCGGCGATCATCGCCGCCGCCTTGACCGCGCCCGAGGACCCCTGGGACCTGCACCACTTCCGCAGTCGTCTGAACGAGTATTACCAAAACGAGGCGAGCACGGTGCGCGCCCTGCTCGACATCCTGGCCGAGACCCAGCCGCTCGATCTCAACGACCTGCACGCGCGGCTCCAGACCGCCTTCCGACCCGACAATGACCGCGCCCGCACCCTGCTGGGCGCGGATCGCGCGCCGCTGCGCAACCTGGTGCGGCTGATGCAGCGCGACCACTATCTGGATCTGGTGCCGGGCGGCGCCTACCGCTTTCGCTTCGATCTGATCCGCCGCTGGTGGCGTTGCGACCTGGGGCTCGACTGATGGCCGCGGAGCATTCCACCTTCACGCCCGGCCAACTCAGCCCGGCGACCCTGGAGGCCCTGTTCGTCGTCCGCGAGCCCCTGGTGCGCGGGATCATGGACGGCATCCGCGCGAGCGCCGCGAGCGGCAACAAGCACCAGCGCCTGCTGATCGGTCCGCGCGGCAGCGGCAAGAGTCATCTGGTCGCACTGGTTTATCACCGGGTGCGGGCCGACCGCGAACTCGCGGCCCGGCTGCGCATCGCCTGGCTGCCGGAGGACCCCTACGCGGTCGGCTACGCGGGCTTGCTGACGCTCGTGCTGCGGCGGCTGCGTCAGGACGAAGGGGACCTCGACTGGCTCGATGCCCGGCTGGAGGCGATCCTGGACCTGGCCGCGCTGCCGCAGCAGGAGTCGGCGCTGGAAGACCTGCTGTTACAGGCGGTCGACGGCCGCACCCTGCTGTTGATCATCGAGAACCTGGACGAACTGTTCGGCGCACTGCGCGAGGACGGTCAGCGCAAGCTCCGCGCCTTCATCCAGAATCATGGCCTGGTCAGCATCCTGGCCAGCACCACCAGCCTTACCGCCGATCTGAGCGGGCGCAAGAAGACCTTCTACGGTTTCTTTCGCAGCCACACGCTGGAACCCTTCGGGGTCGCCGAGGCCGCGGATATGCTGGCGCGGCTGGCGCAGCACAAGGGCGATCACGACCTCGCCAACCTGATCCTGAGCCCGCTCGGTCTGGCGCGGGTGCGCGCCCTGCACTATCTGGCCGGCGGCAACCCGCGGGTCTACAAGTTCTTCTTCGACTTCCTGACCTGCGACTCGCTCGATGACCTGGTGGCGCCTTTCATGGGGCTGATGGAGTCGCTCACCCCCTACTATCAGGCCCGCATGAGCCGGCTGCCGCCCTTGCAGCGCGGCATCATCGACACTCTGCGCCGGCTGCGCGGGGCCGTTCCGGTCAAGGAGATCGCCCGCCAGGTCATGGCGACCTCTCAGACCGTCTCGGCCCAACTCGCCAAACTGGTCGACCTGGGCGATGTGATGCGGGCCGATTCGCTCGGCCGGTCCAATTATTACGAACTGCGCGAGCCGCTGATGCGGCTGTGTCTGGAGGTCAAGGAACAGCGCGGCGAGCCGGTCGGGCTCTTCGTGCAGTTCCTGCGGGTTTGGTACTCGCAGACCGAGCTCGACCGGCTGGCCGACCCGGACGGGGAGGCCGCGGCGGATGCCCGCTTGCGCGAGGCGGCGGCGCGCGCCCGGGCCGAGGCGGACCCCCTGCGCTCGGCCCTGGAGCGGGCCTTCTCCGAGCACTATGGCGCGGGTCATTTCGAGGCCGCGCTCGCCGAGGCCGAGTGTGCCATTGCGCGGGACCCGAACGACGCCGCCGACTGGCGGCGCAAGGTCTGGTGTCTGGAGGCGCTGGGCCGGTCCGCCGAGGACCAACTGGCCTGCTGGGTGCAGGTGAGCCGGATCGATCCGGATGACTGGTCGGGTTGGAACCGGCAAGGTGCGATCCTGGCGGAGTTGGGCCGGATCGACGAGGCACTGGCGGTAACGGCACGGGCCGTCGCGCTGAAGCCGGATGATCCGGTATTGAACCGCAATCATGCTTGGGATCTGAAACAGACCAAGCGGTTTGCCGAGGCCCGGAAGTATTGGCAAAAGGCCATAGACCTTGCGGGTCAGCCAAAAACCGCGGCGGATTGGGACCAACGGGGCTATGACCTGTGGGCCATGGATCAGCACGATGAAGCGCTGGGCGCTTTTCGCCAGGCATTGGTCCTGGAGCCGCGGCGCACCGCCGTTTGGGCGCACCTGGTTAGCGCGCTGCAGGATCAGGGGCGCTACCGGCGGATTCATCAGCTGGCGGAACGTGCGGCGGACCTGATGCCGCAGGAATCGGCACTCCATGTCCATGTGGGCATCGCAAAGGGAAGCCTTGGTGATTTCGACGGGGCCTTGGCCTGCTTCCAACGGGCACTGGATCTGGTCTCTGATGTCGACGGTAAGGGCGAGCCGGTGACCTTATGGCAGGCGGTCTGCCTGGCCCAGGTCGGTCGACACGGTGAGGCACTGGCGTTGCTCGCGCCGCCCCAGCCGCCCCAGCCGGCCTATTCAACACGGCAGGAGTTCCAACGCGCCCTGCTCGAGGCCGACACCCTGCTATGGCTGGACCGCTGGGACGAGGGTCGCGACGCACTGGATCGGCTGTTGGCCGAGTCCCGCCCGCCGGCCTGGACCAGTCGGGAACTGTGGGTGATCGGGTCACTCGTCCTGCGCACCCAGAACCCCCAGGTCTGGCGCCGCTTCATCACGCTCTGGCTGGATTGCTTCGCCCGAGACGGCCGACTCACCGAGCTCGGCGAGGCCCTGGTCCGCAGCCTGCGCCAATGCGCCGTCGCCTGGGCGACCGACCAGACCACCCAGGCCTGGTACGCCGCCTGGCGCGACCTGGCCGGCGACCGGCCAGAACTCGCCCTGCCGCTGCGCCTGCTGGCGGCCGGGGTGGCGTACCGGGCGGACCGTGATCCCCGCGCCCTGCTCGACCTGCCGCGGGAGGAACGGGGGCTGTTGGAGCCCTGGCTGATCAATCTCTACCAGGACCAGCCGGACCAGACCGACCGCGATCTGGATGACCTGCTCCAGCGCGTCGCCGCCCGCTTGGACCAGGAGGCGCGGCAGGCCCAGGCGCGGGCCTACTGGGAGGCACCGGCCCCGCCCCCCGGCCAAATCGACCTGGACGCCGTGTTGGCCGACTATGGCGCCCCGCCCGCGCCCGGTCCGGCCCAGTTGCTGCCCGGCCCCTGGGAGACCCTGGACCGCACCGACGCCGCGGCCCTGCTGCGGCGGCTGGCCGAGCGATGCGCGGATGGCGCCCGGGCGCTGGCCCGACCGGGCCTGCGGGTCCTGGCCGTCCTTCGCTGCCATCCGGGCTTCAGCGATCAGGACCTGTATCAGGTCCAGGTCCTGGATGGTCCGCGACCGGGCGCACTGGACCTGCTGGCCGGGGCCGCGGAGCCCCGCCTGCTGGATGGCCTGGCCCAGACCCTGTTCGATCTGGTGAAGTCCGGCATCATCCGCCTCGACACTCCGGAGGCTCAGTCGGACTACGCGCGGTTCTATTCTAATGTTCTGCGGGTCGAGGCGGGGCGGTTCCAGGTCATCGACGGTCTGGACGATCTCCCGCTCGCCGCGCCGCCGCCCGAGGCGCAGGCCGTGCATCCCTGGGAACTGGAGCGCGTGGATCCGGACGGCCGGCCGGTCTATGCCGGGACCATCCTGTACGGGCCCCGCCTGTTCCGCGCGACCTTGACTTTGCACCCGGGGTTGGGGCGGGTCGAGTTGCTCGCCGATGAGCCCATCGCGGAAGTCCTGCCGATCCGGCGCGAGGGCTTCGATGGCCCCATCCGCTACCTGGCAGAGGCCGGCTCTAAGGCTGCCGCGGTTCCCTGACACCGGTGCGCCGTGTCCGCGGGGACATGGTCGATCTCCCCGCGGACGCCCGAGGGCCAGGTTTGGCTCAAGTTTTTCATGAAAGCACCCGCTTCATCTCGGCAACGATCCGGGTCAATGCCATCTCCGTCGTCAAATCCGCCTTTTTCCGCTTGATCCCTGCCGCGACCCGCGCCGCCGCGTCAAAGGCCGCATTCAGCAAAGGCGGCGGAGCCGTATCGACCCAGAAGCTGTCGTCGCTGATCTTGCGTTTGACCTCGAAGGGCACGAAGGCTGTGGCCACCTGGTCGTAGATGCTCGGCACGCGCTGGACCGAAAGGCCCCCGCCCTGCGCAGTGCGCTCCGCAATCAGCCGACGACAGGCGTCGAGTTCCTTCCAGAAATTGTCATCGCCCCCGCCGGACTTTCGGCGCCCGGTGATGAACCCATAGGCGGTCCCGAGCGCCACCGCGGCCTGTGCGCGGCCGGACCGCTCGTTGTCCGCCTTCACCTCGGCAACATGGGCTGTGAGTCGAAACTCCGCGTCAGCCATGTCCTGAAGTCGCGCAACAAAGGGCGCCGTGCGCGACTCGTTCAGCGACCCCTCGGCGATCAGCCGGTTGCCCTGCGCATCCTCGAAGACAGCCCATTTCTCGTGCACATAGCCGTCCTCGCGCGAATCATAGGGGATGGCCACGCCGGTCTTGCGATGACGGTGTAGCGCCACGCGGATCTCGATGCAGCCTGCCTTCAGCATCCAGGCCAGTAGACTCAAACCGTTCTCGACCGGTTCCGACCAGGTGTGAGGATCGGCGAGGGCGGCCAGCAGCGTCTCGGCGAGTTGCCCGCTGTTCTGATGATCGAGGATGACCTGCGCGTCCTTAGGTTCCAGGTCCGCGCCCGCCACCAGTCGCACCCGTCCCGGTGTCCGGCGAGGGCGGAAAACCCTTGGGACGCCGCGGCGAGCGAAGTCGAGCGGAAGTACCCCGCCACCCGGTCATAGCGCACGGCGGAGCGCAGGACCGGGAGATAGAAGTCCTGGAGCAGGTCGCTGGTGGTGCTGCGATAGCGCGGCTCCCAGCTACGCTGCTTGAACGACTCCGGCTGGGCGGTGCTCGTCATGCTGAGATGATCCGACTCAGAAAGCCAGGGCCTCGGGCGCCTGAGCAAATAACTCGGCAAGCTCGGGAAGGTGCTGCTGTTGGCGCTTCATCTCGGCCCACACTGTGGCGTGGGGTGCCGTCCGAAACCCATTCCCCAGGCGCGCCAAGTCACTTGGCGAAGCGCCTGCTTCCCGTTGCTGGACGAACTCCCGCAGACGTGCGCGGTAACCGCCGAAGGCATCGGCCCGCGCGGCGACCAGGAGGTCGCGTTCATTGAGCCGCAAGACCCTGATCGTATACTCGGCACGCAGGTATTCCGGCGTCTGCGGGACGTGCAGCGGCGTCAGTTGGAAGGTATCGCGGAGATCCAGCATCAGGAAGTCGAACGGATCCTCACGCCGCGGGTCGATTAGGGCCGGAGCGCCTGCCGCCGGCGGGACGACGGGCGTATCCCGCAGGCGGGAAACGTCGATCAGGCGCGCGTTGGATGGATCGATGACCGCAAACCGGTTGTTCTTCGGCCCGTTGCAGGGGCCGCAGGCATAGAGATAATTGCGCCAGACGAAGACCAGCTCCGGATAGAGGTCCTTGGGACTGTGGTGCTCCACCTCGTCTGCAGGGGCGTCCTCGCAATACATGCAGCGCCCGAGACCCCTGCACATACCGGTCAGGGTAGTGCGCACGGCAGCAAAGGCGAGATTCGTCTTCTTGTTACGGCGACTGAAGAGCGACTTGGCCGCCGCAACCCGGTCGGCATAGTTGCTCTGCCCGTCAACCTCGGCCTGGTATTGCTCCAGCAACCCGTTCGCCGGGGCGGGAAGCACTGCGTCCGGTATTCTGATCATCACTCAATCGACCCGCGCGGCGACGGTCGGTAGGGCAGCACGGAGTTCCACCTGTTGCTTGCGCTCCGCCTCGTCCAGTCCCTTGATCAGTTCCTTGTTGTTCAACTGGGCCAGGCGGTCGCGCATACCTTGTGCTGTCGGCGACCGGGTATTCGCCGCCTCCGCGCCGAAGGCGTCGGTGCCGTAAGCGTCCAGCACGTTGCCGTAGACCACACGCTTGAATTCATTGCCATCCAGCAATCGGGCCTCCTCATTGGTCCCGGAGCGGGGCAGTAGCAGGATCGAGCCGTGCTCGGCCGCCTGGCAGATCAGGGGGCTGTGGGTGGAGACGATGAACTGGATATTGGGGAAGTGTTCGCAGAGCCAGAATCCGATGCGCTTCTGCCAGGTAGGGTGCAGGTGGGCGTCGATCTCGTCGATGAGTACAACGCCAGGCACGGTTACCCGAGACACCTGCTCAGGATCGAAAACCCAATCCCAACCGAAGGCAAAAGTGAGCTGGAAGACCAGATCAAAGACGATACTCAAGATGGATCGATAACCGTCGCTGAGATCGTTGATCGGCAAAGCCACACCGGAAGCGTCCGAAAACTCGATCCGGTCTAGTGTTACGCTTTTCAGTCTTACGCGGGAGGGTAATAGTCCTTCTTCATTGACGAGTCCAGTAAAGCGATTTAATAACTGTTGAAAATGCGGTTTGAGTGGAAACTGCGGTTTGAATAAAGACTCCGAGTTGCACATGCCCCACCATTTCAGTGAGTCAACGAGTGTATACCCATCATCGAAAAGGGATAAATGGCGCGTTAGCCGCTGGAGCGTTTCAGAAAAGGTAGGCTCGGCGGGGCTGCTGCCGCCGGAAAAACGCCGGAAGGCTCCGTAAGAGGCAGAAAATCCGTAGCAACCACCGATTTTGTCTCCCCAAAGATTCTTTGCAGGATTTGTTCGCTCGGTCGGCGATTCCAGTGAAACGGCGCTCGCTCTATCTGCGGATCGTCTCAGCTCTAGAATAACGGGGTGCGGCTCTCCAGAGAGCAGATCTCCTTGGGGCGAGGGAGCTTCATCGATCTCGTCTTTCCACTCGATATCCAACCGGATTTCGCCGGATTCCGACCCATGCTTTAGCCATGTATCCCAAGCCTGTCGTAAACCATAGGACTCACGCGGCCCCAGCAACGCGACCGCGATCGACTTCAATAGCGTTGACTTGCCCGATCCGTTATCGCCAAGCACCACATGCCAGCCCTTGGCCTTGTCCGTCGGTATGTCCCAGGTCAGCTCACGAATGGATTTTATGTTCTTGATGTGAATCTGGCGGATGTGCATGACTCGAACCTCACCGGAAGGGCGATAAGCCCCGATTAATCGCCTTCGATTATCACGCACGGTTCCGAGATTTGGCGAGCATTTCCCGTAGGCGACACGGATTGGTGTAACAGCGAATACTTTCACACTGGCCGCGATCATTCCCCGCTTGGCACTACTGCGACAGAGCCGAACTGACGAAAGTGAGAGTCGAAGGCAAAGGCGGTCTGGATGCCGCGGCTGACCATGACGACCTTACTCACACAGTCCGTGAAGCTCCATTGCTTATCGGAGAACTGCCGATAGACACCCCAGGCCGCGTGGATATCGTCAGGGGATACCAGATGCAATTCGGCCAGTTCTTGGTCGAAGAGTGATTGACCGACACGCAAAGCGCGTCGATTCTCGCCGCGCATCCGCATCAGGGTTAACAATTCATCGACGACGTAATCGGTGGTCAGCAGCGGCGCCTGGTTACGGACCAACCAAGCCCGCGCAACCACATGGTCTGCGTCCGCGGGCACGAAAGCGGCGAACCAGGCGCCGGTATCCACGAAAATCACGGCCGTCGTCCATAGATCTGGGCATCGTGGTCCCGGTTGGAGAATCCATCGTCCACACTCTCACTGGGGAGGGCATCCAACTCCCGCAGCAGGCCGTCCAGTTGGGCCTTGCGCGCGGCGGGCGGTGGCGCCGTCTGGTCCCACTGTAAGGCATGGGCCAGAACCTTGATCAGGTGAAGTTTGTCGCGGCGATCCAGGCCCATGATGGCCCGTTCGATCTCGGCTGTTTGCGGTTGCATGGGTGCTTTCCCGGTGTTGTCTGGCCCGAGTTTAGCGGATACCGGGGCTCCCCGTGGGGCGACATGGTCCCGCAGCCGCGTAGGATGGACAGAGCGACAGCGATGCCCATCAACCCCCGCCCAAGCCGAAAAGGGCCATGCGCCCCTGGCGCTTGAGGTCCGGGGAACGCGCCTGCGCGGCCCAGACCTCCAGGAGGTCGAGGATACGCTCAGCGCGTTCGGCGGCATGCTCCTGGAGATAGGCACGGGCGACCGGGATATCGCCCATCGAATTCTCGCCCTCGGACTCCACCGGGAAGCAGGCGGTGATGACCCAGCCGGCATCGATCGCCTCGTTTCCAACGGGGCGGGCTCGCTCCCAGGCCTCGTCGGTCGGCAGTGGTTCATCCGGGGCCAGTCCATCAAGCAACTGCGCCAGGGTGTAGGTCGGACGGGCGCAGCCGGCGGGCCGAAGGACGATGCGGCGGCCATCGGTATGGATTTCCAGGCTGGCGCCTGCCTTCAATCCCAACGCCTCCAGCAAGGGGCTTGGTATCACCACTCCCAGGGAGCCATCCAGTTCACGCAGGATCGCGGTTGTCATGGTTCGCCTCCGGTCTGTGTCGGACTGGCCTTGTCGGCCTCTTGGCTGATCGCCCTACTGTGAGGCGGCTTGGCCCAGTTCCGGCAATTCGACCAGTGTAGTTGTCGCGATCGTCACAATGCAACGGCATCAATGCGCCGGAGCGGCGGCATAAGCCCTTGAGGTCGCCGCTGTCGGGGCCGCCGAGGTCGGCGTTGATGATCGGCATCAGCTCCGCACTCTCGGTGCGGCTCACCAGCTCGTCGGAGAGGCGCGGGTCGCGCAGATCCAGGTGGCAGGCATGGATCATCGGTGCTGGGACTTGGCGGCGCCAGAGGTTGGCGACCGTCAGCGCCAGGACGCGCAGCACGCCGCGGGTTCCCTGGAAGCTCTCGACGGTGGCGAGCTTGTCGGTCAGGTAGTCGATGAGGGTCGGGTGAAAGGGATAGTGGGCGATCAGACGCGCGCGGTAGGTCTCCTGCCGGGCCTGCTCGGGCAGCAACAGGGCGGTACGCCGGTACATGTCCAGGTAGGCATCGGCCGTGGTCGCGGCGCCGCCCTGGTCGATCCGGGTGAACAGGCGCCGCGCCAGCACCCGGGAGATTTCCTGGCCGCGGACGGGGACCACGGCGGTGGCATCATGCTGGACGACGCTGCGGACCTCACCGTCCGCCGCACGGGCGATCCCGAGCGCTTCCTCTTTGGAGACATCCTGGCCGCAGGCCTTGGAGACGATATCCAGGATCATCGCAGTCTGGCGGGCAAAGGCATCGCGCTGACTGGCCAGGGTCAGGATCACGGCGAGCCCGGTATGCGCCTTGGCGTACTGGAAGAGCGACATCGCCGTCCGAAGCAGTTGCGCAGAACCTGGCGCATGCCCTCCGTGGGGTAGGTCCCCTCGCCGAAGAAAGCCAGCGGGTCCGTGTAGATGTTCTGCACCACATCGGAATCGCCCCGGTAGTGGTCGATGACCTGCATCAGGTTGGCGGTGAAGATTTCCGGGTTGAGGGTGTCGGCGAGCAGATCCGCGCGGGGCTGGCAGAATTCCAGAATCGACATTGATGCGTTCGCTCTCTGGCGGCGATGAGCGGGTGAGTTTAGGCTTTCCTGGTCATCCGTTCCAAATCTTCTATCGCCTTCGGACGTGATTACCGGACAAGGGGCGGGTTTCAAACCCGCCCCTACTGGAGATCAGGTGCGAACGCTATAGCGCCGCCCCCCCAGCCACAAATCCAACTCCGCCAGGCGCTCCGGAGTGCCGATATCGACCCAGCGTCCGCGGTGCAGGTGACCGCTCACCCGGTCCGCGGTCATGGCGTCGCGCAGCACTGGCGCCAGGGGAAAGGCGCCGGGCGTGCAGTCGGCAAACAATGCCGGGTGATAGAGGCCGATGCCGCTGAAGGTGAGGCGCGGCTCGCCCGTGGCGCGGACACGACCGGCGGCGAGGTGGAAGTCACCCTTGCTGTGATGGGGGGGATTCTCGACCAGGACCAGATGGGCCAGGTCCTCGGCCGCGAGTGTCAGGTCCGCGAAGGGACAATCGGTCCAGACATCGCCGTTGACGACCAGGAAGGGGTCGGGACCCAGCAGCGGCAGGGCTTTGAAGATGCCGCCGCCGGTCTCCAGGGCCTGACCTTCGCCCTCGGCCGAATAGCGGATCGCCACTTGGAAGCGTGCGCCGTCGCCCAAGGCCGCTTCGAGTTGGCCGCCCAGGTGGGCATGGTTGATGACGAGGTCCCGGACCCCGGCCGCGGCCAGCCGCTCGATGTGATATTCAATCAGCGACTTGCCGCCGGCCTTCAGCAGCGGTTTGGGAACGTGGTCGGTCAGCGGGCGCATGCGGTTACCGCGCCCGGCCGCCAAGATCATGGCCCTCATGGGACCCGGCTCCTGGTCAGCCGACCAGGCGTTCGCGCAAACAGGACCTGTGCTATCCGCATCGCGCAAAACCCTGTTGACCGCCGCCCAAACTCACGCTCCAACCCACTATCCACTATCCACTATCCACTATCCACTACCCCCGCATCGAGTCGAAAAACTCGCCGTTGGTCTTGGTGGCCTTGAGCTTGTCGTGCAGGAATTCCATGGCGGCCAACTCGTCCATCGGGTGCAGGATTTTGCGCAGGATCCACATTTTTTGCAGATCGGCCGGGCTCATCAGCAGTTCCTCGCGGCGGGTGCCGGAGCGGTTGATGTTGATCGACGGGAAGATGCGCCGCTCGGCGATGCGCCGGTCCATGTGGATTTCCATGTTGCCGGTGCCTTTGAACTCCTCGTAGATGACGTCGTCCATGCGCGAGCCGGTGTCGACCAGGGCGGTAGCGAGGATGGTCAGGCTGCCGCCTTCCTCGACATTGCGCGCGGCGCCGAAGAAGCGCTTGGGGCGCTGGAGCGCGTTGGCGTCCACGCCGCCGGTCAGCACCTTGCCGGAGGACGGCACCACGGTGTTGTAGGCGCGGGCCAGCCGGGTGATGGAGTCGAGCAGGATGACGACGTCGCGCTTGTGCTCCACCAGGCGCTTGGCTTTCTCGATCACCATTTCGGCGACCTGTACATGGCGGGTGGCGGGCTCGTCGAAGGTGGATGAGATGACCTCGCCGCGCACCGAGCGGGCCATTTCGGTGACCTCTTCCGGGCGTTCGTCGATCAGCAGCACGATCAGATAGCAGTCCGGGTGGTTATGGCCGATGGACTGGGCGATGTTTTGCAGCATCATGGTCTTACCGGCCTTGGGCGGGGAGACGATGAGGCCGCGCTGACCCTTGCCGATGGGGGCCACCAGGTCGATGGTGCGGGCCGTGATGTCCTCCGTGCTGCCGTTGCCGATCTCCAGCCCGAGCCGCTTCTGGGCGAACAGCGGAGTGAAATTTTCAAAAAGGATCTTCGACTTGGCGTTCTCGGGTCGATCGAAGTTGATATCGTTGACCTTGAGCAGCGCAAAATAGCGCTCGCCGTCCTTGGGTGGTCGAATCTTGCCCGAGATGGTGTCGCCGGTGCGCAGGGCAAAACGGCGAATCTGGCTGGGGGACACATAGATATCGTCCGGGCCGGCCAGGTAGGAGGCATCCGCGGAGCGCAGAAAGCCGAAGCCGTCGGTCAGTATCTCCAGGACGCCGTCGCCGTAAATATCCTCGCCGCGTTTGGCTTGGGCCTTGAGGATGGCGAAGATCAGGTCCTGTTTGCGGGAGCGGCCGACGCCTTCAATCTCCATGGACTGCGCCAGCTCGACCAACTCGGGCACCGGCGACTTCTTCAATTCGGTTAAGTTCATGAACGCTCTTCGTCAGGCAGGGTCAGGGGGAGGTGCGCGGTGCCACGCGATGGGTCGGCGTCAAGGAAAGACGGCGTGAGGCAACCGCGTACCGGGGAGAGGGCGTCCGAACGAACGCCGCGTGGAATTGATCGAGATTGGGGCGCATCCGAACGCGCCGCGGCGCGAACCTCAGGAACCGGCGACGACGGGAACCACGGGATGCATATTGTGTTCCGTGGCCCCTGTCGGGTGTCTAGAGATTGCTGTCGATAAAGGCGGTGAGTTGCGACTTGGAGACCGCGCCGATCTTGGTCGCTTCCACCTCGCCCTTGCGAAACAGCATCAAGGTCGGAATGCCGCGGATGCCGTAGCGGGGCGGAGTTGCCTGATTCTCATCGATATTGAGCTTGGCGACCTTGAGTCGGCCGGCGTAGTCCTTGGCAATCTCATCAAGCACCGGGGCAATCATCTTACAGGGCCCACACCAGTCGGCCCAGTAATCCACCAGGACGGGCTGGGGTGATTTCAGTACCTCGTCCTCAAAAGAGTCATCGGTCACATGGACGATGCTGTCGCTCACTGAAGTTCGCTCCGGTTGGTTGTTCGTGTGGCTGCTGGGGGACCAAGCCGCAGGACCCACGGGCGGCGCGTCGTGCGCGTCCGGTCGGATGGCTTGCTCGGCTGCTGTCGGTTGTTTACCGGGTCAGGTCGTGATCGTGTCGGAGCAGGCCGAGGGCGGGTGAATTGGCGCAGGGATTGGCCCAAGGGTTAAGATGCTATTTGATCCAAAGCGAAAAGAATTTGCAAGCCTTGCCGCCGGTGAGGTCCGCACACCGAAGCCCTTAGGATTTCAATGACTGAGACACACCTGACGACGAAGCGCTTCGATAGCTTCGATCTTGACCTGAGCATTTTGCAGGGTCTCGCCGACGCCGGATTCTCCTACTGTACGCCGATCCAGGCCGCGACGCTGCCGATTGCGTTGGCAGGCCAGGATGTTGCCGGCCAGGCGCAGACCGGTACCGGCAAGACCGCCGCCTTTCTGCTGGTGATTCTGGAGCGGCTCCTGGCTTCCCAGCCGACGCCGTCCGCAGAGCAATCCCAGCCGCGTGCGCTCATCGTGGCCCCGACGCGTGAGCTGGCGGTCCAGATTCACAATGACACCTTGCTGCTCGCCCGCCACACCGGTTTCCGCGTCGGGCTGGTGTTCGGCGGCACCGGTTACCAGCAGCAGCGCGACGATCTGGCCGCCGGCGTCGATATCCTGATCGGCACCCCCGGCCGCCTGATCGATTATTACAAGCAACACGTCTACGGCCTCAATCGCGTCGAGGTCGTGGTGCTGGATGAAGCCGACCGCATGTTCGATCTTGGCTTCATCAAGGATATCCGCTTTCTCTTCAGGCATATGCCGCACCCGGAGGAGCGCCTGGGGATGCTCTTCTCGGCGACCCTGTCCTACCGGGTCCTGGAGCTTGCCTATGAGCATATGAACCAGCCGCAACTGGTCAAGATCGAGTCGGAGCACGTCACGGCCGACCGAGTGCGCCAAGTCTGCTACATGACCGCGAATTCCGAGAAGATTCCCCTGCTGGTCGGTCTGGTGCGGGGGTGGGACGACCCGCGCGTCATGGTGTTCGTAAACACCAAGCGGGAAGCCGACCGGGTCTGGGGTTTTCTGCAGGGCAACGGCATCAATACCGCCGTGCTCTCGGGCGACGTGCCGCAGAAGAAGCGCCTGAAACTCCTGAAACAGTTCACCGACGGCGAGTTGCCGGTCCTGGTGGGGACCGACGTGGCGGCCCGCGGACTGCACATCCCGGACGTGACCCATGTGGTCAACTACGATCTGCCCGAGGACGCGGAGGACTATGTGCACCGCATCGGCCGCACCGCCCGCGCCGGCGCGGCCGGGGACGCGGTCAGCTTCGTGTGCGAAACCTATGCCTTCTGTCTGCCGGACATCGAGCGGTTCGTCAGCGCCAAGATCCCGGTGGCGCCGGTGGACGCGGCCTTGCTGCCGGAGATCGATCCCCGGAGCCGGTTGCGTCCGGAACGCGAAGATCGCGAGTATCGCGGCGACGGGCGCGACGGGCGCGGTCCCCGCGACGGCGGCCGGTCCGGACCCCGCTCCGGTCCCCGCGACGGGCGCAGCGTCGGCGGCGACCGTCGTCGTGACGGACCGGGCGGCACCGAGCGCCCCCGGCGTCCGCCGCAAGCCGCTGAGTCGACGCCGGTTCAGGTTCAAGCTCAGGCTCAAGCGGCGGAGCAGCCGGTCGCAGGCCCGATCTTTATTACGGATCAGGTGTTGGCTGCCATGCCGGATCTAAGCCCTGATCTGGACCCGGATTCGGTTCCGGATCTGAATCCGGATCAGCTTCCGGTCCGCACCCAGCGCCGTCGGCGGCGGATGCCCGAGCAGGCCGCGCTGACCTCGCCACCGCCGCCCGGAACCGCGGCGGCAGCGATCCCGGTGATCCCGGCGGTGCCTGCCGAATCCATCGCCATGCCGTCCGAGATGCCCACCACGCTGGTCGAGGCGGGCGGCGAGCCGGTGAAAAAGCGTCGCCGTCGGCGGCGTCGCAAGCCCGCCGGGGTAGCGGGCGAGACCCAGCCGATCGATCAGCCGATCGATCAGGCGATCGCTCAGGCGCCGCGCGAGCCGCTCGGTGAGACATCGGAGTCATGAATCGCTTCAGGGCTGATGTACAGAACCGACGCTGCTGGAGGGTGAATAAGGCGCGCCGCGCACTGTTCGGGACCCGGTACGTCGGTCGTGCGCGCCGCGTCCACCATGCGCCGATCAGGCGTCGCACGAGGCCCTTAGCTTTGGCGTTGCTGGAGCCCCGGCAACAGGTCCGCGAAGTTAGTGATCGCCGCGAACTCGTCGGTCGCACGCCGCGGCTCGTGCGAGTCCGGTTCCAGCACGGCGATGAGATGGACCAGGCCATAGGACCGCGCGGCGCGCAGGACGCTCAGACTGTCATCGACGAACAGGGTGCGGGCCGGATCGAAGGGCAGGACCTGTTGCACCAGGTTCCAAAAGGCCGGGTCTTCCTTGGGCAAACCCAAGTCATGGGCGCTGATGATCCGTTCGAAGTGATGGGCCAGGCGCGTGCGGTCCATCTTGATCGCCAGTGATTTCTGGTGGGCGTTGGTCACCAGGACACGGCGCTTGCCGCGGGCGGCGATGGCCTCCAAGAAGGCCGCGACATGAGGGTGGACGGCGATCAGGTGGTCCACCTCCGTTTTGAGCAGCGCGATGTCGAGGCCGAGTTCCTGACTCCAATGGTCGATACAGTACCAGTTGAGCGTCCCTTCGCGGTCGCGGTAGCGTCCGCGCAGTTCGGTCTTGGCCGCGTCCAGGGTCAGCCCGCGCGCCTCGGCGTAGCGCCGGGGGACGTGCTCCCGCCAGAAAAGATTATCGAAATGCAGGTCCAGCAAGGTGCCGTCCATGTCCAGAAAACAGTCGTCGATACAGTCCCAATCGATCATGATGATGGCCTTGTTTCCGGTCGTCATGCGCGTTGATGTTCAGGCCCGCGCGGCGCGCTGCCCCGCGTTCGGGCGAGCTTAACGGAGCCACTCGCGTGTCTGCAAAGCCTAAGATTCTGGCCCGGCGACTGGTCGCCGAGAGCCGCCTGTTCCGCGTCGAAGAAGTGGACCTGGAGTTCGCCAACGGCAGCCGGCGCACCTATGAGCGCATTCCCGGCGGGTCCGATTCGGTGCTGATCGTGCCGCTATTGGATGCCCGGACCCTGCTCTTGATCCGCGAGTATGGGGCCGGGAGTGACCGCTATGAACTGGGGCTGCCCAAGGGCATCGTCGAGCCCGGCGAAGACCCGCTGGCCGCGGCCAATCGCGAATGTCAGGAAGAGGCCGGCTATGCCGCGCGCGACTTGCAGGTGCTCGGCCGGGTCTCGCTGGTGCCGGGGTATATCGGACACCGCAGCCTGATCGTGCTCGCTCGCGGTCTCTATCCGAGCCGGCTGCCGGGGGACGAGCCCGAGTTGATCGAGGTCGTTCCCTGGCGTCTCGATCGGCTCGATGCGCTGTTGGCCCGCGAGGATTTCGACGAGTCCCGCTCGATCGCCGCGCTCTATCTGACCGAGCGTTTCCTTGCCCGCGAGTCGGCCGGGGCATAACCGGTAGTCATCGGCGCGACTCCTGCGGTATTATCCGCTGAAAATGTGTTTTTATTTGTTTGATGCTTCGCGGCCCCGTCTACTTAATTTTCGTCTCAGGTTCGGCGGGCCGGCTCAAGAGTAACGAGAGGCAGGAGTCATGTTTTACGGCCTGTTTGAGCTGCTTGCCTACTCGATCCTGGAGTTCCAGCGGTTGTCGGCAGCCTTCCCTCTGTGGTTGATTGCCGCACTGGTTGGGACTGCGCTCTTTGGCGGCGCCTTTCTCGCTGTCGGCCGTGCCGTGTATCGTGGTTGGCGTCCTCCGTGGGTGCTCGGGGCCGTCGCCGGGCTGGCCTTGCCCCTGACCTTTTTGGCTATCCTCCTACTGTTTTCGTCTTCTTATATCCGGCCCGCGATCATCGCGATCATCGGCGGATGGCAACAGTCCTTTCTGCAGGATGAGCCCTGGAGCAATGAGACCTTTCGACTCCAGTATCAGGCAGTCAGTGCCCTGCGGCACGCTGATGGGACTCCGATCGAGGACCTCGCGGGCCATCCATCACCCGATGCCGGCGGCACACTCATTCCGGTGACGACGCCGCAGGCTAAGGCGGTGGTGGCGGATATCGACTCGCGGCGTGTCGCCGAGCACGTACAACACGATATCCCTTTTTTGGCGAGGCTCTTGTGGACCAAAGATCGCCCTTTGCCGGAGGCCTTACGACAGGACATGGAGCGCTTTTTCGCGGATAACCCGAAAGTGGCCTATGACCATGGTCGGGCGGTGCAACTCGCGGCGGACGAGATGCAGTCTCTGCTCGCCGCCAAGGTCGGGCGGATTGTCTTGACCGTGCGGCTGGCGATCGGAACGACGCTGACGGCACTCTGGCTTCCGCTATTGGCGTTCGCCATCTACAACGCTTGGAAGAAACTTGAACCTTCGACGGGAAGACAATGAGTAACAACCACCTGATCATCGGTTTGGGGGGCACCGGCGGCAAGGTCATCAAGGCCTTTCGCCGCGAGATGTTCGAGGAGTTCAGGGGAGTCGAGCCGACCGGGGCCGGTGGTGGTCCCCACCCGGTCCACATGAGTTATCTCTATGTCGACTCCAGCGCCCCCGACCTCGAAGCCAGCGAGAATTGGCGCACCCAGGGGGACATCGGGCCGCTGATCGCGCTGGGCGAGGCCAATCGGTTGTCGATCATCCACAGCGATCTGCAAACCCGGCTGCGCGACCCCGAGCAATTCAAGGTCACCCATCGCTATATCGGCAACACCGCCTTGTGGACCGATATCTTCGCCCAGACCAATATCCAGCAGGCGGCCGGCGGTCAGATGCGTCGTCTCGGCGCCGCCCTGTTCGAGCCCAAGTGCCAGACCTTTGTCACACGCGTGACGGAGCTCTGTAACGAACTCAGTGGCCGCAGTAATTTGGAGGGTGTAGCCTTCCATGTCTGCTGCGGGCTGGCCGGCGGCACCGGTGCCGGCTCGTTTCTCCATGTCATCGCGCAACTACGCGCATTGAAGGAACGTCGCGATCAGTTTCCCATCTATCTTTATCTCCTGTTGCCCGAACGCGACTCCGATTGGGCCAGCAACGGGGATCGCACCAATTACTACGCGAACGGCTATGCTGCACTGCAGGAGCTCAACGCCTATCTCCTGGATGATTATCGCGATGGACCAAATAAGGGCGGTCCGCTCTATCGGCCGTACGATCTGACCGGCCGCAGCGAGCGCTTCGAGAGCCTGAGCCAAGGGGGGCGGACGCGCTTGATGGACCGGGTTCAGGGTTGCTTCGTGCTATCCAATGTCAACGAGCGCGACTCGGTCATTGGCGTCAAGAACGAAGAGATTCATAACCTGATCGCTCAGATGCTCTTTCAGCGCATCTTTCGTATCGAGGGGTCGAGCGATACCAGCGCCCAGGATTTGCAGCGTGCGATCTCCTTGGAAAATGTAACCCCGATCGATGAGAGCTCGCTGACCGACCCCAACCAAAAGATCCGCAGCGTCCGTTTTCTCACCTTTGGATTGAAGCGGCTGTTAGTGCCGGAAGAAGAGATTCGCGAGCATTTTGCGGCCAGTTTTGCATCCCAGGCCGCGCTGCAGATGCTCTATAACAATTGGCCGGCAGAGACCGCCAGTGCCTTCGTGGATGAGAAGCGCAAGATCACGTTCAAACAGGAGGTACAGCAACAGGAGAAACTGAGTGCTTGGAAACTGAGTGATGACCATATCACACTCTCCCAAGGCATCCTATCCAACGAGATCGATAATACCCGCTGGCACCGGCACGACGAGGACTGGCGCACCATCGCGCCGCATCTCGCCAAGGATGCCTGGGACCTCGGTCGCGGCGACGGCATCGACCCGCGGCTCAACGAGTTGGAGAAGGCCTTCCAGCAGCGCTGGGCCGAGACCTTTCGTGGCATCGGTGTAGAGCGATTCTTCGAGACCGCCGCCCGTGACCTGCGGCTACCCGACCGTCATGTGGCGGAGATCTGCGAGACCCTGGAGACCTGGATGTTTGCTCAGTGGGTCGAAGGCAACCTCTCAATCAGCGACCTCGAGACCTTCTTGGACGATCTGATCGAAGAGTTGGAGCGCCGTCTTGGGACCATTGCGGCGAAGGTGCAAGGTTTGAAGCAGCGACTGGGCACCTTGAATGAGCAGATGGACACCAATCGCGACCGTTTTGCCAGGGCCGGGTTGCTCGGCCGCATGATGGGTCGCCCCGGTGACATCTTCAATGCTCAGGTTGATCTGCTGGCCGAGACCTATGAAAAGCGCACCCTGATCCAGGGCTGGACCTTTGCCGATCGGTTACTGCGCGCCGTCGCTGCGCAGTTGCGCGAGAGTCTCCGCACCGAGGTGGCCGAGTTTCGCGTGGGACTCTCCGCGGTTCATGAGTTCTTCCTGCGTCGGATGGAACGGACCTGCCAACCCGGAACCCAAACCGACGTCGAGAAGGCCAATGTCGTGAAATTCTACGAACCGGAGAAGGTGCGCCGGTTCTGTCGCAGCCTGCTGGAACTGGAACAGCGTCAGCGGACCTGGGCGGCCGTTCTGCGCAAGCGGGCGGTCGACTCCGCCCGCGAGCAGAGACAACGCACCAGCGGACGTGAGCCGCCCTTTGCCATGATGGTGACTCACTTCATCAGGACCGCGGATGCCATGCGCGTCTTTGAGGATGTCGCCCGCGGCAACGCAATGCAGGCCCACGAGGAACGGACCGGGCAAGGCAATCGACTGCTCGGGGTCAACATCGTCGCTAAGTTGGCCGAGCAGTTCTCGGAGCCAGAGAAGCTACGCGCCTATGTCAGGACACTGGTGCAAAGCGCCCGCACCTTCATGCAGTGGAAGGATGTCGAATTTGCAGGCACCAACGGACCGCTCTCGCGCTTCGTCGTCACCCTGCCCAAGTGCGATGAGAAGTCGGCATTTCGCGAACAACTGAAGACGCAGTTCCAGGCTGCCTTCGACCGTCAAATGGACTTTGTCGATAGTGGCGGTCGGCTCAACGAGATCTGTCTCGTCGCGTTCAAGTATGTCTTTCCGCTGCGTTATCTCGATCCGGTCTGGTATCTGAAGGAGCGTTACGACCATCGTTTGGCCGTAGGTCCGCGCGACCGGGCGCTGTTGGAGGTCCATATTGAGGACCATCGTCCGGATCTGCCTTCCCTCTTTCGTCCGGCGCCGGGTGAGGCCGGCAAGCGTGTGCTGCCCGCATTGCAGATCGCTATGGCCTTGGGACTCTTTGAGCGCACACACAATGATAGTACGGGCCTGGACGAACGGATGCTCCGGCTGCGCGATACCGATGGGCGCCCACGTTTTTACTATGTGCCCGATGCACTTCTCTCCTTATTCGAGCGGCCCGCCCGCCCGGCCTTGGAGGCAGCCGAGCTAGATGCCTTCATCGATCGCTTGACCCAGGAGCAATGCGAGGCTGTGGAGCGACGGGTCGACGAAGCCCTGGCCGGTGAGCGCTTTCGCAATGCGGCGGCTCGCCAGGGCCTGAAGGAGACTCTTTTGGATCAATTGGATGCTGTGCGTCAGAACCGTAATAACAACGAGCGTGATCGGGTGTATCTGCGCATCGACGACGCCTGCGGTGCGGCAATCGACCGCGTGCTGGCGGTGCGCTAAAGGAGAATTCACATGGCGTTGGTCGCAGGGCGATGCAAGAATTTCGGCGGCTGTCACTATGCCGATGATCGCAAAGTCGTCGAGGCCGATGACGGAGCCTTCGTGTGTCCAGGGTGCGGGGCGCCCTTGACGCCCGAGACCCCGCACGGAGCGACCACCCCGCGGAGAAGGGGGCGGCGCAACCTGTTGATTGGTGCATCCCTCGCGCTGGCTGCGGTGGCGTCCGGCGTCGGTTGGCGGATGTGGTGCTGCCGCAATCCCGGGAGTCATGGTCCGTCGTTCGACGAATGGATATCAGGTGATCCCCCAGCCCCGGAGTTGGAGTCGGTTCGTCGCGGCCTCGCGGAGCGTGCGAGTCGGATCGCCGCGCTGAAGGCCGCAGGGAAGGCGCTCGGAACCGAGCACGGATTGCTGGATCCCGTTTCTGGCGTCGGCTTGCTTCCGGACGATCTCGCGCTGCTTGATGCGGAGAACCGTGATCGCCGCGACCTCTACGCCTATGTGACCGCGCACGTCGATCCGCCGGTGACTTACGAGCGAGCGGCGAACGCCTTTGCGATGCGACGCTGGCGGGAGTGGCCGCGACGTTGAGACAGGGAACCGAAAAATGATTGGCCTTAACGCATAGAGGTCGGGCGCGGCGCCCGACCGCTCGGTAGAGCGGGGACAGCGATGGCACAGCAAGAAGGGCAGTGTAAGAACTACGATCTCTGCGGGATTGCAGCGCGACACGAAACCGTTTCGGCGGATAAGAGCGCTTTCATCTGTCCGGAATGCGGGGGCCCCCTGAGAGCGGTGCTCAGCGGCTCCGGTCAGCCGCGGCGTCCGCTCAAATGGCTCGGATTAATCGCTGCCGCGGGGATCGCCGCCTCGGGTTGGGCGGCGTTCGGGCCGAGTCTGTGGGCGCCGCAGCCTGCCGATGGGGACACCAATCCGCCGCTCCTGACCGAAACGCGGCTCTCATCACCCGGACCGACCGGCCCCAGCCTCCGGCCAGTCGGCTGTTCCCCCGCGCCACTATTGATGCCGGGCAAGCGCACGCTCTTCCAGCGGGTGCTCACCAGACCCGATGCCATACTGACGACCAATCCCGGCGAGCCCACCGGACAAGCGCTCCCGCCCCTACTCACCTTTTATGTCTACCAGCGCCGGATGGTCGGCGGCGAGGGCTGGGTTGAAGTCGGGCCGGACGCGGGATGTCACACCACCGGGTGGATCAAGGAGGAGCGCACGGTCGCGTGGAAGCAACAGATCGTCGTCACCTTCGATAACCCGGCCGGCCGCAACCGGGTGATGCTGTTGAAAGACGCTGGGGACGTGTCCAAGATTGCGGCCTTACCGCAGCCAGGCCTTGAGCTAGGCCGCATGATCGGGGCGGTACAGAGTGGTCGACCGGACCCGCGTGTAGTGGCGGCGGAGCCGGAGAATTATCTCGACTTCAAGCGGAATTTCTATCTTCTCCCGATCGTCGATTTCACAGAGACAATAGTTAAGGGCCAGCGCGTTCACCTGCTCAAGGTACATTCAATTGCCGAGGAGTCGGTGCCGTCTTCCGTGCCCCCGTTGGTCAAGGCCGCGGTGGTCTTCGTGATCGATTCAACCATTTCGATGGGGAAGTACATCGAGCGGACTAAAGAGGCGGTGCGCCAGATCTATAAACACCTGTCGAACAGCCCCGGCGGTCATGAGATCCGCTTTGGACTCGTTGCATTTCGCTCTGATACCCGCAAGCATCCTATTGAGCTTGAGTATGTCGCCAAGTTGTTTGTCGATCCGAATACGGATAACTCTGCCGCAGAGTTTGAGGCCGGTATCGCGCAAGTCAGGGCGGCATCGGTACCGACCGAGCGGTTCGACGAAGACGCCTATGCTGGAATTATGCTTGCGTTGCAATCGATCGACTGGAGCCCTTATCTCGCACGACATATTGTGCTGATTTCTGATGCCGGAGCACTGGATGCCACCGATCCATTATCCAAGACGGGCCAATCGGCAAAAGACGTGGCAGCGATTGCCAGATTTCGCGATATCTACCTCTATACAATTCACCTGAAGACTCCTGAGGGGCTTACGCTGCAGAACCACCTCAAAGCTGCCCAGCAATACCAGCAACTCACCGAAAGCGCCTTAACCAGCGGTTCTCTCTACTACCCGGTCGAACACGCCGAAGACGTGGCAAACTTCGGACCATGGATCGATTGTGCCGTCCGTGGAATGACTCATACGATCCGTACTGTCGGCGAGGCTCCGGACCCCGCCCGGCGCGCAGCGGTTGAACTCTGTCCTGAAGGCGGTACTAAGGTGACGCAGATGCGTAAGGACGCGGAACTGATCGGCCATGCCCTGCACCTGAAGTACCTGGGTCTGACCCCGGCCGGTCAAACCCCCTTGTCGGATTTTGCCGGCTGGATTTGGGATCATGATCTTGAAAGGCCGGTCAGACCGACCGTCGAGATCCGCGTCTTGTTGACCAAGAACCAACTCAGCAATCTGGCCAATGGTGTCCGGCGCATCTTGGAGGCCGCGAAGTCCGGGCGAACGAATTCCGATCAGTTCCATCGCAGTCTGGTGGATTTCTCCTCGGCGATGGGCCACGACGCGGCGCTTGCGAAACCGGTGGAAGACTTGACGATCGCCGACCTGGGGATCCTGGGCGAGTTTGTCGATGACCTGCCCTACAAGAGCGTCATCATGAACATCAGCCAGGAGGCTTGGGAGAACATGTCAGACTCGGAGCAAGACGATCATATTCGAGCGATCGAGAACAAGCTCGAACGCTATGGTATCTATGAGGCCGACTGCACCAGTTGGGTCGATCTTGCCAACCCGCAGCGTGACCGCTCGAGCGGCTGCGATGCAGTGGCAAGCGACGATGGCGAACTGGTCTATCCGGTACCGCTCGACGCACTGCCATAACAGCGCGATCACCGGCCAGGGACATGCCCATGAGCCAATCGGCCACGTCTTCGTTAACGCCGCATGCGGGTCACGCGACTGACCCGGATGCGGCGCCGAACCAGCCCGGAGTCACGCTCGCTGCCCTGGAGTTTGAATTGCTCTGCACCCGCGGGACGGCCACCGAGTGCTTTCGGGTCGACACCGCGCATGTCCGTCTCGGCCCCGGGGAAGTGCTGGTCCTGATCGGGCCGAGCGGGTGCGGTAAGAGCACCATCCTCGAAGTGCTCGGTTTGATATTGGCGCCCGATGTCGGCAGCCGTTGCCTGTGGTACACCGGTCCGGGGGCGGCGCTCGATGTGATCGATCAGCGACTGCCGCGAGCCCGCGGCCGCCGTGTTCGGCTGCGCGCCCAGGCACTCGGCTTCGTCCTGCAAAGCGGTGGGTTGCTGCCCTTTCTGCGTGTGCACGAGAACATTGCCCTCCCCCGGTCCCTCGCCCGCCAGGCTCCATGGGACGACTCGGTCGACCATTTGATCGATACGCTCGGTATTCGGCGGCTGCTCGATCGATGGCCGGCACAACTGTCCATCGGTGAGCGCCAGCGGGTCGCGGTCGCCCGGGCCATGGCCCATGATCCCGCGCTGCTGTTGGCCGACGAGCCGACGGCCGCCCTGGACCCGGCCCGCGCCGAGCGGGTCATGCGACTGATGGTGGAACTCGTTCGCGAGCGCGGGCGCATGGCCGTCATCGTCACCCATGACAGCAACCTGGTCGAACGTCTGCGCCTGCGCTACTTGCGGGCCCGCCTGGCCCCTGACGGTCGCTCCGCGATCTTTCGTGAAGAGGACGCGGGATGAGGCCGGTTATGCGACTGCCGTTGCTCTTGCGCCTGGCGCTCAAGGACCTCGCCTATGATTGGCGACCCTCCGGGGCCTTGATGCTGGCGATCGTGGCCGTGTCGGCGCCGCTGTTGCTGCTCTTCGGCTTGAAGACCGGGGTCGTGACGACGATGCGCGATATCCTGGTCAAAGACCCGCGCAACCTGGAGGTCATCGTATTCGAGAACGCCCGGTTGCCGCTCGATTGGTTCGACCAGTTGCGGACCCGGACCGACAGTATTCGCTTCCTGATTCCCCGGACCCGCACGCTCAATACCTTGGTCGACCTTCAAGGCGCGTCGGGCGATATTTTAAGGAGCGTCGAGATACTCCCCACGGCGGCGGATGATCCGCTGCTTCCGAAGGATACTGTCCCGCCCGCCGAGCCAACCGAGGTCTTCATCACCGGGGCCATCGCTGCACGTCTGGGCGTCAGCCCGGGTGAGCCGCTGTCGGCGATACTGAAGCGTACTCTCAGCACCGGCGAGCGGCAGGAGTCAGTCCAGTTACAGGTTACGGGGATCGTGCCTGACACCAACTACGCGCGACCGGCGATCTTTGCGAGCCTCGATTTTCTCATCGCCCTTGAGGATTATCGCGGAGGCTATCGCGTGCCCGCCTTTGGTGTCACCGAGGGCGCGGAACGCACGATGCCCCGCACCAGCTTCTCCGGGGCCCGACTCTATGCGAAACAGCCCGAAGACGTAGCCTCGCTCGCGAACCTGCTGCGCCACGCCGGGCTGGAGGTCCGCACCCGCGGTGAGGACCTGGCGCGGCTCAATGCCGCCGAGCGCTTTCTCACCCGCATTCTGTTGTCGATCGCCGTGGTGTCGCTGGTCGGCGGCTATCTCTCCTTTGGCGGCGCGATCTGGATCACCATCGAGCGCAAGCGCTACCCCTTGGCCCTGCTGCAGCTCTTGGGCTTCAGTCGTCCGGGGGTCTTGGCCTTCTGCCTGGTCCAGGGCGGGTTCCTCGGCCTCTGCGCATTTGGGCTGTCGTTCCTGCTCTTTGAGCTTGGGTCCGTATTGCTCAACGCGTTCGGTGCCGGACCCTTTCTCGATCTGCTGGGCGCAGACGGCGCGGTCGGTCCGGTCTGCACACTCGGCGGCGGCGAATTGCTTGCCGCGGCCATAGCGACAGTGGCGTTCTCGGTCTTGGCATCAACCCTGGGGGCAGTGCATGCAACGTCCTTTGAGCCCGCGCAATGTCTGCGGGAGGCTTAGTGCCTCCCTGCTGTTCATCATGTTCGCGGTTGCCGATGAGGCCGCCGCGGACTGGGACCCGGCGGTCTTCAATCCGCAGCGGGCAGCGGACGATGTCGTGTTGCCCATGCCGTGTGACGGGTCGATGGTGTTCCGGCGGGTCGAGACCGAGTGGTCCGGAGTGGGGAGCGATCAATTGGTGCGCCTTGGAAATACCGCAATTGATGAGAAAGTGGCCCTGGAGGGCGCTATGGAACTCGCCGTGTCGGGTGCGTTCGGCCAAGGCAGCAAGACCCGCTACTACCTGCTCGGAAAATACGAGGTTACCCGCCAGCAATACCAATCCATGATGTCCGACGCCTGCCCCGGCGAATTGCAGGATAGGGACTTGCCAATGGCCAGACTAAGTTGGTTCGATGCCGTCGATCTGGCGCATCGTTACAGCCTCTGGCTACTTAAGCATGCGAAAGACAAGCTGCCGAGTGAGGGGCGGTTGGTTGGCTATGTCCGACTGCCGACCGAGGCCGAGTGGGAATTCGCTGCACGGGGCGGGCTCATGTTATCCGGATCGGCCGCGGACTTTCAGGCAACTATTCCACCAATGAGGGATCAAGAGAGCCTGAACGACTATGTTTGGTACAACGACCCGAAATCGGCTAGTGACGGAGCGCCGCGACCGATCGGTTTAAAAAAGCCTAACCCGCTCGGTTTGTATGACATGCTAGGCAATGTCGACGAATTGGTCCTCGAGCCTTTTCATCTGCGTTTGCCTTCACGCCGACATGGACAGACCGGTGCCTATGTTATTCGCGGCGGCAGCTCACATACCCCCCTCGGCGACATCCGTACCTCTTGGAGACAAGAGGTGCCCTACTACCTTAACGGCGATACTCGGCACAATCCCAGCACGGGGGTCAGACTGGTGGTCGCAAGCCCTGTCTGGGACAAGGAGAAGTCGAAATCGATTGCCGCTGAATGGGAGGGCACCCAAGCCGCTTCGCCCCGAGCGGCATCGCAGAAAATGCCACCACGAAGCGAGGATCAGGATTTGCCAGCGACGCCGCCTAATCCTCATGCGTCAACGCAGGAGTTCGATGACCCACGGGTTCCCGCCTTGGAACGGAATCTCGCAACAATGACTGTGCAGCTCGAGCAGTGCCGACGTGACCATCCAAACGCCATGGTCGCATGTCCGCGTTCCGTCTCGAATCTCGGGGCTGCCTCACTGGCTGACCCACGGGACGACCTCAGGGACCTAGCCGAGCATGCGGACGACCTCAACCTCAAGTTGCGCTTGAATAGCTTGCGCGTCACCCTGGCAGCAGCAATCGAATCGCGGGATGAACAACTCGCGCAAGCGGCACGAGAGGCGTTGCGAGCGGCGGGGCTGCTGTGCCTTGGCGCGAAGTCCGATCATTATCAGGTCACACTGCGGATCCCACGTGATGAAAAAGATTTCAGATGTGGAACACCGCAGGCTTTTCCTAAACGTTGCGCCGAGATCGAGGCGGAGAAACGAAATCATCCGGACATCATCGCGTCGAATGTGCGGGTCTATGCCGGCACCATCATCAAGCTAGGTCAAACGTATGAGGCTTCGCTATTGGAGCAACAACATGCGTTCCTGGCGAACGATTTGCAACGACGAAGCGTCACTGATTTTTTGCTGTCCGTGCGTCTTGCATACCGCCAGGTCGCGCAGTTTCGTCACGATGGCAAGGCGCTTCAGGAGCAGTGGTATCGGGAATGTAAAGACATCGAGGTTCACTAGCTGTCAACTCAATGGAGGGTATCGTGGTGCAAGAGATTATTGAGCGTCTTCTCATTGCCATCCTGGCAATTGCTGTTATGGGTTTGACGGGATGCGCTGGCTTCCCTCAGATGGGCGATTCCAGACTGACTCCAGCCGAACAACGCTATGCTCAAGAGAGTAATTGGCTGACGCAGACCTTGGGGCGAACCGACGTACAAGGTGCCATCGCTGGGGCTGCTCTAGGAGGCATCGCTTGTGCATTGTCCGGCGGATCAGCTAACCAGTGTGCAGCAATCGCGGCGGGGGGAGCATTGGCTGGATACGGTGCAGGCCGGGCGCTTGACGCCAATCGCGCGGCCTACGCGCAAAAGGAACAGACACTCGATCAGGCGATCGCTGCCATTCAAAAGGACAATGAACAGACAGCACGGATGATCGTAGCTCAGCGGGTCGTCGTCGATGAAAAACGTGCTGACCTAGCGCGGATTCGTGAAGCTTACGCAAAGAACGCTGGTTTGCTGGATGTAGAGAAGCGAGCTTTGGCTGCGGCAGAGCGCGCCAGGGATAGGCAGAAGGCCGTCAGCGCCGAACTGGCACGCCGAGAGCAAGATTGGACAAAGCGCCTGACCAAGGCTGGAGTAAGTCAGAGCGAAGCACAGAGAATCATGGCCCCGGCAATACAGCAGCGCATGCAACACGAGCAAATCAGCGAGGTACTGGAGAGCGATATCAATGGCACATACAAATTGTTCAAACGCGGTTAGGTCTTGGGGTGCGCTGGTCGCGGCGACCGCCTTTTTTCAGTTGTTCGCAGGGTGTGCGACGACCGCGGGCTGTGATCCAACGCGGGACCAAGGACTTGGGTCTGCACTCACTTGCACATTCTCATCCGACGGTTATAAGAAGCGGGTTGAAGACCGACAGTTAGCCATTGCGAAGGAGCAGCGAGCAACGCAGCAGTTAGCGGATGAAAAAAAAGCGGTGGATGCTACTATAAATGCAACAGACAAGCAACTGATCAGCGCGCGTAAGAAAGCGAATAGGGTCGATCGGCAGTTGCATGACGTTAACACACAACTGCGTCGATTGAAATGATGCCGGCGGCCTCGGTCATAATTTGGACCTCCGTGGTAGCCGCGAGGGCGTTTGTCCGCATAGCGGACCCTATGGATCGCGACCTTACCGTAGTGCGGATAGATCGCTCTTTAGGATCTTGGGGACGGTACAATGCGCAATGGCCGGACCCATGATCATGACCAGTGCTGCCCTATGGTATTAGGTCATGCTGCTTCGAAACCTCGCTAATCGGGAGGATGCCAGTATGCTTGCCAGTATTCTGATCGGTGTTGCGTCGAGCGGCGCAGCGTCGTTGATCTTTCTGCTCGCCCTCTACCGGCTGCGCCCTCGCTTGGCGTTCTCACCGTTCATTGCCAATCAGTCCAGACCGGGCGAACCAATGTTCGGATTCAAGATCTTGAACCGCTCGCGTTTCCCGGTCACCAACATCAGGCTGCAACTCACGCGTGTCGTACCAAAGGCGGTTCCGGATGGAGTGGTCTTGCGAAATACTCTCCTGCCGTTAAAAAAAGATCACATCTTCGAAGTTGGCGGTTTCGCACGGCATGACAAAGAGGCGAATTATGCCTTCAGAGTTGGAACCACCGAGGATCTCTGTACGCTTTGCGATAAAGAGGGACACTACCTGATTCTCGCAGTCGTTGCGCAGCACTCCCTGAGCGGCTTCTCCAAGGTGTTTTACAAATACTACCACCCACAATCCGATATTAAAGCCGGATGCCATCAATTCGGTCTCGGCCTCGACGTGCGATAGCGGATAACAAGGCTAACCAACGCTGAGGAGAAGTGTCAATGCCCAGCCAAAGCGCATCCCAGAGTTTGCATCTTAGTGATACCTTGGACGCTTGGCTGGGGCAGATCGCGAGCAGCTTTGAAAGCTTAGAGATTGTCAACGAAGTGGTGGGCGGGGTTCTCGTCTTGCTATTCGGTTGGCTCGCCGTACGCCTCTTGCGTTGGTTCGTGCCTTTTCTGAACCGCGGCTTGACGCGGCTTGCCGCGACCGCAGGGCTGCGCTGGTTTGCCATCCGCGCCTATCGCCGACAATTGCGTCGCCGCTATGGTTTGGTGGTGAATAGCTTTTCCGATCGGAAAGAGTCCCTCGACCTTGGCGGAGTCTTCGTCCCGCCCACGCTGATGGAGCGCTCCGGGGGCATCGCGGATCCGGCTGCGGTGTCTGATGGAGCGCTGCCGTACTATAGCCTCAGCGCGGTCCTGACGGCGGTGAACAGCGGTCGACTGCTGATCCTCGGTGCACCCGGTTCCGGCAAGTCGACTCTGCTCAGGGCGCTGGCTTGCGGTCTCGCCGACTCACTTGCCCCGAGTCTTAGGCATCATTTGCCTATTTTCGTGGGATTGCGCGACTATGCGGAACAGGGTTCCAGCCTGTCGCTGCGCGACTGGATCGCCGGCTTGCTTTGCACGGAGTTTGGCCTCAAGCCGGCCGTGCCGTTGTTGGACGCTTTGGATCGGGAATATCGGCTGTTGATCTTGCTGGACGGTCTTGACGAGATCGGCGAGGCGGACCTTGCCTGGTTACCGGCCCGCATCGTGGGTCTGGTGGATGGACTCGCCATGGGCGATCCGGACAGGGTGCCGGGTAATCAGGTGCTGGCCACCTGCCGTGAGCAGGGCCTGATTCGTCTGAGCGACCCCAATCTGCTCCCGCGTAACGGTTTCAGGTTGTTTCGTATCGCCGAACTGCGCGACGGGGAACTGGATCTTATGGTTACCCGGCGCCATCGACAGTTTCGGGAGCGCGGGAAATCCTGCCGCAGGTTTCTCGATAAGATTCGCGCCAATCCCAAGGTTGCGGAGTTGCACCGGAATCCGCTGCTGCTCAGCCTGTCGATGAACGTCTACCTCTCGCAGGCCGACGACCGGGTGCCGCATGAGTTGGCCGATTTTTTTGAACGGGGACTTGAGCACTTGGTCCGCCGTCGCGAGTTGGATCGCCCGCCGGACCTGCATCCCCGCACCGCCAAGCCTTACCAGTTGAAGCTTGACCTCTTGCACCAGTTCGCACTCGATACCCTGAGGAAAGCCACTCGGGAGGGCCGGGATTTCGAGACTTGGGCGGTGGGCGATCTGAAACGGACCGCCGAGGAACTTGCGAAGATCCGTATTGACTTTCAACCTGAGGATGCGAATGCGTTAATCCGCGAGATGCAGTTCGATGCAGGCCTCATCGTCGACACCAATCGCGGACCCTTTCGGTTTGCCCATCGCACCTTTCACCAGTTTTGTGCCGCGCAACGACTGAAGTTGTTGGGAAAGGAGGGGCTGGATGAGGCGCTCGCCAACCAGGATGAGCCGCATTGGTCGTTGGTGTTGACCTTCTACGCGGCGCTGAATCATCAGGAGGCCGGTACTCTCGTCGAACAACTCCTTGCCCATGCGGGGGAGTCCACCGGGTGGAACGGACAACGCCTGACACTCGTTGCTCAATGTGCGGCGGTCCTCCCCGATCAGTGGATCGATCTGCGCAGCAAGGTCGCGCAGGCGTTAGCCGAGGCGCTGGAGCAAGAGCAGGCAAAAGGTTTTCCCGATCTGTTGCGGGGCTTAATTGGTCTGGCGCGATATGCCCCCGCACGGCTTCGCGAGATTACTGATTGCACCTTGCGCTCCTTGTTTGCGCTTGATCAACCGGAGCGGCTAGCCGAGCAGATCGGCCGACTCGATACACCGACGGCGATCGAGTTGCTTGGGCTGATGGTAGACAGCGGGGATCCGGCACATCGCAGGGCAGCGCTGATCGGTCTGTGCAATCTGAATGGCATCGAGCGTATCCCCCTGGTGTGGCGTCTACTTATCCTTCTGGCGGAGCAAAGGGAGCAACCAACACTGAGGCTGGTGATCGACTTGATGCGCTCGCTCCTGACCACTCGCGCGGCGGTGCTACGACTCAACGAGCAACCGCCGCCCGATCCGGAACTGCTCGACCCGGACGCGATCGGGCGGGCGTGGCCCTGGGTGAGCGTCGGCCCGCAAGTCACGAATCTTGCCCGGTTCCTCGCGCTGGCGCGTGAGCACTGGAGAACTGAGCCGATTGGGGCTTTGTCCGGGCTGTTAGCCGCGCGGCCAGTCACGGTCGGCGAGCGGGCGCCCCACGAGCAAACCTGGCGGCGCTTGTTTGAGTTGGCGGTCTCCGTCAAGGATCAGGAGGCCGAGTCTGAATGGCAAGGACTGCCGTTGGCATCAAGTCGAATGCTCTTGCGTGTCCAGTGGCGGAGCCTGGCCTACGTTGTCGCCTGGGCTGCAATCACCCTGGGGGCGGTCCTCACTGCCATTGCGCTCGGGGAGGATCCACGCTTGCGCAGTGCCTCGCTGTTGCTGGTACCGCTCGTGTTGATGTGTGGTGTCGCACTGGCATGGTGGGTCTGGCAACTCGCTATGTGCACGCTGGGGTGGAGGGCTCCAATGCCCAACGGGTTGCCGACTGGTCTGACTCTGGGCATGGACCTAACGGGAGGCCCTGACGTCCGTCGCTCGGTGAGCAGGCTACAGCAGTTAGTGCGGGGGGTTACGAAGGCCGTTCTGACCACCCTGTTATTGTCGCCCGCGGTCCTGCTCCTGCCGCTGGCCCTGTTTCTCACCCATCCGTCGCTTGTCGGTCACGTTGGTGTAGTCAGCAGCGTTGCCTTTTCACCCAATGACCGTATGCTGGCTACCGGCTCATGGGACGCGACAGTGCGGATCTGGAGTACCGAGCATCGAACCTGTGTGCAGCGGCTCGATGGGCATACGGGACGGGTCGAGGACGTTTCGTTCTCGACCGACGGCGGGTATGTGCTGACCTGCTCCGCTGACCGAACGGCACGACTGTGGCGGGCCGACACGGGTTTGGAGGTCCAGCGCTTTGGGGGTTCCCCCTCCCCATTGCGGAGCGCGGTCCTGTCTCCCGACGGTCGGCGGGTCTTGACGGGTTCTGGTTCGGTTGACGGCACGGTTCGGATCTGGGATCGGGCTACGGGAACCGTGATTCGGCAACTCCAGGGGCATGCCAATCCGATCAGTAGTTTGGCGTTTTCGTCGGATGGACGCCATGTGCTGACCGGCGCCTTGGATAACACTGCGCGACTGTGGGATCCCGATAGCGGCCGCCAATTAGTGCGTTTTGCACAGGCGACGATTGGGGTGAATAACGCGGCTTTCTCTCCCGACTCCGCCCTGGTGGTAACCGGTACCTGCGGCGGTCAAGCCTGGCTCTGGGACACCGCAACCGGAGCCGTTGTCCGCCCCCTGCTAGGACATCGAGGTTGGGTTTCCAGTGTCGCTTTCTCTCCCGATGGCAAGCGGGTGGTGACCGGGTCGTTCGACCATACCGCAGACCTCTGGGATGTCGCGACGGGACGCGAACTGCACGAACTCATCGGCCATACCGATAATGTCACCAATGTTGCCTTCTCCGGCGATGGCCGGTGGGTAGCGACCGGCTCCAATGATGGCACTGCCCGACTCTGGGACACCGAGAGCGGTCGACCGTTGTGGACGACGCCAGTCCCATTTTATCACCCAAGCACTTGGGATTTTTGGGATCTTGCGGTCTTCGCAGGATTGGTGATGGCCCTTGGTTTTGTGCCGACCTTGAAATGGTTTCAGGGCCGCTATCTTTACCTTCGTCGCCCGAACCGGTTCATCTGGGTTTATGACTTACCTGGGATCCAACACTGGATATCAACCGGAAACCCTTGATCGCCACCGCCGTATACTCCCCGCGTCGCCCTGACCAGGAACTTGTGCTATGTCCCTTCAACCCAAGTCCCAACGCTTTTTTCAGACTGGCTCGCCATCGAACGGGCCTCGGATCAAGGTCGCACCCAATATGTGAATAACGAGTCTGTTCGACTCGAATCGATCGGAGATCCTGAATGCTGTGTTCAATCTCATCGGCCGCGGTTTTGTTCTGTGTTGGTCTGCTCGTGGGCGGCGTCGCGGCAGCAGGCGCTGCGTTGGACGCCGTGGACGTCGAGGATGTCTACGGTTTCGATGACACCCCGCGGGCCGAGCCGCTGGATCACCCGGCCTGGTTCAAGGCGAGCTTTCTCGACCTCGATGCGGATCTGAAGGAGGCGGTGGCGGCCGGCAAACAGGGTCTCATGGTTTATTTCGGCCAACCCCGTTGTGCCTATTGCCACAAGCTGATGACGGTGAATTTCGGGTCTCCGGATATCGTCGAGTACACCCGCAAGCACTTCGATGTCGTCGCCATCGATGTGTGGGGCATCGACGAGGTGACTGATATCGGCGGGGAGCGGCTGACCGAGCGCGCCCTGGCGGAGCGCGAGCAGACCAACTTCACTCCCGCCATGCTCTTCTACGATGCCGCGGGCAAAGTGGCCCTGCGTCTGCGCGGTTATTACCCGCCTTACCAGTTTCGTGCCGCCCTGGAGTACGTGGCGGACGGCCATCATCAGCGCGAGTCCTTCCGCGACTATCTGGCCCGCGGTGATAATCGCATGGTGTTCGATGAGGGCGATCTCAATGACGAGTCGTTCTTCGCGCCGCCCCCCTGCAACCTGGACCGCCGCTACCCGAGCGAGCGGCCGCTCGCGGTCTTTTTCGAGCAGGGCGATTGCCATGGCTGCGATGTCCTGCACGGCCAAACCTTGCGGGAGGAGGCGATCAGGGGCCAGTTCGCCGATCTCGACAGCGTGCAGCTCGATCTGCGCGCGGCGACGCCGGTGGTGACGCCCGCGGGCAAGCCGATGACGGCGCGGGATTGGGCGGCTGAACTCGGACTCTTCTACGCGCCGTCGATCCTGTTTTTCGATGAGCGCGGTCGGGAGGTCTTGCGGGTCGACTCGGTGGTGGGTTTCTATCGCCTGCGTCATCTCATGGCTTACATCAACAGCAAGGCGTATCGCACCGCGAGCTTTCAGCAGTGGCGGCAGGGCCGGGAGTTGTTACCATAGGGGGACTGTCTCATCCGGAGCGCAGTCCGTGGCGGATCTGAAACCGGCTCGCTGCCGATCCTTGAGTTGTCGGGATAGCTCGTTGTCTCCATTCGGCTCGGCCGGCCGGTGTCGGCGGTTGTGCTCGCTGGTGTTGCTGTGCTTGCTGTTGGCGGCCGGCGAGGCCGCGGCACTCAAGCTGGACGTCCGGGTGCAGGGCTTGGCGGGGGAGCAGCAGTCCAATGTGCTCGCTCAACTTTCCATCTACCAGGAGCGCAAGGACGCGGCGCTGACCGAACCGCGGATGCAGGCCCTGCACCGCCTGGCCCCGGATCAGATCCGTGCGGCCCTGACCCCCTTTGGACTTTATCGCGTCCAGATCCAGGACAGTCTGACGCCGCCGGCCGACCCCGCCGGCGCCTGGATCGCCGATTACCGGGTGGACCCCGGCGCCCCGGTGAAGATCACCGCGGTGAATTACCAGGTGACCGGCCCCGGGGCGGACAATCCGGCTTTTCCCAAGACCTTCCCGATGAAGGTCGGCGACGTGCTGCTGCACAGTCAGTACGAGCAGGCGAAGGCTGAGTTGCGTCAAGCTGCATCCTCTCAGGGTTACCTGGACTACGAACTGGTGCGCCATCAGGTCCTGGTCGATCCGGTGACCAACGGGGCTGTCGTGGATTTGGCGCTCGAGACCGGGCCGCGTTATGTATTTGGTCCGGTGACCTTCACCCAGGATTTACTGGCGGACGATCTCCTGCGCCGTTATGTGCGTTTCAAACCGGGGGAGGTCTACAACCCCGACCGGCTGGTGAGCCTGCAATCGCGCCTGCTGGGGACTGAATACTACGGCAAGGTGGAGATCGTCCCACACAAGGATCCGACGGGGGAGAGCCTGGTGGTGCCGATCGAGGTGATCGCGGAGCGCAATCAGGCGAACAAGTTTCGGGTGGGCGCGGGTTTCGCCACCGATATCGGTCCGCGGATCAGCATGGACTGGCGCCGCCGTTATCTGAATCAGTGGGGGCACAATTTCCGTACCTTGCTGAGCCTGTCCCCGGCCCTGTCGCAGTTCAACTTCGACTACCGGATGCCGATCGCCAACCCGCAGCGTGATTATCTGCGGATCAACCCGAATTTCACCTACTACGATACGACCACCCGCGCCGGTTGGATCGGCCTGGTCCATTTCGGCCAGTCGATCGTCACCCCGGGCGGCTGGCGGCGTGATCTTGGTATCGACTACCGCTACGAAGACTTCACCATCAATGATGTGGAGACGGACGAGGTCAATGAGCTGGTCCCCAATGTATCCTGGGCCAAGACGGTCGCCGACGATCCGCTCTACACCAGCAAGGGTTACCGTCTCAAATACACGATTCTCGGTTCGGTCGGTGGGCTCATTTCACCAACGTCCTACTTGAGCGGTGTTGTCGACTTCAAGGGGATCAGGCGCCTGTCGAGCCACTACCGTCTCATCGTGCGCGGCGATCTGGGTGCCACCTGGGCCGGCCGCCTGGACGATCTGCCGGCCAGTCGGCGTTTCTATGCCGGCGGCGATCAGTCGATCCGCGGTTGGGGTTACGACGCCCTGGGTCCGAACGACCCGATCACCGACGAGACGGTCGGCGGCCGCTTTCTGGCGGTGGGCAGCCTGGAACTGGAGCGGCAACTCAAAGGCAACTGGAGTGCCGCCGTGTTCACCGATTTCGGTAATGCCTTCGACCCGGACTATGCGCTGGAATACGAACAGAGTGTCGGCTTGCAGGTCGCGTGGCGTTCACCCATCGGTCAGGTGCGGTTGGCCGTCGCCTTCGCCCTGACCAAGGACCAGGGTCCAAGCAACTGGGGTCTGCCGCCGGCGCGGCTGCACTTCATTATCGGGCCGGATTTGTGATCCTGAGGCGGATCTTTTTGCCTGGTACCGCAGCTAGCCGTGCGCCGGGAGTCATGGGGTGTCCAGGCTGTCCGCCGCAGCCAAACCCGCTTGCCCGGCGCACTCGGCGCGCCGAAGATCAGGGCCGGAACCGGTACCGAGTGGTTGAAGCTCCTGTTCGCCGCGAGGTATAATAATCAAACGTCTTATGATATAAGCATCTAGCGCTGATGCAAAAAATATTGTCATTTGGATATTGGCATGGACCAGAAAAGCGTCTTGTTACTTCGCTATTCGCAAACGGGGCAAACACGCGAAGTCTCTGATCGCATCGTTGCGCCGCTGCGGCACGCTGGAATACGCGTTGATTGTGTTGATATACAGCCCCGGCAAGCCTATCCTTTTCCATGGCCGTTTTTACGGTTTCTGGAGATTTTTCCGGAAGCTGTTCAAGGTATTGGGCCGACCCTTGATACCATCGCACTGCCCGGCGCCGACGACTACGCCCTGGTGATTCTGGCTTATCCCGTGTGGTATCTCTCCCCGGCCCTCCCGATTGCGAGTTTCTTGAATAGTCCCCAGGCGCAAGCGTTGCTCATCGGCAAGCCGGTTATCACGGTGGTCACCGCACGCAACATGTGGGTCATGGCGCAACAGTCAGTCGCACAACAACTCAGCACCCTGGGTGCGCGTCTGCTGGACCATATTGCGTTGGTCGATCCCTCGCCCGCACTGATCACCTTTATCACCACACTGCGCTGGATCGTATCGGGCAAGCGGCAGCAGCAGCCGTTGGGTTTGCCCGATGCGGGCTTGGCCGCGGAGCAAATTGCCCAGTGTCGGCGCTTCGGACTGGCGTTGGTGCAAGCATTGGCCATGGATCAGGAGCAGAAAGGCGCGGCCTTGTTGCGTGGCTTGGAAGCCTGCCGGGTTGATCCCGCCATGGCGGTGAGCGAGAAAATCGGTTTTAGAAGCTTTTATGTCTGGTCACTGCTGCTGTGCAGGATCGGACCTCAAGGCAGCGTTGCAAGGCGTCTGGGTGTATTGATGTATCTGTGCATCCTGATCACCCTGATCTGCACCGTGGTGCCCATCACCATGTTGCTGCGCAAACTGGTCTTTGCCGTGAGCCCCGAACGCGCCCAGGCCATGCAGGCCGCTCTGGAGTTACCTTCAGGCAATGGTTCGGAGCGCATGGCCGAGTTTGCACCATGAGCCAGGTGTACATCACTGCCAGCTCGGCATTCCTACCCAATGCGCCGGTCGACAATAGTCACATCGAGTCGGTTTTGGGGCAAGTGGGCCCCCGCCCCTCGCGCGCCAAACGCATTGTTCTCAAGAGTAATGGCATTGAGTCGCGCCACTACGCGATCGACAGCACGGCCGGAGTTCCGACCCACAGCAATGCCAAAATGACCGCCGAGGCCGTCAAGGCCCTGTTTGATCATGGCACGGTGCAAACCGCGGCCTTGGTCTGCGGCACCTCCATGCCCGACCAGACTATGCCCAACCATGCCGTGATGGTACACGGCGAACTGGGCGTACCGATCCGCGAAGTGCTGGCGACCAGCGGGATTTGCCTGTCGGGGTTGACCGCCCTGAAATACGCCTATTTGGGCGTGAAGGCCGGTGAATATACCAGCGCGGTAGCCACGGGTTCGGACTTATCGTCCCCGCTCTTGCGCGCTGAGTTCTTCGTATCCGAATCCGAGGCCCGGTTGCTGGAGTTGGAGAACCATCGGGAACTGGCTTTTGAGAAGGATTTCCTGCGCTGGATGCTCTCTGATGGCGCCGGGGCTTTGCTATTAGAGCCGCGGGCGCGGCCACAGCACCTGTCGCTGCGCATCGATTGGATCGATTTATTTTCCGCCGCCGATACGCTGCCGACCTGCATGTACGCGGGCGCGCAGGAAAGTCAAGGGCAGCTATTGGGCTGGATGCAGCTGAGCGCCCAGGCGCGCACGACGAATTCGGTGATGGCGATCAAGCAGAATGTGCGTCTGCTCAATGAAAACGTCGTTCGCGCCTGTTTTGAAAACCCGTTACGGGATCTGATCGCACGCCGAAACCTGGTTCAGGGTCCGATCGATTGGTTCCTGCCGCACATGTCTTCCATGTATTTTGCACCGGCATTGGGCGCGGTGGTCAAGGCATTGGCGTTGCCGATTGCCGAGGCAGCCTGGTTCACCAATTTGTGCCGCTGCGGCAACACCGGTGCGGCGTCCATCTACATTATGCTGGACGAGTTGCTGCGCAGCGGACGCCTGAGACCGGAGCAAACCATCCTTTGCATGGTGCCCGAGAGCGGGCGGTTTAGCAGCGGCTTCATGCATTTGACGGTCTGCCAAGGCTAGGCAACCGTCATGCGCACGACCGAATTGGAAACCCTCGATAGTAAGCTGCTCTCCGGGCAGCGGCGGGTCGTGTATGCGCTCAACGAGGCCGGGCAGTACCAGGCGGCGCACTCTGCCGGGTGGGACCCCGAAGAGCAAGCCGGTCTGGACGAGGTGGCCTGGTTCCATCACCTGCAGACCGAGTGCAGAGTCCGTATCCAGCAAGGCCTGGATTCGCCCTTGCGTTACCATATGTACCGGTTGCGGCTGGATGAGTCCTTATTGGCCGAGGCGGTCGGGCTCTGGTGCTGGCGTGTCAAGCGGCATTTGCAGCCCAAGGGTTTTGCCAAATTGAGCCCTGCCTTGCGCGCCCGCTATGCCCAGGTGCTGGGCATGCAGGCACAGGATCTGGATTGCTATGATTGACTTCAAGCACCGCCAAGGCTCGCACTGCGAAAGTTCGGCCGCCGCCAGTCTACTGGCTCATCACGGCTGGCCCCTGTCCGAGGCCATGTGCTTTGGCTTGGCCGCAGGCTTGAGCTTTTCTTACCTGCCGTTTATAAAAATCTATGGTATGCCCTTGGTTGCCTACCGGGCTTTACCCGGGCGTATCATCGCGCGCTTGCAGCGGCGCTTGAAACTGCCTTTGCAAATGCAGCAATTCACCAGCAGTGCGGCCGGTCAAGTCAGGCTCGATGCGCTCCTGGCACAAGGCCAGCCCGTCGGTTTGCAGGCTTGTATCTATTGGCTGCCCTACGTTCCGGAGAATCTGCGGTTTCACTTCAATGCCCATAACCTGATCGTTTATGAGCAACACGGCGACAGTTATACCGTAAGTGATTCGGTATTCGAAGAGACGCATTGCATCGCGCGCGATGATTTACAGCGCGCTCGCTTTGTGCGCGGCAAATTGGCGCCAAAAGGGCGTTTGTTTTACTTCTCACGAGACGTGGCCGCTCAAGATGTCTGCGGTCAGATTGGCCCCGCGATAAAGCAAGTGGCCAAAGAAATGCTGCAACCGGCTTTGCCTTGGATTGGTGTCAAAGGTATTCGTTTTCTGGGGAGGAAGCTTCGGGAACTCGATGAGGAAAACGCGCCGCGCGATACTGCCCGCTTGCTGCTGCACATTGTGCGCATGCAGGAAGTGATCGGAACGGGAGGGGCGGGATTTCGCTTTTTGTACGCGGCGTTTTTGCAGGAATCGGCGCAGTGCCTGCAGAGTGAGCGGCTGGCACAAAAAGCCATCGAGTTAACGGAAATCGGTGATACTTGGCGCGACTTCGCCATGGAGTTGGCGCGTATGGCCAAGGGTCGGGCACCTTTGTCGCCGCGGACGCTGCAAGAGACTGCCAATCAGTTGGCGGCACAGGAGACGCAGTTCTTTCGGGCGCTGTTAGCGCTGACGGCGCAGTTGCCAGGCGGCCAACAACAACATGGCGATGCCAAAGGCAGATAGCCGTGCGGCATCACTCAGCCACTGCGACCATTCTTGTTCGCCCAAGAAAATGCGGGCGAATCCTTCATTGGCCCAGCCTAGCGGTGAGAGTGCCGTCATGGTCTGCAGCGACAAGGGCATCACTGCCTTGGGCACCATGATGCCGCCGATGGCTGCCAACATTACATTCAGCGCACCGCCGATTAAACTGGCTTGCTCGACACTGTGGGCCCAGGCCGACAGGGCCAACGCCAAGCCCAAGGCAGCCAGGCTGGTGGCCGCCGTCATCAGCCCCAGTGCCGGCCAGTCAAAGTGCAACGACAGGGCCTGCATGCCCAACTGTGGTACCAAAAGCACACCAACCAGCAGCATGACCAAGACCTGCAGAGCATTGACGCTGCCAAAACACAGTGCTTTGGCCAAGATCACCGAGCTGTTGCCAACCCCCATGGTCTGCAAGCGGCTCAAGGTGCCGAGTTGGCGTTCTTGGACAAAGACAGCCGACAGCGGCAACACGATGAAAAAGATTCCAAACGCCAACCAGGCCGGCACGACCCGCTGTACTGCACCAAAGTGCGTGTGGCCCTTGATCTCATAAAGGCTCTTGATCTGAATCTGTGCGTTGATCAGCGTCGGATCAAGCATGCTTGACGGTAACAGGGCTCGCACCACAGGGTCAGCATCGGCGATCAAGAGCTTTGGCAACAGTTGTCCCCAACCTTGTTCGATCTGGCTGCGCAGGGCGTTCACCACGGGTACCGGCGTCATGTCGTCAACCAGGAGGTCGACGCGCAACGGGGCGATTTCTTCTGCGTCAGTCGATTCGGGGCTGCTCAAGACAATCGCGATGCCGATACGCTTGGCCTCCAACGCGGCCAGCAAAGCAGCCTGATCCGTGAAAAGACCGGCGCTCAGATCAGCCTGCAAGCGTTTGGTCAACTGACGGTGACCGGATGCAGCCGGTGCGCGGTTGATGACTCCGATGGCGGGCATTTGCGGCAGTGCGTCGTAAGACATGGCCTCTTGCATGACCAAACTCATGATCAAGATAAAGAGGGCAGGCATGATGAACAGCGCCGCAAGGCCATGCCGGTCGTGCAGCAGGCAGCGCCAATCTTTGACCAGCAACGACCAAATCTGGCGGGGCTTGAGCCGCACGCCCCATTGTGACGGCGCCGGGGGGATCCTGTCTCCATCACTCATGCAGGAACCTCATCGAGTCGGGCCGCGTCCAAGTACAGTTTGGTTTTCCGGATGTAAAAATCCTCCAAGCTCGCGTAATCATGCAATACGGACTGCATCGCCACATCGGCGAGCACTTGGCCGTTTTGCAATAGCACGACCTGCGTGCACAGTTGCGAGACCTCTTCCAATTGGTGTGAGGCGAAGACCACCGCCACGCCCTGCGCCGCGAGCGCACCAATTTGTTGCAAAATCGCTTGGCGAGACACTGGGTCAATGCCGACCGTGGGTTCATCGAAAAGCATGAGTTCAGGTTGGTTCAACAAGCCGATCGCCAGGTTCAAGCGCCGTCGTATCCCGCCGGAACAAGCCTGTGCCCGGCGCTTCAAGTGTGCTGGATCCAGATTACAAAAGGCGACCGCCCGGGCGATGCGGGCTTGGCATTCCTGCCGGGGGAGGTCCAATACGCCGGCAAAACAACTCAAGTTCTCGGCGCAAGTCAAGCTCGGGTAAAAAGCATACTCTTGCGGGATCAGACTCACCCGCATCGGCCGTTGCCAAATCAAGCGCCCACGGGAAGGTTGCAAGTGACCGCACATCAAACCCATCAAGGTCGATTTCCCCGCCCCGTTCGGCCCCAACAAACCCTGCACTGCGCCCTTGGCAATGGTGAAGCCGACCGCATCCAAGGCGCAGTCGGGCGCGCTTGGGTACCGGTAACTGACACTGTCAAAGGTCAACATGGAATTCCCAGGTCAGCGACAAAAATGGATAAGCGCCTTGAGCACAAACACCACCGCCTTGACGCGGTCAACGTCGCACTGGCTGGACGATGGTGGGTCGCGTGGCTTCTGCAAGCGGTTCTGCACAAAGCGTGCGCGAACTGGAAAGGATGGTACGCCACTAGCGCTCGGCTAGGCCAGGGTGCGCAGCGAAATTTGGCTCATGATCAGGAGCCTCGCGAAGTCCTGGAGCCCAGTTTGGCGCGCACGCGCAGGACGGTTTCGTCGGCGTGGTCCACCGGAACGCCGGTGGGGGCCTCGCCCATCGCGACTACCGACGGGGCCGGCCGTATTTTTGCTTCAGACGACAACCGAAGTGCCGCGGTTGGCCCTCCGGCAGCGTCTGCCTCGCCTGGCGCAGCGAGTTACATTTATGGTTTAATTACAAAAGCAGTAAGATTGCATTTACACCGCGCCAGCTCCAGCAATCGTCGAGTCTGCCGGGGCCGATCTCATCCAAAAACATCGCATACCGCGCTGGGTGCGGTTTAGTCCAGCAGAAATTCGTCTGATTTTCAGTTCATGCGGCCGGACCTCTTGCTGAGGTTGTGCCGTCAGCCGGGGAAGGTGGAGAAGTGTCATGCCGTCTGATCTCATGCAAACCAGTCACGCCGGTCAATGCTGTGACGTGTTGGTGATCGGTGGTGGGCCGGCCGGTGCCACTGCGGCCACCTTACTGGCTGAAAAGGGCCACCGGGTCACCCTGCTGGAAAAAGCCCGCCACCCGCGCTTTCACGTCGGCGAATCGCTGTTGCCGGCCAATCTGCCGCTCTTTGACAAACTGGGCGTGCGGGCGGAGGTTGCGGGTATCGGCATAGAGAAATGGGGAGCGGAATTCGTGTCCCCCTGGCACGAGCAGAGCCAGTCCTTCGAATTCGCCGAAGCCTGGGACAAGTCGATGCCGCATGCCTACCAGGTGCGCCGTTCGGAGTTCGACGAGATCCTGATCCGCAATGCCGGGCGTAAAGGCGCCAACGTCATCGAAGGTTGTCGCGTCCGCGACGTGGAGTTTCTGCCGGACGATGCGGGTGCCATGGTCCGGGCGGAACATGACGATGGCCGGACCGAGACCTGGCAATGCCGCTTTCTCATCGATGCCTCCGGCCGCGACACCTTTCTCGGTAACCGATTCAAGGCCAAGCACCGCAACCCCAAGCACAACAGCGCATCGCTCTATGCTCACTTCAAGGGCGCGATGCGACACGCGGGCCGGAAAGAGGGCCACATCACCATCTTCTGGTTCGAGCATGGGTGGTTCTGGTGCATTCCGCTCGCCGACGGGGTCACCAGCATCGGTGTGGTCACCTGGCCCTATTATATGAAGACCCGGACCAAGCCGGTGAAGGATTTCTTCCTGGATCTCATCCCGATGTGCCCCGCCCTCGCGATACGGCTTCAAGGCGCGGAATTGGTGACGCGGGTCGAGGCCACGGGCAACTTTTCCTATACCTGCGATCGTACCCACGGCGCTAACTGGTTATTGCTTGGTGATGCCTACGCCTTCATCGATCCGGTGTTCTCGTCCGGCGTCATGCTGGCCATGAACAGTGCTTTCGCCGGTGCTGAGGCGGCGGATTCCTGCCTTCGTCAACCGGACCAGGCGGCCCAGGCCTTGCGGGCGTTTGATCGCGCCATCAAGCACGGACCGAAGGAGTTTTCCTGGTTCATCTACCGCGTCACCAGTCCCACCATGCGCGACATGTTCATGTATCCACGCAATGTCTTCCGAGTGAAGGAGGCGCTGCTATCGGTGTTGGCCGGTGATATTTTCGGCAAGACGCCGATCTGGCGTTCGGTACTTGTATTCAAGGCGATCTATTACCTGTCGGCCATGGCCAACCTGAAGCACACGATCATGGCCTGGCGGCAGCGAAAGCGCAATATCCGTTACGTTGAAGATACGGAAGAGATCGGCTGCCGATGAAACCTCCGGGAGATCTCCTGCGGCTGGATTACCTACCCGTTTCCCGGCTTTCGCAGCAGGCCCGAGACGGCGTGCCCGGTGCGCTCGGCGGCGTCTGCTTTTTCCAACCCATTGTTCATGTTGAGGCCGCGGGGTTGCCGCTCCTGGCGGTGGACATGGCCTTGTTGGCGGGGGAGGAGGCGCTTTGTGAGGTCTGGTACAGCCGGGAAGTACTCGAGTCCGGCTGCCGCAACGGCATCCGTTACCGTCAGGGTGAAACCTTGCTGTTTGGCTGTCTGACGCGCAATGAAGCTGCTGAGGTTACGCCCATGGATGCCAGCGCTCCCCTGCAAGCCGCGACGCAAGCCGCCTACGAATCCGTTTTCGAACTGCTCGAATCCCGCGGTTATAGGGCGATCCTGCGCTTCTGGAACTATTTCCCCGGGGTCAATCGCGTCAGTCACAACCTGGAACGTTACCTCCAGTTCAATATTGGCCGTCAGAGTGCTTTTCTTTCGCATGGTCGTTCAGTCATCGGTGACGTTCCGGCCGCCTGCGCCCTCGGCTGCGCCGACGGTGGTCTCCAGATCGCCTTCCTGGCTGCCAGGGCGGAACCGGTCGGTATCGAAAACCCCCGTCAGATCAGTGCCTATCATTACCCCGATCAGTATGGTCCACGGAGCCCGACCTTTTCCCGCGCGTCTCTGGTCAATCTGTGGGGGCGCGACCTGCTGTTTATCTCCGGCACTGCCAGCATCGTCGGTCATCAGACCCTGCACGCGGGTGATGTGGGTGCGCAAACGCGGGAATGTCTCCACAACATCGCCGCCGTCGTCGCGGAGGCGAACCGCCGGGTCCCGGCTGCCGGATTCCAGCTCGGCGATCTTGCCTACAAGGTGTATATCCGATACCGAGAAGACTTGGCGAGGGTACGCCACGAGTTGATTCGGTTCATCGGCGCCCCCGTGTCCGCCGTGTTCTTGCAGGCCGATGTCTGCCGAGCGGACCTGCTGGTTGAGATCGAGGCCTCCGGCGGTCATGCGCTTCCATCCCTGCTGAAGTCCGGAGCTGGGCCATGAGTCAGGTCCGCCGGCAGTCAACCCTGGTTGCCCTGCTGTTTGTCTGTCTTCCCGGCCTTGCCGGCGCCGACGAAAAGCCGCTATGGGAACTCGGCGCCGGCGTAACCGCCCTGTATTTCCCGGACTACCCCGGTTCCGACCAATCCAGTGCTTACGTCCTGCCCTTTCCCTATTTCGTCTATCGCGGAGACTTCTTCAAGGCCGACCGAGACGGCATTCGCGGTATCTTCGTCGACAGTGACCGCATTGAACTCAACCTCAGCGTCGGCGCCTCGTTGCCGGTGAACAGCGACCAGAACCGTGCCCGGCAGGGTATGCCGGATCTGCAGCCGACGGTAGAGATCGGCCCGGCCCTTGATATCCACCTGTGGCGAACCGGCGACCGGCGCTACAAGCTCGACCTACGTCTGCCAGTGCGGATCGCAGTGACCGTGAGCGGTGGGATGGAGGATATCGGCTGGGTGTTCTCACCTCGCATCAATCTGGATATCGTCGATGTTGCGGGGTTTCCCGGGTGGAGTATGGGGTTGCTCGCAGGGCCCATGTTCGGCTCCGAACGCAGCCATGAGTACTTCTATTCGGTGGCTCCGCAGTATGCCACCGCTGAGCGCCCGGCTTTCGCTGCCGAGGGCGGCTACTCCGGTAGCCAGTTCTTGATCGCGGTGTCCAAGCGCTATTCAAACTATTGGATTGGCGGCTTCGCGCGCTGGGACAACCTCAGCGGCGCTGCCTTCGCCGCCAGCCCGCTCGTTCGGCAGGACTATTCCTTTTCCGCCGGGATTGGCGTCGGCTGGATTTTTGGGGAATCATCGACGCGGGTCGAGGCGTTCGAGTGAGCCTGGGTGTCACGTCATCGCCTGGATTGCTGAGGCGCTGGAGGCATCGCGCATACGAATACGGTGCGCTGTGGTTCGGTCTGGGACTGTTCGGTATGATGACCCTGACGTGCTCGTTATTGGCGATGCCGCTGTTGTATGTCTTGCCGAAGCGTTGGGCCGCCCCGCTTGGCCGTTGGACGATCACTCACACGTCCCGCATCTACCTTGGTACGCTGGAGTTGATTGGTGCTTGCCGTTTCGATATCGAGGCCCTCGATGCCTTGCGAGGCGAACGGCCGCTGGTGATCGCGCCCAACCACCCCGGCCTACTCGATGCCCTGCTGGTCACATCACGGCTGACCGACATCGCTTGCATCATGAAGGCCGACATCGTCGATAACGTCTTCCTGGGCGCCAGCGCCCGGCTGGCCGGTTACATCCGCAACGACGCTCAACTGACCATGATCAAGCGGGCAGTCGCCGAACTGACAAGCGGCAGTCACCTGTTGCTTTTTCCTGAAGGCACCCGCACCACCCGCTGGCCCATCAATGCCTGCACGCCGGCGGCCGCGCTCATCGCCAGTCGGGCAAAGGTGCCGATCCAGACTGTCTTCATTGAGACCGACTCGGCCTACCTCGGCAAGGGGTGGCCACTGTTGCGCCGGCCCACGCTGCCGATCACCTATCGTATTCGCCTTGGTCGCCGTTTCGCGCCCCCGGAACAGGCCAGGGTGTTGACTGCGGAGCTGGATCGCTATTTCATTGATGAGTTGCGCCAGACTCCCCTGCTTTCTGCGGCCAGGCGCACCGTGGAAGCACCATCCGGTGCGCCTCGGTGCCAATGATGCCGCCCAGCAGCGCTACCCATCTGGTGCTGATCCCCAGCTACGACGCCGGCGTGTTGGTCTATGATGTGGTACGCGCCGCCCGTCGGCAATGGACACCCGTCTGGGTGGTCGTGGATGGCAGCACTGACGGGACGACCGCGAGCCTCCAGGGAATGGCGGCAGCAGACTTCGGGCTTAGGGTGCTCGTGTTACCCGAAAACAGCGGCAAGGGCGCAGCGATTCTGCATGGCCTCGAGCTCGCCGCGAGCGAAGGTTTTACCCATGCCCTCACCATGGACGCGGACGGCCAGCATCCGGTCGAGCGCATCCCGGACTTCATGGCCGCCTCCATCGGGGCGCCGGACGCGATGATTCTGGGCGTGCCGGTGTTCGACGTCGGCGCACCCAAGCTGCGGGTACAGGGTCGCAAAATATCCAACGGGTTTGCGAACCTGGAAACCCTGTGGATGGGCATTGATGACTCGCTCTGCGGCTTCCGCGTCTATCCCATCGAACCCTTGCGTCAAGTGATGCATGGCCAGCGTTGGATGCGCCGCTTCGATTTCGATCCCGAGGCGGTGGTTCGCCTGTGCTGGCGCGGCGTCCGCCCCATCAACCTGTCCGCTCCGGTGAAGTATCTTTCCGCCGACCAAGGTGGTGTTTCTCACTTCCGCTATCTGCGCGACAATGCCCAGTTGACGTGGATGCACGCGCGGTTGATGCTGGGTTTCCTGCTGCGATTTCCGGCGCTCCTGCGGCGACGGTTGGGCGCCGGATGAAGCCTTCTGACCTTTGGCCAGTTCAGTGCCTGGCATAAATCCCGATTCGCAATCCCGGTAACCAGCGGCGCAGCCCCGGAGTGGTGATGACGGTACTGAAGATGGCCATCAGCACCAGCATCGTGAAGACCTGCTGGGAAATGACCCCCAGATCATAGCCGACGTTGATGACGATGAGTTCCATCAGGGCGCGGGTGTTCATCATGATGCCGAGCACTTTGCCCTCCTGATGCGATAGCCCGGCCCAGCGCGCAGCGACATAGCTGCCCCCGAACTTGCCAAGGGTCGCCAAGGCGATCAGCAACAGGCACCAACCCCAGGCGGAAGCGGAGTTCAGGCTCCCAATGTTGGTGCGCAGACCGGTGTAGGTGAAGAAGATGGGCAGAAAAAAAACCATGACGACATGGCCGACACGTTCCTTCCATGCCGCGATCAGTTCGTGCTCGTCATACAGGATCACCCCCATCATGAAGCCGCCGAAGATAGCGAAGATGCCGATCTGATAAGTGGTGATCGCCGAGATGAAGATGCCGGCGAGCAGGATGCCAAGCAGATTGTGGGTGAGCTTGCCGCGCCCGGCCTTCTCGCCCGTCGGCGCCGGGCCGGCCTGACTGATGCGGATGACGCGCTTCATCAGGGGTCGCATGACGAACCACCAGGTCAAGAAATACCCTAATACCAGTAACACCTTGAGACCAAAATCGATGGCGTTGAACTGGCTCAGGGCGAGCGCGGTGACCAGGGCGAGCAGCAGCCAACCGACCACGTCGTTGATCGCGGCGGCGCTGATGGCAATGACGCCAATTGGCTGATGGGTGATCTTGAACTCGATCATCATGCGCCCGAGGATGGGCAGCGCCGTGATGGAGAAGGCGGTGGCAATGAAGAGCGCCGAAGCGATCGGATCGACGCCGGGTGACAGCAACGGGGCCGTGGCGTATCCGAATCCGAAGCCGAGGGCGAATGGCGCCACCATGCTGGCCGTGGCAACGTAGGTGACGGCGCGGCGGTGATGCCGGTCCAACAGATGAGCGAAATCAAACTCCAGGCCAATCTGAAACATCAGCAAGATCAGACCGATCTGCGACAGCATCTGCATGGGTGCGGGCGGAGCCGAGTGAAAGACATAGGCGAAGACCGCGGGCGCCAGCAGGCCGAACAAGGACGGTCCGAGCAGGATGCCGACGATGATCTCCCCCACCGCGGGTGACTGCCCGAGCCGCTGCGCAATTCCCCCTCCCAGGCGGGCGGCCAGAATGATCACCGTCAGCTGCAGCAGGGTGAAAAACAGCAGTGTCTCAGTCTGATGGACGGCGACAGTCGCCGCGGACGCCGTCATAGCATGTCTCCGTTCACCGCGATGACCTGGCCAGCGATCGGTCTGCTCGGAGGCGGGAAACCCCAGGAGCTGACGACGGCGCGCGTCACGGCCGTGTCCCCGGTGTCGCCGCGTCCAGCACCACGGTGACGCGACCGCTCAGCAGCAGATCTCCCAGGGCGGAAACGGTGAAATCGTAAAGGACGGTGTTGTCGTCGCCATAGCGCAGTTCCGCCGCGATGCTCAATTCGGCATCGATCGTATCCAGTCGCGCAACATGCAGTGTCACCTCGCGGGCGCTGGTGAGATAGCCGGTGCGGGGCGGCGTATCGGGAGCGGCCAGCAGGGCACCGTGGGCCGCCATCGCCTGGACGGCATATTCGATGCCGCAGACGGCCCCCAGCCGGCCGTGCGCGCGCAAAGGATTCTGCGGGGCGCGATGGCTCACGGCCGTGCAGCGGATGCCCTGGGCGTTCCAGGTATCGATACGATCCAACAGGCACATGGATCCCTGGTGGGGGAGATGGGCGTGCAGCCACGCGGAGTCTAGCGGCATGGCAGGAGATCCACGGCCAGGTTGAGTGGGTCCAGGTACTCCAGGATCACCCGGCCGCGACGGCCTTGGGCCAGCAGCTGCAGCAGGGGCAGGCCGCGCGCCGCAGGGACCTGGCGGCGCAGGGTTTCGACCTCTGCAATCGTCACCTGGTTCGGGGGGGCCTCGACCAAGTCGACCTGCAATTGCGCCAGGGAGTGGGGGCCTGGTTGCGGCATCAACACCAAGGCCAGACCGAAGGGCGCGGGAAGGGGCCGCTTGGCGTGCAGCGGCTCTGGATAAGGCACCTCGTAAGTCACCAGCAGGGTGCCAACGCCATCCACGACCACCTGGGTGAGCGCCTCCAGCAAACCGGCCCCAAAGCTGCCGTCATAGGCGCACAGCGCCGTGGCCGGGGTCATGGCGCCGGAGGCGATGCTCCAGTAGCCGGCCGCGACGTTATGCACTGAGTTGTGGAAGCGCGTTGGTGAAATGTGGCGGTCTTCGGACGCCAGCACCCGACAGATGGCATCGCAGTTATCGCAATCCGCTCCGGACGATGAGAACACGGCAGCGAGCGCTTTGGCATCTTGCCGGGCATTGGCGATAGCCTCTTGCGCGACGGGCAGTGCGACCTTAGCGGCGAGACCGACGCGGCGACGTTCCGGTGGGGGAAGCGCCGCCGCGGTCGGCACGAGCACCGGCTGCCGCTGATAGGCGACCGCGCCGGCCAGGATCGGTTGCGCCTGCGTCCAAGTGCTCAGGCCTGGAGCCAATACGCCGATACCGTCGATCCAACCGTGAAGGGTGGCTGTGGTGGTGGATGCCATGTCAGCCTGAACGCCCGAACACCAGGCTGCAATTGGTGCCGCCGAATCCGAAGGAATTGCTCATCACCCGGGACGGTGCAAGCGTGCTGTTGGCGGTCAGGTACTGGATGGGAATGGTGGGGTCGAGATGCCGGGTATTGATCCCTCCCGGCAGAAAAGCGTGTTGCAACGCCAGGGCGCTGATGACCGCCTCCAAGCCGCCGGCTGCGCCCAACGTATGCCCGGTCGCGCCCTTGACTGAACTGCATGGCGTCCGATCGCCGAACAGCGTTGCCACAGCCTTACCCTCAGCGGCATCGTTGCTCGGCGTCGCGGTACCGTGCAGGTTGATGTAGTCAATATCGGTCGCCTGCAAACCCGCCGAGCGGAGCGCCGCGGCCATGGCCATTTGAGCGCCAAGACCGTCGGGGTGGGGCGCAGACATATGATAGGCGTCACTGGACTCACCGGCGCCGAGCAGCAGCACGGTATCGGCGTCAAGGTTGGAGCCCGGTCGCTCCAGCAGGACAAAGGCCGCGGCCTCGCCGATACAGAGGCCCTTGCGGTCGACATCGAACGGTCGGCAGGGTTCGGCGGAAAGCAACTCCAGCGAGTTGAAGCCGTACAACGTCGTCAGGCACAGCGAGTCGACACCACCGACGATGGCTGCATCGATGACGCCGGCGGCCAGCAGGCGGGCGGCTGAGGCGAAGACTTTGGCGCTCGACGAGCAGGCGGTGGACACGACCATCGCCGGCCCGGCGAGGCGGAAGTAACGGCGAATGAAAGCGGCGACCGAATAGGTGTTGTGAGTGGTCCGATAGAGAAGGTCTTCGGGCAAAGCGCCGGTGTTCGGGTCCCGGCGCCGGTACGCCTGTTCGGTCTGCAGAATGCCGGCGGTGCTGGTGCCGATCAGGATACCCACCCGCTGCGGGCCATAGCGGGCAATGGCGTCCTCAACGGCGGCGCTGAAGCCGTCCTGTTGCAGGCCCAGCCAGGCCAGGCGGTTGTTGCGGCATTCGTACTCGGCCAAGGAGGCGGGTAAAGCGACATCGTCCACCTGAGGCACCTCGCCGACCTGTGTTTCGAGATCGTCCACCGTCTCGAAATGACGCGGAGCAAGGCCGCCGCGGTGCTGCAGCAATGCCGTCAGCGTCGCTGCGAGGCCGCAGCCCAGACAACTGCTGGCCGTGAAATGGGAAAGGCGCACAGGCGTCATGAGGGATCCATTGGCCGTCTGAGGTTGCACATGATTTGACTGAAATCGCCCTAGCTTCCTTCCCTGGCGCGGTCGCCCAGCCGGGCAATCAGCATCACGTTGGCGAACGGCAGAAGACCATTCATAGGGGCGGTCTCGACACGAAAACCCAGCGTTTCCAGCGTTTGAATCCAATCCTGCAAGCGGCGCGAATGCAAGCGCAGTTGGCCCATGCCGCGGAACAACGCCACCGCGCGATCGATCCAGTGGCTGAGTTGGAACCTCAGACCGCCGCCGGCGTCTCCCACGCGCGTCAAAAACAGGCCATTGGGCGGCAGTGCGGCACGCACCCGTCGCAGGATGTCGTCCTGCGATGGAACATCAACATAATGCGCAGCGTCCATGATGACTACGACGTCAGCCTGGCCAAAGTCCGTATGCCGCATATCACCCTCTTCAAAGCGGGCCCAACGGCCAAAGGTAAGATGGGCGCGTTGTACATCAATCTTCAAGCGATCGATGCCGCGGAGACTGGCGACCCGTGGGGGGGCGGGCCAGTCCGCTGACCAATCCCCCGCATCATACAGTTGCCGGGCGGCACGCAGCCAGGCCGCCAGCAGGCCCTGGCCACAGCCCAGATCAAGGATGCGGGCGTCGTCAGGGATGAGTCCGCGCTTCAACATGCCGACGAACACCGGATCAAGGCCGAGCTTGCCGCGCGCGAAATAGTAGGGAAAGCGTCCGACGGCCCGGTAAGGGCCGCTGGCCTGGTCGATGAGGCGTTTGCGCAGGGTCGCGGGGCTGAGCGTCATCGCGGGGGCTTGTCCAGGGTGGAACGCAGGGTGATCGTTTCGAGGCCTGTGGCCGCCGCCCTGTCCAGCACGCGGGGCAGTGCGACCAGGATTACCGGCTGACCGGCCGCGGTGCGGGCCGCGTTGCCGTCATGCAGCAGCAGGATGTCGCCGGCGGCGAGATCAGTGGTCAAGCGACGGACCACGTCATCCGCATCCCGGTTGCGGGTGTCATAGCCGCGTCGGGTCCAACTGGCCAGATAGAGGCCATGCCGGGCCAGGATGGGTTCCAGAAAGGGACTGCGCAGGCCCGCCGTGGGCCGAAAGAAGCAGGGCCGCTGGCCGGTGACGGCGACCAGGCTGTCCTGCCCGGTTGCGATCTCGCGCGCCATCCGGCGCGGCCCGAGGATGGCGAAGTGGTGATAATGATGCTGGCTGTGGTTCTCCACGGCATGACCCCGGCGAACGATTTCCCGGCACAGGTCGGGATAGCGTTGAGCCTTCGCACCGATGCAAAAAAAGTTGGCGCGGGCCTCGCAGTGGTCGAGCAGGTCGAGCACCGCCGGCGTGACCTCCGGGTCGGGGCCGTCATCGATGGTGATCGCGATCTGCCCGGCGGCCGCTGTCGGCGGCAGTCGCACCCAGTTAGGGCCGAGGCCGCGGCTGCGCGGCCACAGGCCGACCGCGGTCAGGGACAGGTGATTGGCGGCCAACGCACCCAAACTCCAGGGCCACAACCCCGGTTGCAGCGCGAGCAACCCCAAGGCCCCGACGTGCAGCGCGAAGGTCGCCTGCAAGAGCGGCGTGGGGCGCCATTGACGCGGCGCATGGACAGGCGGCAGCACCGTCATGTGCGTCGCGTCAGGATGGCGGAAAAAGCCAGGGCGAGCAGCGCGCCCGGGCCGACGGTGCAGCCGACCGCGCTGAGCACCGGTACAGTGGAAAAGGCCAGAATGCCGAAACCGGCCACCGTCGTGCCGACGGCGACCAGGATGGAGGCCAGGACGCGCGGCGACATGCTCCCTTCGACCGCCCCCTGGTCGAAGAACAGGGCGTAGTTGGAACCGATCGCCACCACCAGCAGCATGCCCACCAAGTGCAGGATGGTGAGTTGCTGACCGGCCAGGACCAGGCCGGCGATGGTGACGGCGACGGCGACCACCAGCGGGGCGGCGATGCGGAACACGCGGCCGGGCGATCGGGTGGTCAGGAAGAGCAGCCCGAAGATCGCGGCCAGACCCGCCAGTGACAGCAGGATGGCCTCGCGCAGATAGCCCGCATAAAGCTGGTCAGCCGCGCCTTTGAGATCAATGAAGTAGACACCTGCCAGGCCGGTTTGCGCAAGGATCCGTCGCATGTCCTGCGCGTCGAGGCTGTCAGTGGCCGCGATGCGCAGCGGTAGCAAGGCGGTCCAGTGCCCCCCCGCCTGCATCAGCAGGGCATCCACTCCCTCGGCCAGAGTCGTACCCTGGATCGCTTCCGGGGTCACGGGTGCCTGGCCGCGCGCCTTCGCCACATCCGCAAAAAACGGATCGAAGCGATCCGGCTGCAGCGGCAGTTCGGCAATGGCCGCCTGGAACCGCCGACGCAGTTCGGCGTCGGGCGGTAGGCTGGCCTGGCGCCGGCGCTGGAGCGCCTGGCTGGGCAGATAGGCGGCGGGACTCTCGAAACCCGTGATCATGCCGGCTCCTTCCAGCCGCGCAAGCGCGCTCGCCACACCTTCACTGGTGGCGAGCGCCGCCTCGCGATCGGTTGCGCTGACGACCACCAGATAGCGCACGTCCGGGGCGCCCAGGTCGGCGCGCATCGCAATGTCGAGGGCCTGGTCGGCATCAGACACCGGGTTCAAGGCCGCCAGCTCCCGGTTCCACAGGGCGTCATGCTTCGCCAGCAGCACGCTACAGGCGGCGACGAACAGGATCAGGACAGGTCCGCGCAACCGGGCGGCCCACGCAACCCAGATCTGCAGTCGGCAGCCGAAGGCGGTGAGATCGCGCACCCGTAGGTTACGCGGCAGGAGGGTCGGCAGGACGAAGCGGGTCACCAGAGCGGCGGTGACCAGGCCGGTGATCGCAAACAGGCCCAGTTGCGAAAGGCCGGGGAAGCTGGAAGCGAGCAGTGAGGCAAAGCCGATGACGGAGGTCAGCACGCCGATGCGTATCGTCGGCCAGAAGGCCGCGTTCCAGTGGCTCCGGCTCTTGCCGATTGCGCCGTTCGTCCGTTCGGACTGAATGAGGAGGTAGGTGGAATAGTCCACCGCCTCGCCGATGAGCGCGATGCCGAAACCGAGCGTGATCCCATGCACCATGCCAAATGCGAGATCGACCACCGCGATGCCGGCCACCGCGCCTGACAGCACCGGCAATACGCCCAGCAGCAACGCGATGGGCGAACGGTAGACCAGCAGCAGCAGGCCGATGATGATCAGGCTGCCGACACCGGAGAGCGCGAGCACGTCGCGTTTGATGGTGGCGCGTGCCGTCACCGAGAAGGGGCCGGGGCCGGTCAGCGCCGGCGACCTACCTGGCGGTGACACCGCCGCAAAGGCGCTCCGGATGGCCTCGACCGCCATGGACTGCCCGTTCGTGTCCGCCCCTTCGGCACGGGTGCGGGCCAGGAGCAGGGCGCGCTGACCGTCGCGGGAACACCAGACGCCGTCGACCGTTTGCGGCCGCTGACCGGCTACCATGGCATCCAGCAACTGCGTGAATTCACCGGTGGGGTCGCGCGGCAGCAATCCCTTGCCGAGTAGCCCGCTCGATGAGGCAAGCAGGTCGATGTGGTCCGCGACGCCCTGGCGCAGGCCGGCCACCGTGAACCGATCGGCGTTCATTGCCGGGCTCAACAGATAGCGGTTCTCCAGCAAGACTTGGGTATCACGCTCAAGGCCCAGGATCTCACCGTTGGCAATGTGCAAGAATTGGGGATCGGCGCGCAGGCGAGCGGCCAGATCGCGCGAGACGCGTGCCCGGACGGCTTGGTCGCCCCCCTCGATGCCGATCAAAATCAGGCGGGACGCGATACCGGATTTCAGTTGATCGATGAGAAGTTGCTGTTCCTGCGTCGGGGTTCGCGGCAGAAAGGCAGACAGGTCGGCCGTGTAGTGCGTCCGCATCACCACCCACAGACAGGCCGACAGCAACACCAGCCAGAGCGTGACCGCGACACTGCCGCGTCGCTTCATGGCGCAACGCTCTTGCTGACGCTCATGACCGAACGATCACCGTCGGCCAGCACGATCTCGACCGTGCGTACCTCCGTGCGCGTCCCGTCGATGCGGATGCGGGCGAGCACGAAGGCCGCGCGGGCGTCCAGCGGCGTCAGCATCAGCGTCCAGCCGTCACGGCTGCCTTCGAGGTCGAGATGATAGACTTGCTCCAGTGCCGCGCGGTCGCCGGCCAGCGTGGCGCGTATGCCCACGATCATGGCTGCCATCTCCGGATAATCCTTGAGTTGCAGCGTATGTTTCCGGGACTGTCGCTCGATGGTGAGGGCATCGCCGTCCAGCACCAGGGTTTCCGCCTTCGGCTTGAGCGTGCGTTTCTCCAGGCGGGCGGGGGGGACGAACAGCAGTTCGCCGGACGACTCCACGGGTATGTCCAGGATGGAAATGTACTTCCTCTCGGTGAAGAAGACCGTCCCATACGTATGGTCAGCGAATGCGCTCATGAGTTCGGCGACAGTGAGTTCGGCGGCCCGCGCCGACAGATTGCATCCGAGCAAAACAATGCTGAGGATCACCCTCCCGCCCAAGCGCCGCCTATCCCGCATCATGGGGCGTCGCGCCCGCCACCCGCGGGTGCGCGCCAGAAATCGAAGAAATTAAACCAGTTGAACGGCGCGCCACGACAATGCCGCTCCAGCTTGGCAACATAGGCGGCGAGTGCCTCACGGATGGCCGCATCGCGCCCGTTGCGCTCGATACCGGTGAAATCCGCCAGCGGCTCGAAATGGATGGCGTAGCGGTTGCCGCCCAGGTGCAGGCCCGTCATGAAGAGCACCGGGCATTCGAGCGTGGCGGCCAGGCGCATGGGGCCGAAAGGAAAGGGGGCTGTTTCACCCAGAAATTTCACCGGTAGGGCGGGATCATCGTCCAAGGTTCGATCACCCAGGACACCCAGCACCATGCCCTCGTCCAGCCGGGCACGCACCTGGAGCATGGAATCGAGTCGACCAAGGGGGATGATCTCCTGCACCGCGGCAGGGTTGATGGCCGCCAAGGCAGCGTTGATCTTGATCGCATTATTCTCGTACATGACCATGGCAACCCGACGCCCCAGGCGCTGTCGGCCGACCGCGCGCACCACCTCGAAGCTACCCAGGTGGGCGCCGATCAGGAAGGCGCCGCGACCGCCCGCCAGCACCGCCTCGAGCGCCGCCGCGCCATGCACTTGGATATCGAAGAGATCCAAGCGTTCGTTGAGCAGGTAAACGCGGTCATGGGTGCAGGTGGCGAAGGTATGGAAGTGCCAAAACAGTTCGCGCAGCCGTGGTGCCCGCCCCAGGGCGCGCCGCAGATAGGCGTGAGAGGCCTGCCGTGCCGTCGAGGAAAATGACAGGAAGTAAAGGCTGATACCGAACAGCAGCCCGCGCGCGATGCGGCGCCCCAGTCGCAGCGAGATCCAGGTCATCACGCGCAACATGGTCATGTTGCTGCGTTCCTGGCGTCGCGCCCATTCGGCTTGGCGCGCGAGATCGGGCGGGGTCACGCGGTCTCAGCTCCCTGGCCAGTCGCCGCGAAGGTCATGACGCCGCCGGCTGCCAGCCGCTCGCCGGCCAAGACCGCGAAGCGAAACACGCCTGGTGCCGTGGCGGCATAGTCCAGGCGTAGCGCCTGTCCCGGTTGAACCGGGCTCGGAAACTTCGCCGATCTGATCCGACCGACGCCAACCGCGAAACCCTGCTGTGCAGCCAGGGCATGGAGGACCTCGTCCAGCAGCACGACGCCCGGCAGAATCGGCTGGTCGGGGAAGTGACCGGCATAGGCCGGATGATCGGCAGCGACCGAAAGCGGCAGGCTCAGCTCCGTCATGTCGGGAAGCCGGTTGTCGTTGGCGATTGCACGCGTGCCAGAAACGCCCGCGTCGCGTGGTCCGGCAGTTTCCCGGCGGCGTTGCGCGGCAGGGCATCCACGAACAGCAGCGGTCGGGGGAGAAAGACTGGATCGATGCGGTCGCGCAGCGCCCGCATGAGGGTTGCGGGCGTCAACTCCGGTGCCACCACTAGGGCAATCAGGCGGCGGATGCCTCCCGTCGCGTGATCATCACCTTCCAGCGGTTGGAGAAAAACGCCGTCCAGTACCCCCGAGATCGCATTGAGATGGTAATTGAGATAACCGAGCGAGGTCCGTTTGCCGGCGATGTTGACGAGTTCGGCATGGCGGCCGTGGAGCAGGAAACGGGTCGGATCCGCGTCCACCAACTCAATGACGTCGCTGAGCGGTGTCGGCTCCGTGACGGGCCCGCCTTCGGCCCAGACGGTCTCCGCTTCGCAACGCAGGCGGACGTCCGCGAAGGTCTGCCAGGCGGCACCATGGGTGGTGCGTCGGGAGGCGATCTGGCCGGTCTCGGTGCAGCCGTAAATCTCGAACAAGGGGGCCGCGAAACGGGTCTCGGCCTCGACTGCCAAGTTGCGCGCGAGCGGCGCGGTGGCGGACAGCAGCAGATCGGCGGCCGGCACGGCGTCCGATTCCGCCAGCAATGTCCGCAGGTGGTAGGGCGTCGTGACCAGCAACCGCGGCCGGGGCAGGGCGGCCAGCGCCGCGCAGATGTCGGCCGGATAAAAGGGTCGTGTGGCCTGCAGCGATCCGCCGCTCTGCAGGGGCATCAGCAAGGTGGATTCCAGACCATACATGTGCTGGGCCGGTACGGTTCCGAGCGTGGCGTAGCCGGCGCTGACACCCAACTGTTGCGCCTCCGCACGCACGCTGCGCACCAGGCTGCCCCAGCGTTTGAGGTGGGGCTCGGGTACGCCCGTGGATCCGGACGTAAACACCTGCGCGATGACCTGTTCGCTATCGATGTTGGGGATCAGCCGGTCAGCAGCGGATGTCGGCGTCCGGTCGGGATAGCGGAACACGGGCAAGTCGACACCGCCCGCATCCTGGTCGGCAATACAAAAGACATCCGGGGCGATGTGTCGCATCTGCCGGACCATTTCCGGGGTGTGCGTAGATGGCAACAGGCTGACCCGGCCGCTGACGATGCACGCCGCCAGGGTCACTGCAAAACGGTAATGGTCGCGGCACAGGTTGAGCACACTCCGCCCCGCGGGCAGCAATCCGGTCACCTGATCAACGTCGCTGAGAAACTGCCGGGCGCTGACCGGACGACTGTCGCGCCAGGCCACGATGGCATCAGGGCAGTGATGGGTAATCAGCGGCAGTGTCGACATGGTCGGACGCAATAGCTGTTCAACGGGGATGAAGGGACGCGCCGGGGCCTGCCTCGGGGATGTTGCGGAAGGCGTGGATGCTATCCATGATGGTATGTCGCTCAAGGTATGGCAGTTTGCGCAGGCGTACCAGATGCTCGACGACGAACATGAGTGCCATCAGCGGCAGCGTCAGAAAATTAGCGAAAACCGACCAGACATCGATATTGCAGAATACGAACAAAAGCGTGGAAATCAGGCTGATGCCAAGAAAAAACAGCGTCCAAGCCAGCGTGACGGAGCGCGTGTAGCGGGCCACCTCCGGGCTGAGGCTGCCGCGCAACGCTTGCGCACAGCGCGTGCACAGGGGGTGCCGCCCGCCTCTCAGCGTCATGCCAAATACAGCGCCCAGCAGCACATAGGTGCCGGCGTGCTGGATGAAGTAGACCCAGCCGACATTGCGTTCCAGGGTGTCCCGGTACTGCCATAGCAGAAACCCTACCGTGACGCAAAGCGCAAGCATGACGAGCCGCCGGGGGGAATGCCAGGCAAGCCACGCCAGTATTGCCAGCACTGGCGCCAGCGAGACGGTGAGGCCAAGCGTCGGAACAGTAGCGACCGCCTCCGGGGTGGTGCTGTAATACGCCAATATAGGGTAGGCAATGACCCCGGCAGCGATGGCGGTCCGGCGAACCGTGTAAATTTGGGTAAGGCTCATTTTGTCCGGGCCGCCGCGATGTGCTCCGTGAGACTGCGCAGAGAATTGAAGATTCGGACATTGTCCGCGTTATCCGTACGCAATTGAAAGCCGAAGCGCTTGGAGACGGCGAGGGCCACTTCCAGGATATCGATGGAATCGAGCCCCATGCCCTCGCCGTAAAGACGGGCCTCGGGTTGAATCGCTTCCGGCTTGATGTCGAGATTGAGGGCACCGACGATCAGTCGGGCGACCTCGCTTTGCAGTTCAAGATTGGCTTCAGACATGGTGATTTCGCAGCTACGTGGGACCGAGCCAAACGCCTGTGGCGCAGGCCCAACAGTCCGAGGCCGCGCCGTGCCCTGGATTAGCGATAGCCCGATTCGTTCGCATTGTGGATAATCCAGATCAAATGTCCGCCGGAAACATCGCCGATCGATCCGCCGGCGAAGATCAGTCGTCCCTGGCCTTTGTAGACCATTTCATAGCGATGTTTGTCGCTTCCGAAGTAAAATGGAATGAATGCTTTGCCCGTGATGTAAGCGCCTTGGTCCGTCGGTTGTCCAATCAGGTCGGTCACCTGTTTCATCGGCATCCCGATCTGCAGCTTGGTGAACTTGCTGTTCGCCGCAGGTGTGCCCGTGATCTCTCCTTCCCAGTCATTAATGCCTTTGACCGCCCGGCCGGTACCGGCCTCGATCTTGCTGGAGTCGACGACCTGGCCGCTGCTGTTCATCCCTGCTGTCGGCGTTGCCGTGGCCCGCTCGGCGGAATTGGAGGCGCAACCGCTCAGGTTGGCGGCGAGTACCAAGGCAAGCGAGATGCCGACGACATTGATTTCTTGTGACATTTCCGCACCGAATTGATGGATTGATAGTAACCGACACTCCGGAGCGAGAGAAGCCCGCCGTTCCGTGCCCAAGGCCACCACTTGCAGTTTACTCGATAATTTGCGCGGGCTAAACTCCCTCGTGCGCCCCGCGGCAGTTTTTATGCAGGCAGTTGCACCTTCAGTCAGTGTTTCGTCCGGGGTTTCAGGGTGACACTAACTTATTGTAAAAAAATACAATGTGTCCTATCATCGAGAGGTGGAACGCAACTTTGCAGGTCTCGGGGCATCGCGGATGATCGCTCTTGCGATGCCGCTGGATGACGCCAAGTGTCCCCAGGGGGTACCTCGCTTGCGCTACCCCGCGGGTGTAGAGCGTCCACGTTGCGAGTCGTTGGCGGTCACCGCAAGGACGGAATTGAACGCGGCCGACGCGGCGGTACCAACATTTTCGGGGCTATGGACGGCACTTCGACAACCTGACGGGCGTAAACTTCGCCGCCCTCCCGAGAGGCAGGCAGGCTGGTTTCGTGCAGACGGAATGCGGCCGCATTCGCAGCAGGCAACTTTTCCTCTGGTGCCGACATGAGAATCACCCTTGTTCACCCGGCCGGATTCAATTTCGTGCCCGGTCAGCCGGATTTCTCGTTGCTGGCGAATCGCATGGCGCCGCTGGGCATCCTGCAACTGGCGGCGTGGCTGGAGCAGCATGGGCATCCGTGTGCTGTACACGATTGCCTAGGCCCCGGTGCGCCCGCTTCGATCGACGCCAATGCCGCGATCGTGTTGGCGACGAACCCCGAACTGGTCGGCTTTTCGGTCACGACCTCCGGTTTCATGGATGCCTTTGAGATCGCGGCGCGGGTGAAGGCGAAACGTCCGCATGTTCGTATCGTGTTCGGTAATGTGCACGTTTCCGCTATTGGTGCAGCGCTGCTGCGACACTTTCCGGAAATCGATTACCTGTGCATCGGCGAAGGCGAGGGGACGCTGCTGGACCTGGCCGAGCACCGGGACCCGCGCGAGATCGCCAATCTCTGCTATCGCCGTGGCGAGGACATCGTTTCCAACCCACGGCGGCATCGCATCCTCGATCTCGACGAGTTGCCTTTTCCCGCTTACGAAAAACTCGTCGGTTTCCCCCGCGGTTATCATCTGCCGCTGTTTTCCTATGTCAAGCGGTATGGCGCCACCATGGTCACCTCCCGCGGCTGCCCTTACACCTGCTCGTTCTGCGACCGCACGGTATTCGAGCGCTTGTACAAGACGAACTCCGCGGATTACGTCTATGAGCACATGAAGTACCTGCGTGACCGTTTTGGCGTCCGTCATATCAATTTTTACGACGACCTGTTCACCGCACAACGCAAGCGGGTGACGGATTTGTGTGAACGACTGATCGCGAAACCCCTGGGCATGGATTTCAACTGCGCGGTGCGCACCGGCCACACGTCGGACGCGATGTTGCGTCTGCTCAAGCGGGCCGGCGCATTGATGGTGTCCATGGGTATCGAGTCGGCCGATCCGGGCATGATGGAACGGCACAAGGCCGGCGTCACCCTGGACAGTGTTCGCCGGACGGTCGAGCAGATTCACGCCGCGGGGCTGCGGGCGAAGGGGCTATTCATCTTTGGGCTGCCCGGCGAGACACCGGAAACGAGCGCCGCGACCAGCGATTTCATGCTGTCGCTCGATCTCGATGAAATGAATATGAGCAAGTTCAGTCCCCTGTACGGGGCGCCGATCTGGGATGACTGTGTCGGCGGTGAGTCGGGCGAATTCAACGAAGACTGGCGGCTGATGAACTGCCTCAACTTTGTCTATCTGCCGAAGGGTTTCGCGTCGCGGGGGGAGATGGACGCGCTGTATAATACGCAGGTCCGTCGTTTCTATGATAGCAAGGGCTATCGACGGCGGTTCTCACGCCGCCTGTGGCAACATCGCTGGAGCCTGTGGCATGTGCTGAAGAATCTGCCTAAGACAATTCAGGCGGCACGTTACTACAGCAGCAGCAAGGCCGACTTGGAGCGGGTCGGCGAGGGGTTTTCGCCCCATCCGCGCCAGCCGCGTGGGCTGAGGCCCAATCTGAGTCCGGAACTCGAAGTGGACGGGATCGCCGCACTTGCGACGGTCAAGGTCTCGCGCCGGGTGAGATCCGAAACATCGGCTTAGCCGCGTCATCATGCACACCCCGGGCGGCATCGAGCAGCGTTGCGGCCGGCGTCCGCCGCGGCCTTGGGGCGGAAATCCGACCCCACCGATGTTCACAGCTGAACACGGAGCATCGGATGACGAAAAACGAGAAACGAAAAACCAGCTCCCAAGCGCGTAGCGTGTAGGATGCGGTGAGTACTCGAACCGCATCACCGACCGCATCATCTGCGATGCGGTTCGTTCCTCACCGCATCCTACGGATGACGGCCTTAGGCTACACTTCCGACTGACGCCAACCCCCAGCGGAGGACCGCGGCGATGAATCCGCTCGCACATTTCGACCCCGACGATCCCTATCCCGAGAGCGACGGCGAGCCCATGGCGGAGAATACCGAGCAGTATGAGTGGTTGGTCAAGATCAAGGAGAACCTTGAGATCCTTTTTGCACAGGACCCGCAGGTCTTCGTCGCCGGGGATCTCTTCTGGTATCCGGTTCCCGACCGTCGGATCACGGGACCCGTGGCTCCGGACGTGATGGTCGCCGTCGGCCGACCCAAGGGTCGCCGCGGCTCTTACAAACAGTGGGAAGAGGGCGGCATTGCGCCGCAGGTGGTCTTTGAGGTCCTCTCTCCGGCCAACAGCGTCAAGGAGATGGCCGACAAACTGGCCTTCTATGATGCCTATGGGGTTGAGGAGTACTACGTCTATGATCCCGCGCCCAACACGCTGGAGGTTTGGCTGCGCCAGGAGGGGCGGCTGCGGCGGATGTCCCACTTGAAGGGCTGGGTCAGCCCGCGGCTGGGTATTCGCTTTGCGTTGAGCGGTGAGACGCTGGAGATCTTCGATCCGCAGGGGCAGCCGTTCTTGACCTCGGTCGAACTGGCCGCGCGCTTGCGCGATGAGGCGGCGCGTGCCGCACAGGCGACCGCCAGGGCGGAGGAGGAGGCCGCGCAAGCGCGGTCGGCGCGCGAACGCGCCGAGCAGGAGCACGCGCGTGCGGAGCGGCTGGCCGAGCGGTTACGGGCGCTGGGGTTGGAGCCTTGAGTCTCCTGGGGTGCGGGCCGCCGCGCCCGACCGGGACGCCTGAGCGGAGTTACGAGTCGTAACGCATTGACCTCCCTTGGTTAGACCACCCAGTCGAGTGCGCGGTTGGCGAAAACGGATGGTGCGGCGGGTCTGGCTGTCGATCAGCTCCGAGCGCTGCAGGATGGCCGGG
>JACDZG010000101.1 GCA_013426805.1 Chromatiaceae bacterium
CGCAAGATGCTGAAATATAAGTATATCACAACCTACTGAGATCCCGAAGAGCCCGAAATAGTAGATCTCCTTGCGCGGCGCCTGGTCGGTCTCGCCCTTGAGATAGGGCAGGTAGTTGTAGCCGTCGGGGTGAATCCGCCACGTCTTGCCGTTCGCCGCATAGCCGTCTTTGCTCTCCAGTTTCGCCGCCAGGTCAGGCACGCCGGCGGCAGCCAGCAGCGTCGGCATCCAGTCTTCCTGGGAAATAATGTCGTTATAGGTGGTACCCGGCTTGATGACGCCTGGCCAGCGCACCATCAGCGGGACCCGAAACCCACCCTCCCAGGTGGTGCCCTTTTCTCCCTGAAAGGGGGTGACGCCGCCATCGGGCCAGGAAAAGGTCTCAGCACCGTTGTCCGTGCTGTAAATAACGATGGTCTGGTCGGCGATGCCGAGATCGTCGATCTTCTGCAGGACCCGGCCCACATAACCGTCGTGCTCAACCATGCCATCCGGGTAGAGGCCGATACCGGTCTTGCCCACGGACGCGGGCTTCAGGTGGGTCCAGACATGCATCCGGGTGCTGTTGTACCAAAGGAAGAAGGGCGTATCGGCCTTGACCTGCCGATCGACGAAGTCCATCGCCGCCGTATGGATCTCTTCGTCGATCGTCTCCATGCGCTTCGTTGTCAGTGGTCCGGTATCCTCGATCCGGCCGTCGGCAAAGGTGTGCAGCACGCCGCGCGGCGCATATTTTTTCCGGAACTCGGGGTCTTTCGGGTAGTAGTAGGTCTCCGGCTCCTCCTCGGCGTTCAGGTGGTAGAGATTGCCGAAGAATTCGTCGAAGCCATGGGCGGTCGGGAGATGCTGGTCGCGGTCGCCCAGATAGTTCTTGCCGAATTGACCGGTGGCATAGCCCTGCTCTTTCAGCAGGTCGGCGATGGTCGGACTCCAGGCCGGGATGCCGTGGTCCGAGCCCGGCATCCCGATGGTCAGCAGCCCGGTACGGAACGGGTGTTGACCGAGAATAAAGGACGCCCGCCCCGCGGTGCACGACTGTTGGGCGTAGGAGTCGGTGAACATGGCTCCTTCATTGGCCAGCCGATCGATATTCGGCGTTCGATAGCCCATGATGCCGTGTCGGGACCATCCTGTCCGCCCGTCGGAGCGAGCTCGCAAGCGGCCTGCCGGAGACCGCCGCCGCGGCATTCGGCTTCATCCTGCTCGCCATGGGCGCGGGCTGGTTCCTGGGCTGGATCGTCGGTCTCGGCCGGTGTGACCGTTTTACCCTGCTCCTGGAATTCGCCGTGCGCAACGTGGCGCTGGTTGCTCTGATCGGGGTCTCGGTCCTGAAGCAGCCCGAATTGGTCCTGTTCTCGGCTGTCTTCTTGCTACTGGAACTGCCGATTGCCCTGACGCTTGTCTGGGCCTATGCCCGGCACCAGCGCCGGGGGGCCGAAAACACCGGTCGTCTTTGGGATCAACCATGAGCGTCAAGCCGGTGATCGCAAGAGGCATTGGTTCCCGATCCCAATCACCTCCCGCTTCAGATGGACGACTTCGCCGCCGACAACCAAGCCCGCGGCAACCCCGCCAGGGTCTCCCACTGATAGATGGCCAATCCCAGGATGACGGCCGCGGCGCCGGCCCAGACCCGGCCGGGCAACACCTCGCCGTTGACCAGGCTGCCCAGCATCAGGGCAATCACCGGATTGATCAGGCTGATCAGCGACACCGGTCCGGTGTCCAGGTGCTGGACCACATAGTAATAGAGGGCGAAGCCCAGCACCGATCCGCAAACCCCCAGATAGAGGATGGCCGCGGCGGCACGGTTAGACAACTGATCCGGCCAGCCGCCGTCCGTCACCAGCCACACCAGCAGGAACAACGGCAGCGCCACCGTCATGGTGCCCGCGGTGATGGCGAGCGGCGGGCTGTCGTCGCCGATGCGCTTGACCCACACCAACCCGGCCGAATAGCACAGCACCGCCAGCAGGAGCGCGAGCAACCCGAGCCAGGACCGGTCGCTGCCCAATCCGTTCGCCGTACTAAAGACCACCGCGAGCCCGGCCAGCCCGATCAGCATCCCGGCCAGCCGGGGCGCGGTCAGCGCGCGCTCGTTGAGCCACAGGGCGGCCATCAGGCTGGTCACCAGCGGCACTGTGCCGAACACGAGCGCCACCAGACCCGAGTGCACATATTGAGCACCCCAATAAGTCAGCGTCATGGCCCCGAACAAACCGAGCCCGCCGGCCGCATAGGTCGCCAGTGCCTCCCGGTGCCGCGGAAAGCCCAAACGCCACAGGAGCAGAATCAGGATCGCCAGGGCGAGACCGATCGCCATGCGGGCCGTCACCGCGAAGGCGAAACCCGCACCCAGCGCGCTCCACTGAATGGCCAGCGGCGTGGTGGACCAGATGAGAATGATGGAAAGATAAGCAACAGGAATCGGCATGAGAGGGTCTCCGACGGCCGGACCGCTTGGTGCGCGCCAACAAAAAAGCCGCGAAACCCGGCGGGGTCCGCGGCCTTGCCCGAGAGCGGATGAAGCGAATCAGCGGTTCATCGTCGCACGGACCACAGGCCACGGCAGCAGCGCCACACGCGCGGAGCGCGGCGGCGGTGCAGGCTGAGATTGGAAGCGTTCGTCATCATGACCCGAGTCTCGCAGGGCGGACGGGCGCTGTCAACGCGGCAGCGCGGTTGATCCTACCGAAAGGCCTGGCCCCAGCGCTTTTGATCACCCTCCTCGCGTTGAAGATCTTCGTGATCTTTGTGCCTTTGTGTGAGAACTCTTCTTGACCTGGATTACTGACCCGGCGAGAGATTCAACGCATAGCGGGTATGCTTACGCTCCCCGCTGCGAACAAGCGCCCCCTTGGCGACTAGATCCTGAAGATCGCGGGTCGCGGTGGCCCGTGAACTGCCGGTGATCGCGCGATAGTTCTCGGCGCTCAAGCCCCCAACGAAGCCCCCCGGTCCGGCGCGGAACACGCGTGCCAGCGCCTTGTCCTGGCGCGCGTTCAATTGTCCCCGCAGGCGGTCGCAGAGCTTGGCCTTGCCGATGAGAAAGACCACCCGCGCGCGGCTGGAGTCGAGCGCATCCAAGACCGTGTGAGCAAAATACTCCAGCCAATCGTCGATGCGATTGGTCTTGTTCGCCCGCTCCAGCGCGCTGTAGTACGCCTTCTTGTGCCGTTCGATGGTGTGCGACAGGGCGATCAGCGTGGGTTGCCCGAGCCCCTGCGCCAGAACCTGCTCCGCGATGGCACGCGCGATCCGGCCGTTGCCGTCCTCGAAAGGGTGGATCGTGACGAAATACAGATGGGCGATGCCCGCGCGGGTCAGAGTCGGCAGCGGGTGCTCGCCAGTCGGGGCGCTGCGCTCCAGCCAGCCAAGAAAGTGCTCGATCTCCGCGGGCACCCGCCCGGCGGGCGGGGCCTCGAAATGGACACGGGGCGCATAAACGGCGCCCGAAACCACCTGCATCGGCTCTTCCAGGGTGCGATAGCCCCCGATCTCGCGCAGATCCCGCCGCCCTGCCATCAGCATGCTGTGCCAGGCCCACAGGCGCGCGTGCGGCAAGGGGTTCTGAAAATGCCGATACAGATCGACCATCAACTCCGCCATCCCCGCCTCGGCCGGGGCGATGCGGCGCCGGTCTTCGGCCAGGCCGAACTCGCGCAGCAGCGAGGACTGAAGACTGTCGCGGTCCAGAAACTCGCCCTCGATCCGGGCGGTCATCAGCGCCTCGTCGCCGATCAGTTCGACCGTCAGCGCCCGTTGCTCGGCGTCACTCAGATGGGCGAAGGCCCCGAACAGGAATCCGGATTCGTGCAGCAGGCGCGACTCCAGCGGCGCGAGCCGCACGCTATCGTAGGCGAATGCGGGCCAGTCGGGTTGTTGCCAGTTCCAGACCATGAGGCATAGAGGGAGCGGCTATCGCTCATATTGAGGGCGCTTTTTGAGCGATAAGCAAACAGAGTAACCCTCGCCACCCGGCGGCGCAACGCGCAACGGGTGCGAGGGGGTGCGGTGCAACGGGAGGTGGCCGCGGACGATCGTGGTACCCGCCCGACTGACCGCAGGCCGAGGCTTCAGCCGGACGCGGCGCCGCCCGCTCAAGCGTCGACCTCCGGTCGCGTCGATCCGGTTTAGACTAGCGTGCCGGCTGTGACACATCCTGATTTGCGGCTACAGTTCCCCTACCCCTGCGCTGTTCAACCCACGAGGTCCCCCGTGCGCCCCAAGACTGCAACGACCAAGAACCTGACCCGCGCGACCATCGGCGCCCTGCTGCTGGCGATCGGCGTCACCGCCGCCGCCGAGGAGGAAGTCATCACCGACGGCATCAATGTGGACGTCCGCGGGGTCATCGACACGGCCCCGCAGGGCGATGCCGACCAGGGTATCGGCCAGGACGTCCAGGATTTCGGTGACGGGACCACCAACGAGGGCGGCGTGCCCGAGGTCTCGGTCGACCTGCGCGACGCCGCGCTGGAGGACGAGCAGAATATGGGACCGAACGCACCGGGCTATATCCCCTGAGCGCCTGGAACGGGCCCGGCAATCCAGCCGGGCACCCGGATGACGCGCCGGTTCGACTGCGCATGCCTGCAAGATTCGTAGGGCTGTAGGGGCGACTTAAGTCGCCCCTACATATCGGTAGATCCCCTCTCGGAAATCACGTAAAGGCATCCATCGGCTGCCGCTCCCCTACGCCCGCGGTTCCTCTCCGGCAATCCCCAGCAGATCGGCCAGGTCCAGTTCGATGGCGTCGAAGGGCGGGATGCGCGCCCGTCCCCGACCGGCCGCCTGCTCCGTCGCTGTCAGCGTCATGACGACGCGCCACTCGCCGTCCTGCAGCGCATGGGCCACCAGGGTGCGCGCCTCGGGCCAGATCAAGGCATCCATCGTTTACCTACGGCCGCGGGTTGACAGGGAAGACCCCTAGCGGGTTCCGGGGCGCAGAGCGCCTGAGACCTGCGTGACACCGCGGGAGCGGTGTCACGAGGCCAAAGCGAGGGCGCTGCCCATCCTCAAGCGTCGCGATGGCCGGATGGGCATCGCTCTCGCTCTGCCCATCCTACGCTGTCGCAGCGCCGGTTGTTGCCGCGGGATTTGCCAGCCCCCGGCGGGATCTAGTACCTTGACCGGCTTGCCAAGAACGGCCCCGATCCGCGTTCCGGCCGCGCCATCCCGGCGCATTCGGTTCATCGGACCGCGTCCCGCACCCCCCACCAACCGGAAGTACCCGCCATGCAGCCCGTCCTCAAATCCACCAAACTGGCCAATGTCTGCTACGACATCCGCGGGCCGGTGATGGCCCGCGCCCACCAGATGGAGGAAGAGGGCCACCGCATCATCAAACTCAACATCGGCAATCCCGCCGTGTTCGGGTTCGAGGCGCCGGACGAGATCGTGCGCGACGTGATCCACAATCTGCCCAACGCCGCCGGCTATATCGAGTCCAAGGGGCTGTTCGCCGCGCGCAAGGCGATCATGCAGTACACCCAGGAAAAGCAGATCCCCGGCGTCCAGGTGGGCGATATTTATATCGGGAACGGGGTGTCCGAGCTGATCGTGATGACCATCCAGGCACTGCTCGACAGCGGCGACGAGGTGCTGGTGCCGGCGCCGGATTATCCCCTGTGGACCGCCGCCGTCTCCCTGGCCGGCGGCACGCCCTGCCACTACATCTGCGACGAGGCGTCGGGCTGGCTGCCGGATCTCAACGATATCCGCGCCAAGATCACCCCGGCCACCCGTGCCATCGTCATCATCAACCCCAACAACCCGACCGGCGCCCTCTACCCGGTGGAGTTGCTGCGGGAGCTGGTGGAGATCGCCCGCACCCACCAGTTGATCATCTACGCCGACGAGATCTACGACAAGGTGCTCTACGACGGTGCCGTCCATACCTCCATTGCCTCGCTGGCGGAGGATGTGCTGTTCCTGACCTTCAACGGCTTGTCGAAGAATTACCGCGCCTGCGGCTACCGCGCCGGCTGGGTCGTGGTGTCCGGTGAGAAACGCCACGCCCGCGACTATGTCGAGGGGCTGGATATCCTCGCCTCGATGCGGTTGTGCGCCAATGTGCCGGCCCAGTACGCGATCCAGACGGCGCTGGGCGGATATCAGAGCATCGACGATCTGGTCGCGCCCAGCGGGCGGCTGTGCAAACAGCGCGATCTCGCCCACGATATCCTGACCTCCATTCCCGGCGTGACCTGTCACAAGCCCCAGGCGGCCCTGTATTTGTTCCCGCGGCTGGACCCCAAGGTCTATCCCATCGTCAATGACCAGCACTTCATTCTGGATCTGCTGCTGGAGGAAAAAGTGCTGGTGGTGCAGGGCAGTGGTTTCAACTGGCCCCATCCGGACCATCTGCGTGTCGTCTTCCTGCCCAACACCGACGACCTGGGCGACGCCATGGAGCGGATCGCCCGCTTCCTCGACGGCTACCGCAAGCGGCACGGCGGCTGAGCAAGCGCTGACCGCGCGTTCCACGGCGTCAACCGCAGCAGGGCATCCGCATGAAGATCAAGACGACATGGGTCCGGTCAGGCGTTCTGGCGATCATCCTGGCAACGCCGACGGCATGGGCGAAAGCGCCGCTCCCGGCCGACTCGGTTTTCCGCTGAACGCCATGCGGTGAGGAACGAACCGCATCGCAGGTCGCACGGTCGGTGATGCGGTTCGTTCCTCACCGCATCCTACGGGATGTCATTTGCAATGACACCGGCAACGGCCAGACATCAATGAAAGCAAAATCGGCAGGCTCGCGGCTTCCATGGGTTAGCGAATTCAACACCAGTGTCGGGAACGCACCGCACCCTACGTTGAGACTCGGTGGCCGGAATGATGATCAAGGCCAGAGCGTGTGAGCTTCAGGCCCGCCGCCAAGTGGTCCCGCTCGGCCCGTCTTCCAGCACGATACCGGCGGCGGCCAGTTCGTCGCGGATGCGGTCGGCCTCGGCCCAGTTCCTGGACTGGCGGGCCTCGATGCGCGCGGCGATCAGTGCATCGACGAACGCGTCGCTCCCCTCGCCCTCCTGCGCTGAGCCACCGGCCGAGCCGCGCAGATACCCCTGCGCATCCCCCTGAACCAACCCCAGCACCGCTCCCATTGAACGCAGTTCCGCCCCCAGGCCCGCGGCCGCCGCTTCATCCTGGGGTCGCACCCGATTGATCTCCCGCACCAGATCGAAGAGCACGGCCAGGGCCACCGGGGTATTGAAGTCGTCGTCCATGGCGGCGCTGAAGCGGACCCGGAACGCCTCGCCGCCCGCCGGCGCGGCGGACGGCAGGCCGCGCAGGGCGGTGTAGAAGCGGGTCAGGGCCGCCCGGGCGTTGGTCAGGTGCTCCTCGTCATAGTTGAGCGGGCTGCGGTAGTGGCTGGTGAGAATGAAATAGCGCACCTCTTCCGGCCGATAGCGCGCCAGAATCTCCCGCACGGTGAAGAAGTTGCCCAGCGATTTGGACATCTTCTCCTCGTTCACCCGCACGAAACCGTTATGCATCCACACCTCGACGAAGGGCTCGCCGGTCGCTCCCTCGGACTGAGCGATTTCGTTCTCGTGATGGGGGAACTGGAGATCGGCCCCGCCGCCGTGGATGTCGAAGTGATTGCCCAGGCAGCAGGTCGACATGGCCGAGCACTCGATGTGCCAGCCGGGGCGTCCCGCTCCCCAGGGCGCGTCCCAGGCGGGCTCGCCGGGCTTGGCCGCCTTCCATAGGGCAAAGTCGAGCGGGTCGCGTTTCGCCTCTTCGACTTCCACCCGCGCCCCGGCCCGCAGATCGGCGGGATCCTTGCCGGACAGCCGCCCGTAGCCGGGAAAGGCGCCGACCGCGAAGTACACATCCCCATTGGTCGCGGTATACGCGAGTCCGCGCTCGAGCAGCGTCGCGATCATCTCCAGGATCTCGGGGATGTGCTCGGTGGCGCGGGGCTCAGCGTCCGGCGACAGACAGCCCAGGGCCGCCGCATCCGCGTGCATCGCCGTGATGAAGCGCGCCGTGAGCGCTCCAAAGGGCTCACCCCGTTCCTCGGCGCGACGGATGATCTTGTCGTCGATATCCGTGATATTGCGGACATAGGTGACCGGATAACCCAAGGCGCGCAGGTAGCGGTAGACGACATCGAAGACCACCATGACCCGGGCATGACCCAGATGGCAGAGGTCATACACCGTCATGCCGCACACGTACATGCCGACCCGACCGGGATCAAGCGGGATGAAAGGGGCTTTGGTACGCGTCAGGCTATTGTAAATCTCAAGCATTTCAGAAATATCCGACAAAGCCGATCAAGGATGGGCGGTGGTTTGCGCCACATGGTAACAAAGCCGGATCGGTCCGATCCGGGAGAATCCGCCGCCGCCGGGGCCACGGGGGACGCGCGACGATCGGGCTTTTCCGCCCCGACCAAAGCACTTAACATGCGGCCCAAGATCGCGGCCGCAGTCGTTGCCGCGCCACCATACACCGCCCGCGGGGCGCTACCGGAGACCGCATGATCAAACTGACGACCAGCCACGGCGACATCCTGATCGAACTGGATGCCGCAAAGGCCCCCGCCACCTGCGCCAACTTCGAACGTTATGTCCGCGACGGACAGTACGACGGCACCCTGTTCCATCGGGTGATCGACGGCTTCATGATTCAGGGCGGCGGCGTGCAGGCCGACTTTACGCCGAAGCCGACCCGCCCCCCGATCCAGAACGAGGCCAACAACGGGCTCAGGAATCTGATCGGCACCATCGCCATGGCCCGCACCATGGACCCCCATTCGGCCAGTTCCCAGTTTTTCATCAATGTCGCGGACAACGCCTTTCTGGACTATCCGGGTCAGGACGGTTGGGGCTATTGCGTGTTCGGCCGGGTGGTCGACGGCATGGCGGTGGTCAACGCGATCAAAGGTGTCAAGACCGGCAGTCGGCATGGCCATCAGGACGTCCCGGCGAAGGACGTCGCGATCACGCGCGCCGAGGTCATCGACGCGCCGTTATGAGCAGCGCCGCGGGTCGGGATGAACTGCCGGAGGGTGCCGAGACGCTGTTCATCGCGGACCTGCATCTGGCGCCGGAGCGCCCGGAGACCATCCGCCTGTTCCTGCGGTTCCTGGCCGGCCGCGCACCACGGGCCGCGCGGCTCTACCTGCTGGGCGACCTGTTCGACGCCTGGATCGGCGATGATGACGACACCTCGCCGTTGCCTGAGATCCGGGCGGCATTGCGTCGACTGACCACCAGTGGGACGGCCTGTGCCCTGCTGCACGGCAATCGGGACTTCCTGATCGGCCGCGCCTTCTGCCGCGATACCGGCTGCACCCTGCTGGGCGATCCGGCACTGATCGAGCTCGACGGGGCTAGAATCCTGTTGATGCATGGCGATCTGCTGTGCACCGATGACATCGACTACCTGCGGTTTCGACGCCGGGTCCGCAACCCCCTGGTGCAGCGCCTGTTTCTGTGGCGCAGCCTGAGCAAGCGGCGGGCCGTCGCGAACGACTCGCGGCGCCGCAGTGCGGCAGCCATGGCCGCCAAGACCGCGGCGATCATGGACGCCAACCCCGCTGCCGTGCAGGCGTACCTGAGCCGCTATCGTGCGACCCACCTGATTCATGGGCACACGCACCGCCCGGCCGACCATGAACTGACCGTCAATGGTCAGCCGGCGCGCCGCACCGTACTCGCCGACTGGCACCCCAGCCGCGGCGAGGTGCTGGTCCATCGCGGCGGGATCTGGGAGCGCGAGGCGGTGCTCCCGGACCCGACCGCCGACTTAAGACGTTCCTAACGGACTGGTTTCGCTCCATGATCCGGCTTCCGCGCTCCAGCGCTTCCATCGACAACGACCCCTTCGATCCAGACGTCGTGCAGATTGCAGATGCTCACCGCGTAGATCGGACCGCTGTAGCCGGCGGGCAGCACGTGGCGGGAGACCGGCTGATCACGCTCCGGATTGAAGGTCTTCTGACTGAGCAGCCGAAAGCGTGCATCCAGCAGTTTGTGCTTGAGAATGTAGTGCGTATAGCCGTCCATCGGATGCGGGGTGCGGATGGTGACCGCGGTGGTCAGGCCGGGCGCGGACTCGGTCTTGATCTCCGGGAGGTGCCGGTCCACCTCACTCGCCCATAAGCCTGGGGCATCGCGCGTGAAATAGACACTGCCCGCCAGCGGCCCGCTGATCGTCACGACCGACTGCGCACGAACGGGGCGGACCGCGCTGATCACCAGACCCGCCGCGCACCAGAACAACCAGGCTCGCCGCTTCATCGGATGATTCCGGGCTCAGGCGATCACGGCCGGCTCCTCATCAAGCCAGGCGATGAAGACCTTGTAGCCCAGCACCAGGACCACTGAACCGACGAACAGTCCGATAATGCCGGAACTCAGGAATCCGCCGATGGCGCCGACGAAGATCACCGTCATCGGCACCTCCACGCCACGGCCGAGCAAGATCGGTTTGAGGATGTTATCGATGCTCCCGACCAGGAGGGTCCACACCAGCAGGGCGATGAAGGTCGTCGTGTCGGCGGTGGTGAACACGTAGATCAGGATCGGCAGCGCGATGGGAAAGATCCCGACCTGGACGGTGCTCAGCAGCAGCGCCAACAGCGCCCACAGACCGGCCGCGGGAACCCCGGCCGCAAGCCATCCGAGGCCGGCCAGGATCGACTGAATCAGGGCGACGCCCAGAATGCCGCGGGTGACACTGCGCACGGTCGCCGCCGCCAGCCCGGCAAATTCGACCCCGCGCGCGCCGGCCAGGCGGCTGGCGACAGTCCGTGCCGCCTGCCGGGCGCCCTCCTCATGGGCGAGCAGCACCCCCGCGATCGCGATGGCGAAGACAAACTGCAGGATGCCGAGGCCCGCCCCGGCCGCCAGTCCGCCCAGCCAGCGCAGCGCCACCTTGATCTGGGGGGTGATCTGGCGCAGGGCGTCTTCCAGATTGTTCGATGCGTCGTCCCACAAGCCGTGGGTGTAAGACCCCACCACGGGGACATCACTGACCCAAGCGGGCGGCGGGGGAACATCCAGCGAACCGTCCTCGAACTCGCGCAACAACCCCTCGGCACCCCCGACCACCGAGTCGCTGAGCAGCACCACCGGGACCAGCAGCACGGCGAGCGTCAGCAGCGACATCAGGGCCGCGGCCAGCGCCGCGCGGCCGCCCACGGCATCGACCAGCCGTTGGTAGGCCGGATAGAGACCGATGGCGATGATCGCCCCCCACAGGCCGGGGACGATAAAGGGCCGCACGATATCGAAGCACCAGGCCGCCAGGATCGCGAGCAGCGCGATACGGATGAAGGTCTCAATGGCCCGGTCCATGAAACGGCGGTCGGCTTGGGTCACTTCGTTCATGGGGACACCGCAGGTGCGTTGGTGGTGGTGACGCCGGATGCTACCCCGAGCGCCGGATAACTGCCAGCGGGGCCGGATCATCGACCCCGGAGCGCGACCGAATTGCAGTCTTCATCGCAATCTGCAACACCGGCGCACGCCCATGCAGACCGATTCGCAAAATCGGTAGCACGTTCGGACTACACCTGTCAATCGTCCAAAGGGTCACGCTAACATGCTGATTTATCGATGTGGAAAGATTGGCACGCGGGATGCCTTATTATCGTCAAGCAACAATCGGCACAGAAGTTTAGCCATGGGTCCGAAAATCATTCTCTGGATCAGTTTCAGCATCGTCTGTTCCACCTGGTTTGCCCTGGACCCCGACGCCCGTGTCGCATTTGGACCTTCAGTCGCGGCCAACGCGCCGACCCAGATCGAGCAAACGATCCAAGTCGAGTCCTTGGATGTCCGCACCCGCACAGCGATGAACTGAGGTAGCCAGGCTCCGATCGCCAAGAGCCCGACCCGGCCGGAGCCGCGGTCGCAACGCATAAGGCAGGAAGCCCACCGCGCGCACGCGATGGCCGGCAAGCAGCTAGGGTACTGCTGAAGCCGAAGGCGCACGCTAGAAAAAACCGCGAGCCGCATAAGCCATCATACCGATCCGTTATGATGGCTTTTTCTTGACGATCGCCATTTCCGCGCATTGCGCGTCAACCGAGGGCAGGACCCGTGTCTCCCCCAGGGCAACCGCATAGCGCACCAACTCGGTCTGTGACTGGAGACCCAGTTTGTGCATCATCCGCCGACGGTAAGTGTCGACGGTCTTCACGGCCACCCCCAGATCGCCCGCGATCTGACTGGCGCGACGTCCGACGGCGATCAGACCCAACACCTCCCGTTCCCGCCGCGACAGCAGCGTGCGGTTAGTGCTTAGCGGCAGCGGCGCGCTGTCGGGTAACCAAACCCCACCCGCATGGACATGTCGTACCGCCTGGATCAGCGAGTTCACCGACTCGCTCTTGACCAAATAGCCTTTAGCACCCGCGTCCACCATCTGCTTCACGAAGCACACATCACCCAAGGCCGACAACGCGAGCACGCGACACGATGGGACGGCCTTGCGGATACCGGCGGCGGCCTCGATCCCGTTCATCTCGGGCATGCTCACGTCCAGGACGACTACGTCCGGCCGCAGCAGTTGCGTCTGGGTGACGGCCTCGAGACCATTCGACGCGACGCCGACAACCTCGATATCCGCTTCGGCGCGCAATATGCCGGCCAAGGCATCGCGCACCATCGTATGATCATCCGCCAGCAGAACGCGTATCGTCATCACGACAAGCCTTTATTTACCAGGTCTATTCTTAAGGCCGCAATATTCCGAACAAGATCATCTCAGCACGGCCGCGGCGGCGCATCGGCCACATGACAGAGCGGGACCCACAGGCTGGCCGCGGTGCCGCCGCCGGGCGATGCTTGCATGATCAGACGACCACCGATCAGTTCGATACGGGACCGCAGGCTGAAGAGTCCGAACCCTCCGCTCTCCCGCCCCGCGACCTGACCAACCAATCGCGCCGGATCGATGCCGATGCCGTCATCGTGCACGGTCAAGTGAGCGGTGCCTGGCGCACCACTGATCCGAACCTCGGCGCGGGTGGCCTGGGCGTGTTTACAGACGTTGGTCATCAGCTCACGCGCCGCCTGAAACAGTGTCACCTTGAGGTCATCAGGAAGCACCGGCAACTGGCCCTCCTGCCGACAGTCGAAGCGGACTGACCAGCGCGCGTTCAATTCGCCCCCAAGCCACTGCACGGCAGCGAACAACCCGCCCTGATAAAGGACCGGAGGGCTGAGTTCGAACACCAGGGTGCGCAACTGGGACAACGACAGGTCGAGCAACTCGCGCAACCGCTCGGTGCGCGGCGATGCGTCGCCCGGCATCGTGCCGGGCTTGGGATCAAGCAGCATCCGCGCGAGCACCAGTTGCTGAATGGTGCTGTCGTGCAGTTGATCCGCGAGACACCGTCGTTCCCGCTCCTCCGCCAGGCAGAGCGCGGCGTCCATCTCGCGCATCCGCCGGTGGGCGAGGTGCAGACTCTCGGTCCGGGCATCCAAGTCCTCGTGCAGGCGCCGCGACAGGCGCGCCAGGGTGGCATGGGTACTGACACGGGCGAGCAGAACACGCGCATCGAACGGCTTGACCACGTAATCCACACCGCCGACGTCGAAACCCCGCAGCACCTCGGACTCAGTCCCATGGGCAGTCATGAAAATGACCGGCAGGTCGCCGTAGTCCGGCAGTGATTTCAGATCGCGACAGAGTTCATAGCCGTTCTCATCGGGCAATTGCACGTCGAGCAAGATCAGATCGAAGCGCTCGACCGCCAACCGGGCGCGCGCCTCGCCGCCGGAGCCGACACCGCAGGGCTGCATCCCGGCATCCGCCAGTTGATGACAGACCAAGCGGACGAGCAGCGGATCATCATCCACCACCAACAGCCTGGAACGCTCGGAATCACGGTTCACGGCGGATCAATCTCCTGAGCGAGCGGTAATCTGAATCAGATTGAGCGAGTTCAGACCACGAAACGGGCACGCCCCTCGGACTTGGCCTGATAGATTGAGCGAGTTCAGACCACGAAACGGTCACGCCCCTCGGACTTGGCCTGATAGAGGCGCCGATCGGCCTGCGCCAGGAAGTCGTCGAGCCGGTCATCGGGCTGGGGCTGACAGGCCCACACGCCGATACTCATGGTGACGATGGACCGACCGGGCGCGGCCTGATGGGGGATCGCCGCCGCGCGCACGGCCTCCAGGTTGCGCGCGGCGGCAGCGCGCGCGCCGGCCAGGTCGGCGCCCGGCATCACCCGCACAAACTCCTCACCACCATAACGCGCGACCAAGCCCTCCTCGCGCCGATGGACCCGGCGCAGCGCGGTCGCCACCTGGCACAGACACTGATCGCCGGCGCCGTGCCCATAGCAATCGTTGTACGCCTTGAAGTGATCCACGTCCATCATCAACAGACCCACCCAGGCCCGGTTGCTGATGGCCCATTGCCATTGTTCCGCCAGGTAGGCGTCGAGCCGGCGCCGATTGGCCAGCCCGGTGAGGGAATCCAACTCCGACAGGCGCGCCAGCGAGTCACCCTGACGCTTGGCCGCCAGGTGGTTGCGCACCCGCGCCCGCACCACCTGCGCATCGAAAGGTTTGTGCACATAGTCCACGGCCCCCAGTTCCAAACCCTGACTTTCGTTCTCGGCGCCGCCGCGCCCGCTCACGAAGATGATCGCAATGTCACGGGTGCCCGGATCATCCTTGAGCGCCCGACACACCTGATAGCCGTCCATCCCCGCCATCATCACATCCAGCAGGATCAGGTCCGGGCGCCGCCGTCCCCGCGCCAGCGCCAGCGCCGCATCACCCGTGTCGGCGGTCACCACCCGGTACTCCTCGCCCAGCAACTGCAACAGGAGCCCGGCCGCCAGCGGATCGTCGTCGACGATCAGCACCAGCGCGCCCCCCGCGCCGGGCTCCGATCGACCAGGCACCGCCGGTGTCGACCTGGGAAGCGGCGGCCCCAGACCCGCCAAGCCCGCGGCCTTGATGGTCCGCGCCGCGTCCAACGTCCGGGCGAGTGCGGCGCGCAATTCGACGATATACGCGGCGGTCGCGGACGTCCCCGGTTGGCACCGCGCGACCGCCGCGGCCGCGAGTTCAGCGACCGGCTCGGCGCCCAGCACCGGGGCCGTGCCGCGCAGCATATGGGCGAGCCGGGCGACGGCATCCCCGCCTTGCTCTGCCGTCTCCGGTACCAGCGTCGCCAAGCGCGGGCCGTAGCTTGACAGAAAGTCCCCAAGCAAACTCAGATACAGATCGGGGTCGCCGCCCACGCGCCTGACTCCGGCCGCGGCATCGATCCATGGCCGTTCCGGCAGCGCCGTTGCTCCAGCGGCAGCGCGCGATCCGGCGGCCGACCGGGCCGGATCGGCCGTCGCCCGGAGCGCAACCGGGGCCGTCGGCAGCGTCATCCACCGTGCCAGGGTGGCGGCAAAGACCGCCTGATCGAAGGGTTTCGGGATATGGTCGTTCATCCCCGCCGCCTGACAGCGCTGTTGGTCGCTGACCAGCACATGGGCCGTGATGGCGATCACCGGCAGTTCGCGCAGGCGCGGGTCGGCGCGCAGCCGCCGGGTCGTCTCATACCCGTCCATGCCGGGCATCTGAATATCCATCAGCACCAGTGAGTAGCCCGTCGGCGCCTGCCGCAGCCGCTCCAGGGCGGTGTCGCCATCGACCACCGCCTCGGCCGCGATGCCGAGTTGGCTAAGGAACTCCACCACGATCCGTTGGTTGACCAAATTATCCTCAACCACCAGTACCGGCCGGGTCGGGACGGCGGCGACCGGCCCTTCCCCAAACGTGGTAACGGGAAGCGGACCGGGCGACGGTCTCCGATTGGCCGCGGTCCCCGTGGGCCGCGGGTCCTGCGCATCGGCAACCAGACGCCGCAGCGGGATCACCACCGTAAAGCGCGCCCCCGCGCCCGGGCGACTCTCTACCCCGACCTCCCCGTTCATCAAACCAGTTAACTGCTTGACAATGGCGAGCCCCAGCCCGGTACCGCCGTGACGGCGGGCGAGTGAGTTATCGCCTTGGTTGAAGGGTGTGAACAGGGTTGGCAACTGGTCCGCGGCAATGCCGATCCCGGTATCCTCAACCGTGAACACGATACGCTCATTTCTGGTCGCGGTGCCGTTCGCGGCGACCCGCAACGTCACGCGGCCCTGATCGGTGAACTTGACCGCGTTGGCGATCAGGTTGATCAGCACCCGCTCGATCTTGTGAGCGTCGCCCGACCAAGCGCCGTCCAGGTCCGGGTCCAGGACACATTCCAGCGCCAACCCCTTCTCGGATACCAAAGCCGTGGCGATCGACAGGACCTCGTCCACCAGTTCCTGGAGTTGGAAGGGTGCATCGCGCGGGATTTCGGCACCGCCCTCCAATCGGGAAAAATCCAGAATTTCGTTGACCACCGCCAGCAACGAGCGACCCGCGCGCTCGATCTCGGCCAGATAGCCGCGCAGCCGCGTCGGCTCCTGGGTGCGCCCCCCCAGGGCTGCCAGGTTCAACACCGCGTTCAGCGGGGTGCGAATCTCATGGCTCATGTTGGCCAGGAAGTCGCCCTTGGCGCGGTTGGCCACCTCCGCGGCCTCCTTGGCCCGCCGCAGGTGGCGGTTGAGCCGGGTCAACTCCCAGTGACGCCAGCCGAGGAAGGAGCCCACCACGGCAAAGAGCCCCAGAAACTGCCACAGCCGGGTCAGATCCAGTCCCTGCTCGATCCGGAAGGTGGTCCGCCGCTGCGTGATCTGATCGCGCTCGGCGGGCGTGGTGGCCGCAACCACTTTCTGCATGATGGCGAGCAATTCCGGCTGATCGTTGCGAACCGCAACCGCGATCGGATAGGGATCATCGAGCTTGGCGATGATCCGAAAGCGCCCCAGCCCCTGCTCGACCAGGTCCGCCGCGTGCTCCAGGGTGGCAACCGCCGCATAGACCTGTCCACTGGTGATGGCGTCCTCGAACTGCTCGACACGATCAAGCGCGATGAACTGCTGCCGCGGATAGCGTGCCTGCAGACTGGCGGCAACTGCCGTGCCGCCGGGCACCGCGATCGGTCGGCCGGCGAGGCTCTCGATTCCGGCGACGAAAGGTGCCTCGTCGCGCGCCAGCAGGACATGCGTGAGTTGGACATACGGCGATGTAAAGGCAAGGTAATCTTCCCGCTCGGAGGTCGGCACCGCCCCGGAAATCAGGTCGCAGCGGCGCGTGCGGGCAAACTCCAAGGCCTCGGGCCAGGTCTGTGAGGGCAGCGGCCGCAGCTCGATTTCAAGCTTGCGGGCGAACAGATCCAGATAGTCGCGAAAGATCCCGCGGTGTTCACCCTTCTCCAGGTAATCGTAAGGAGTCCAGACGGGGCTGAAGCAGTAGGTCAGAACCCCGCCCTTCGCGCGCAGATACGCCGTTTCCGCCGCGCTCAGAACCGGCATGCGGGGTGCGGCGGCCGCGTTGGGGGCAGCCAGATACCGGCTTTGAATGGCCAGCCGCTGCTCGCGCGACAGCGCAATCAGGACTTTGTTCATGGCGCTGACCAACAGCGGGCGGTCTTTGCGAATGGAGAACACCAGCGGCAGTGGCGCGGGCAGGACGAAGGCGGTTTCGATGTTCTCGATGCGGCGCTCCGCCAACCAGTAGCCGAATGAGTCATCGGCAAGCAGTGCATCGACGTCGCCCGCCAATACCTGGTTGGCCCCCGCCAGCGCGGAATCCACGGGCACCGCAAGGACCCCGGCGACCGTGGCCAGGGATTTCTCGTCGCTCAGATTGCCGCGCAGATAGGCGACCCGCCGCTGCGCCAGATCCTCCAGCCGACGCAGGCCCAGCGCGTTGCCGGTCTTGACGAAAACCCGCCGGCCGAGCTCGGTATAGGGCACGGTGAACAGAAAATGGGGCGCCCGCTCGGGATGGACGGCCGAGGCGGACAGCCCATCGATCAGCCCCTGCTGCGCCCGGTTCACCTGCTGGGCCCAGGGGCCGAGCTCGAAACGAATGCGGGTGCCGAGCACCCGATCGATCAGTGCCGCCGTGTCGGCGTCGATTCCCGAGAAGCTGCCGTCCGGGTTGCGGCTGATCAGCGGTGACCAGTCCTCGTCCACGCCCAACACCAGGTCGGGCCGCGCGGCGATGTCGACACGCTCGGCGTCGGTCAGATGCACCTGGGCACGGAGCGCAACGGCAGGATCGCCCTCGCCGAACCAGCGCGCATGCAGCCGCTGCAGCTCACCGGGGTCGAGCCCCTCGATGGCCTTGTCGAGCAGGGCGGCGAGCACTTCCTGATGCCGCTCCACGGCAAAATGACTGACCGTGGTCCAGCCCGACTGCTCGAAATTGGCTGGACCGCGTTCCACCACGTCGGTGATCACCCGCTCGGCCAGCACGGCGCGGGCCACCAACGGGGCCAGGATGGCCGCGTCAGCCCGCCCGTCATCCACCGCACGGACGGCATCGACATAGTCGGCCACCTCCACCAGCCGGACCCCAGGGGCACGTTGGCGCAGGAGATCGACATAGATATAGCCGGGCCAGACGGCGACGCGCGCCTTGGCCAACGACTGCAGGTCGGTCAGGTCCGGACGATTCTTTGGCGCGTAAATGTATTCCGCGACCCGCATCGTGCGTTGCCCGAAGCGAAAATCAGCCGCCCGATCAGGGGATTGCGCGGCATTGAGGACGAGATCCGCCCGCCCCTCCTTGACCGCGGCAATGGCCTCGACCAGGGAGGTCTGGCGCAGCTCGATCGTCAAACCCAAGACCGCCGCGGCCCGCTCCATCAATTCCACGGTATACCCGGTGTGGCGCCCGTCCCGCCGGGTTGCGGCCGGCGGCGCATCCGTATAGACAATCCGGAGCTTGGAGTGGGCGGCCAGGAATTCGCGCTCCGGGAGGGTCAGTGTCGGCAGGTGGGCCGGCGGCGGGACCGCGGTCGTCGCCGGGTCGCGGAACCACCGATCCCAGATTGCCTGGAGTTCGCCGGTTCCCAGCGTGTTGCGCGCCTTATCCAGAATCCCGGTCAGCGGTTCCAGATCGCGGCGTACCGCGAACAGTGCCGCTTGTCTCGGTGCTTCGCCGTCGCCGAGATCCGCCGTTCCCTTGGCTTCGATGCCCCCGATCAGGTGCTCCGCGAGCAGATAACGCCCGTTCTGCCGCTCCAGGATCGCGGCATCCGCGCGCCCTGCGGCGACGGCCTCCAAGGCCTCGCGGTAACCGGCCACGAGGAGATGATGAATTTCCGGATGACTCCGGGCCAGCCACTGCATCGGACCCGACTCGGCGGGAGTGGCCAGGGTCTTGCCGCGCAAGGCGTCGAGGTCGGCGCACGCCGTGCAGTCGGCGCGCGCGAAAATCGTGAACAGGACCGGATAACGGCGGGCGCTGAAACTCAAGAAGCGTTCGCGCTCCGTGGTCACCAGACTGTTGATGGTCAGGTCCGCGCGGCCCTCCCGCAAATCCCGGTAGGTCTGCCCGAAATCCTGGTCCTGCCAGTCCAGCTCCAGCCCGGCCAATTGCGCCATGCGCGCCAGAAGCTCCACTGTATAGCCGGTGGGGCGGCCGTCGCGCGTCAATGCGTAGGGCGCGATCTCCGCGAAGACGACCCGCAACCGTGGATGGGCGGCGCTGGCGGCGCGCTCGGCGTCGGTCAGGACCAAGGGGGCGTCAGGGAGTGGCGGCGACCCGGCAGCCGCCGGATCGAACACCAGCTCCGCACTGGGCAGTGCCTGCGCGGCCAGCCCGGTCGCCACGAAGAGGTCTTGAATCCGGTTCAGTTGGATCGGATCCATCGATCCGATCGGGTAAACCTCCGGCAGAATGGCCGAATGGGTCTGATTCGCCTCGAAGCGCAGGTGATCGCGCCCCTTACCCTGGGTGTTGTAGCGCGCCAGAATGAGATCCACGAGTTCGTCCGGATGGGCCAGGGCGTATTCCCACCCCCGGTTGGTCGCCGCCACGAACGCGCGCATCCGCTCGGGATGGGCCGCCGCATAGTCCGCCGCGGCGAACAGATTGAGGTCGTAGAGCGCGATTCCGTAATCGCTCGGGTCGACCACATTGAAAGGTACGCCACGTTGATGCAGATAGAAGGGCTCGTTGGTGATGAAGGCCGTCATGGCGTCCACCTCGCCGCGCACGAAGGGCTCGACCGAAAAGCTGTGGGGCACCACGTGGAGATCGCTTTCGGTCAGACCGCCGAGTTTGAGCATTTGCCGGATGTTGGCGCTGCCGATCTCCTGCGCATTGGCCATGACGCGCAGCCCCTTCAGGTCGGCCGGCGAATAGAGACCCGGCCGCACCAACAGCACCAGCGGCGAGCGCTTGAGATAGGAGGCAAGCAAGCGGATCGGCCGCCCGCGCATCCGTTCGGCGATGACCGTGCTGTAGTAAGTACCGAAGTCGGCACGCCCGGCGACGACCGCGTCGATGATGTCGATCCCCTCGGCGTACTCGCGCAACTCCACCGCGAGCCCGGCATCACGGTAATACCCCTGCTCCAATGCCGCGTAGAAACCGGCGAATTGCCACTGATGACGCCACTGCAACTGCACCGAGATCGGGGTCAAGGGCGCGCGCGCGACGCCCGCGGACCCGCCGGTCTCGCCCGCCGGCGACCCGGCCCAACCGGTCACCCACCAGCACACCCCAACCCAGGCCGCGACCAGAATGAACAAGGTCGAGAGCGGTCGGCGACGCCGGGCGGAGAATGTTGAGAACGGGTTCATACCCGACATTAGACCCCCGTCGGCGCACCGGGTCACCCAGATTTTCTTGCGCCGCCCGCCAGCGCGCCCTGAGCACGGCCGGCGGCCGCGACGCGGCGGCTCGGATCGGTTGCATTTCGCCTTACCCGCGGCCATCTTTCACGATCCACGCGACCGCCACCCGGACTGCCCGATGCCCGCAATACTCTTGATCGACAACGGCTCGTCGCGCCCGGACTCAACCCTGGCGCTGCGTGCCCTGGCGCAGGCACTCGGCCGGCGCACCGGCGCGGCGGTCCACCCGGTCTCGCTCCTGCATGCGGATCAGCTCCCCGCCGCCGCCCTGAACGGCCGACCCGCGGACACCCTCGAACCCTATTTACGCCGCGCCCTGGCCAGTGGTGAGCGGGAGTTTCACCTGATCCCCCTCCTGTTCGGACCCAGCCGCGCCCTGAGTCGATTCATTCCCGACCTGGTTGCCGACCTGCGCCGCGTCCATGGTCCATTCCGGGTCCGCCTCGCCCCTGCACTGTGCCCCCTGCCGCGCGGCGAGCCGCGTCTCGCGGACCTCCTGGCCGAACACATCCGCGCGACCGCCGCCGCCCATGCCATCGCCCCTCGCCGGCTGGTGCTGGTCGATCACGGCTCGCCGATGCCCCAAGTCACCGCCGTGCGCACCTGGCTCGCACAGCGGTTGCGCGAACGCATCGATCCCGGGGCCGTCCTGACCGAGGCCGCGATGGAACGACGGCCGGGTGCTGAATACGACTTCAACGGCGACCTGCTGACCCTGGTGCTGCACCGCCTTGCCGCCGCGGACCCGAGCACCCCGGTGATCGTCGCCATGCTGTTCCTCGCGCCCGGCCGCCACGCCGGACCCGGCGGGGATATCGCCGCCATCTGCACCGCGGTACAGGCCGAGGTCCCCGGCTTCCAGGCCCACCCCACCCCACTGGTCGGCAGCCACCCGGCCCTGATCGAGATCTTGGCCGATCGGCTCACCGGGTCGGCGGAACACCTATAGATATGAACAGCAACCCTATCCCGACCTTTGCCCGCTACATCGGCATCGACTACTCGGGCGCCGCAACCCCCAAGTCCAGTCTCAAGGCGCTACGCGTCTACCTGGCGGATCGGGCGGCGCTGCCCGCGGAGGTCTTGCCGCCGCCGAGTCCCCGCACCTACTGGACGCGGCGCGGGATCGCGCAATGGCTGGTGGACCGCCTGGCCGAAGACCAGCCCACCCTGGTCGGCATCGACCACGGCTTTTCGTTTCCGTTAGCCTATTTTGAGGCCCACCACCTGCCCCTCGATTGGCCGGCCTTCCTCGCCGATTTCCAGCGCCATTGGCCGACCGACGACGACATCTACGTGGATTTTGTCCGCTACGGTAACGTCGGCAATGGCGCCGCGCGGATGGGCAGCACCCGCTGGCGTCGGCTGACCGAGACACGCGCCGGCGCGGCCAAGTCGGTCTTTCATTTCGACGTGCAAGGTGCGGTCGCCAAGTCCACCCACGCCGGCCTGCCATGGCTGCTCTATCTGCGCCGGCACCTGGGCGACCGGATCCACTGCTGGCCGTTCGACGGCTGGCAGATCCCGGCCGGGCGCTCGATGCTGGCCGAGGTCTACCCAGCCCGCTGGAAGCGTCTGTTCCCTCCGGACGGACGCACCCCGGACCAGCACGACGCCTGGAGCGTGGCGGCCTGGCTGCGTCAAGCCGATCTGGACGGCCGCCTGCAAGGCGCCCTGGCACCCGCCCTGACGCCGCCGCAACGCGCCCTGGCCGACATCGAAGGGTGGATCCTCGGGGTCGACTAACGCGTCCGCCAAGCGGCGCGGATATGAAGCGCGGCGACCGGCTTAGGTGATTTCCGACAATTTGGATACAGGTCGGTGTAGGTGCGACTTCAGTCGCACCTGCGTCCGAATCGGTGCGACTGAAGTCGCACCTCCATCCGAGCCGATCGTGGGTGGAATCCGGCTTTTCGGAAATCGCCTTAGCGGACACCGCGTTAGCCGGACCAAGGCCGCGCGGGCGCAAACCGTCAGGCGCGAAGCGAAAAGATATAGCGCCCCAGCGATTTGTAGTGACTTCCGTATTCACCGAGATGCGGGACTCTTGGTCCATCGCCAGGCAGATAAGTCAGGACCACCGAACGCGGTGTTCCCCCATAGGCCAGGGATGCCTTGCCGTCTTTCAGATAAGTGGCTAGGACGCTGACGAACAGCCGAATATGCGCGCGACTGCGTTGCTGCGACTCGAGCGTGACGATCTGCCAACCATCGAAATCCCGAGCCCGGCCATGGCTGTTATAGAGCCCAAGACCGGCGAACCGATACAGGGTCCCTCTATTCATACCGGGGATCGCCTGGCCGATCCGGATCGCCGCCAGGATGCGCAACAGTTCCTCCTCGCCCATCAGCCTAGCTCGAAGGTCGTGACGCCGAAGATGCGCTCGTGCGCAAGCTCCGGTGGCGGACCCAAGTACATCCGGGCACAGCCGAAGACCTCGACCATCTGGTGTTGGTGCGCGAGCGCAAGCGCGGCGGGGTTGTTCTCCGGCGTGTCGAGAAACAGCGGACCGCCGGCGGCGAACACGGCCAGGTGCGCATACAGGGCCATCGCTGCTTGCGCGTCGTCAGCGAACAAGGGACCAATCTTGCATCCGTCCCGACAGCGGCGGACCACGCCATAACCGATCAGTTTCCCGGCGCGTCGGCAGCCTAAGGCCAGACCGTCCGACTGGGCGATCCACCCGGTCAAGAACCCCGGCCGCGGGGCGGGGAAGCAGCCGCGGTCGTACGCAAGGAGCTGTTCGAAAGGGACCTCGCCGAGCGGGACAATCGCTTCGTTGCCAACCATCGGGGGGACCGGAGGGTTCGGAATCTCGGCGCGAAAACGGATGTCGCGATGCGCGAAGACGAAGCCGCCCTTGGCGTAATAGTCCTGCATGGCAAAGACGCCATCCAAGCCGATACCGGCGCCCGGCCGCAGCCGGGCGAGCAGGCGCTCCCGGAGCGCATGCCAAATGGCATTGCCGAGACCTTTGCCGCGAAAGACCGGCTGGACGATAAAGAAACCCACGAAGCCAAATTCGCCGTCATAGGAGGTGATGGCTCCGCCGCCAATCAACCCCCCGTCAAACTCCGCGGCAATGAAGGCGGCGGGGTCGGTGGCCCAGAACAGCTCGGCATCATGCAGGCCGGGGTTCCAACCCTCCTGCGCGGCCCAGTTGACGAGCGCGTCCACCTCGGGACGGGTCATATTACGGATCACAAGCCCATTGATCATGGTGATGCGCTCGCGGAAATCGCGGTCGTGGGGTGCCAAGCTCGTCGGGCTTGGTCATCGTTCCGGCGAACGCCAAAAATCACGATTTCATCTGTTGTTAACAAACCATACGGAATAGTCATCAAGCAATTGATAGTTCGCTGAGTGCTTATCTCGATCTCTTAAATCAGCCAAAGGTAATGTGAAACTCTTTTTGTCTTTTACTCGCTTCACATTGGCGAGGATTCCATATCCTTGGTCAATCTTCTCATCCAAATCAAGAAGTTCGAAAATATCGGTGTAGGAAGGCTGACTTTTTTTCAGTCTCTCATATTCTGCTTTGCTGCCATGCCCGAAAACGTAACGCTCTTCCCAATCGAAGTCTTCAATGCCGGTCAAAAAACATGGAAAACTCAGATTATTTCTGAGATAAGCAAGATATGCCATCAAGGTTTTATCATTTACTTCGGGCACTTCGTCCGAACCCAGGAGGCCGGCAATCCTTATTTCTTGTTCGTCATCTTGTTCGTCATCTTGTTCGTCATAGTCAACCATAGCTCACCTTTCACCTGTGTCATCGTGTATTCTTGATTACGCCTGGCTTATCTCGAAAAGCGAAAAGGAGCCAAGCTCGAATGGTGCCTAGTCTGGGAGTGGCCTTGCGATATCAGCGGCTTGCACTTAGCGCCGTTCAAGCTTGGCCTCTTTTTTCTCTTCCGATTCTAGGCTGTTTTCAGTAAAGCTTCCCGCAATGCAGCGGGGATTTGGATAGCGAAAAACCGATCTTTACTATAGCCATACCATTCTTAAGTGCCTCTTCGTAGGTAGCGCCGTGCGTTATGTTATCATAAGGCTCGAACTCCGGGAGCGAAGCGATATAAGCCTAATCTTCTTTGGCGCATTGAATTAAGATACGATAGTGTGCGTTAATTTTTCCTCCGGAATGTCTTGAACAAATCTGAGAGCAGGAGCTTCCTGATATGGTTTCGCGTCAGCACGACGTTCCGTAGCGCGCTCGCTTTTTGGCCGAAGATTAGGATCTTAGATGATGTTCTTGAGCATAACTTCGCAGCGCCTCATTGACAGCTTCTGCGTTCGGAAAAACTTGATGCAAGTCCGGATCTATGAGGACCAAGTTTGTGCCCTCTCGATATCCCGAAGCATATTTTCCGCGGACACCCGACATAATTAGTTCAGCAGGATACTCTGCATGGAGCGTATCATCGTTGTTCATAGGCTTTTCGTTCTGCAAGAGTCATTGGTCGCGCTGAAATTATCCGAATCACGTTTTCTATTTCAGTAAACGATACAACGAGGTGCCTTCCGTTTTCCGGAACGCCGAAAATCAGAAATCTCTCACGTGTTCTAGGTTGGATTAGGATGCCTATACTTAAGATAGCAATAGAATGCTGGCGGTCTAGACTAGGCACCGTTCAGCACCCAAGTATCCTACCGCACCCGCGCCCCGCCGCCAAGAGGGTGTCCAGTCGATTTGTGTCCGCCACCTGGCCGTTGCCTTTGATCATGGTTCCGGCCACCACGTCTCTCAGAAACAAGCACCGGGGTCAGGGTCAGTTGCCGCGGATCCGGTCAATTGCATCGGAGGTTGGCGGACTGACCCTCTCGCACCTCCAGGTTCCGCCGGTCGTGCCGGCCGCATGAGTAGCGGATGCGCGCCATCTTGAAGTTGCCGCGGGAGGGATTGCCGCACCAATCGTTCCCGGCGCTGAACCTCAATTGGAGCTTCCCATCGGCCAGTTCGGCTAAACTGGAGGTGAAGTTGCAAACCGCGAACTGGGAGCCATAGACGGCCGATTCGATGCGGATCGTCCGGTCATGACTATGCCGATGCACACTGGACGCGCCGGCTGAAATCATCTGGCTGGCCGCGCTAAAGCCGTCCCTGAAGCCCTGTTGATACTGGGCGTTCTGGCCGCCCAGTGCCGACTCGGGGAGGCTCGGGTCAGCACTGGCGATCAGCGGTACCGCAAAAATCAGGAGCAGTCCGGCTAAGGGAGCAGGGAAGGCGCGTGTGGACATCGATTGATCCTGGTTACACCGAGCTAATGTTGAAATCCGGTTCCTTCGACCGTCGGCCCTTCCGGTCTACGGGAGGGTGAGCCGACCGCCGCCGCTTGCGCGCGATAATGGCGGTCCCCGGTCGCACCGACCGCGTCCGGCTAGCAGAGATGTACCACGATGAGCCTGAACCCAGCATGAACGGACGTTATTTAGTGCCGATATAGAGGGTCTGTGATTCAACGACCTTCACGCGCATGGTTCGGCCGAAAATGAGGTCACGGGTGCGCTCTTCAAGCTTGTTCAGCGGCGGGAGGTCTCCGTCGCCCAAGAGGAGGAGGTTCACCGTTCCGTCCGCCGTTTCGGCATCAACCGACATGAGCCGGTATCCGGAACCTTGGAGCCACTCTTGTCCAAGGGCGTAGGTTCGCGCGGAGATCTTGTTAGTAACGATCAAGTCATAACTGGCCACCGAGAGTGGAATCACGATGATCAGTAAGGCCGCGAAGGCGATTGCCACCGCTCGGCGTCGTGCCCTCGCGTCGAACGGCGCCGTCGCGGCCTGCCGGAACCCCATCACGACGAAAACAAGCGAGCCGGTGAGCAGGATCGCCACGTAGTTCGTTACGAAAAGCAGCAGGCTGCCGGAGGCGAGATTGGGTTCGCCAAGGGGTGCGATCGAAACTGATGAGGTAGCATAAAATACAGCAGTACCCGTCTACAC
>JACDZG010000266.1 GCA_013426805.1 Chromatiaceae bacterium
TCATTGGCTGGCTGACGTGCATTCCGGCAGTTTTGCTCCCGCATTCACTTTGTCGCAGTGCGACAGTGAATACTCCCGCAAACCGCCAAATGCACTTAGCCTTAGTCGTTATGCCCAATTTTAAAAAAAAGAAAACAAGGTTAAGTTGACAGTTGAGAAAGATGATGAAAATAGGCAAATTATGACTATTTTTGTAGCAAACAAAAAGACAAAAATGTTAACAAAAGCTTACATAACAGAACTTAAACACAGCGGAAATGGTGACATTGCGAAACTTATTAAGAGTCAGCGTGATGTAGGGACAATTAATAACATTCTTGAAAGTTTAGGTCAGTTACCTGTTGACTTCGAGAGTGATTTTCTTTATGAACTTCTTAACCACCAACACGCTCAAGTACGACTTAATGCAGTAAAGAATATTGGAAAGTTAAACGGAAAATCAAAATCCATTAAACTTCACGAATTATATGAGAAAGAAACCGATACAAGCGTCAGACGAGAAATAATTTCTTCAATCGGAAGACAAAGAAAATCAGAGAATAAATTTTTTCTATTCGAGACATTACACGACGAAGACCCGAAAATTGTTTGTCAAGCAATTCGAGCACTTTTGGTTTTTGAGAAAGATATTGATGTTCAAGAACACTTGAAACCTTTAATAAATCACACCAACGAAATGGTGAGAAATGTTATTTACAAAGAATACTTTGCAAAAGACAATCAAAAAAACGGTGTGCTACCGCACACCGAGACTTATGATTTTCTTAAAAATACAGTTGTAAATGCAGACGTTTTAGAAGCTTTAAAATTTGTGCCTGATGATAGTATTCACTTGACTTTTACCTCGCCACCGTATTATAATGCAAGAGATTATTCTATATATCCAAGTTATGAGGCATATTTAGAATTTTTGGAAAACGTATTTAAGGAAACTCAAAGAGTTACAAAAGAAGGACGTTTTTTAATTGTTAACACTTCTCCAATTATTATTCCACGCGTAAGTCGCTCGCATTCAAGCAAACGTTACGGAATTCCTTTTGATCTGCACCCACTTTTAGTGAAAAACGGTTGGGAATTTTTAGATGATATTATTTGGTTGAAACCCGAAGCAAGTGTAAAAAACCGCATTGGTGGTTTTATGCAACACCGTAAACCACTTGGTTACAAACCAAATTGTGTTACAGAATATTTAATGGTTTATCGCAAACAAACAGAAAAACTTTTAGACTGGAATATACGCAGTTATGATTATCAAACCGTAGAAGAAAGCAAGGTTGCTGATGGTTATGAAACTACAAACGTTTGGAAAATTGACCCAACTTTTGATAAAATCCATTCAGCCATTTTTCCAGTTGAGCTATGCAAAAGAGTTATTCAATATTACTCATACAAAGGCGATTTAGTGTTTGACCCTTTTGGTGGTAGCGGAACCGTTGGAAAAACTGCAAAAGCATTGAATAGATCTTTCTTTCTTACGGAACAAGAACCTACATATTTTGAATATATGAAAGCTAAAGCTAAACCAGGTGCGCTTTTTAAAGAACGTGAAACTAAATTTCTAACATTAGAACAATTTAAAAATATAGCAAAATGACATTAACAAACCAAGTGGTAAAGAACATAATCAAACGATTAGTCAAGGGACAAGATTATCGAATTGAAGTAGTTGCATTAATAAATGCAGAATTTTTACAGTTTGCTATAGATTTTTTTAAAAAGGTTATTGAAGCAAAACTTGCCAACAAAGACGTTACAATTGACTGGTATAAAGCAACTTTTCTAAACAAAAATCTTAGTTCGGAAGATATTGCCATTAATTCGGGATTGAATAAAAAGACAATTACGAATATGTTTAATTCAGCAACCAAAGAAATCGTAATTGACGCTTCAAATGAACATTATGACATTCTTTATCAGTCAATTAGTACGTTAATTGAAAATCAACCTGACATTGATTTGAGTTTGACAATCAAGTTTAGAGGTGTTAGTGTTGAGCTGAACATAAATGAAAGCTTAATCGTAATCAACACTCTTGCTGTTAAACGTGCTGCTTTGAGAGGTGGACTTTGGAGCACAGCAGGAAAACGAGTTGAAAAATATTTAATGGCAACACTTTGTAAAGTTTACAGCGTTCCATTCGAACATTTTGACCAAAGCAAAATTCCTGTAAGTATGAGAGAAGTTGACTTCTATTTAATTAAAGACGGAAAATATCACCGCTGCGAAGTAAAAATGATGGGACGAGGAAATCCAGAAAGTGCAGATGCGATTTTCGCAAGAGAAAGCGATGTATTTGTTGCAGACAAACTTTCTGACTTAAACAAACAACAAGCCGACATGTTAAAAGTGAAATGGGTTGAATTAAGAAATGAAGTTGGGTACAAACGTTTTGCGAAAGTTTTAACTGAATTGAATATTCCTTACACTGACTTTCAAGGCGACTTAGACGCTCACTTAGACATAATATTGAATGACTTATTAGTCTAAAAAA
>JACDZG010000267.1 GCA_013426805.1 Chromatiaceae bacterium
TCGACTGGGACTGGTGGAAAACCGGGGGGCGCCCGCTCGAAAGCGACCATCCGACCGTCGCGCGCTCAAGCCCGCCGGCGGCGGGTCCCGAGTTTGCCCGCGCGACCGAACGCTTCCCGCTCCTCAAGACCCTGGCGCGGACCATTCGGGCGATGCAGTATTCCATCCGCACCGAGCAGGCCTATGTGGATTGGTGTCAACGGTTCCTGACGTTCTGCGGCGATACACCGGCCGAGCGTCTGGGGGTGGAGGACGTGCAGCGGTTCCTGTCCCACTTGGCGGTGGAGCGGTCGGTCGCGGCGAAGACGCAGGGTCTGGCCTATAACGCGGTGGCCTTTTTATTCAAGCATGTCCTGGAACGCCCGCTGGAGAATGTGCGCTTTTCACGGACCAAGCACGCGCAGCGATTGCCGGTGGTGCTGACGCAGGAGGAGGTCCGGCGGCTGTGCGAGACCATGGACGGGACCTTCGGGCTGATGGCGCGGTTAATGTATGGGACCGGGATGCGTCTGATGGAGTGCATCCGGCTGCGGGTGGGTGACCTGGATTTCGGCCATCGGTCGATCACGGTGCGCAACGGGAAGGGCGGGAAGGATCGGATCGTGCCGCTGCCGGAGCGTCTGCGCACGCCCCTGGAGTCCCACCTGGAGCGGGTCAAGGCCCTGCATGATCGCGACCTGGCGGCAGGGGCGGGCAACGTGTACATGCCGGAGGCCCTCAGCCGCAAATACCCGAGCGCGGCGCGGGAGTGGATCTGGCAGTACGTCTTCCCGAGCAGCCGCCTGGCGCAGGACCCGAAGTCCGGCGTGGTACGCCGCCACCATCTGCACGAATCGTCCTTACAAAGCGAGATCAGGGCGGCCGGGCAGCGGGCCGGTATCCCCAAGCGCATCAACAGCCATGCGCTGCGGCATTCATTCGCGACACACCTGCTGGAGGCCGGCTACGACATCCGCACGGTGCAGGAATTGCTGGGACATGCCGATGTGTCCACGACGATGATCTACACCCATGTGCTCAATCGGCCGGGGGTGGTGCCGGTTCGGAGCCCGGTGGATGCCTGGTAGGTCGGGCGTTGTGCTTCACGCGGCCTTGGTCATTATCCCGGCGTCTTTGAACAGTCGGCGATAGGCCGTGCCGCTCGTCTATCCCGTGTCGTCGGCGCCCGGCACGCCCGTCAATAGACGCCTGAGCCGTTCGATTTCGGTCCTGGCGGCTGCTTCGCGTTGCAGCGCGGCGTTTTCTCCTGCCCGTGCCTGTTCTTCCGCGGCCCGCGCCTGCTCCTTCTCCGCTTGCGCCCGGATAGCCGCCGCCTCCAGTTCATCGAGGCGGCGCTGGAAGCTGGATTGCTGGCGCAGGTCATTCTGGCGCGCCTGATACGCGTGGTACTCGCGCTCTTTCTCGGAGAAACCCTTCAGGGTGCTCATGGCTTGTCGCATCTCCTCGGTTTGCATCCACTCGGGCAGGGCGTCCTCGACGAGTCGCTTGCCTTCGGTGAAGAATTTCAGTCACCGCGTCAACTCGGTGTCGACCCGCTCGGTCCCAATGGCATCGGACTGGGGCTTTACCACCGGCCGTGCCTCCACGATACTGAATAAGAACCTGCCGAATTTTACTGCGCGTGGTTGCGCACCGCCCTGGAGGACTCTGTGAGGAACTGGAAGGCGCTCCTCGCCGCGGCATTGGGCGTAGCGCTTCTGGGCGGACTCTCGATCCTGTCGATGGACCGAACGCTGGGCAAGCTGTGCGGTAACGCTCCGATCGACGAGGTCGTCTCGCCGGATGGTGCGCGCAAAGCGGTCGTCTTCCAGCGGAGCTGCGGCGCGACGACCGGCGACTCGACCCACGTATCCATGGGAGTGGCCTGCGGCCGCGGTCACTTGCGACCCGGCGGCAGTTTGCGCGGCCCCGTCGCGGCCGGAGGCCGCTCCCACAAGGTCCCGGCCGGGCTTTCACGGTAGCGGCCGTGGAAGGAACATCAAGCCACCCCGGAAGATGAAAGTCCCCCGTGGGAGCGGCGTCCCGCTGCGATGGGGCCGGGCGCGTAACCCGACCGTTCGGGGTGACCGCGGCATCCATCGCGGCGGGACGCCGCTCCCACGGGGTCGCTGCGCGACTTTCATGTTAAGACTCGACCTTGTGCGCGACGCCCGGGCACGGGCCGGAATGATGATCAAGGCTGAGAGGGGCCTTGGTCATAAACCCGGCCACCGCGCGATCTGCACGGTCGTCGGTCCGCGCAGCGGACCCTACAGGTCACGGTGTTGCCGTAGGGTCCGCCGTGCGGACCGTCCGCGGCTAAGATCACAAATCTATTCAATGCGATCGGTTGGTCAAGCAGGTCATCCGCGCGGAGATTGATCCGGCTTTTCAATGACCTGTGTTTTCTTGTGTCTTGGTGTGAGCAATTGCCGGATTTCGGTTCAATCCCCCCCGCCCAACAACTCCGCCCCCGTCGCCCCCGCAATCACCGACGCATCCCCGCGCGCCA
>JACDZG010000102.1 GCA_013426805.1 Chromatiaceae bacterium
TGCCCTATAACCAAGTGACGCACTCGGTCTTGGGCGGATTTATGACCAAGGCCCGCCGCTGGATGCTGCGCTGCTGGCGCAGATAGTTCATCCGCGCCTGGTAGGTATGGTATTCGCGCTCTTTGTCGGAGAAGGCCGTCAACGTGCTCATGGCGTGTCGCATCTCGGGGGTCTGCATCCAGTCGGGCAGGGCGGCGGGGTCGAGCCGCTCGCCCTCGGTGAAGAACTTGAGCCAGCGGGTCAGTTCGCTGTCGATGGCGTCGCTCCCACGATGGACGGCAGCGAACTTGCCAAGTTCCAGCAGCCAAATGCCGCCGTGGTCGAGCAGCGGCCCGGCCCTGGTCGTCCTGCATCCGCAATCGGTGCGCGTAGCCGTCCACCGCCGCGCGCAGGGTTTCGCCCAAGAGCCAGATCGACCAGCACGGTCGCAGATCGCCGTAGTCCTCGCCGCTCTGCAACTGCGCGCTGTAGGGATCCGCCCAGCCATAGAGGATCCGCGCCGGCAGGTCCGGCGTCGTCGCGGGCCTTCACGTCCACCACCGACAGCTTGTCGTCCAAGAACTCCCGCTCGTTGAGGGGTTCAGCAGTTCCACCGCGGTGATCGGTGCCGGCAGATCGGCAGCAAGCACCGCGTTGAGGAAATGGATCAGTAGATCGCGATTGGCCTCGGCGCCGAACAGGGCCCTGAAGACACCATCTACCGTGGGGTCGATGGGGTGGCGCATCGGCTGGAAAGATTTGGATAGTGAAGGCAATCAGTATGGCATCGGATGCTCACTTGGTGAGAGCGCGCTGCGACCGAAATCGTTGGAGCCCCCTACGACCGCGATCCGCGCGCTTTCAGTCAGCGTCGGCGCATGCCTGACGGCAGCATCCTCGTCGCGCTTCCGCGCTACTGCTTACCGGTAGTCCGATTCGGGTCCGGCAGGCGGCAGAGTTGCTCGACCTGGTAGGCGATGCGCCGGATGGTGTCAGGGGCGAGCGGTTCGCCAGTGAAGGGCTTCAACATGAAGCTACATGCCTTGGGGTTGATGGCGAGCACCTCGGAACGCTCGGTCAAGGTCACGTACCAACCCGGCAAGGCGATGATCGGGCGGGCCTTCACCGGCAGGCCGGTGGCGCGGGTCAGGCGTTCGGACAACCAGCGTGCCTGGGCGGTTGCCTGGTCGGCGGTGCTGGTATCGGTCCAGTCCGGAAAGCGCAGGGCCTTGCCGTCGAAGTTGACCTTGGCATCGGCCTTGCCATCGCCGGTGGTGGGCTTCAAACGGTGCTTGGTCTCGATGGCAAAGACCCCGCCGGGGGCGATGACGACGTGGTCGATGTTAAAACCGGGCGCCTGGATGTCGTGCAGGACGCGACCGCCGCCGGCGATGACGGGCTCCAGCAGTTGGGCGGTAGCCCATTCGCCGTCGCGGCCTTCGCGGTGGCTGCGGATGAGCCCGAGCAGGCGGATCACCCGCTGGGTGATGAAGGCCAAGGACAAAATTAATGCGCTGCCGACCATGACTCCGGTCGTCGCCAAATTGAATTGGTGTCCAAGCCGTTCCTGCAATAGGTAGGTTGCCAAGAACACCAGTGGGGCGATCAAGGCGGCGACGGCATAGCTGTCCAGGTCGAGGCGCAAGTCATCGATCCGCTCCGACAGCCCGTAACCGGGCGGGCGCAACAGGTCTGTGGTGAGCGGCGAGCGGCGCTTGCGACGGCGCTGGACCAGCCGCCAGACCCAAACCGCGCCAGCCAGGAGCAACAAGGGCAGCAGACTGAGCACGATGATGGCGAATGGGACAAGCGTTTGCATGGTGAGGGTACTGGCAGGCGGCATGGGGTTTGGACAGGCTCGCCGTCGTGCCGCACTGGCGTGACGGGGCTTAGGCGATTGACGGGATAAAGATGTACCAACATGTAGGGGCGACTTAAGTCGCCCCTACAGGCCCTACAGATTTTGCAGGCATGCGCAGTTGGGATGTATATTCCCGGGAATCGCCTTAGTTCGTCGGAGGATAGCCGCCTGCGGCGCTCAGGGTACAGGAATCGCTCGGGTGCGACCAGCGGCTCGGGGCCAGCGCATCGGTCGAGCGGGTTTGGGCAAGCACGTCATGGTGCGGCTGTGGCAGTCGGCAGAGCAACATGAACGGCTGTTGCCCCTGGCGCGCCAGGACGTTCATCTGGGCTGACGGTATGCCAGCGGGATTTGCATACACCTCGCGCACCTGTATCCGGATGGCAACCCTCCGGGTGGGTGTTCTTTAACGACGCGCGTACCGCACGGAGACTTTGGATGATCGGAATCTATGCCACCACCGATGCCGCCTATCCGGCCGAGGCCGTCGCGGCAACCTTGGCCACGCGATGGCCTCAGCTTGCCACGTTGCCGAGCAACGGGGCCGCATTGCCGGCCCTGCCATTCATCGGTGGTGAGGGCCGACCGAACTGGGACGATCTGCTGTTGTTGGTGTTCGGCGCGGCGCCGCTGCCCGCGGCACTGCATGCCCCGATCCGGCGCGAGCTCGAGCGGGCCCGCGCGCAGGGCCGCGCCAGCCGCATCCTGCCGGTCTCGACGCACGCCGCACACCGCCGCCCGCCGGAACCGCTCGACGCGGTGAAGGCGGTCCATTGCCCCAACCCGACCGGCGCGGACGGGCAACGGCTCGCGCACCGGGTCGGCGCACTGGTATCGCTGTGGCTGCGCGGCGACGACCGCCGGGTCTTTGTTTCGCACCGGCAGGCGGACGGCCAGGCGCTGGCGACCCAGGTGGCAGCCTATCTGCGTGACCAAGGGTACAACGCCTGGCGCGACGAGGAGCGCCTCGACGGCGGCGAAATCGTTCAGGACGAAATTGAACGGACGATCGCCGCCGCGCACCTGCTCCTGCTGCTCGATACCCCGTGCGCCTGCGAGTCGGAGTGGATCGCGCGGGAGGTGGACACGGCCATCGGCGGATTCGTACCAGTCGTGTCGGTCGTGCTGCGGCCGGCGGATCCGAGCGGTCGGGACGCCGCGCCGGGGGTCTACAGCACCGCCGAGTTGGTGTCGCATCGGATTGCGGTGGCCCTGTCGCCCGCGGGCGCGGTGGAGCCGCTCGACGACGCCCAGTTGGAGGGGCTGCTGGTCGCGGTCGAGGATTATCTGGGTCGGCTGCTACGCAGCCAGCACGCACTCAAGGCCAAGGTGGAGGAGGCTTTCCGTGACGCCGGGTTCGCTTGGGAGGCGCTCGACGCCCAGCGCTTTTTGTTCGCCTGCTCCAAGTACGAAGACGACACGGCCCTCGTGCGTCTGCTCTCCCATTGCTCGGCACTAAACCCGAACTTTCACTGGGCGGTGCGGGCACTCCAAAGCTACAACGCGACCGCCGGGCAACCCACGTTCAACCATCGGCTGTTCGTCTACGAGCCGCCACTGCCGACACCGACGCTCAAGCGCCTGGCCCGCGATCACGGCTTCGATCGCGATCCCATGCTGCGTCTGCTGGACCCCGGACGACTTGCCGCCTTCTTGAGTCGCTACCAGGCCGATGTCTAACCCGGAACACCCGCCATGAACGCATCCACCCTATCCGACCCTCTCGACCCGGACCTGCGCGGCCGTCGCATCGGCCTCTCCGGCGCCATCCCCGAGCCTGGCGAATGGGCCGGGCGCGCATTGGACTGGGAGATCCTGAACGCCGTCACGACGCTCGCCGATACCGTATTCCGCGGCGGCGGCCACCTGGTGCACGGCGCGCATCCCAGCTTCACGCCGCGCATCCTTGCCCAGGCCGAGCCCTACGCCCGCGAGCGCGGCGCGCCGGTGGTCACCTTTGTGCTGTCGGGGCTCTTCGCCGACGGCCTGCTGGCACGCCAACTTCAGGAACCGCGCCATGCCGGGGTGCTACGCCTGATCGTGGTCGATCCCGTCGTCCCGCCCGGCCACGAGGGCTGCGGCGCCGAGGACCCGGCGGTGCGTAACGCGAGCCTCGCGGCGATGCGCGACCAGCTCATCGCCGAGATGGACTCGCTGGTCGTTATCGGCGGCAAGCGCTGGATCGGGACCGACAACAAGCCCGGCACGCTGGAGGAGCTGGAACTCGCCCGCGCCCGCGGTATCCCGGTCTTCCCGCTTGGCGGGCTCGGCGGCATGGCCGCGGAGCTGGTCGCACTGGCGGAGGGTCGCGGGGATGTACACGTCACAGACGTCGGTCCGGCAGTGCACGAGGGTTCGCCGCTACCCGTCCGCGGGCTCGATGGCCTGAAACTTATGCAAACCAGTGGCTTGACATCTAACCTGCCGACCGCCGCGGACCGCGCCGACGATACGTTTATCCACACCAGCACCGACTACGGTCGGGCCATTGGGCTGATCGCCAAACGTCTCGCGGCGACCGGACCCAAGGGTGAAACGCGATGACCAGCCAGACCGTCAACCAGCCTTTGGCAGGCAAGAAGCGAACAAGTGGACTAGACAAACCGGGGATGACCCGCTAATATTACTCGTCTCGATTGACGGGGCCATAGCTCAGCTGGGAGAGCGCAACACTGGCAGTGTTGAGGTCGACGGTTCGATCCCGTCTGGCTCCACCAAACATCGGAAATCCGGTCTTCCACGGATCTTTACTGGAAACCGGATTTTTTATTGTCGGTGTCCGTGATCTGCTTGATGGCAGCAGGCCGGTAACCGCAGAAAATCAGTTAGGTCCCCATCGTCTAGAGGCCTAGGACACCGCCCTTTCACGGCGGCGACCGGAGTTCGAATCTCCGTGGGGACGCCAATTCAGTCAAACAAAAAAGGCCGCATTTCGCGGCCTTTTTTGTGGGTGCCGTGTTTGACCTGCGTGCTTGCGCTCATGCGCCGCGCGTCGCGGTCAACTCAGTCGTTTCGCTGTCTACCAAGGTCGTCGCTTATGAACAGCCGCCTGTCGCAAAAAGCCATTCCCCGTAACGAACGCCTGATCCTCGCGCTCGACGTTCCCGACCGCGCGGCAGCCGAGGCACTGGTCAACCTGCTCGGCCCCACCGTCGTGTTCTATAAGATCGGTCTGGAACTCTTCATGGCCGGCGGCTATTTCGAGCTGATCGAATGGCTGCGCGGTCAGGGCAAGCGGGTGTTCTGCGACCTCAAGTTCTTCGATGTCCCGGAAACCGTCGCCCGCGCGGTCCGGCAACTCAAAGACCGCGGCGTCGACTTCGCCACCGTGCACGGCAACGACACCATGTTGGAGGCCGCCGCCCGCGAGAAGAGCGACTTGAAGATTCTGGCGGTGACCGTTTTGACCAGTCTGGACCGCTCCGACCTGGAGTCCTTGGGCTTTCAGTGCGATGTCGAAGAGTTGGTGCTGTCGCGCGCCCGCAAGGCACTGAAGCTGGGTTGCGATGGGGTGATCTCCTCGGGCCTGGAGGCGGCCCGCCTGCGTGACGATCTCGGCGACCGGTTTTTGATTGTCTCGCCAAGTATCCGCCCGGTCGATAACACCGTGCACGCCGACGATCAGAAACGCGTTGTCAATGTGGAGCAGGCGTTCCGCAACGGCGCCGACTATATCGTCGTCGGTCGGCCGATCCGCGATGCCGCCGACCCGCACGCCGCCGCCGCGGCCATCCAGGCCACCATCGCGGAGTTGTTCCCGGCGGGCTGAGGCGAGTGGCGGTCGCTGATTCTAGGGTAAGGCTATGATCGGTAAGCTCAGCGTTGGAGCCGCGGCGGCGTGGGGGCTTGGGTGGCGGTATCGCGTTCGCACCTGATATCCAGACCGACCTTCGTGTAGGGGCGGGGTTTGAAGCCCGCCCCTACGTCGGGTTGTCACGTCCGCAGGCGATAACGCAGCTTGGCTACCCGACCGTTGCGTGATGTAACCAGATCCACCGTCAGAATGTTCATCGTTTTGAAGACGCCGACGCCGATGCGGATGGGAACGTCCAGGTGATCAGCCCCGTCTTGACGAGCTGCCGCCCGGGTTCACCCAACTGCTTGCCGTAACGTACCAGTTGGATCAGGTCCGAACTGACCTGGGGGTTGGTGGTGAAGTAGGAGTGCCCGAAGAAATCGGTGCGCTTGCCCAGGTAGGAGATCAGGTCCATGCGTCCCAGCGCCGCCATGTAGCGCTGGCCCTTCTCGGGAATGTCCTCCGGCCGCAGTTGGCCGACCCGGTTGCGGCTGCGGAACAGGAGTTGTGAGACCCGCAGCGCCCGGTCGTCGGGCGCCGTGTAGACGGTCAGCCGGCCCTTGAGGACGCGCGGCAGCTTCCCCTCGGGCCACACCGTGACCAGGTCCGGGTCGGAGAGAAAGCCGGTGAGCTGCTGAGTGGCGATGTCGAGGTCGATGTCCGGCGAGAGCAGCACCAGGTTATCGATCTTATAGAGGTCGACCGGCTCCTGACCGGCGGCGATGGCCTCCAGTCCCAGCTCCCGCACCGCCTTGAGGGTCAATGCGGTGCCGCGGCTATGGGCCAGGATCTGCACGCCCTCCACACCGGGGGTCGTCCCGAGCATACGGATGGTCTTCTTGAGGTGCTCCACCGCGAAGTCCGCGGACTCGGTGGTGCTGGTGTAGGAGGTCAAGAAGCTACCGCTGGAGGAGGCCGGCCAGGTGAAGAAAGTGCACACCTGCTCCCGGCCGAGAAAGTGGCAGAGCTCCGCGGCGGTAAAGGCCGCGCTGGCGAAGGTCTCGTTGAAGCCGTGCACATAGAGCAGGATCTCCTTCTTGGGCGCGGCGGCGAGGCGGCGCTGAACCTCGGCCTGGAGCTTGGCCTTGGCATCGTAGTGGCTGGCCAGCTCGGCACGATCCCGCAGCAGCTTCCCGTTTTCACCGCGGTGCAAACGATAGGGCTCGATTGGAAAGGCCCCCAGTTGCCGCACCTGACCCAGTTCCAGATCGACCGCGCGCGTGCGCTCGGCCAGTTGACTCTGTTCCCGCAGGGTCTCCCAGTCCAGCCCTGGTACCACGCGCACCTGGGCGGAGCCGAAGGCAATGCGCCGGGCGCGCTCCTGGCCGTAGGGTAAGGGGGCCTGATCCTTGCCCTGCGCTGCCAGCTCGGTGGCCGTCGGCGCGGCCCGGTCGGTAATGTAGAGCAGGTCCAGGTCCGGGCTGCGGCGGGCCTCCTTGGGCAGGGTAAAGACCGGCTGGCCGCCCGGCAGTTGGTACAGGGTCGGGGTCGGCATCAGTTGGCGCGCGCTGGTGGCGCAGCCGCCGATCAGGAGGGCGGCCAGCAGTCCGGCAGCGACTTTGACAGGTTCGAGCGACATAGGATGGATTCCACAGGAGAGTAACGGGCGCCCGCAGGACGAGCGTCGGCCGCACGGCCTGCGCTCGTCGTCCCCGCGTCAATGCCCACCCAGGACGAGGGTCTGGATCGGCAGCAGCAGTGCCTGGATGCGCAGGATCATCGCATGCACGAGCCCGACCGTGTCGATTGCATGGAGCCCGAACCGGCGCAGGGCGCCGATTGCGGGGTCGGCGAGCGCATCATGATTGTTGGTATAGGCGTTGGCGATACAACTGCCGCCCTGGGGCAAGGCGTCGAGCTGGCCCGCGTACAGCGGCTCCATGATGACCGTGATGGTACCGGGGCGGGCGAATTGCTGGACATCGACCAGTTGGTCGGTCGGCCGTACCTGGCCGGAAGCGATGACGTTCTGGACCTCGGTCACGACCATCGGAACAATCTGCCAGGGCATCGCGATGCAGGTCACCTCACCGATCATGCCCACCTTCAATACTTGCGACTCGATCTGCCCGAAACCGGCCAACAGTGCCGTCACCCGGCGGTCCGGCACGAGCACGCCGGCGGGTCTGAGCATCGGGTTGACCACGTCGCCCGGCCGCAGCGCGAATTGTTGCACGATCCCGTCGGTTCCGGCCACGATCAAGGTCTTTTTAAGGTCGGCCTGGGCCTCACGGAGTGCCGCTTCGGCGCTCGCCTGCTGGGCCGGGAGTTGGAACTCCAGTTCGGACACGATGGCCTCGCGACTCGCCAGGGCCGCGTCGACCGCGCCCTGCTGCGTCTCGACGTTGACTTGCATCTTCTCAACGTCGCGCGCCGCGACCGAACCGGGACTGCGCCGCTGCACCTCGGCCCTGGCCGCGAGCTCGTCGACGGCCTGCCGGAGCCCGCCGCGCGCTTGGACGATCCGACCGTCCGCCTCCGCCAACTGGGACTTGGCCACGATCATGGCGGCCTCGATCTCGGCGATCTTGCGGCGGCTGGTTTCGACCGCCGCCTCCTGTTCTGTTGCGTCCAGCCGGAACAAGGGCTGCCCCGCCTTGACCCGTTGGTTGATATCGACGAAGGTCTCCGCGACCCGGCCGCTGATCTCGGGCAGGACGGTGACGGTCCGAAACACCGAGGTGGCGGCCTTGGTCGAGGGGTGAAAGTAGAAGATCGTGGTGATCAGGCTCAAGGTCAGGATCAGGCAGAGGGTGATCCCCCAGCGCAGTTCGAACCAGACCGAAAAAAGCGTGATCTCGCGGCCGAGCCGCTTGCCCTGGACGAAGCGGCGGAACAGGAAGTCGGGCAGGATCGTCAGTGACGAGCACAGGAGAAGTTCCAACATGGTTCAAACTCCCTGCGGCCCGACCGGCGGTTCGGCCGGCGGCGGGCCTGGCAGTGCCGGTGCGGGCGCTGGAGCCGTACTCGCCGGCGTCTTGGACTCGGCGATGCGCTCGAGCGCGCGAGCGATGGACGTCAACGGCGTCGTGAAGTCCGGCAACGGGATCAGGGCGAGCAAGAGCCCGGCGATCCAGAAGGCGTGGTTGTGGGTGAAGAGCGCCAGCAGCGCCAGCACCGCGACGATCTGGAACTGCACCTTCTGGCCGCGGTGCGCCATTTGTTCCGGCAAGGCGTGTAACTTGAAGTAGAAGACACCCATGCCGATCAGGGCAAGCACCACGAAGATGGCCATGACCACGAACAACACGTCGGTCTCCCCCGGGGCCGTGATAAAGGGGGGCAAATGCGCTATCGCGGCCGGGTGTAGCGAATCCGCCATCTGGGGATCTCCTACTCAATGATGTACAGGTCGGGACGGGGTTTCAAGCAGAGCCCTACGTGAGACGCCGTGTTGGTGCCGCGGCGGCGGGTCCAAAATCGGCGAGTTTGCTGGCCCTTATTGTACTTGAGTTCACCGGTGGCCTGCGCTGACCCGCTCAGTGTTGGACTTGGCTCGCGACCAGCGGCCCGGCCTGGCGCAGCAGGCGCGCGAGCGCGAAGCCGGCCTCGCAGAGGTCCGCGATTTGTGCGCGGGTACAGGGTTTCGGCAGGTAGTAGAAGATGCCGCCTGAGTTGATGCCCGCGGTGATGACCTGCGGGTCGTCCGACGCTGAGATCAGCACCCGCACCACCTCCGGATAATGCGCGCGGGCGTGCTGGAGCAGACCGACGCCGTTCTCGCCCGGCAGCCGGTAGTCGGCGATCAGCAGGTGGACGTCGTCGTGCACCAGCCGTTCGCGCGCCTCCTCGGCGCTGGCGACCGCGAACAGGCGCCAGCCGAGGTCGCGGAAAAACGCGGCAAGGATGGTGCGCTGGATCGGGTCGTCCTCGACCAGCAGCGCGCGGCGGGCCAGCAGGTCCTGCACCGGGACGGCGCCGAGCCGCAGGTCGGTTTGCCGCAGCAGGTCGGCGAAGGCCTCCGGCGGCATCGGCTGCCCGACCAGGTAGCCCTGGGCGAAGTCGCAACCGAGGCCGACCAGGCGCGCGAGCTGGTCCGTCGACTCGACCCCTTCGGCGACGACCTGGATCCCCAGGTGATGCGCCATCGAGATCGTCGAGCGCACGATGGCCAGGTCTTCGGACTCCGGCCGCAGGTCGCCGATGAAGGCACGGTCGATCTTCAGCGCGTCGACGGCGAAGCGCTTGAGGTAGGCGAGGCTGGAATAGCCGGTGCCGAAGTCGTCCAGCGCCACGGCCACGCCCAGGCTGCGCACCGCGGCGATTTCGGCGCGGGCGCGCTCGGGGTTGCCGATCAGTACGTTCTCCAGCACCTCGATGCCGAACAGCCGCGGGTCGATGTCGAACGCCGCGGCGGCGCCGCCGATCGCGTCCGCCAGCCGGCCGTCGCCGATCATCGCGCTGGAGACGTTCACGCTGATCGGCACCGGGGTCAGCCCCGCGCCCTGCCAGTCGGCGATGATGCGCGCGGCCTCCTGGATGACGCGCAGGCCGACCGGCCAGACCAGGTCGCTCGACTCGACCACCGGCATGAAGTCCTGCGGCGGGTGCAGCACGCCGTCGGCGGTGCGCCAGCGGATCAGGGCCTCGGCCCCGGCCACCGTGCCGTTCGACAGGTCAAGTTGCGGTTGCAGGTAGAGCACCAGCTCGCCGTTGGCGAGCGCGGTCCGCAGCGCCTGCCCCAGGCGCAGGCGCTCGCCGGCGCGCGCGGTCATCTCGGGGCGGAAGAAGGCCCAGGCGCCGGGGCCGCCGGCCTTGGCGGTGGCCAGCGCCGAATCGGCGAAGTGCAGTAGTTCCGCGGCATCGCAGGAGTCCGACGGACAGAGCGCGACGCCGAGGCCGGCGCCGATGGCCAGCGTGCCGACGCCCTCGACACGCAGCCCGCGGTGCAGCAAGGCCTGGATGCGGGCGACGTGCTCGCTGACGGCCTCGGGCCCGGGCACGGTCGCGATGCCTACGGCGAAAGTGTCGGCACCGAGGCGCGCCAGCGTCGCGTCGGCCGGCAGGTAGCCGCGCAGCAGGTGCGCCACCTGCACCAGCACGGCGTCGGCTTGCCGGTGCCCGTAGGCGCTGACCACGTGCTTGAAGCCGTCGAGGTTCAGCGCCAGCACCGCCACCTGCTGGGCGCCGGCCAGCCCGGTGCGCATGAGCTGATCGAGCCGGGCGCGGAACAGGGTGGCGTTGGGCAGGTCGGTCAGCAGGTCGTGGTGCGTCAGGTGCTCGAGTTCCTCGGCGGTGCGCTCGGCCGCGGTGATGTCGCTGAAGATGCCGATGTAGCTCTGCACTTCGCCGGCCGGGTTGCGGATGGCGCTGATGCTGAGCCACTCGGCGAACAGCTCGCCGTCCTTGCGGCGGTTCCAGAGCTGGCCTTGCCAGCGGCCGGTCTCGTTGAGCTCGCGCCACATGGCCTGGTAGAAACCGCGGTCCTGGCGACCGGACTGCAGGACGTTGGGCCGGCGCCCCTGCACCTCGTCCTCGCGATAGCCGGTGATGGCGGTGAACGCCGGGTTGACGGCGACGATGCGCCCCGCGGCGTCGGTGAGCAGGATGCCCTCGGTGGTCGCGCTGAACACGGTGGCGGCGCGCCGCTCCCAGTCCTCGGCGCGCCGGCGGTCGCGCAGGTCGTAGACGCTGGCGAGCAGTACCTGCCGTCCGCCGAGCAGGATCGGGTTCAGCGTCACCTCGACCGGGACGCCGGTGCCGTCGCGGCGCTGGTGCACCCACTCGAAGCGATGCACCCCGTGCGCGCGCGCCAGCGCGACCATCCGCTCGGCCTTGGGGCCGGAGACCTCGCCGTCCGGTTGGCAGCGCGGCGACAGGCTGCCCGGCGCGGCGCCGATCAGCGCCGCGGGTTGGGGATAGCCGAGCAGGCCGGAGAACGCCGGGTTCACCGCGCTGATCAGCCCGTCGCCATCGACGACGACCAGCGGTTGAGCCATGTGTTCGAACAGGGTCCGATAGCGGGTCTCGCTCTCCGCGAGCGCCTGCTGGGCCAAGCGCTGGGCGGTGATGTCCTGAATCACGCCGTCGATGCGCACCGGGGCGCCCTGTTCATCGCGGGTCAGCTCGCGCCGACTGGTCAGCCAGCGGACCTCACCATCCGGGCGACGGATGCGGTAGTCGAGCTCCGCGTATTCGAGGTCGCCGCGCCGCAGCCGCTGGAAGGTCTCATCGAGGTGCGGCTGGTCCCCGGGCAGCACCAGCGTCAGCAGTCCGGCATCACTCGGGGCAGCGTCGGCCGCCTCGAGCCCGAGGATGCGGTACAGGTGCGGGGACCAATGGGTGCACCCGGCGACCAGGTCGATGAAGAAGCTGCCGACCTGCGCCAGCGCCTGGGCCCGGTCGAGGTCGCGGCCCTGCCAGTGGTACTCGGTGATGTCGCGGCTGATGCCGAGCACCCCGGCGACGTCACTGCCGGGCCGGGTGTAAGGTATCTTCAGCGTGTCGAGCAGGTGTCGCGTCCCATCGGACCAGATCACCCACTCCTCGGCGCGGTGCGACGCCCCGGCGGCCAGCGTCGCGTGATCGTTGGCGCGGAAGAACTCGGCGAGCTCCGGCGCGACCAGGTCCACGTCGGTGCGCCCGAGGATGCTGGGGCGCGGGCGGCCGATGAAGCGGGTGAAGGCGTGGTTGCAGTCGAGGTAGCGGCCGTGGTCGTCCTTGAAGAAGATCAGGTCCGGGATGCCGTCCATCAGTGCGCGCAACTCCTCCTCGCGACGGCGCTGCGGGGTCAGGTCCACCAGATAGCCATGGTAAGCACGCACCGTGCCGTCGGCCGCGCGCAGCACGCGGGTGTAGTCGTAGACGTGCAGCCACTGCCCGCCGGCGCCGCGCAGCCGGTAGAACTGCTCGTACTCGGCGACGCCCGCGGCGATGTGGCGCGTCACCTCGGCCGTCACGCGCGCCCGATCGTCCGGGTGCAACAGATCGGCGAAGTGCACCCGCCCGGCGGTCAGGTCGGCGATGCTGACGCCGAGCAGGCGCTGGACGTTCGGCGAACACTCGGCGACCGGCCAGCCCGGCTCCGGCCGCCAGCGAAACACCATCGCCGGTCCCTCGTTGAACAGTGTCTGATCCTCGGCCAGGCGGGCATTGAGCGCGAGCAACTCGGCCTCGCGCGCCTTGCGCTCGGAGATGTCCTCCACGGTCCAGATGACGCCGAGCCCGAGGTCCGCCGGCGAGCCGGTATCGACCGCCCGCCCCGAGAGCAGACACCAGACCGGGCTACCGTCGGCCCGGCGAAACTGGTACTCGATGTGGCGCCGCTGACCGAAGCGTAGCGACAGGTAATGCTCCTTGCCGAAGGCGGCGAAGTGGTCCTCGTCGAGATGCAGGGCGCGCATGCTGAGCCCGCGCATCGCGTCCGGGCTGTCGTAGCCGAGGATCTCGGCGAACCGCTCGTTGCAGCGCTCGAGCATCCGGTAGCCGGTCAGCAGCATGATGCCGACGTTGGCGTTGTCGAAGATGGCCCGGAGCTGGCCCTCGCCGTCGCGCAGCGCCTGGGCGGTGCGATAGGCCTCGGTGATGTCGCGGCACATGCCGCGGTAGCCGATCAGCCCGCCGTTCGCCGCGCGCAGCGGCACGCCGCTGGTGGACAGCACCCGCTCGCTGCCGTCGCGATGCAGACAGCGGTTTTCCAGATCGCGAAATGGACGCTCGACGGCCACGATGTCCGCGAACTGCGCGCCGACGCGCTGCGCCTCGGCCGGCGACATCAGGTCGAACACCGAATGGCCGATCAGCCGCCCCGGTTCGTACCCGAGAAGATCGCGTACGCGATCGGAGACGAAGGTGAAATGGCCCTCGGGGTCGACGTCCCAGACCAGGTCCGTGGTGGTCTCCAGCAGGTCGTACAGGCGCGCCAGCGGGCGTTGGACCTGGGTGAGGCCGGGGCCGTCGGGGGCGTCGGGGGCGTCGGGGGCGTCACCCGCGGGATCCGCGGCGCCGCATGGGGGGAGTGCGGTTCCGGCCTCGCCGCACAGGGCCGTGGCCAGCGCCGACCAGGTGACCAGCCCGACCAGGTTGCCGTCCGCATCGGTGACGCCGAGTCGGCCGATGTGCGCCCGCAGCAGCAGCGCGCGCGCCGCCTCCAGCGTCGCATCGGCGGGCAGCACGATCAGCGGGCTGCGCATCAGCGTCGAGACCGGCCGTGCCCGGTCCGGCTGCTCGGCCACCAACCACGGCAGCAGGTCAGTCGGCGTGACGATGCCGATCGGTCGGTCGCCTTCGACGACGACCAGCGCGGGGCTGGACCCCGCCGACGCACCGGCGAACAGGCGCACAGCGTCGCCGATCGGGAGGTCGGCCGGCGCGCGTAGCGCCGGGCCGGTGATCAGGTCGGCGAGGCAGGGCCTAGGCCCGATCGGCGGGTTTCTCTCCGGGCTTGGGTTCATGGACATCCGCGTTCCGTTCGCTCCGTATTTCAGATCGGTAGCCGCCGGCGCCGCCGCATCGAAGACCCGATCGATCGCCGTTGCCCGGCCCCATTCGGCGCGCTCGCGCGCGGCGGGCCGGGCTTTGATCGTAATCCCGGCCGGCGGCGTGCGTCGTCAGGGCTTCCAGCCCTGACGGTGTCAGGCCAGGATGGCCTGACGACGCAGCCGGCGAGCCCAAGTGGCCGGAATCTTGATCGAGGCCGCGGGCCGGGCCGACCCGGCGGCAAGCACCGGTCACATGTACCGAGTAGACCCGCGTGCCGACGCTGCCCGCCGACAGGGGGTAAGCTTGGAGCAGCGGGAGCGGCCTGTGCCACCTGCCGATGCGGATAAGACGAGACGCGATGCCCCGTCGTGACATGACATGTAAGTGTTTTCCGTTGCCCACATCCAGCGCGCGGCGGGTTACTCGGAAAAAGCATAACAGGAAGAGAAGAAGAAGGAAAAAGGGGCCGGCAGTGCGCCGACCCCAATCAACAGCACAAGAACGTCCGCAGCATGAGGATGAGCAGAATCAGGATTCCGATGAAGAGTCCGAGGGCGAGCAGCCAGGCGCCCGATATGTCGCTGGATGCCGGCGGGCTTGCCCGCCTTGTCGTCGATAAAGGCGATCTCCGGCTCACGCATCAGCACGAGCGTGCCGTTCTTCACCTCGTATTTCATGGCGATCTGCGACCCGATGATCTGTTCCGGCGGGATGCCGTAGACGCGCTCGGTCCACGGGCGCATGAAGTCTATTCCGCCGCCGGAGACGATGAAGGTCTTGAAGCGGTCCTGGCCGCTCCGTCCGTCCAGGATGGGAGCGCCTCGGCGCTCACGAATGGACTGAAGGTCAGTAGGGTAACGAGGGTCAGAAGATGACGCATGGTGGCTCCTGGGGTGAAATCGTTGGCCGGCTGCCGAACCGGTGACCTGTGGCGAAGGCCGTTGGCGATCCCGTCGCCGGATCGTGCGACATCCCTGTCTGCCGATCCAGCCCGGGGTCAGCTTGTACCCGGGATCAGTGCGCGCCCGGACTGGTCAACTGCTCCATCACCTGGTCCAGGTTGAAGCTCCCGGCCTTCTGCCTGGGCGGGTACTCCTTGAAGGTCATCAGGAACTTGCCGACGTAATCCTGTGCCGCTATCAGCAGGAAGGGCCGATCCAGAAACCAGTCGTCATAGGTGTTGGAGGTGACCATGCCGCGCTCGTAGGGGTCGCGGCGCAGGTTCACGAGCAGCGGTACGCGCAGGTGCACGAAGGGCTCGCGCCAGGACTGGAAGGTCGCCTCCGCGCGCTGCTCCAGGAAGATGGCCTTCCAGTCGTCGTAGCGCAGGGCGGTCAGATCGGCGTCGTCGGAGAAGTAGAAGATCTCATGCCGCGGGCTCTTGTCCGTCTGACCCGTCAGCAGGGGGAGGACGTCGTAGCCGTCGAGGTGGACCCGGTAGTCGCGCCCGTTCGCCTGATAGCCGGTGAGGAGCTTGTTTTTGACGTCGGGCTCGCCGGCGATGGCCAGGAAGGTCGGCAGCCAGTCCATGTGATGGACGATCTGGTTGTTCCAGGTGCCGGCCTTGATGTGCCCCGGCCAGCGCACCATGGCGGGGACGCGCCAGCCGCCTTCCCAGTTGGTGTTCTTCTCACCGCGGAAGGGCGTCATGGCCGCATCCGGCCAGGTGTTCATGTGTGGGCCGTTGTCGGTGGAGTAGAGGACAATGGTGTTGTCGGCAATGCCCAGTTCGTCGAGCTTCTTGAGGAATTTGCCGATGTGCAGGTCATGCTCGACCATGCCGTCGGAATACTCGTCCTGCCCTGAGATGCCGCGCAGCTCCTTCTTGACGTGGGTGCGGAAGTGCATGCGGGTGCCGTTCCACCAGACGAACCAGGGCTTGCCGGCCTTGGTCTGCTCCTCGATGAAACCGAGCGCGCGGTCCGAGGTCTCGTCGTCCACCGTCTCCATGCGCTTCCGGGTCAGGGGTCCGGTGTCCTCGATCCGCTGGGTGCCGTCCGGCAGTGCCCAGGAATGGATGACGCCGCGCGGGCCATAGCGCTTGCGGAACTCGGGGTCCTGCGGGTAGTCCTCGTTCTCCGGCTCCTCCTCGGCGTTGAGGTGATAGAGATTGCCGAAGAACTCGTCGAAGCCGTTGTTGGTCGGCAGCATCGCATCCTTGTCGCCCAGGTGGTTCTTGCCGAACTGCCCGGTCGCATAGCCTTGTGCCTTCAGGAGACCGGCGATGGTGGGATCCTGGATCTGCATGCCCTCGGCGGCGCCCGGCATGCCGACCTTGGAGAGCCCGGTGCGGAAGACACTCTGGCCGGTGATGAAGGACGAGCGCCCGGCGGTGCAGGACTGCTCGCCGTAGTAGTCGGTGAAGGTCATGCCTTCAGACGCGATGCGGTCGATGTTGGGGGTCTGATAGCCCATCAGCCCATGGGTGTAGGTGCTGATGTTGGACTGGCCGACGTCGTCGCCCCAGACGACCAGGATGTTGGGTTTGTCGGCCGCCACTGCGCAGGACAGGGCTCCCAGCGTGGCTAGGGTCAGGCCGAGGGCGCCGAATAAGCGGCGACGGTGGTATGGCCGCGGATCCTCTGGTTGCATCATGTGAATCCTCTCTGGGTTCAGTTTGAGAACGGTTGCGGTTGAGATTCGCCAGCGGTTGAGCCCGGCCACCTTCCCTGATGGGTTTTTCCCCTTAAATCGCCAACTTTCATGAGGGAGAGCAATGGGCCGCAGGACGCCAAGGCGAAGAATAGACGATCGTTTCGCTTGGCCGCTATTCGATTCGCGAATCAGACGGCCCTTGCACGCGCGTGGGCTGCCCGCGACCCTGCTCACGGGGCTGGAGGCGTTGCTCGACCAGGGTCAGGAGCATCTGCTGTTCCTGGTGCGGTTGTTCCTGCTGGACCCGCACCTGCCCCCGGAGCAGGTGGGGCTGCTGAAGGACGGGGCCGAGGCGAACGTGCTGCCCGCCGGTACCGAGACCGTCCGCGGCCTGGGTCGTTGGCTGAACGGGATCCTGGCTCGCGTTCATACGAAACGCATCGCGCCGTTGGAGTAACGGCCGCCGCCCCTTGGCGCGTCAAAGAGATGACGGTCGTCTCCGACGACCGCTTGGCGGTCACATTCCAAGACGGGACCCGCGGGTTCGCCGATCTCTCCGCTGTCACATCGTTTCCGTCGCCAGGCGTGTACGAACCGCTGAAGGACCCACAGTCCTTGGCTCAGTTCACGAGACCCTGCGGATGAACTCTTCGGCGAGTTGCCCGAGGGCCTGGAAGTAAATATGGGATTCTTGACCATAACGGCCCCTCAGCGTAAGGATTTCCTCGTGTTTGGCGTAGGCCTCTTCGGCCGTTACAGTATCGGGAACGATGGTATCCCAAACCGGTTGAAATTCTGGTTTTGCCCGCATCTCCGCGAGTATCGTGCGATGCAGTATGGTAGCGGACTTGAAGCGATTGACGACGGTTCCGTAACGTTTGATCTCCCGGCGGATACCTTTGCTATGGTCTCGAATTCGCACATCGAGTTGGCTGACACCGATGGTAGAAACATGGTCGGCGATGGTTGGCATGATATAGCCGTTCGCCGCGGTCAGCGCATTGAGTGTTGCCACACCCAATGCCGGGGGGCAATCGAGCAAGACGAAGTCGAAGGCGGGAAAAACGTCTTTTGATAGGGCTGCGTGCAGGACGAAATAGGGGCTCCCCATCACATAGCGCCAGGCCGGGTCTCCTTCCATCAACTCCTCCTCGATCTGCTGGAGGCGCGGGGTACAAGGAATCAGGCTAAGGGTCCCGGCCACGCCTTTGACCCGTTCGATACCGCTAATCACCAATGCCTTACCGAAGGCGTCCGGTATGGAGCCGGTCCTTTTTACCTCCGCGAAGATATCTGCGACCGTCTTATTATCCTGGTCACACTTGACCCACCGCTTCTCCCCGAGCAAGGTGAGGGATGCATTCGCTTGGGAGTCCATGTCGATCACCAATACGCGGAAGCCATGGACTGCATTGAGAAAATCCGCCAATGCCAGGGTCAGTGTCGTTTTGCCAACGCTACCCTTGCGGTTTATCATCGCAATCGCGATCATCGTCTAGTTCCCGTCCACCATTGCGATTTCCAGTGCCTCGGCTGGTCCAACACGCCGCACACTCGTGAATTCGCTGCCAAGATCATCGGAAACAATCACTGGGTCACCTCCCAAGGCGTGACGAGCAATAACCCAGTCCAGCGAAGCATGTCACGGCTCACTTTCTCCCAACATCTCTGCCATTTCGGGCTCGCTGACGATGCGAAAACCCGCGGGTTGCGCACGGACGAAATAGACAAAGCGACCGCTGCTTGTTTTCAATTCGTCCAACACATAGGCCGGCAGCCGCACGCTACCGTCGTAGTTCAATAGTGAAGCAGTTCTGGCCGACCCATCACCACCGGGTACTGCAGTCGCGAAGTCATTCAACTTCGGTGGCACCGCCTTGATGATAACAGTGTCATTCCCGCGCCGTTCGATCAACCGGCTGTCGAAACGCGGCAGTGCGAAATTCGGTGAGTGGGTCACGATGAACAACTGGCTCACCGCACCGTCGCCTTCCATTGCGGCGGCAAGGCAAGCCGCGAGACTCGATTGCACCTGCGCATTGAGGTGAGACTCCGGTTCTTCAAGACCCATCAGCGGTTGCTCCGCCAACGCCAAAATGGCCAGCAAAGAAAAGGTCGCCACGGCCCCGGACCCGAGTTGGTTTAAGGGCAGCACACCCGTATCGCTGAGCCAGCCGAAGTCGTTTGGATAGTCGGGCGGATTCTCGATCAGATCCAACCGACCTTGAGCCAGTCCAACCGCAATCTGACCGAAGCGGTCGATGGCCCAAGCACTACGCTTACGCCGCGCGAGGTCCATCGTACGAGCCAAGCCCATAAAGCGATCACGCAGTTCTCGGCTAACCGATTCTTGACCGGCCGAGCGGTGGATCGTCATCCCTGGCCGCAGGGCGGCAACCGTTTGCTCCCACTGGCCCGAGATCGCCTGCCATCGCTCAGCAATGTGGTCGGCAATGGTAGTGCCCGGAGGGAACGGCAATTCGGCCTGGAGTTCGGAGGCGTAGTCGCTGTGTGCCTGTTTCAAACGCGCCAGCAGGCTATCCGCATCGCAGCCTGCCCAGTCGGTCAGTTGTGTAACGATGGTGCCATCCCGGCTCTCGATGCGGAAACCGAAGCTGATCGACTCGCCGTTGGCCTCGTCGGGCGCCAGCACACCATGTAAGCTGATGGCTGGCGTACCCGCGAGATTGAACATCCAGGCGTCCTGTGCGTACTCCTGGTAGAACGCCTCGCTATTGCGGGGGGTGGTATCGAGGAGTCGCAGGAGCGGCGAGCCTAAGAGTCGGCTGAACAGGTCGATTGCCCGCAGCAGATTACTCTTTCCTGCGTTGTTGGTTCCGAACAGGACGACCACCGAGCCGAGCCCCTCCAGCGTCACCGGACTGGCAAACGAGCGGTACCCGGAAACCGAGAACGACTTCAGGTACATCAGCCGTCGCTCCCGACAATGTCCTTAATGCTGCCGGCCAATAGGGCGCGCCTGGACCAGCGCAGGGGGGTATCCGCATCGGCCTGGTTGATCCGGACCCCGACCGCCTCCGAAACAGTCCCGAACTTGAGCCGCAGCAGGGTCAGCAGGACCCTGGCCTCGCCCTGGCGCAGGCCGATGTGCTCGCCCTGCTCCAGCCCTTGCTGGAGGAAGCGTTCCGAGAAAATGCCCATGGTTGCTGCCTATTGCGGGTACTCGCGTTGGTATCTGGCCCGCTCATTGTCGTCCAAGTTCGCGTAGATGTCGATAAAGTTAAGATATTTCAGTTTCTTCCGGGGTCTTGCTTCAATCGAACCGCACCTTCTGCGCACTGGATGCGGGTGTGGCCCGATCCCAGGCCCAGTCGCGGATGAAGCGAATCTGTTCGTTCATGCTTTTCGAGAGCGGCACCAGGGTGCGGGCGCGGGCCAGGATGTGCTCGGTGGTGAAGGGGCGCTGGTCGCGTTCCGAATCGATGCGCCCGGCGATCACCGCTTGCTCGATCTCGGCGGCGGTCCACTCGCGGCTGTCGCGCACCAGTCGTTCCAGGTCGAAGGCAGCCGGATCGCCATGGTTGTGGCGGATGTGCACGGTGAAGATGGCGGTACGCTCCTCGTCGTTGGGCAGGTCGAAGAAGAAGACTTCATCGAAGCGGCCTTTGCGGATCATCTCGGCCGGCAGCGCCTCGATGCGGTTGGCGGTGGCGGCGACGAAGACCAGCGGCGGTTTTTCCTGCATCCAGGTGAGGAAGGCGGAGAGGATGTGGGAGGCGGCGTCGGCCTGTCCGGCGCCGCCGCCGAGGCCGTTCTCGATCTCGTCAATCCATAGCACTGCGGGGGCGACCGACTCGATGGTCCGCAGTGCCTTATGAAAGGTCGCCTGGGGGTTGCCGTAAAGATCGGCATAGATCAGGTTCATGTCCAGCCGGAACAGGGGGACGCGCCAGGCATGGGCCACCAGCTTGGCGCACAGGCTCTTGCCGCACCCGCTGATGCCCATGAACAGGAGCCCCTTGGGCACCGGCAGGCCGCTGTCCACCGTGCGCTGGTTGAACAGCGGGGTGCGCCGTTCGATCCAGTCCTTGAGGGCGGCCAGGCCGCCGATCTGCTCCAAGTCCACCAGATCCGGGACATAGTCGAGAAAGCCGGCACCGCTCGCCGCCGCTTTCTTGGCCGCGCCGATCTCGGCCAGCATGGCATCGCGGTTGAGGTGTCGACCGGCCAGGATGCGGTACATGACGTGCTGGACCTCATCCAGCGTCAGGCCCCGCAGGGCCAGGGTCAGGGCGTCGCGGGCATCCTCCGGTAAGGGTTTGGTGGTGTAGCCGTTCCACACGGTCTGCACCTGATCCCCGATTTCCTGCGTGTCCGGCAGCGGCATTTCAACCAGCAATACGCTGGGGCGCAGCGCGGGCGGGATGCTCACCTCCGGCGCGATCAGTAAGATCGCGCTGCCCGGTCGCCCCATCAGTGTCGCGTGGGCGTCACGCAGAGCGCGCGCTACCTCCGGCCGCTCCAGGAAGGGCGTCAGGTCTTTGAACAGAAAAAAGGCGCGCCCCGTCGCGGCGGCGGCCGTCTGGATGGCCAGCACCGGGTCGCGGGTGTCGGGCGCCCGCGCGACCGGATCAGCGGCGGGCGTCATCGGCGTGCCGCCGCTCTGCATCTCGAGTCCGCGGGTGCAGGTCCAGGTGAAGAGTGCGATGGCGGGATCGAGGTCGACGGCCAGGCGGCGCACCCGTTCGGTCACGCGCGCTTCCTCGGCCGAGTGGATATAGATCAGGGGGTGGCGGCCGTCGATGGCGGCACGCAGCGGGTCGGTGACCATGGTGTCCTCCGCTAGGTTACCGGTACTGCCGCAGATACCACCATTCAAAGAAGCGCTTCATCCAGTGGAAGAGGCGCATGGAGGGCAGTACGAGGTTGTACTTCGCGTTGCGGGCGACCAGCATGCCGCGGTCATTGGTGTCGACGATACACAGCAGCTCGACCCGATAGGTCTCCCGCGGTTCCCGTCCCATGCATTCGGCCGCCAGGTTGCGTGCGGCGGCACGCGCCTGCAAGTCCGCCATGTGCGCCTGCTTGGGCATCCAGTCCGGACCGGGGAAGCTGCCCGCGTCACCCGCCACATAGACCCGCTCGAACCCCGGCACGCGGCACTGGGCATCGGCCTGGAGCAGGCCGCCGGGGGAGCGCGGCAGGTCGGTGTTGTCGAACCAGGTGTTACCGGTCATGCCCGGCATGAAGATGATCAGGTCGGCGTCGAAGGTGCCGCCCTCGGTCGTCACCGTCCGGTCGGTAAAGCCCTTGAGCTTGTGGCCGAGATGGGTCTCGATTCCGCGCCTGGCCATTTCTTTGAGCAGGCTGCCGACCGCCTTGGGTCCCAGGCGGTTGCCGGGATTCGGTGCTGGGGTGAAGAAGACGAGCTTGAAGCGTTCACGCCGGCCTTCTTTGCGCAATTGCTGGTCCATGCCGAAGAGGAACTCGAAGACGGGTCCGCCGCGCATGGAACTGGGCTCGTTGGGGTTGCCGGCGAAACCCATGGCGATGGTGCCGCCCGCCATGGCGCGCACCCGGTCGCGGATGCGCTGCGCAGAGGCGATGCCCTCGCAGGGGGTGATGGCATGTTCGATCCCCGGCAGCTTCTTGATGAAACGTCCGCCGCTGGCGATGATCAGGCCATCGTTGGTGACCGGCCCCGCGCTGGTTTGCAGGGTACGGCCGCCATCGGTCAGCCCGGTCGCCTCGGCGGCAAGGTGCGTCACCCCCGTGCGCTTGAAGAACTGCTTGAGGTTGATCCGCAGGTCATCGCCGGTGCGCAGACCGCTGGGGACCCAGATCAGGGCGGGCAGGTAGACGAATTCGGCCGTGGGGCTGACGACCGTGAGGTCGGCGCTCAGGCCCGACTCACGTAGGGTGTTGACCGCGGTCAGTGCGCCGAAACCTGAGCCGACGATGGTGATGCGATGCATGGAAGACTCCGGGAGTTTGGTGTTTAGGCGGTTGAGGGAAATCGCCTTAGCGCGGGATCGATCCCGCGCCCGATCAGTCGTTTTTCGGCTGGCCCGCACCCAGCAGCGGGGCCAATACGGGCCAGACATTCTCCAGGATACGCGGCTGGGCCGCGGCCGTCGGGTGGATCTCGTCGGCCTGCATCAGCCCCCGATCCTCAGCGACCCCTTCCAGCAGGGAAGGGACCAGGGGCACGCCGTGCGCCGCAGCCACTTCCTGGAACACGGCTTGAAAGGCACGCTCGTAAGCCGCACCGTAGTTGGGCGGCAAACGGATGCCGATGAGCAGGACTTGGCTGCCGGCCGCTCGCCCGAGTTGCACCATACGGGTGAGATTATCGCGCAGAACCTCGGTTTTCAGGCCGCGCAGTCCGTCATTCGCGCCGAGTTCGATGAGCAGCAGCGCCGGGCGGTGACGCGCCAAGAGCGCCGGCAGACGGGTCAGTCCACCGGCGGTGGTGTCACCCGAGATCCCGGCGTTGACGACGGCATAGTCGAGGCCGCGTGCGCGCAGCCGCTCCTGGAGCAGGGCGACCCAACCGTCAGCCTGGGCGAATCCGTAAGCGGCGCTCAGACTATCTCCCAGCACCACGATCGTCGGCGGTTGGCCCGGCGTGGTGGTCGTTGCATCGCTCGCGCGGCCCGCGCCGGCGACAGCCAGCACACTCGTCAGCACAGCAGTAAGCAATAGGCGCATCATGACAGGCATTCCGGTCGCGGTTGTAGTCCAGGCCCAGGGTTTAGGCAAGCATGTTAACGGTCCCAGCGGTGATCTGACCATCCTGCGGGGTCTGGATCTCCAGATCCAGGCCGGGGAGGCGGTGGCCATCCTGGGGGCCTCCGGCTCCGGCAAGTCGACGCTGCTCGGGCTCCTGGCCGGACTCGACGGCGCCACCGCGGGTGACGTCTGGCTGTGCGGCCAGCGGCTCGACGACCTGACCGAGGACGGGCGAGCAGCCTTGCGGGCCGGGCGCGTCGGCTTTGTGTTTCAGAGTTTCCAACTGCTGCCGACGCTCACCGCCCGCGAGAACGTCCTGCTGCCGTTGGAGCTGACCGGCACTCGCGATGCCGAGGCGCGCGCCGACGAGGCCCTCGCGCGCGTCGGGCTCGCCGCGCGTGCCGGCCACTACCCGCGCCAGCTCTCGGGCGGGGAGCAGCAGCGGGTGGCCATTGCCCGCGCCTATGCGCCGCGTCCCGTCGTCTTGTTCGCGGATGAACCGACCGGCAATTTGGATCAGGCCACCGGCGAACACATCATCGACCTGCTGCTGGACCTGCGCGCCGAGGCCGGCGCGGCGCTGGTGCTGGTGACCCATGACCCGGCGCTGGCTGAGCGCTGCGACCGCCGGCTGCGGATGCGCGAGGGCGCCTTGGAGGACATCGCATGATCAGGGGCATGCTCATGAGGTCTCCCACCTGGCGCATCAGTGTGCGTCTGCTGCGCCGGGATTGGCGCAGCGGCGAACTCTACTTACTGGCCGCCGCGCTGATCCTGACCGTGGCCGCCGTGACCGCCGTCGGGTTCTTCACCGACCGCATCGAGTCCGCCATGGTCCGCCAGGGCGGTGAGTTGCTCGCCGCGGATCTGGCCGTCGACGGGTCATCCCGGCCGCCGGACGCGTATCTCAACCAGGCGGTCAGCCTAGGGTTGGAAAGTGCCCGCACCCTGGAGTTCCCGAGCGTGGTCATGGGCGCGGCCGGTGCACAATTGGTGCAGGTCAAGGTGGTGGACGCGGCCTATCCGCTGCGCGGCCGGTTGCGTTTGCGCGACGGCTTCACCGATCCGGAACGCACCGTCGAACAGGGACCGCCGGCCGGTGAGGTCTGGGTGGAGGCGCGGCTGCTGCGGCTGCTGGAGGCCCGGATCGGCGACGCCGTGGGGCTGGGCGAGACCCGTTTGCGGATCGGCGCCATCCTGAGTTACGAGCCGGACCGGGGCGGCAACCTCGTGAATCTGGCTCCCCGGGTGCTGATGAACGACGCCGATCTGCCGGCGACCGGGCTGGTGAGCGAGGCCAGCCGGGTGCGGCACCGCCTGTTGTTGGCTGGTGAGGTCGATGCGGTCGCCGCTTTTTCCGCTTGGCTCAAGCCCCGTCTGCCGGCCAATCTCACTCTGGTTGATGGGCGCACCGCCCGGCCCGAGTTCGAATCCGCATTGGACCGCGCCTCGCGTTTTCTGCATCTTGCGACCCTGGTCACCCTGCTGGTGGCGGGCAGCGCCATCGCGCTCGCCAGCCGCCGCCTGGTGGAGCGCCAGATCGACGCGGTGGCGATCATGCGCTGCCTGGGGGCGCCGCAACACTTGCTGTTGCGGGTCTTCCTGCTGCGCCTGGTCCTGTTCGGGCTGGTCGCGAGCCTGCTGGGGTCGCTGGTCGGCTGGGTCGGGCAGCTCGGGTTGGTCGCCGCCCTGGCCGACTGGTTCGGAACGGATTTGCCGGCGGCGTCGCTGACGCCGGTGGCGGTGGGCGTGCTCACCGGTCTGATCGCGTTGCTGGGGTTCGCCGTGCCGCCCTTGCTGCAACTCACCCGGGTGCCGCCGCTGCGCGCGCTGCGGCGCGATCTGGGCACCCCGCGCGCATCGGCCGCGGCGGCGGTGCTGGGGGCCTTGCTGGCGCTGGCGCTGCTGGTCTTCTGGCAGGCGGGTGACGCGGTGCTGGCCGGTCAGTTGCTGGCCGGGGTGGCGTTGACCCTGGTCACGCTGATCCTGGCCGTGTTGGGTTTGGTGAAGGCGGCGAGCGGTCTGGCTGGCCGGACCCGCGGGGTCTGGCGGCTCGGGCTCGCGGCGCTCACCCGACGGCCGACCTTCGCGGTGCTGCAGATCGCCGGATTCGGGTTGGGCATCCTGGCGCTGCTCCTGCTCGCGGTGGTGCGGGTGGACCTGCTCCAGACCTGGCAACAGGGCCTGCCCGCGGGCGCGCCCAATCAGTTCCTGATCAACATTCAGCCGCAGGAGGTCGAGCCGTTGCGCGCTTTCCTGGTGGAGCAGGGGATCACCCAGGCGGAACTGTACCCGATGATTCGGGGGCGGCTGATCCGCATTGGCGAGCGTCCGATCAACCCGTCCGACTATCCGAATCCGCGTGCCGAAAGTCTGGTCGCCCGTGAGTTCAACCTGAGCTTCAGCGACGCGCCGGCCTTGGAGGATCGGGCGGATAACCGTCTCGTCGCGGGCCAGTCGTGGGCGGCGGGGGAGACCGCGCCCCAGTTCTCGCTGGAGCAGGGCCTGGCCGAAACCCTGGGAATTGCGCTCGGGGACCGTCTGACCTTCTTCGTGTCCGGTCACGAGGTCAGTGCCCCGGTGACGAGTCTGCGCGAAGTCCGCTGGGACAGCTTCAACGTCAATTTCTTCGTGGTCTCCCCGCCCGCCCTGCTGGGGGTGGAACCGGCCACCTACATCACCAGCTTCCATCTGCCCGCGGACCGGGAGGCGGTGATCCCCGCGCTGATTGCGCGTTTCCCCAGCGTCACCCTGCTGGACGTGGAGGCCCTGCTGACTCAGGTCCGCGCCGTGGTCGACCGCGGCGTCCTGGCGGTGGAGTACGTGTTCCTGTTCACCCTGGCCGCCGGGGTGCTGGTGATGTTCGCCGGCATCCAGGCGAGTCTGGCCGAGCGCCGCACCGAGCACGGCATCCTGCGCACCCTGGGCGCCGGCCGCAACGCCCTGCTCGGCAGTCTCGCGGTGGAGTTCACGGCCGCCGGGCTCCTGGCCGGGTTCCTCGCGTCCATCTTCGCCGAAGTCACCGGCTGGCTGCTGGCGGAACAGTTGTTCGGGCTGCAATTCAGCTTTAACCCGCTGCTGTGGGTCACCGGCGTCTTGGGTTCCGGGCTGCTGATCGGTCTGGCCGGCACCTTGGCCACCTGGCCGTTGCTGATCCGGCCGCCCTTGCAGACCTTGCGTCGGGCGGCTTGAATATCAGCTTCGGACGTGATAACCGGACCTAGCAGCCTGTCGGACTTTAGGCGATTTCCGAATAAGACGCGATCAAGAATCAAGCTCCGTAGGAGCCCG
>JACDZG010000268.1 GCA_013426805.1 Chromatiaceae bacterium
AGGAGGTCCGCCAGAACGGCCACCCCAAGAAACAGCGCTGAACACGCCGATTTTTGGTCCTGAGTCGCAACGGTAACCCGCTGATTTAAAAATGCTCTCGGTTTATCTTCGCGCCATTCTGGTCTGTCCCCGGTTTCTCGATCTGCCGCTTTAACATAGAAACCGTGGTCTGTCCCCGGTTTCTCGCTGGATTTCAAGACCTGACCCCCGGCTTCCATGACGCGATCTCCGGGCTTGATCGGGATTTTCCGCCGTGATAAAATCTTTTCTAAATAGAAAACTACTTGATAGGCAACGAACTGACTACGAGGGGTCCTGTCGTGAAACTTACACCGTTTGGAGAAGCCGCGCGACTCCTGAGGATGCGCGCCGACCTACCGTTGAAGGCGATGGCCCAGGGGATGGGTATCAGTTCATCCCACTTGAGCGCGATCGAGTATGGCGAGAAGCGCCTGTCCGAGAAACACGTTGAAACCGCGCTGGAGTTCCTCTCCGACAAAACCACTCAGCAACAACTTCAGGAGCTCCGCCGCGCTGCCGAGCAGTCGAGGGACGTTGTAAACATGGAAGACTTTGATCCTCAAGCCCGCGGCCTCGTCGCCGCGTTCGCGCGCAGGATCAGCAGCGGGACAACGCCCCCCCCGGAACTTCTGAAATGGATCAAGGAACAACAAAAAGAGGACTGAATGCATGACGATGCTGTTCAGAAACGGTCAGCCCAGCACGCCTTCCGGCCTAAAGGTTGCCGCGCAAAGCTACGCGAGCCTGGAGCAGATCGCGCGCCAGCTCGACGGCCACCTGCCGCTGGCCCCGTTGGAACCCTACAAGCTCGACTGTGTGCGCATCCTTGAGAACACACTGATCAGGGCCGGCTTTCGACTCAAGGTCGAAACGACGGAAACCTTAAACGACTGTGCGGCGTTCACGATCCCCGAGCAAAGTCTCATCGTTTTCCGCGATGACATCTACGACCTGCTGCACAAAGACCACGTGTACGGGCGCAGCACCGTGATTCACGAGCTCTCGCACTCAGTGCTGCAGCATGCCGTCACGCTCCATCGCGGGGCGGTGTTGGGCCAGCATCGGTTTTGCGAGGATTCAGAGTGGCAGGCCAAGGCCCTGACCGCAGCCATCATGATGCCGATCGCCGCCTGCCGGGTCGCCATATCGGCTGAGCATCTCGCCTGGCTGTGCGGCACCAGCGTCACAGCATCGACGTACCGGCTTGATCGGCTGAAGCGAGACGGCCTGATCGGGGCCGGGGAGGAAGCGGGACAATACGGATAACTCGTTTCGCTAGAAGAGAATAAGCGCAGGAAGTGGTAGCACACTTCCTGGCTTATTGGTGAGGTGAACGAGGGTCGACCTTGCCACCCAAATCCACGCGCACCGTCTTGGGTAAGACAGCGCAGTATAGTGCGATCGCTCGGATTTGGGCAAGCCAACACCCTCCAACCCTGCGTAAGGGAGGGCCTACCATGGCTTACTCAAACGTTAGGAGCGTGTTTGTGAACGCGTACGTCCGGTTCCGCTTCGGGCGGTGGGAAAACGTGTGCCAACATTGGCGCTCACATCCTGGTCAGATGAGCCTTTTCTAAGGCCGCTGTCACCTAGCCACCAGGGGCAGAGCAATCTGCCCCTTTTTTTTGCCCCGCAGTGCGCGGGCGGCCTGGTGGGCGGCAGCGGTGGCCTCGATCAAGGCGACTTGTTTGACCACCACGCGGAGCTCCCAGCCGGACACCAGGCTGACGAGGGCCGGGCAGGGCGCGGGCGTCAAGATTAGGTCCGTCGGTTGGGGCTGAGGAACGAAGCCCAACGCCCCGCCGTCAACCGCTGGGCTCAGTCGTCACGCGCAGCACGCATGGTCGAAAGTCGCGCTGATTTTGCTCAGGTCATCATTGGCGCGGTCAATAAACTGCATCTTCTTCCTGACCACCGGCAGCAGGCCAGTGACCTTGACCAGCGTCAGCAGCACGGCGACCCCAACCAGCGTGGGCAAATAAATGCCGCGCAACGTGCGTGTATCGGCTTGCAGCATGTCGCCCAACACGCGGAAGGTCTTGCTTGCAATGTGGCAGTATTCGGCATGATGTGCGCTTTCCGCCTTGTGGAGGACGACTTCAAGTTGCTGCCGAAAGTTTGGATCGCGCTGCAACTGCATAAGAAAACGCAGGTAATCAGTGACCTTGAAGGTTCCGGTCGCGCGAATCGCGGCGTTCAGGAGATTCAGCAGCAACGCATACTCCGCGGAATGTTCGTCCACCCGCTCCCGCATAGCAAGCAGCGAGAGTTCATCGCGCAATCTGAACAGCTTGAACCGCTGGCGATTTTTTAGCGCAGGCTGCAAATACTGATGATTTAACAGAGAAAACCGGGTAGAGAAAACCGGGAGAAAACCGGGGACAGACCACGGTTTCTGAGAAAACCGGGGACAGACCACGGTTTCTTGCTATAGTGCCCGCACCGGTTCCTG
>JACDZG010000269.1 GCA_013426805.1 Chromatiaceae bacterium
CGGTCGCGAACGCCGTGACCATCGCGGACGCGTATCGGCTGCGCTGGGGGATCGAGATCTACCAGTCATGGTGCCTCCCTACAATCGAAGTTACGACACGGGGTCATTGGCGGCGTCATTGCTGTCGACGCGACGATGCTGTGTCCAACGGCGCGGCGCATCGCGTTGGACACGCAGGCGCTCGAGCTCGGCGGCGTCGGCCCACACGAGCCATTGGTGATGTCCGCCGCGCTCGACTTGCCGCGCCTGTAGCTGCCCTTTGTAGAGCCAGCTGAACACGGTGGCGGAGGGCATCTCGAGTTGCCGCGACAATTCTTTGATACTCCATTCGTGCGCCTGACGATCCGCCCAGGGTGGCTGCCGACGGGCCGAGGCGTCGAGGCAGACCCCTTGGCGCGCCAGCAGGTTGGCGACCATCGGCCCGTTGAAGGTCGCGCGCCGCTTGGCCGGTCGCCACTGCTCGGTGTTGAGTTGCGTGGCAATGGCACGGCAACCAAGCCCCTGCTGATGTAAGCATAGGACACGCTCGAGCAGTTCCGGGTAATAGCTAAGCTGCTCCAGACGCGCCACGGGACGGGTGAGCGGCGCGGTGGGTGCGGTAACCGCCGACCCAGTGCACTTCCACGGTCACCCGCTCGCTGTCGTCGATGACGGTGACGATGACCCGCTCGATGAGCAACCGCACGATGGCTTGGCGTTCGGCGGCGGTGGTGGTCACGGCGTTCCAGAGGGCGGGGATGTCGCTGGCCAACTGGCGGATCCGCGCATGGTCTGCGGCCGACAAGGGGGTCGGCGCGGTGTTGAGGACGCGCGCATAGTCGGCTTTGAGCTGCGCCTGCGCGGCGAGCGCCGCCTCCCACTGCTGTTCGAGTGCGCGCGCGACCAGACGGTTCTCCGGCTCGACGGCCTGGTACTGCCGCTCGGCGCGCTCGGCGGTGTAGCGGGCGCGCTCCAGGCGCTGCTGCCAGTGGGTGCACTCGCGCTCCCGCTCGGCTTCAAGATCCGCAGCGACCTGCAAGCCGATGTCCAACGCGGCCGGCTGTAAGGCCTCCAACACCAGGCGGGTGATGAGCGCATCCAGGGCGGTGCCGGCCAGTGATTGGCACAGCGGCGCGCCATCATCGCTCGCCTGACGGCTGCAGACATAGCGCAGTCCCGTGCCGCCGTTGGTGTATTGCGTCATCATCATCAACCCGCAGCGACCGCAGACGAGACGTCCCGACAGCAACGCGGCGCCCTGACGCACCACCCCGCCAGCGTGGGCGGTGTTGGCGGCGAGCTGACGCAGATTGTGCTCGTACTGCGCCCAGCTGATGTAGGCCGGCAGGCGGTCGGTGAGCAGCACCTCCCAGTCTGCGGGGGCGGCCACCACGCGCCCGGTGGAGGGCCTACCCGGCCGGCGACGGCGCGGATCGGTGGGGTGGCGACCGTAGGCATAGGCGCCGGCATAGATCGGGTTGTGCAACAGATTACTCAGCGTCGCGCGGTTGGGCCGACGCCAGTCAAGCTCCCCGGTCTGGGGGCCGTGGCGGATGCGGTCAGGCAGATTCAACTGATGCTCGACCAGGTAGCGCAGGACCCCCGTGATCGTCCCCTGACGCGCGAATTGCGTGAACACCGTTTCGATCACCGTGCGTGCCTGCGCATCCGGGTCCTTGATGATCTCCCCGGCCGCCGTGCGCACATAGCCACGGGGCAGGGGCAGCTGCAGCTCCCCCCGACGGGCCTTGGCCCGCTTACCCTCGAGCAGGCGTTGCTTGAGGATATGCAGTTCGGCTTCCGACATGGTCCCCTTCAGTCCCAGCAGCAAGCGATCATTGTAGGTCTGCGGATCATAGACGCCATCGGCATCACCGATCAGGGTGCCAAACAATCCACAGACCTCAAGCAATTGATACCAGTCACGCGAACTGCGCGCCAGCCGGGAAATCTCCAGCCCGAGCACGATGCCAACATGGTCGAGACCGACCTCGCCGACCAGGCGCTGAAACCCTGGCCGGCCTTCGGCGCTCGCGCCCGAGCGGCCTTGGTCGTCGTCGATGACGATGACCTGCGTCGGCGACCAGCCAAGTTCAATGGCCCGTTCGGTCAAGGCATATTGGCGCCGCGTCGACTCACGGTGGTGCTCGACCTGTTGCAGCGTGGACTGGCGCACATACACGATCGCAGCGCGCCGCAGATGCTCCGCGTGGACCTTGCCGCTGAGCGGGTTGCGGACCAACGCGGGTGTTGGCGAGAGGCAGTTGCTCATCGGCGCTCTCCTCTGCCGATCCCGTCTCGCTCAAGCGCTGCCTCACCATCTGGCTCAGCAGTGCAATCAGGCGCTTGCGCTGCTGCGGTGGCAGCACACTCCAGCGGATCGGAGCCTTGTCGCTCATCCCGGCCATCCAGCCATTTCGCCAGTTCCAACAACGCCCTAAGTGAAGGTTCACTAACAAGTTACTCAATTTAGCTCAGACGGTCTCTGTCTG
>JACDZG010000103.1 GCA_013426805.1 Chromatiaceae bacterium
ACGGTGCCGACGTACGAAGCCCTGCATCGCGAGCCGGTTAAGGAGCCCAGGACGGAGCCGAGTCACGAAGCTCCTCCTCGCGAGCCGGTTAAGGAACCGAGGACGGTGCCGACGTACGAAGCCCCGCATCGCGAGCCGGTTAAGGAGCCGAGAACGGTGCCGAAGTACGAAGCCCCTCGTCCCGAACCGGTTAAGCAACCGAGGACGGTGCCGAGGCGTTCTTGGTGGCACCGATGGTTCGGCAGCCGTTGATGTCCAGCGCAAGAGCGATTTGAGGTGATCGAGATGACACAGACGCCACAGAACCCGTTTGACCCGATCCACCCCCTCGACGAGACCTTCGTCGGCCGCGGGCGGCTTATCGAGGAGTTGGCCGCGGGACTTGCCGCGGGCCGCAGCTACGGGCTGAACGGCCCCGCGGGCATCGGCAAATCTGCGCTGCTGGCGCGGATTTGCCGGCGGCTTAACGGGCCGTCGCCCGGTGGCAGCGGCGCGCACCCGCTGCCGTTTCAGGTGGCCTACCACCGCGGCATCACCGGGATTGGCGAGCTGTTCGAGCGCATAACCGCCGCGCTGGTCGCAGCCCTGGAATGTCGCCAGGGACAGCCCTGGCCCGCCGAGGCGCGCGACGCGCTACTGTGCCAGGCCCGCGACGGCCGGTTGGACTTGGCCTTGCAGGGGGCGGCGGCCCGCGGCTTCGCGGCGGTCGGACGCATCCAGCGTCCGGTGCTGCTGCTCGACGCCCTGCATCGACTGCACGACGGCACGATCCTTCGCGGGCTGTTCGGGGCGTTGAACCGGGAGGCGGACCGTGGGCACCTGAGCGTGCTGCTGGTCAGCCGCCAACCGCTGGTGGCCATGGTCCAGGGGGCGGTGCCGGATACGGTCTCGGACCTGCGCTACCTGCTCAACGGCTGTCGCGAGCTCGGCCCACTCGACCCGGCAGACGGCGAGGCGCTGACAGCGCTTGCGGCGCGGCACGGCTGGTCGGCCGAGCCCGCGGCGGCCGCGGAACTGCACCGACTCACGGCCGGCAATCCGTACCGGATGCAAGCTTATCTTCAGGAGGCCCTCGCGCAGCACGGCGCGCTGACAGTGGACACGATACGCATGATTCACACCCCGGATAAGGTGAGGAGCCTCGACGGCTTACTCGCCAAGGGCCTCCCTCGCACATCAGGACCGGCAATGCCAGGCATCTTCGTCAGCTACAGCCATCGCGACGAAGCCATGAAGGACCGGCTTATGACGCACCTCGCCGTGCTCGGCCAAGCCCGTGCCCGGGCCTGGTGCGACGACCTGATCCAAGCTGGCGGCAATTGGTATCGGGAAATCGTCGATGCTGTCGATACAGCGGAGGTCGCGGTGTTGCTGGTCACCGCGGACTTTCTGAAGTCGAAGTTCATCCTAGACGTCGAAGTGCCGCGGATACTCGACAGGCAAGCGCGCGGCGAGCTGCACGTGGTGCCGGTGATCGCGCAGCATTGCGCTTGGTCCGAGGTCCCATGGCTGGCGCGGCTGAACCTGCGACCCAAGAACGGCGCACCGGTTTGGCGCGACAACGGTACCCATGCGGAGGAGGATATGTCCGTAATCGTTCGCGAGATCGCCAGGCTGCTTGAGCCGATCTGAGCCGTGAAGGTCCAGCAACGCCGTCATCTAAGCGCATTGATCACATGATAGCCCGGCAACTTATGCCGGTCGCTTTCATGCGTGCCGCCGGGATCGGCATGTTCTCGTTCAACAGCAGACGCGGCCTCATACACTCGCCTTCGCCACCGCGATGAACCGCTCCTCACGGAAGACCTCGCTGACAAAGTTGATCGCCGCCAGCACGTCTTCGCGGCTCAGCCGTGGATAGGCGTCGAGGATCTGCTCGACACTCCAGCCGTCCCCGAGCCGGTCCAGCAGTAGTTCCACGGAGATGCGGGTGCCACGGACGATCGGCTTGCCGACCAGTACCGCGGGGTCCACGGTGATACGGTTGCGCCATTCGGTCATTGATCGAAGCTCCGGTTGCATTGCGACGGAGGGAGAATGCGTGATGGTTTTCGCTGCATCCCGTCCTTCTCGTTCCGAACTTCCAGTTGGGAACAAGGAGTCAATGGCGCGGGGCGCCCGCCACACCCAATCCCAGCGCCTCCAGATAGCGCCGGGCGCTGCGACCCTGCTCATACTCGCTCACCGCGGAGCGCAGGACCGCGCCGGGGAGCGGCCGCTCCAGCGTCGTCGTCATCGCCGCAGCCAGCGCCAACGCATCACCCACCCGCACCAAGGGGCCGAAGCGACCGCCGTCCAGCACTTCGGCCGGTCCGCTGGGACAATCGGTCGACACCACCGGGATGCCCAGCGCCATGGCCTCCGTCAGCACATTCGGCGACCCCTCCCACGCGGACGACAGCACGAACAGTGCGGCCCGTGCGAGGAATGCATAGGGATTGTGCTGAAAACCGACCAGCGCCACCCGCTCACTCAATCCCAGCTCAGCGATCAATGCCTCCAACCGGGGGCGGGCCTTACCCTCGCCCAGGATCAGCAGCCGGCAGGGACGATCCCGCGCAACCAAAGCGAAGGCACGCAGCAGGGTCGGAAAGTCCTTTTGCGCTTCCAGGCGGCCGGCCCCGCAGACCACGGGGACACCCGGATCATCCAGCCAGGGATGCGGGCGGGGCTGTGCCGCCTGAGCCGCCAGCTCCGGGGTAATGACCGGATTACGGATGACCAGGATGGACTGCCGCGGCAGCCGGGCGATGCGGGCAGTGTCCTCCGCCACGCCGACCGAGACCGCAACGATCCGGTCGACCCGCGGATACAGCAGCCGGATCGGCAGGTAGCGCAGCCAGCGGTCGAACCAGGAACGGCCCGCCATGGCGGTGGAGAGATTGGTCCCGAGCCGCAGCACGATCGGCGTTGCGGTGCCGGCCACGGCGCGCGCCAGCACCGCGGTGCGGCCGGCCCGGTCCTTGGCGACCAGCAGGGCCGCGGGCCGACGGTCATACAGATATCGCGCCAGCGCCGGGACCGCCAGGAAGGTGTGACGGGCATCCAAGCGGATTTGTTCAACCGAACCCGGCAAACGCGCGAGATGCGGACTCGCGGCACGCACCAGGACCAATTCCACCGGTTGCCCCAAATCCACAAAACCGCGGATCAGATTGATCAGCATGCGCTCCACCCCGCCCGTTCCGGAGAAAGAGGCAAAAACCGCGAGTGGGCGAGGCGCAGCAGACATGGAAAACCTGGCGGTACGAATGAACCGAGCGCATCATACTTGAGGCCTGATGTCGAATCCCCGCCTCATTTCCAGCCGTCCGGCACGCTCTCCGGCACGATCGGTGAGTCGGGTCGCCGAACGCGGCTGGTCCGCGGCCGCGCCGCGGGCGATACTGTCGACCGCGCCCGGACCACCGAACACCTAAAGATGCCCAACACCGTCTACTTCTTCGGCACCTGCCTGATTGATCTGCTGTTCCCACGTACCGGGCTCGCGGCGATGCGGCTGCTGGAGCGCGCGGGCCTGCGGGTGATCTTCCCCCAGGGTCAGACCTGCTGCGGTCAGCCGGCCTACAACACGGGTTACCGCGACGAGGCGCGCCGCGTGGCGCGGGCGCAACTGGATGCCTTTCCCGAGAGCTTACCGGTAGTCGTGCCCTCGGCCTCCTGTGCCGGGATGCTCAAGGTTCATTACCCCTTGTTGCTCGCCGGCACGGCCGACGCCGCGCGCGCCGACGCCTTTGCCGGACGGGTGGTGGAGCTGACTGACTTCCTCACGCGGGTCCTCGACCTGCGCCTCACCGACCGGGGTCCGCCCATCCGCGTCGCGGTGCACAACTCCTGCTCCTCGCGCCGGGAACTGGGCGTCGCGGACGCGACCATGGAACTGCTGCGGCGACTTGCGCGGGTGGAGTTGGTGGAACCGGAGCGCGCCCACGAGTGCTGCGGCTTCGGCGGCACCTTCGCCATCAAACAGCCGGAGATCTCCGCGGCCATGGCGGCGGATAAAACCAGTGCGGTGGCCGCCACCGGCGCCGCGGTCCTGGTCAGCCAGGACTGCGGCTGCCTGATGAACCTGGGCGGCACCTTCGCCCGCCGCGGCGGGGGCCCGGTGATCAAGCACGTTGCCGAGTTCATCTGGGAGCGCACCAGCCATGACGACTGAGTTTCGCCTTGCCATCGGCGCGGCCCTGGGGCGCGAACGGGTCCGCGCCAATATCCGCAAGGCCATGGACGGATTGGTCAGCAAGCGGGCGGCGGCCTTCCCGGATGCGGACGAGCGCGAACGCCTGCGCGATCAGGGCGAGGCCATCCGCGGCGAGTCGGTGTCCCGCCTGCCGGAACTCCTGGAGGAACTGGAGCGCAGTTGCACCCGCAACGGCATCCAGGTCCACTGGGCCGAGACCGGGGAGGACGCCAACCGGCTGGTCCTGGACATCCTGCGGCACGCCGGGACAACCGCGCTGCTCAAAGGCAAGTCGATGGTTTCGGAGGAGATGGGGCTCAATGAGTATCTGCAGCACGCGGGCATTGAGGCGGTCGAGACCGACCTGGGTGAGCTCATCATCCAACTGGCCGGTGAAGCCCCATCCCACATCATCGCCCCGGCTATCCATAAGGACCGCGCCGAAATCGCCGCCCTGTTCCGTGAACATTACCCGGACCAGCCGCCCGCCGAGCGCATTGAGGAACTCACCGCGCTGGCCCGCCGCGTCATGCGCAAGCGCTTTCGCGGCATGACCGCAGGGCTGTCCGGGGTCAATTTCGCGGTGGCCGAGACCGGGACCCTGTGCCTGGTCGAAAACGAGGGTAACGGACGGCTCTGCACCACCCTGCCGGATCTGCATATCGCGGTGATGGGCATCGAGAAAGTGGTCGCCCGACTGGACCAGATCCCGCCGCTGCTCACCCTGCTCACCCGCAGCGCCACCGGTCAGCCGATCACCACCTACGTGAACTTCATCAGCGGGCCGCGCCGACCGGGAGAACAAGACGGGCCGCGGGCCGTCCACCTGATCCTGCTCGACAACGGCCGCTCGCGCATCCGCCTGGACCCGGAGCTGTCCGCCACGCTGCGCTGCATCCGTTGCGCCGCCTGCATGAATCACTGCCCGGTCTACACCCGCCTGGGCGGCCATGCCTACGGCACCGTCTATCCGGGGCCCATCGGCAGCATCCTCGAACCCCAGCTCCATGGCCTGGCCGAGCGCGGCGAGATGGCCGAAGCATCCAGTCTGTGCGGCGCCTGCGCCGAAGTCTGTCCGGTCCGCATTCCGATCCCCCGGCTTCTGAATCGCCTGCGCTTTGAGGCGGTCAACGCCCAGGCGGATTCACCCACCTTGGGCCATGGCAGCCGTCGGCTGGCCGGCCAGGCCGGACTCTGGCGCCTGTGGGCCTGGACTTGCGCACACCCGCGCATTTACCGCACGCTGACCAGGCTGATGACGGCGCTACGCCCGCTGCAACCGACCCGCATCAAACCCTGGACCGACACGCGCGAGGCACCGCGTATCGCCGATCAGGACCTGCACCGTCAGGCGCGCGCGGCCGGATTCACGGACCGGCTCTGACGCGGTATCATCACGCCGGCCCACGGAAAACCGTTACTGCTCGCACGGCGCCGAGGGATGCCGGAAACGTACCCTGATTCGTTGGGAGGTTCCACGGGTTTTGCTGGAACCCGATGCGACGAAGAAGTGCCTCGTCCAAATTCATAAACTCCACCAGGAGGGTCTCTTTGATGCACGCAGTGATGGTCACCGGGGGTGCCGGATTCATCGGCGGCAATTTTGTTCACTTTTTGATGGACGAGACCGATTGCCGGGTGGTCAATCTCGACAATCTGACCTATGCCGGCAACCTGGATACCCTTGCCCCACTGGCGAACAACCCGCGCCATTGCTTTGTCCATGGGGATATCGGCAATGCGGCATTAGTAGAACAACTGCTGAAAGACTTTGAAGTCGACGCGGTCGTGAACTTCGCTGCCGAGAGCCATGTGGACCGCTCCATCGACGGACCAACCCCCTTCATCACGACCAACGTCGTGGGGACTTTCAACCTGCTGGAACGCGCCCGCGCCCATTGGCTCAAGCGTCACGAGGCGGTACGCCGGAGTTTTCGCTTTCTGCACGTCTCCACCGACGAGGTCTATGGGTCACTGGGTGCCACCGGACGCTTCACCGAGTCTACCCCCTATGCCCCCAATTCACCCTATTCAGCATCCAAAGCGGCCTCGGACCATTTGGTGAGAGCCTGGTTCCATACCTATGGATTACCGGTACTGACGACCAATTGCTCCAACAATTACGGGCCTTATCAGTTCCCCGAAAAGTTGATCCCGCTGATGATCCACAAGGCCCAACATGGAGAACCCTTGCCCATCTATGGCGATGGCGGCAATATCCGCGATTGGCTCTACGTCACCGATCATTGTCGCGCCATCTGGCGGGTACTTGAGGCCGGTACCCCCGGCGAGGTCTACAATGTTGGCGGCGACAGCGAGCGCACCAATCTCCAAGTGGTCGATACCCTCTGCGCCCTGCTCGATGAACTGCTCCCCGACTCGCCGCGGCGCCCCCACGCAAACCTCAAGACCTTTGTCACCGACCGTCCCGGACACGACCGTCGCTATGCGATCGACGCCGACAAGATCAAGCGCAACCTGGGCTGGACGCCCAGCGAGACCTTTGAGACCGGTTTGCGACGCACCGTCGCGTGGTACTTGGACAATCCCGAATGGTGCCGCCGCGTGACCGACGGGAGCTATCGCGGCGAGCGCCTGGGCGCGGCCCTTTAACAGACGGACGCCCCCCATGAACCGAAAAGGCATCATCCTCGCCGGCGGGTCCGGCACCCGGCTCTATCCCATCACCCGGGCGGTCAGTAAACAACTGCTGCCGGTCTATGACAAGCCGATGATCTACTACCCGCTGTCCACGCTCATGCTGGCGGGGGTACGCGATATCCTGATCATCTCTACCCCGCGGGACCTGCCCCTGTTCAAGACCTTATTAGGCGACGGCGCCCAGTGGGGCATCCGTCTCACCTATGCCGAACAGCCCCATCCAGGCGGTTTGGCGCAGGCCTTTCTGATCGGCGAGGCCTTCATCGACGGCGACCCCTCGTGCCTGATTCTGGGGGACAACATCTTCTACGGCCAAGGTCTCGGTGACCAGCTCAAGGCCGTCGGCGAACGCGTAAGCGGGGCGACCGTCTTCGGCTACTGGGTCTCGGACCCGGAACGCTATGGAGTCGCCGAGTTCGACGCCACCGGTCAGGTCATCGGCCTGGAAGAGAAGCCCACGAACCCCAAGTCCAACTGGGCGGTGACCGGCCTCTACTTCTACGACGAGGGGGTCTGCGAACTGGCGCGGAATCTCAAGCCTTCACCCCGCGGCGAGTTGGAGATCACGGATCTCAACCGGCTGTATCTCAAACGCAGTGAACTATTTGTGCAGCGCATGGGGCGCGGTACTGCCTGGCTCGACACCGGCACCCACGAATCCCTGATGGAGGCCGGAGCGTTCATCGAGACCATCGAAAAACGCCAAGGACTCAAGATCTGTTGTCCGGAGGAAATCGCCTTCAACAATCGCTGGATCGATGAAGCGCAACTCGCCGCCATGGGCGAGGAACTGCGTAAAAGCGGTTACGGCGAATACCTGCTTGCATTGTTACACCGTGGGTGGCACGCATGAACGTGATTACGACCGACATTCCCGGCGCTATCATCATTGAACCCAAGGTCTGGGGGGATGAACGTGGCTTCTTCCTGGAGACCTATCGCGCCGGCCGTTATGCGGAATTCGGTATCCGCGCGCCCCTGGTGCAGGATAATCTGTCCTACTCCCGACGCGGCGTTCTGCGCGGTCTGCACTGCCAGCATCCCGGCGCCCAAGGCAAACTCGTACAGGTCTATGCCGGCGAGGTGTTCGACGTGGCGGTGGATGTGCGCCGTGGCTCGCCAACCTTCGGCCGCTGGGTGGGTGTTACCCTCTCCGGCGAGAACAAACGGCAGTTCTGGGTCCCGGCCGGTTTCGCTCACGGTTTTCTGGTGACCAGCGAGACGGCGCTGTTCGGCTACAAGTGCTCCGACTACTATCGACCTGAAACCGAGTTCAGCGTGCGCTGGGATGCCCCGGCGATCGGCATCGCGTGGCCCCTGGACAGCCAGGCCACACCCGAACTCTCCTTAAAAGACCAAGCAGCGCCAGGCCTTTCGGAGATTCCGGCCGACCGGCTGCCTGCCATCGAGGACTATCCATGACCAAGCCACGCACCACCCCGGATCGCCAGGAATCAAAGCGGTCGAGAATCCTGTTGATCGGCGCCAACGGTCAGGTGGGCTGGGAACTGCGCCGGACTCTGGCCAGCCTCGGAGAGGTTATCGCCGCTTCCGTGGAAGGAGGCTACGGCCCCATCGTCGACCTGCTCGACAAGGGTCTACTCGCCAAGCTGGTGGAGGATTCGCGGCCGGACGCGGTGGTCAATGCCGCCGCCTACACCGCGGTGGATAAGGCCGAGACCGACCGCGACGTCGCCCGGCGCATCAATGCCGACGCGGTAGGTGAATTGGGGACGCTGCTGGCCGAACGCGGCATACCCATCGTCCACTACTCGACCGACTTCGTCTTCTCGGGACAGGCAAGCCGCCCCTACACCGAGACCGACAGCGCTGGCCCGCTGAATGTCTACGGAGAGACCAAACTCGGCGGCGAACTTGCCCTGCTTGAGTCCGGTGCCCCTTGCCTGATCTTCCGCACCAGTTGGGTGTACGGGGCACGCGGTGCCAACTTCCTGCTCACCATGCTGCGCCTGTTTCGGGAAAAGGACGAGTTGCGCATCGTCGACGACCAGATCGGCGCCCCGACCTGGAGCCGGATGCTCGCCGAGCAGACCGCCCTGGTGCTCTACCGTGTGCTGCGCGGCGACCTGGATCTGCAACAGGTCGGCGGGCTCTATCACCTGACCGGCGGCGGCGAGGTCAGTTGGTTTGGGTTCGCCCAGGCGATCCTGGAACAGAGCGGTGCCAACTGTCGCCTGATCCCCATCCACTCATCCGAGTACCCGGCCCCGGCCAAGCGCCCCGCCTATTCGGTCTTGGACAATACCAAATTCCGCGAGACCTTCGGGCTCTACATGCCGGATTGGAAGGAATCATTGGATCAATGTCTGGAGTTGATCCCCTGCTAAACCGCGCCCGGCGCGATATGCGATGTTCTTGGATTGGGTCAGCCTCGGTAGAATCGGCGATCGTCAGATCTGGCGCGGTTTAGCAGGGCTTTCCGTCGACAGCGGTAACCCTAACAACAGCAATGAACCGCTAGCCTCGTAAGCTCAGCGTGTGACCGTGAAAGTCACACCGGGTTCCCGTGGGAGCGGCCTCCGGCCGCGATGGGGCCGCGCGGGATGGCGACCAGCCGCGTTCACCAAGGCACCGTATCGCGGCCGGAGGCCGCTCCCACGGAAAACAGTCGGTTTGTGCGGGGTCGGTCACCCATTGAATGAACGCATAGCGCTGCTCAAGCGCTCCCAACTCAAGCTGACGGCTGATTGCTGACCGCTTTTTCCAGGATCAATGAGAGCAGACGGGCGGGAATCTGAGCCCCCTGAGAACCGCCCGCGCCCCCGACTCAGGGTCGGGGGGCGGGCGGGGGGAAAACGCCGACAGCCAGGTGCTGACGGGCATGACGTTCCGGGTAAGTCGGAAATTGAATGTTGTCCTCCTCGCCCTACCCAATCAGGCTCGGATGTGGGGCTTTTGACCGTAACCCCGGCGGGAGTCGCGGCCTGATCGCCCTCTGTATTGTCATCATGCCCCGCCACGAGTCCGGCGACGTAACGTAAGTCTAACGAGGACATTCGGTCTTTGCAAATGGTTTGTATTGTATAAACCGACTGCTTTCGTGGGCAGCCGCCACGCCCGGAATCCAGACAGACCACTGGTGCAGGGACGGGTTTAAAACCCGCCCCTACGTCCGGCAATCCCGTCCGACGGCTATATCAGGCGCGCGCGCGACCAGCGACTGGTCGTCAGGATGATTTCAGTATGGATTCGCAAGACACCCTGATCGGCAACCGGGCGCGTGATGCGCCAACTGCCGGGGCTTAGGCTGGGGATGCCGGCCCAGAGTGGGCCGGCCGGGAATTGGTGTCCTCCTCGCCCGGTACATCGGGTTTGGAGCGGGGCGCTGAGGCCGGACCACAGCGGTCAGTGCCTTATCGCCCTCTTTCAGTTGCAGTCTCTCGATCCGAGATCGGACGCGATGTAGGGATTTTAGCGACTTCGATTGGGCATTACAAATGATTTGTATAGATTGACTCGCACACGTTTTCGTAGGTGCTGACCGAGCGTCTGGCATCCGGTACGCCAACGCTGTCTACGCGTCCGCAGAGGCCCGGCCCGATCGGTTCCGATCGCACCCGGCCGCCCTTCCGCGAAGATTTTTTCACCCCAAATCGGTAGCATGGACAGTGGCCATCCGACCCAATCCATCCTTCGCAACTGCACCAGACGATGAACCAGAACCCGTTGGAGATACTGAGCCGGGTCTTCGGCTACCCGAGTTTTCGCGGCGCTCAAGAAGCGGTCATCGAGCAGATCATGCGCGGCGGCGATGCCCTGGTGCTGATGCCGACCGGGGGCGGTAAGTCGCTGTGCTACCAGATTCCGGCGCTGTTGCGACCGGGAACCGGCGTGGTGGTCTCGCCGCTGATCGCACTGATGCAAGACCAGGTAGACGCGCTGCGGCAGCTCGGGGTGCGGGCGGCCTTTCTGAACTCGTCCCTGGCGGCCGACGAACAGGCGCGGGTGGAGCGCGCCCTGCTGGCCGGCGAGCTGGATCTCTGCTACGTGGCCCCTGAACGCTTGCTGAGCGAGCGCTTCCTGAACCTGCTGGGACGGGTGCCCATCGCGCTTTTCGCGATCGACGAGGCGCACTGCGTCTCCCAGTGGGGCCATGATTTCCGGCCCGAATACATCCAGTTGAACCTGCTGCACGAGCGCTGGCCGCAGGTGCCCCGCATCGCGGTGACCGCCACGGCGGATGCCCCGACCCGCAAGGAGATCGTGACCAAGCTGGCACTGGAACAGGCGGCGCAGTTCGTCTCCAGTTTCGACCGACCGAATATCCGCTACCGCATCACCGAGAAGGCGCAGCCGCGCCGCCAGCTTATCGAGTTTCTGCGCAACGAGCACCCGCGCGACGCCGGTATCGTCTATTGCCTGTCGCGCCGCAAGGTCGAGGAAACGGCCGAATTCCTGCGCGAACAGGGGTTCAACGCCTTGGCCTACCACGCCGGCCTCTCCGCCGAGCAGCGGCGCGCCCACCAGGCGGAGTTCCTGCGCGGCGAGGGGGTCATCGTAGTCGCGACCATCGCGTTCGGGATGGGCATCGACAAGCCGGACGTGCGCTTCGTCGCCCATCTCGATCTGCCCAAGAGCCTGGAAGCTTACTATCAGGAGACCGGCCGTGCCGGCCGTGACGGGCTGCCGGCGAATGCCTGGATGACCTACGGCCTGGGCAACGTGGTGATGCTGCGGCGCTTCATCGAGGGCTCGGAGGCCGAAGAACAGTTCAAGCGCGTCGAGCTGCACAAGCTCAACGCCCTGCTGGGCTTCTGCGAGACCAGCGAGTGCCGCCGCCGGGTGATGCTGAACTATTTCGGCGAGACCTTGGCCGAGCCGTGCGGCAACTGCGATACCTGCCTGGCGCCGGTGGCGCGTTGGGACGGCACCGTGGCCGCGCAGAAGGCGATGTCCTGCATCTTCCGCACCGAACAGCGCTTCGGTGTGAACTACCTGATCGATGTCCTGCTCGGCAAGGACCACGAGCGCATCCGCCGGTTCGGCCACGACCGCATCTCCACCTTCGGGATCGGCCAGGACTTGAGCGCCGAGCAGTGGAAGTCAGTCTACCGACAACTGGTCGCCGCCGGGCTGGTCGCGGTCGATATGGATGCCCACGGCGCACTCAAGCTCACCGAACTGAGCCGCCCGGTCCTGCGCGGTGAGCAACGGGTGCACCTGCGCCAGGACCCGGAGCGCCGACCGGCCAGCCGCGCCGTGGAAGGCAAGGGGCGAGTGATCGCGGCGCAGACCCCGCTGGACCCCGAGGCCTCGGCACTCTGGGAGCGCTTACGCACCCACCGGCGGGAACTGGCGCAGCAGCAAGGCGTGCCGCCCTATGTGATCTTCAACGACGCGACCTTGCGGGACATGGTCACCTACCGACCGCGCGATGCCGACGCGTTCAGCCGGATCAGTGGGGTTGGCGTGGTCAAGCTGGAGCGCTATGGCGTGAGCTTCCTGGGCGTGCTGGCCGACCATGAGGCCGAGCACGGCCGGCCCGCCGACCTCCCACCGCTGCCCGAGCCCCCGACACGCACCGACCGGTCGGTGGCGGGATCGGCCGCGGGGCCGCTGGCAGAGAAAGCACCCGCCGCCGGCCGCACCTGGGACCTGGGCCTGAGCGGTACCGTCCGCGAGACCCTGGAGCTGTTTCGTGCCGGCCTCCCGCCCGCGGCGATCGGCAAGCAACGCGACCTCAAGCTCACCACCGTGTTCACCCACCTGGCGCGCTGCATCGAGGAAGGCGAGCTCGGCCTGCGCGACGTGGTCACGCTCCGCGAGGACGAGATCGAGGCCATCCGGTCCGCCTTCGACCAACTGGTGGGACCGGATTCGCCGCAGACGCTCAAGCCGGTCTATGACGCCTTTCAGGGTCACTATGATTATGGCCTGCTGCGCTGCGTGCGGGCGGCCATGGCGCGTCAGTGAGAGGCGATGCCTGGAAAGTAAACAACGACAACGATTGTTATTCGCTGTTTAACTTATTGGTAAACGGTTCCTAAGCGGAATCGGCATCGGACTCCGGCCAGCCGCACAACGCGAAATAGTCCTTGGCGAACGCCCGATCGGATTCCAGGATGTGGGTGAGGAGCCACTGACAGACCCGCTCCTGTGCGGCCTCGTCGAACACCGTGATGCCGAGCGCCCGCCAGTTGCGCAGCATCTCGCTGAATTGGCTCATGAGGACGACATGCTCGGCGGCGTGTTCTTCGGCCCGCGCGTACCCGATGGCGCGCATGAAGGACTCTTCCCGCCGGAAATGGGCATGGACCTGACCACCGAAGGCAACCAACGCCTCGACCAGATCCCGCGGGCTCGCTCCAGGAAACCCGGCGGTGCGCGGCGGCGCCACGCCGGCGGTCACGCCGGATGGAATCGCTGCCTGGGGACAGAAGCGCAGGCAGATGTCGATCACGGTCCCGATCAGGGCCCGGTGATCCGCGTCCAAGGCATCGATTCCCAAGGCCCATTCATCACGCCAGGTCAGCAACTTCGTCATCTTGTTCTATCTCGATTGCACAGCACGTTTCCTGCCCCAAGGATACGGGGGGCAATGGGTCTGACGGGGACTCTTCAGCGGCGGCGCATCGGCACGATGCAGGACGCGCGGACCGGCGCGGCCCGTTCCCGCTGACGCGCCGCCTGAAGCCGGAGCGCCGCGCGGGTCTCGCCGATCAGTCGCCGCTGGGTTTCCGCTAAACCAGAGAAATAGTAGATGATTGCGTAAGGGAGCGGGGCCGAAATCGATTCACGCGGCCCGCCGGTCGGCCGCCAGGCGATCCGGATCAACCGGCCGCCAACCCCATCCTGATGGGCATAACCGCCGTTGGCATCGACGAACACCACTTCGTCGCGCGCGATGACCGCCAGGTACTGCATGGAGCGGATAGGCAAAAAACAGTGCTCGGCGCCGTCGCGTGCCAGCAGCAGTTGCAACCCGTTGTGGAGATCGGCCGGCAGCGTGCCGGTCTCGTGGGCGTGCTCCGTCTCCGGTCGAAAGAAGGTTTCACGGATCCGATAACAAGCCATGACTCTGTTCGCCGGGAAGGATCAGGACTCGTCGTCCAGCGACGGGTCCCAACCCTCGGCGCGGGCGCGCTCAACCGCCGCACCATAGATGCGGGCATGGCGCGCGGCCAGTTCCGGGGGCAGCCTGGAGACCAAGTGGCCGTAGGGTAGCCAGGCGTCATGGACCTGGTCATAGAGGTTTTCGATACCCTGAATGGTCCAGCCCTCACAGGTCTGCTCCTCGGGAATGAGGCCAAACACCCAGGCATCACGAATGATGTTGGCGGTGGGGGTCATGCCGCCCTTGGGCTCGTGATTGATCCCTTGATAGATTTTTTGGTTCATCGTGTCGGTCCGGTGGCTGTCTGGGCGGGAATTTACGCGCTCGGGGTGCCCCGCGTCACCCTTTCGGCATCCCCCACACCAGGGTCGGTGAAAGTCATCGTCGTCGGGTTAGCGCAGCCTCACCCCGCTATCCTAACAGAGTTTAACACCTCAGATTATTTTTCTCTTGATATCATCCGCTTACAGCAAACTAAATCGGTCGGTGGCACGACAGCCGTGACCTAGCGTTCGCACCTGATATCCAGACAGACCTTCGTGTAGGGGCGGGTTTGAAACCCGCCCCTACGTCCGGTTATCACGTCCGAAGGTTATATCTCTCGCAGGCCTTGATTGGCGACCCACGGGGACTAACCGCCGTCCTCTCCCAGTATGGTCCTGACGATGTCGGGCGCGGATCGTGGATGCTTGCCTGGAAGGGACTGATGCGCCGGTGTAGTCTTGATGTAGCGGCTGATCTTCCTGTTCTACATCAAGGCCCGCCCCGAGCCCGGCTACGTGCCCATCAACTTCGACAAGCCACTCAGGACGATCTTCCAGACGCATGATGACGACGCTGCGCCTCTTTGCACTGAATCGCTTGAGCCTCGAAGCGAGCACGGCCTGGTATCTGAACGACTTGGGCGAGCTGCGGGGCAAGCAGGAACTCTACACCCAGCAGTCGCCGCAACGCCTCAAGGCTTTACGCGAGTCGGCGATCATCGAAAGCGCTCTGCCCTCAAACCGAATTGAAGGGGTGACCATCGACCCGCAGCGCGTCCGGGACATCCTGGTGGCGCCGCGTCCGCTCTTCCGCGATCGGGATGAAGAGGAAGTGCGGGGCTACCGCGATGCCCTGACGCTGATTCACAGGAATGCCGACGAGTTGCCGATCAGCCACGAGACGATCCGCCGTCTGCACGCCCTGACGCGCGGCCAGATCTGGGATGCCGGGCAGTACAAGTCGAAGGACGGCGATATCATCGAGCGTTCTCCGGACGGTACGGAGCGGGTACGATTCCGCACCGTGCCGGCGGCGGAAACCCAGGCGGCCATGGAGATCCTGATCCGTGACTGGAACCTATGCCTTGAGGAGCGGTGGGTGCCGCCGCTCCTCGCCCTGGCGGCCTTCAATCTGGATTTCTTGTGCATCAAGGCCCCGCGCGGCGAAAAACGCGCGACGGTGCTCGAAGGGATCGATCAGCTTCTCTCCAGACCGAAAGGCACTTTCAAGATCAGTGAGCTGGAGCCGGTGTGCCCAGGCGTCAGCCGTGACATGATCCGTCACGTCCTGCGGGAGCAGCAGGGGCAAGGCGCCATCAGTTGCTCGGGGCGCGGCGCCGGCGCGGCCTGGTCGAGGGGCGACGCTGGCGATCAGGGTAATGAATGACCCTCACATGAGGGTAATGAACGGGGTAATAACCCAGGGAGAATTGGGATGCTGCCATCGCTGATCGTCGATGAGGGCGTCGCGGAGACGCTGCGCACGCAGTTCGAGCCCTCCAGCGAGCTGTTCCGGGACGCGCGGTCCGCCACCTGATCGAGGACCCGAGCTAGATCAAGCGTGAGCGCTTCCGCGACCGTCAACCGCGTGAAAGTGTCCGTACTGCGAAACGTCGGGGCGGTACGCGCAATCACGCGCTTGGAGTCGTCGTTTCTTAACATGCCACTACTATCGCATGCAGTGGTATAAATTAACTCGGAAATCGCCCCAGATATCGGAATGTTACGATGCGAGACCTGATCCCTTCTCCCTCATGACCCCTTCTCCCTCAGCATCGTCCACCGCGTCGACGAGCGACTGTTGGACACCCACTCAAACGACCCTCGCAAGCACCGCATCGATGTCGAACAGCCCGTGCCTGCAGCGCATCATCTACCGCCACTATCTGCGCAGCGCGCTGGTCCCGATGCTGTTGGTCGAGTGTCTGCTGCTGGCGCTCTATTTCGGCATCACGCTCTACATTTCCGACAAGAATCAGGCGCTATTGCTCGATGAGGTGCGGCGCAACCTGCTCGAGGTCACCGCCACCGAGACTGCGGGCATCGACATGCGGCTCGCCGAGATCGCCCGCCTGAACCGTCTCCTGCAGGCCGATCATCAGCGGTTCTTCGCCAACCCCGAGGCCTGTGTGCTGCCCAATGGCGAGCCGCGCCTGGAGCCGCATCCCAATGGCGCCTTTTTCAAGACCGCGGACAATGGCGGGGCGAGCCTCTACTACTCGGCCAGCACCGCCATCGGCGCGGCCGAGCGGCGCAAGGCGCGCTGTAGCGAGGCCATCGACCCGCTGCTGCGCGCCATCGTCGAGACCCATCCGCTGGTGACCCAGGCTTACATCAACACCGCCGACGGCATGAACCGGCTCTATCCCTTCATGCACGATGCCGCCGCGCGCTTCGGCCCGTCCTGGAACGTGGAGGACCTCGCCTTCTACGTCGAGGCCGATGCGGCGCACAACCCCGGGCGCGGGCCGGTGTGGACGGGCTCCTACCTCGACCCGGCGGGGCAAGGTTGGGTGATGTCGAGTCTGGTGCCCATCTACCGGGATGATCGCCTGGTGGCGGTCAGCGGCATCGACATCACCCTCGATCACGTGGTGAGCCATGTGCTGGATCTGCACCTCGCCTGGGAGGCCATGGGGTTCCTGGTCGATGCACGGGGGACCATCCTGGCCATGCCGCCGCGCGTCGAGCGGCTCATGGGGCTGAAGGAACTGCACCAGTACGACTATCAGGGCCCGATCGTCGAGACGCACGAAAAGCCCGATGAATACAATCTGCTGACCGGCCGGCATCCGGTCTTTCGCGACCACCTGAGCCACTTTTTCAATTCGCGCGACAGCAGCACCGAACTGCATGTGGATGGCGCCGATTATCTGCTCATTCAGGGCATCGTCGCGCAGAACGGCTGGCGTCTCATGGTGCTGGCGGACAAGGCGAATATCTTTGCCCCCATCGCGGATCTGCGCGCGCTCAGCACTCGCATCGGTTATCTGGCCATTGGCGGCATGCTGTTCTTTTATCTGCTGTTCTTTCTGGTGCTGAAAGCCAGGGCGCGGCGCCTGGGCACCCGGATCGCCATGCCCATCCACGCGCTCTCGGAGGCCACCAGCCATCTGGGCCAGGGGCTGCGCAATCAGCCCCTGCGGGCGGTCGGCGTTCAGGAGATCGACGCGCTGAGCCAGCACTTCAACGCCATGATCGAGGAACTCGACGAGCGCACCAGCCAACTGGCCGCCACCATGGTCCGCGAGCGCCTGCGCCAGGAGGAGACGCGGACCCTGGAGCGTCTGGCCAGCACCGATACCCTCACCCAGGTCCACAACCGGCGCAAGATCGATGATCTGCTGGGCGCCGAGCATGCGCGCTTTGCGCATGGCGGGCCGCCCTTCGGCGTCATTCTCTGCGACATCGATCATTTCAAGCAGGTCAACGACCAGCACGGCCATCTGGTTGGTGATCAGGTGCTCACCGAGATGGCGCGCCTGCTCGCCAGTTTACTGCGCGAGAGCGACTGGCTCGGCCGCTGGGGCGGCGAGGAGTTCATCATCTTCTGCCCCAACGCCAGCCGCACCGGCCTGGCGATCCTGGCCGACAGCCTGCGCCAGCACATCGCCGCCCATCGTTTCGAGGTCGTCGGCGCCAGGACCGTAAGCCTCGGCGCCACCCTCGCCCGGCCCGGCGAGAGCCTCCAGTCCTTGTTCGCGCGCGTCGACCGCGCCCTCTATGCCGCCAAGAACGGCGGACGCAACCGCGTCGAGGTGGCGGATTGATGGCGTTGGCAGTCTCGGCATGTGCTCGCTGGCGGGACTAAACACCCATCCTACAGGACTCATAATCGTGAGCCGTGCTTCTTCGATGAACAGGACGACCATGCCTACCTGCAGTGGCTCGGCGAGGCGCCTACCGGGAGTTATTTGTCACCGGGTTTGCTGTGGAACAAGGAATTGACGACGCTGCCGCGTCTCGTAGAGTGCAGTCGGGTCTTGCATTCACACATGGGTGATTACAAGACCTGAGCCCGAACCCCGCACTACATCACGACCGCGTCTCGGGGTCAGACGGTTCCGGCTGGTCGGCGAGCAAGCGCTTCAGCCGCTCGATCTCGGCCAAAGCGTCGTCCTTGGCGGCTCGCTCCTGCTCCGCGTCTGCCCGTGCCTGCTCCTTGGCCGTCCGCTCCTGCTCCTTGGCCGCCCGCTCCTGCTCCTTCGCCGCCCGCTCATGCTCCGCGTCTGCCCGCGCCTGCTCGACCTCCGCGCGCAGGTCATCGAATTCGAGTTGGATGCTTTGCTGTTCGCGCAGATAGTCCTGCCGCGCCTGGTAGGCATGGTAGGCGTGTTCTTTCTCGGAGAATGCCTTCAGGGTGTTCATGGCGCGCCTCATCTCTTGGGTCTGCATCCAGGCCGGCAGTGCGTCTTCATCCAGACACTCCGCCTCGTTAAAGAACTTCAGCCAGCGCTGCTGCTCGGTTTCGACCGCATCGGCAGCGAATTTACTCAGTTCCAGCAACCAGATACCGCCGTGGTCCAGAAAGACGCGACCGTGCGGGTCGCGCAACCGGAACTCATGGGCATAGTCCGGGTCATCCTCCAACAGGGTCTGACCCAGCAGCCAAATCGCATAGGTGGGGCGCAGCTTGCGGAAGCTCTCGCCCTCCTTGATCTGCGCGCTGTAGAGATCGGCCCAACCGTAGAGGATGCGCGCCGGCAGGTCGCGGTGATTGAGGAGTTGGACCTCGACCTGATACAACTGTCCGGTCGCGTCGCGGGCCTTGACGTCGACCACGGTAAGCTTGTCGTCGAGAAATTCCTTTTCGTTATAGGGATTGCAGGATCTCCACCGCGGTAATGGGCCGGGGCAGCTCTCCGCGCCGAGAATGGCGTTGAGGAAATGGGTCAGCAGGTCGCGATTGGACTCGGCCCCCAGCAGGGCCTTGAAGACGCAGTCAACCTTGGGATCGATGGGATGGCGCATGGTGGCAGTGTAAGCAGGCGTCGCCGGCGCGACAAGGGACGCGGTCCCGGGGCACCGCGCCCGGCGGGAGGCACCGACGGCTCAGCCGGGTTCGCTGAGCGGACCGCATCCTGCGCGGAACCAACCGACGCGCGTTCCGCGTCGGGTACGCGCCAATTTCGGGGACAGTCTACTCAATTCGGTATCTGTAATCAGCAGGGAGGTGGGTTAACTGTCCCTGGCACTCCGGAACTCACCCGGAATGCTACAAAGCGAGACCTGACCCCATACCCCTATGCAGATTATCGCCGCGAATGTAGAGCGCGACTAAGAAGCCGGTGTCAACGAGTAACGGGGTCACGAAATCGGTCCCGCAGCAGTTGGCGGCTATTTTTCGCGATATCGCCGGAATGGGTTCGGTCCGCCCCAAATCCTTCAACGCCCAGGGCATAGGGTGTGAGCGAGGGGGACTCGTCGCTCAAGAGCTGGTGAAGAGCACGCTCGATCGCTTGATCTTCTGTCATTCCGTGTGTCTGACAAAAGACCGCCAGCCGCTCTTCCAGCGTCTTTGGCAAGCGAATGGAAAGGCTCATATCGCGTTCTCACTGGCGCTCTTCGGTTGACGATAGAAACCGGCGGTGGGCTCGTCTTCCGGCAGAGCGCAGGTGCCGCCGTTGAAGCGCTCCTATCTGCTGTGCTGCATACGCGAGTCGTCGCGGATTCCGCCAATGTCTCGTCGGGGTGGGCGGGAAAGACCCCAAACCAAAGGGTACGCCGAACTCAACAGACAGACAAGAACCGGTTGCTGCCCCCCCCACGGCCCCGTCAAAGTCGGGAGTCTTGACATAGAGCACGGAGCCGGCAATGGCAAACCTGCTTGCGACGGACAGTCGGGGGGCTGGACAGCGCGATTTCGGTGTCGAACCGAGTACGCGGTGTCAAAATCTCTCGGGCGAGTGCGAGCGGGAGCCTCCGCTGGGCCGGTTGGGCGGCGCCGGTGCCTGGAATTCAGATGCCGACGGCGGCCAAGGCGCGGCGTGGAGCGTGGGCGAAGGCTCGTGGGCGGTGGGGTCAGTTCTCGCGTAGGCGGCGGGGTCAGTTCTCGCACTGCAGCATGCAAGAAGGCGAGAACTGACCCCCTCGCCCGCCACAGTCAACCTTGGGATCGATGGGATGGCGCATCATCGCAGTGCAGGCAGGCGTCGCCGGTGCGACAAGTGGCGCGGTTCCGGGGAACCGCGCCCGGCGGGAGGCACCGGCGGCTCAGCCGAGTCCCCTGCGCGGACCGCATTCCGCGCAGAACCAACCGACGCGCGTTCCGCGTCGGGCACTCGACCGGGTTTGCTGTGGGACAAGGAATTGACGACGCTGCCGCGTCTCGTAGAGTGCAGTCGGGTCTTGCATTCACACATGGGTGATTACAAGACCTGACCCCGAAACCGGCATTCTTTATGCGTTTCTTGGTTCTGGAATTAAGTAAATAATCCATTTAGTAAACTGTCACCGCAATTCGCCATTTAGTAAACTGTCACCGTAATTCGCACCGTAATTCGAATGCAGGCCGCCGCAGCTCACTGGCAGGACTGCACAGCATCTTGGCCGCGCTCGAATGCGCTGCCGATATTGATATGTGGCATCTCACGCAGAAGGACGTGACTTCCGGTTGCCGTAGGCTCAATGGTCAGCGTGGCCGTTATCGTGCCACTATCTGCGCTAGCGACAGTGACGACGGTGTTCTGCCCGTCGGGAATCAATGTGACCCATCCTGGCCAGATCTCCATGAGCTTGGGAGTGACGCACCCAGCGTAAACGTTCGGCGCTTTTGAGCTTTCAAACTCAAGGGCTGGAGCTCGGTCCTGCATCTCTGAGTAGCTCACGCACCCAGACAGCAGTAGTAGTGCGACAGCATATAGAGCGCGAATCACCATGAATCTCCTATCGAGGACCCGCCGACGCAATAAGCTGAGGCCTAACGAACAAGCGTTTGTTAGACTAATCCGATCCTGGCACGGTGCCCACTGTGTGCACGGCCTGCTTTAGAGATAGGGAATTGTATCCCCGAGCCCAGGGTCGCCGGTTGGTGCCGGGCGGTATCGCAACACGTGGGCGACGCTCGGAGCGGCGTAAAGCGAGCATCCGAGGGAGCCGCGGGGCGAACACAAGGGAGAATTCGAGTCGATTGTAGACTATTTTCCAGCGTAGGGTCGAGTGCGAGCGCAGGCCGCGCGCGGCCTGTCCAACGTGACGGGTGAGCCCTGATGCTTAGACAGGCGCGTTCATCACTCCCTGACCACGCCGCCGCGGGGCCAGGTGCAGGGTCACATGCAGCCGTCCCGTCCGGCACGTGGGACACGGATAGCCGTCAAACGGTGCGGTGACCGCCGATGCTTCGGCAGGTGCCGGTGCCGGGGCGGCGAGCGCCGTGCGGATCAGCGCCAGACAGCGCGCTCGGCAGCGGTTCGCCAGGAAGCCGAAATGCCGCACCAGCGTGAACGCTTTCGGCAACACATGCAGCAGGAAGCGGCGGATCTGATTTAATTGCGCCTGGCCCGAATGGCGCTAAGTTTTGGCAGTGCTTGATGCGATTGCCCTGGACTTGACCCCCTTCCCTCTGACGCTATTGTTGAGCTTCAGCTTCAAAGTTGATCTTAACTGCCTCGATGATATTTGGGAATACCTTGGCGAGACAAATTCGGGACGCGATTTCTCTGTCATATACAAATGTTTTTCCTGCGTCGTACGCTCCGCCTAGAATAATCTGTGGATTAGGATTTTGTATCGTCATAACCGCGCTTAAGCTAAGTATTGTCGGATGTGAAAACTTGTCATAGTGCTTAATATGGCTACCCAAGGTCTCAGTAGCTTCTTTGTTTAGCCCAAGTAATTTGTGATGTTTAATTACTTTAGAAACTGCTTTTGTTGTTGAGTACTTGTTCTCCATATAATTCTTGGCAACACCTAAACTTGGACGCGCTAGCAGAAAAGCCATTGCTATGCATTCGAGTACATACCGTTGGGTGTTTCCCGAAGGAACCATTAAACCTGTAAGAAATAGCTTTAAGGCAACTATGTGAGAGTGTAGCGCCGTATATACAAGAGCCGTAATAAATGCGTTTGGTGCTGTTGGATTCTGAAGAACTATCTTGTCGCACTCGTCCCACGATTTAAATGCCTGTTCCATCAACAAAATAAAGTGATCAATTTGGCCAGAGTACGCAGACAAAAACGATCCCTGGATACTCTCATCTTCTAGCCCGGAAAGAATATTGCGAATAGTCTGTCTATCCATATTGTAACTTTCTCGGCCCAGCGATCTGCGCAGCCGGCCCAAAGCTGCGCAGTAATGGGGCGAAGGTTTAGCACTGAGCGCGGCGCGCAGTGTTGGGTCAGCGCTTAGGCACGGGCTAGGCGATTTCTTCTATTCGGCGGAACGGGAACTGCGCCTGGCGCTTTTCCCCGCCCCCGAGAAGCGCTGATGTTCTGCTATTATCCCTTATTGCTAGAGACGACAGACAAAGCTGGCTTCTTTGATAAGATCTTGAGCTTTTCTCCGTCAATTTTTACGATAGCCCTTAGCAAGTATTCCCTAATCCCGGAACGTGGCATTTTCTCGCCTGCATTTGCTATAGCTATTGCAACATCACTTAAAATGGAACCTATACTAGCTGGAATTGCATCATCTATATTTTTGACAAAAAATGCTGTTTCATATACAAAATGATTAAATGGCCTTTCCTGGAAAAAAGTAAATATGCACGGGCATTCACAATACTCGAATTGCTTGCTACAAGAGAAATCTAGCCATTGATATCTTTTGTCGCCGAGTTTTATTGGCAGCCATTCTTTCGGTGCGTTTGCAAGATCTTTGTGATTGGGGTTGCTACAGTTTTCATGAACGCTTAACATGTATAATCCAAACGGAAAAGCTTCCCTCAAGTATTTTCCCAACACCATGAGACTTAACCATTTCCGTGTTTGGTTGTTTGGGGTGGTTTCATCCCAACAATAGCTGTCAGCGTCTTTTGTTCCTGTTACAACTTTCCATATATCTGATCGCAAAGCTTCATAATAGTCTAAAAGATTCATTTGGCACACCAGGAAAATCTGTACGGAGGATTTCGTCTAGAAATTAACGAGGGGTAGACCTGTACTCTCATGCGGCGCGAAGATGATGGGGTCAGGTCTCGCTTTGTAAAATTTCAATGAATGAAAAATGGCCTCCAGCGTAGGGACTCGGGGAGGATAGGGGCACGGGGGGATGAACGGACATGCGAACATGGGGGTCAGTTCTCGCCTTCTGGGATGCTACAATGCGAGAACTGACCCCATCGCCCCTCCGTCATTGTGTACTCGATATCGGTGGCTTGCAATGCGGTCCTCTCTGACGATTGCTCCGCAACATTCGCATTGAACCATGCCCCGCTCTGCTGTCGACTGAATTGATCGTCTTGCAATGCGGGAGATCCGGCGCTTGCCGGACTTTTGTGCACGGTTTGGTAGAGTTGGAGCGAGGTTATCGCTTTCCCCTCGGTGTCTTGCAATATCGTCTCCAAGCCAACCCCATCCGCCGCACTTAAAGCAGTTGGGATTTGTACCTCGGCAGGTGCATTCTGGCATGGCAAATCAGGAGGCTGCTCGTCAGATCCAACGCCAACCTCAGCAGCCGCCCAAAGTGCGGCGAGCAAAGCTGCCGGCGCTTTGGACGGTCGACTGAAGGTACTCGTTAGGCATTATTGACCTTTGTTAATCGGCGTCTGTAGTCATCTAAAACATACACAGAATCGAAAGAAGAGTATAAGGTTAAGTTCTTGTTTTCTTGCAACGTTAAGTCTCCAGCCAGGTTCATAGCTGGCAGAACAACCAACAGCCATATCCTGTCGCAGCGCTGCGAGTATCTTGGCAATAGTTTTTCCTTCTTGCGCACAGCTTCTTTGATTATAAATTCTACGACCGGAAGCGGATTGAACCCGCTTACGGTAAATCCTACAGCGGCGGAGTGATCTGTTGGTTGCGCAAAAATAGCCCTTATCAAATTAAACGACTCATTATCTTGGTTGTCGACATTGATTTTCTCAATAGCGGTTATCCCCTGCGGAAAATGCTTATTCATATATTCGTAAAGGAAGTCTCCTATTTTGTTTGCGATCTCCCTTCTCGACCTAACTGCAATGTTTCCGTCAAAACTGAAGCCGAACACTACTGGAACCCCACCTTTTTTATTATATATTTTCACAGCTTCTTCGGTGATTACTGGGAGATCCGATTCAGTTTTTGCCGAATTCCCGTCACCGAAATTGCGATATATGCTCGTAACTTCAACACCAATTACTTCGCCAGAAATATCAATCAAGAAGTCTGGTGATTCTCCGTCTTTATCTATTATTAAGTAATCCGTCACGCCAGCCAACTTCAATGCATTTTGTAAGTGCTTTAACTCCAGTTCTTTTTGACGACTTGTTGTCATGCGGGTTGCCTCGTCTGGAGCCTAACGACTAAGCGTTTAGACTGAATGCAGTCCAACACCCAACCATCCTACCCACTGCTCGTAGCGCGGAGCGCCGCGCAGCCTGATTCCGACTCCGGACGGCAGTGTCAGGCGGCTCCTGAGGTCTGACGTTGGTCGGAACGTCAGGGACCAAGAACCCAACCAGACGCAATGAAAGCCAACACGACGCGTCGGAAACAGGCCCTCGTTACTATAGACACGAAGGGATCTTGAAACCGTGATCTGGGTCACGTTTTGGTGATTTTCTTGCCGTGTCCGTCTCGGCTCGACCGATGTCAGGGTCGCGTGAGACCCGCCAATCTGGAACTGCTGGCCTGAGCTTGGCCGGCGGGTGCAGATGCTAACGGGGCTGCCGTTCACCGCGGTGATCAGCGCCCGCGAGGCGGTCGCCGGGTTTGTCGATCCGAACACCATGCTGTTGCTCGGCGACGCCGGCCCGCACCCGATCCTCACCACCCGGTTCGCGATCACGGTTGTGTCGTGGCTCTATCCGCTGCGGTGATGCAGTAAACCACGGATTAGTCAGCGCCCTTGGGCGTCTGGGCGAGGAAGGCATAGATCGTCGCCGCCATCTTCCGATAGCCCTCGGCATTCGGGTGGATCTGGTCGGCACAGAGCTCCGGTCGGCTCAAGATCTCCGAAAACACCGCCTCGACGAGCGGCACACCCTCTTCCCGGGCCAACTCCCGGTAGAGCGGCGCGTCGCTCTTGGCGCCGGACAGGATCCCAAGCAGCGAGAGTTGCGGCACCGCCACGAGCACGGCCTGCGCGCCGCTCTGTCTCACGGACTGGACGATGCGGCGCACATCGTCTTTGACGGCGGCTTGTGGTCGCCGTTGCAGGAAGTCGTTGCCGCCGATTTCGATGACGACCAAGGCCGGTTGGTATTGGGTGAGCACCGCTTCGATGCGGTCGCGTGCGCGCTCGGCGGTATCGCCGGGGACCCCGGCGTTGATGACTGTCCAGCCGCTGAGCCCGGCCAACCGGCTGGGCCAGTCCTCCCCCGCCGCGGCGCCGGTTCCGTAGGTGACGCTGTCGCCGAACGCCACCACGATCGCCTCGGGCGGAATGGGCGTCGGCTTCGGCAGCCGATCGCAGGCAGTCAGCAACCAGGCGCAGAGCAGGACGGCAACGAACGCTCGACGGCGCATCATTCAGGCTCCTTTCTCACGTCCAGCGGCGCGATCAGGTCGCGCCAGTCGTGCTTTCATCATCGCACATGGGCATCGTTGCGGTATCCTGCCGACCTGACGACAGCGTCGCGCCGCCACCGCATCGCCAAGACGACCACCAGCCCAGCGATCAGGCGGCGCGGCCGATCGCTCGGCACCTTGCCCCCACCAGCAGCACCCAAGCCCCATGCCCGAAACACTCGTCGACCTGATCCGCCACGGTGAACCGGTGGGCGGCCCGCGCTTCCGCGGCAATGGCGCCAATGACGCGCTGTCCGCCACCGGCTGGGCGCAGTTGCGCGCCGCGCTCGGCGACGCCCACCCCTGGGACCAGGTGATCAGTTCGCCCATGGCACGCTGCTATCCATTCGCCCTCGAACTGGCCGGGCGTCATGGGTTGCCGCTCGCCATCGAGCCGGCGCTGATCGAGATCGGCATGGGCACCTGGGAGGGCCGCACCCATGCCGAGGTGGCGGCGACCGAGGGTGCGGCCTACACGGCGATGTATCAGGACCCGGTCGCCCGCCGCCCGCCGGGCGGCGAATCACTCGACGCCTTTGCGGCACGCATCATTCCGGCCTACGACCGGCAGGTCGCCACCCATCCGGGATGCCACCTGCTGATCGTCTGCCACTCGGGGGTCATGCGCGCGCTGGTGGGGGAAACAGGGGACGTACCACGAAAAAAGCTCGCCGCTAGCAGCCTGTCGGACTTAGCCCCTAGGATTAGGATATGAGTCAACATAAAGGCTTTTTGTTGCTCCACAATCTAACGTAAGGTGATTTC
>JACDZG010000104.1 GCA_013426805.1 Chromatiaceae bacterium
CGCTTTGAGCGGCTCACGATCGAAAGCCCCCGGCTTTGCCGGGGGATTGTTACTCATCGGGAGCGACACCACGCGGTGGAATTGGGTCCGCAGTAGACCGGCCTCGGGTGAATGGAAGGTAAAGATGGGAATGGTATAGACGATGCTGGCGTCAAGCCCGGTCAGCATGGTCGGCCGCAGGAAGAAAACCTGTCGGGCCGTGGCGATATCGAGCTTGTCCAGGTCCTCGACGATCAACAGCAGGTGGCGGCCCGCGAGTCCGGTGCGCACGGCATTAACCAGTTGATTGGAATAGGCGAGCAATTCCCCGGGGCGGCGGCGAATACGTTCCACCCGGGTCTCTTTATTGTTCGCCTCATACCGCACCTCGGCCTTGAAGCTCGCGAAGAGCTTGACGATGTCCAGCAATGAAGGGGTGCGTGCCTGGACCCCCGTCTCGATACGCGCGGCGCGGGCATTGGTCTCCTGCCGCTCGTGGCTCACCGAATCAAACCAGTGGTGGACGGCGCCGAGCGCCTCCCGATCGATAGTGATGCCGGCCTCCAGCGCCGCCGCGGCGAGACGCTCCATCAGCACCAGCACGATGTCCTCGCCGTTGATCTCGGTCAAGCTCATCTCGTCGCGGACCGAGAATCCGACGACGAACCAGTCGGGACCCAACTCGTTGACCAGCTTATTGAGCTCGGTGGACTTGCCCGAACCGCTATGGCCGTAGAAGAGTATCTTGCAGTCGTCGCGGTCCCCGAGCAGCTCGCGCAGGCTGTGCCGCACGAAGCGGTGCGGGTCGCGTGCGGCGTCGGTGTCGACCCAGAATTCGTTGAGTGCAGGACCCCGCAGAGGCCCGAGTTCGCAGGCCTTGCGGATATCGCGCAGCGTCGGGACGGGTTCCGGCATGGCGAAGACCTCGGATGGGTAGTGGAGCCGGCGCGGGGGCTACGCGCTAAGCCGGGTGCGCGCGGTGGTCTTGCATCGCAGTCGGAAGACGCCCAGCGGATGACTGCATTCTAACCCCCAGGCGAGCGTTCCGTGGGGCGAACATCGTCCGTACTCGTGACCACCAAGTCCGGGTCGAACCCGGCCTTGGGCGGTCCGCGGGTGTGTAGACGGATACCGCTATATTTTAAGCTACCTCATCCGTTTCTATCGCACCCAGCAGGGTGCGCGGCCGGCCCTTGAGTTCCGGCGCCAGGTGGACACGGGGCGGACGCGTCGGACCACCTCAGTGCGCCAGGAAGGGATTGGTCACCTTCACCCCGTCGTAGTCCTGGCCATGGTTCAGGTCCTCCGAATACAGCACCGAGGCGCCCAGGACACGAGCGGCGGCGATGATCGCCGCATCCCAATAGGCGATCTGGAAGCGCTCCTTCAGCCGCAGCGCATCCAGGAGTAGGCCGGCATCCGATGCGACCGTCGGATGCCGGAGGAACTGGCGGATCGCCGCCGCGGCGTCGGCGTGGGTCATGGCACCGCGCGGTGGCCGCACCACGTTGACGTAAAACTCCTGAAGGACCTGCACCGACAGCCCCCAGCCAAGTCCGCTTAGGATCTCCCGAGCCTGCGCCCGCTTGGCGGCCTCGGCCGCGTCGGTCGAGACCGCGTAGAGCAGGACATTGGTGTCGATGAAGGCATCAACGCGCATGGGCCTCCTCGCGGGTCAACCGGTCGGCCGCCCGGAAGCCCTGGGCACAGTCCAGGGCTGCGAAGAGCGCCGCGGCCGGGTCCGGGTCAGCATCGGCGGCGCGGGCAAAGGTGCGCAGGTAATCGCGCACTAGGGCACTCACCGTGGTGTTGCGTTCGGCGGCGGCAATCCGCGCGCGACGGTAGGTCTCTTCATCGACAGATAGGGTGATATTTTTCATTGCGCATCCACAGTCTCACAGTTGCACAGGATCAATATGGTATTGGACCGCAGCGACTTCAAGTGCGTCGCCGCTCTCAAACCATCCCCAAGGGAGGGATCGGACGCGCGCTCGTCAAGGGCATCGAGGCTCTCAGGCTCTCTCAAAAGGAGTCGTTCGGCCAGTACCGCCCGGTCTTCGACCGGCAAACGGAGTGCGGACTGGATCATCACGCAACGCCTCCAGGTCCGGTCCAGCAATTCCAAATTTGGGCGGCACCGCGCGACCTCTGGTGGATGCGGCGCGCGCGACCGCCGTGCCGGGTCCCCGACACCGAGCGGCGCGCCTTATCCACCCTACAACGGAGCCGGTTTCGTAGGGTGGATAAGCGCAGCGCATCCACCATCGGCCTCGCTGCCGACACGCTGTTGGCGGCGGCCACCCAAATTTGGAATTGCTGAGAAGGATTACTCGCGTTGGACAAGACGTATTGAACCGCGCGCCGGAGATGTGGTTTTTTCCTACGAGACGCGCCTCGGCGAGGCGGCGATCATCCCGCCTGGCTCCGCTGTTGTCTCGGTCGAAGGATGGGACTGCTAAGAGCCAAGTCAGGAATAATCGACGCGCGGTTCCTGCTTTATGCCTATCTGGGTCCTACCTTCCAAGAGACCCTCCGCGCACGGACGATCCATGGAAGCACTGTTAACCGCATTCCATTGATCAAGATGCCGGGCTTTCCTATTGAGTTCCCGACTGATATATGGGAGCAACGCGCCATCGCTGCCGTTCTCGGCGCCATCGACGACAAGATCGAGCAGAACCGGCGGACGGCCCAAGCGCTGGAACGGCTGGCGCGGGCGATCTTCCGTGCGTGGTTCGTGGATTTCGAGCCGGTGAAGGCCAAGGCCGCGGGCGCGATCTCCTTCCCGTCCATGCCCCAACCCGCCTTTGACGCCCTGCCTACCTACCTGCCTCGTCGATTCCGAGATCGGCCCCATACCGGATGGATGGAAGGTCAAGACGATTTCAACCGCGTTCCATGTCAATCCAACTCGCGCACTGCGGAAGGGGGCGATTGCGCCTTACCTCGATATGAAAAATATGCCGACACAAGGACACGCGCCCGCGTCATGGATCGCGCGCTCATTCGGCTCTGGCATGCGCTTTATGAACGGCGACACACTCGTTGCCCGCATTACGCCGTGTTTGGAAAACGGCAAGACCGCTTTCGTGGATTTCCTGCACGATGGCGAAATTGCCTGGGGTTCGACCGAGTACATCGTGCTACGACCCAAGCCACCTCTGCCACCGATACTCGCATACTGCTTGGCACGAACGGATGAGTTTCGCGACTTCGCGATCCAGAACATGACCGGCACCAGCGGACGACAGCGTGTTGCGCCGACTTCCATGGAGCACCTCCGAGTTGCCGTGCCAACACCAGAAGCTGCTATTGCAGCGCACGAGCGAGGCTCGCAGCGACTTCCCGATGGGCGGTGGGGTCCTCTCGCTGCCGCTTGAATCCGCGGACCGCCGCGAGCAGTTCGTGCTGGACTTGAGTCGCGGGCGCATCGACCTGCGCAAGGTCAAGATGCAGACCCGCGGCCGGCAGGTGGTGGTACTGGTCCGACTCGATCTGGGCGGCGCCCCGCACCGCAATCCAGACGACGAGGAGGTCCCGGTGCCGCATCTGCACGTCTATCGGGAGGGTTACGGCGACAAGTGGGCAATTCCAGTCCCCGCCGAGCACTTCCGCAATTCGAGCGACGTCTGGACGACGTTCGAGGATTTCCTGCGGTACTGCAACATCACGCGACCGCCGCACATTGCGCGAGGGTTAGTCACATGATCCAAGATATCCAATCCCTGACAGATGCATACCATGCTTGGCTTCGTGATAAATCGACGTTGCGCCAGATCGACGACTGGGTGGAGATCACGACGCCCTATCTGGACCGCCACAACGACTACGTGCAGATCTACGCGCAGCGCTCAAATGGCGGCTTCACGCTGACCGACGATGGTTATACGATCGGAGATCTGGAGCAGAGCGGGTGCAAGCTCGACAGCCGCAAGCGTCAAGACCTGCTCAAGATGACGCTGAATGGCTTTGTGATCACCGACCGCAACGACCTGGACGACCAGCTCTTCGACACCTTCGCAGCCGGTCGCGCGCTGCTGCGCCAGGACCCGGTGCAGGCCCAGAGCCGCGATCACCTGCGGCAACTGCTGGACCGCGCCGCGGGCGGCGTGGTGTTCACGACCATCCAGAAGTTCGCCGAGGCCCAGGGCGTGCTCTCGGAACGGGCCAACATCGTGGTGCTGGCGGACGAGGCGCACCGCAGCCAGTACGGCTTCGTCGAGGGCGGTGCGCGCTGGATGCGCGCGGCTCTGCCGAACGCGACCTTTGTCGGCTTCACCGGCACGCCGCTGGAGCGCGACGACAAGAACACCATCCATGTCTTCGGCGATTACGCGGATGTCTACGATATCCGCCAAGCGGTGGAGGACGGCGCCACCCGACCGCTGTATTACGAGTCGCGCATCGTCAAACTCAGGGTGGACGAGGACGGCGCGCGGGTGGCCGAGGACGAGGTGGCGTACGTCGTCAACGCCGACGACGGCGATGATCCGCAAACGCCTGGCGGACGACGGCGATCGCCCGGACAGCCGCGCCCGGCAGCGCGACATCGACGCCGCGATGCGGCAGGTGATCGGCGGGGCGGTGGATGCGGACGACGTGATCGATCTGTTCGCGGTGGCCGGGCTGGACGAGGCGCGGTTGGACATCCTGAGCGATGCGTTTCTTATGCGCGTGACCGCCCTGGAACAGAAGAACCTGGCCCTGGAAACACTGCGCAAGCTGTTGAACGATCAAATCCGCAGCACTGAACGCAGCAACCTGGTGCGCAGCCGCAAGTTCCGCGAGGCGCTGGAAGACGCGCTGTTGCGCTATAGCAGCGGTAACCGACCCCTCAGTCCACGATAAACAACTTTGCGCCTTCGGTGGTCGATGACCGATGCGGCTCGGCCCCGTCCGCCACGTGGTAGCTCATGCCCGCGGTCAGCCGGAACTGCCGACCGTCGCGCAGCTCGGTGGATAGTTCGCCCTCGAGCACGAGGATCACATGCCCGCGGGTACACCAGTGGTCGGCCAGGTAGCCCGGGCTGTACTCGACCTTCCGCACCCGCAGGTTCCCGACCTCGATGGTGCGCCAAGTCGCCGCGCCGCGCTCCCCGGGATACTCGACCGGCGCTACCGCGCTCCAATCGACGACCGTGAATGGGACCTCTTCGATCTTCATGGCGCTCTCACTTGGAAAGTGTCCATTTTCTACTTCCCGATTGTTGGCCGACATTGGCGCTCAAAGCGGGAAGTAATTGATGGACAGTTACTTGATGGCGAGGAAACCCTCAAAGCAAACGTACTTCATGATCGAGATGACATCGACAAAGCCGGCCCGCTTCAGCAGGTCGAGGTTGCCCTGTGTCGAGAACGGTTCAAGCACGCCTTTGAGGCTACGCGCCTTGGCAATGATCTCCGATGAGGTGAACTCCTGGCGCAGCTTAAACTCCTGATACAACTGCATCATCATGTCTTGGAATCGGGCATCGCACGCGCGCACTTTCTCAAAGAGGAGGAAGCCGCCGCCCCAGTTCAACTGCTCGTAGATCGCGTTGATCGCGATCTGGCGCGCCTTGGGTGGGACGAACTGGAGGCAGTAGTACGAGACGACGAAGTCGGTCTTGCGGAAGTCCCAGGTGGTCGCGTCACCGACGTGGACTTCGACGTTGGGGAGGCTGGCGAGGTGCTTGGCGGCCTTGGTGATCATGCCTTGCTCAACATCGATCCCGATCCACTGCGCACCCTTCCGGGTGTGGTGGTGCGCCAGCTTCCCCAGCAGTTCGCCTGTCGACACGCCGATCTCATAGCAAACCGAGTCGTCCCTAACGAAAAAGTCGCTCACCTCACAGACCAATTCGTGACCGGCATCATAGAATGGCACCGAGCGCCGGACATGGTTGACAAAGGTCTCGGGCACGTCGACGCCAAATGACCAGGACGCGTTGGGCGCCGCGATGTTGTCGCCGACGATGGCAAGCTCGTTCGCAGGCTTTTCACTCACGACTGCACACTCCTTATCAGGACGGTGATGCAGGAAGCCGTCCTGCACTTGGAAGGCGTCCCCGTGTACCAGGTCGAACCGAGCGGGGACGACGCCTAGGCGCAGGTCGGCGCTCCGCCCGAGTGCGCGCAACTGCTCGACTCCATCCAGCGATTCGGTCGGGCTTCGTCGGACCGGACGCGGCGGTCGTCCGACAACAGGACGAAGTCGCCCAGGAGGCTGGGTTCGGTCGCCTCCGTCAAGGGACCCCGTGCTCGGCGAACTCGGCGGCTCCCCCGCGGGACTCGCCGTCTGCGCGTGGCCGCTCGGTCGGTCCCGGCCGGAGTCGCTCTTGACCGGGTGTCGGGAGGCGACTTACCCCGGGTGCGCGGCTGATCGTCACCAGCGATGAGGCTGCATCGGGCTGCCCCCTTAGGGCGCGCTCGACGGCGGGGCTGAAGAACAGCGCCAGCGTCTCGTCTTCTAGCAGGCGGCCGAGATCGGTCAAACGCAAGCCCTCCTCCCCCGCGTCGTTGGCATATGGTTCGAGGATGCCGAGGTCGAGCAGCCTGCCGACCAGTGCCCGGTAGTGCTCCGAGAGCCGCGACTGGCGCGCGCCGAGTGCCCGCAGCCGGACATCCTCAATGCGCCCGCTCCGCAGACCGGTGGCGTAGGACATCGCCAGCAGTTCCTCGTCATCAATGGCACGACCGCTGGCGATCGGCACGTCCCCGGCCAGCACGCGGTCGGCATAACCGCCGATGCTGGCATCGTTGCGGAACACGTATCCGTAGTGATTGTGCGCCGACGGCCCCGCGCCGACGTGCGAGTAGGAGGCGACGCCGACGCCGAGCAGGTCGTACGACGACGAAGTGCGAACCCCCTTGAACGGATCGGTGTAGTGCGTATCGCGCACGAAGCGGTTGCCGTCGGTCTGCTGGTAGCCGAGGGCCGCCAGCCCTTGCCAGATCAGCATGCGCCCAAGTAGTGTGCTCCGCTCGTCCTCAAAAGAATCGCGTCGGTCTGTGGATCGGTACCAGTCGCCCTGAGGCCGATCAGCAAAGCGGCCGTGATACCAAGTCAGATGCGCTGGCCGCAGGTCCGCGATCACTTCGAGGTTCTCCCAGGTTTCGGTCGGTGAGCCCTTGTAAAGCCCTTGGATGAGATCAATGTTCCAGTTCTCGAAGATCTCGCTCGCGATCCGGGCGGCGCCGATGGCGATGTCGCGCTGATAGCCGCGCGCGGAGTACTTGAGCACGGTGTCGTCAAAAGACTGCACGCCGAAGCTCAGGCGCGTAACGCCCTGCTCCGCGAGAAAGCGCAGCTTGTCGTCGCCGTCGGCCGCCGTGATCGTGAGGGGGCTGCCCTCAATGCACACCTCGGCGTCGGGCAAGATCGCGTAGTGGTTCTTGATGGCGCGAATAAGGTCACGCAACGCCTCCTTCCCGAGCAAGAGCGGCGTGCCGCCGCCGATGTAGATCGATGAAAGGGCCGTGTTCGATTGTGCAAGCCTACCGCCCCACGACGCGAGATCTCGCTCAAGCGCATTAAGATAGCGCACCACCTCGCGCTCTCGAAGCGCGGTGGCGCTGCCTTTACCCGGGTAATGTTGCACGGTGTAGTGGCAGAACGTGCAGCGCGTCTCACAGAACGGTATATGCACGTAAAGGCTGGTGTCGCATCCGAAGCAGATCGTATCCATTACGTCGGTCGGGTCAACCGGCGTCAAGGAATCGATCGGCGGGTAGATTGCTACCGAATGGGAGCCGCCGAGCACGGTACGGCTGATGCTCAACCCGGCCGCATGCAGCGCCGGCAACACCTGCGGGACGCCGAGCCGGCCCAACGACGCCGACGCTGCGTCGAGGGCCAGCGCTTGCGAACGCATCGTTCTCACGGCTGCGGGCGTACTCGCGCGCATCAGCGACGCTCCGCGATGATAGTGAGGCATACGTCGGCGTGCGGCCCCGGGGCCTCTTCATGGCTGTATGTCACATCGAATGGGTTGACGACGCGCGGAAGGTAGTGCTTGCGCCACGCGGCCGCCTTCTCACCAACCAGCGTCGACACCGTCTGGCCCCACACGCGCTCGGCGACGATTGCGAGCTCCGGTCTCGCGAAGGCGGACCGCATTAAGGCATAGATGTCGTCGAACTGGACCCATGGCTGGCCGAGCCGCTCGAGCGACAGGCGCACCAGCCGGTGAGTGACGGCGATGCGGCCACCTGGACGTACGACACGGGCCATCTCAGTGACCATCGCCTCCCCGAGCCCCAACTGCCAGATTGCGCCAGTCCACTCGTTGACGGCAGCGTCGGCGGCCCCGTCGGGCAAAGGAATACGCTGAGCCAGGCCGCTACGGAATTGCACGTTCGTGAAGCCGAGCTCACAGGCAAAACGCCGCGCGCGATCCGTCACGCACCGCAGCATCTCGATCGAGATGACGAGGCCGTCGGGCCCGACGAGCGGTGACAGCCGGCGCGCGACGCGGCCGTTGCCGCCGCAGACGTCGACGATGATGCTCCCCGGCCCCGCCCCCAGCAGCTCAGGGTGGTTGGGCAGCAGGTCTTCCTGCAGGCGAACGAGCTTTTCTTCCGCATCTGGCGTCTGGCTGAAGGTGTTGTCGCCTTCGGCCGCCATGAGCAGCGGCAGGCGCCAGCGCAAATAGGCGGAGCGAAAGCGCTGGGCAGTGGCGGACCGCACCGCGGTGCTATCAGGCGTGGCGGCGTTGCCGAGCAGGACCTCGTCGCTCGGCAGGTTGACAATGCGCAAATCGCCGATGACGTCTTCAAGCGCGTGCGCGGCCGCAAAGACGGCGACGAAGTCGTCCATCGTCGGCGCCGTCGCCGGCCATAGCATGTCGGCGTCGAGGTCGAGACACAGGCCGGTGAGGAAAACGGATTCAGACCAAGCTAAGGCACGGGCGCGCGCGATGGGGTCAAGGAAAGACGGACCTGGCACCAGTAGCGCGAGGACCGGCACACCGGCGCGCGTGAGGATGTCGAGACCAGCGATCGGCCCATCCGGCGCCGACCAGGGTACGCCGTCGACGATCACCGCCGCACCAAGCCGACGCACCGACTGGACGACGTCAGCAACATCGGTCAGATCGCCGGTTTGGATCGTCGCGTGATGTAGCCGCAGCGTGCCTGCTTGACGCAGTCGCGCGAGTTGGGCCAGCGTCGCGGCATGGTCCGCGACCCGCGCGCAACGCAGTTGGAGATCCGGTGCGGTCGCGACCACGTCGAGCCGGGCGCGAAGTATATCCACCGACAGGGCATCCAAGTCGACGGCGACGGTGCGGCACACGGTCGCCTGGCGCCAGCCGTCGGCCACCCGCCGCAACTGCGTCAGCTCATCGGCTGATGGTGCCGCCTGCGACGTTAGGTGTAGGAACCCATGCTGCCGCAGCGTGGCAAGCATCGTGTCGATCAGCCGCTGGTCATCGAAGCCCTTGCGCAAAGCACCGACGTTGACCGGCTCACCCGCCAGCGCAGTCACGAAATCCATCAGGCCGTCGCCTGGCGGCACCGCCATACCGACTTCGAGATGGCCGTGGCACAGCAGTCGATGGCCGGCGACCTCCACTCCCAGGAGTTCCACCGAGGGGTCCAGGACGACGAATGCGTCGCTCGGCAGCACGAACGCGTGTGATGGCTGGGTCCTTCGCAACGGCAGCGCCCTGACGGGCGTGACCTGTCTGTCGTCAACAACGACACCCAGCTTGGCGAGGCTGGCGATTACCTTCAGCGTGTCGGCCGCGGACCCGGTGCCCAGCGCCCGCGCCACGTCGTCCGCGGTCATCGGTGTTGCCAGCAGGTCGAAGGTGTGGGCCGCACGCTCGGACAGCTCCGCGTAGTCAGGCGCGCTCTCCGCGGTCGGGAAGTAAACAAGCCAGTGCCGCGGCGTCGGTGCCAGCGCTGCGGCCGGATCGTAGCCCCTCGGGTCTTCGATCCAGGGCGTCAGGTCGTGACGCGACGCAGCGATGCTCGCGGCGCGCGTGGCGACGAAGCGTGTTGACGGCGGAACTGATCGAAGGTCTCGGACTGCCTCGGCGGCCGTCTCCGGCCAGCAGTCGACCGCCGTCTCACCGAGGCGCCGGGCGAGCGCGACTAAGGCGCCATCAAGCGCCAGAACATCCTGGTGCGCGGGCGCCGCGAACTCCGGGCGTGCCGCGAGGTAGTCGATCAAGGCCCCAGCGAGGCGCCAGAAGTTTGGGCCGTCATCGGCATAGCCATGGGTGCGCGCGAAGTCCGCCGCGACCGCTTCGACGTCCAGCCCGCTCATGTAGAGAAGCCGCTGGCTGAGCGGTGCGTGGCTCAGCGCGCCGAGCGCGTTCCGCACGAGGCCGCGCCGATACATACCAATGTTGGTGTCTGTCTGCTGCGGAGTCCGCGCATATTCGGCGAGAACGGCCGTCTCGGCGGGGCCTAGGCCAGCGGCCTCGGCGCGCCCTGCTTTGGTGACCAACTCGACGAGACCGTCGTCAGTGAGGACCCGGCGCCACGTGTCCCACACCAGTCGGGCATCCATCACGCCGCCTCTTCCTGGATCGTTCGCCTGCTCGCATGACCATAAGCGCGATCCCAGGCCGTGCGCCCACGATCGAGGTCGGCGAGGATGCCGTCAATGGTGCGCGCGGTGTCGAGCGTCTCGCTGCCGCAACGTAGCGCCTCGGCCTCATACTCCAGGATCACTGCCCCAGGGTTGGCACGCGACAACACGTCGTCAAGCAGGTCCCACACCGCCTCCGGGACCTGGGTGTCATGCAGATCGTGGTACTGCTCGTTGATCCAGCGACCGCCAGCCATGTGAACGCAGATGACGCGGTCGAGCGGGATGGTATCGAGGAAGCGCGCGATTGAGTAACCGCTGCGATGGTGGTTCTGGGCGTTCGCGTAGAGGTTATGCAGATCGAGATGCAGGTAGGTGCCCGAGCGTTCGAGAAGGCGCGCGAGAAATTCCTCTTCCGGCATCCCGCTGCCAGGGCAGGTGCGGTAGTACGCCGCATTTTCGTGGGCGAGCGGCACACCGTAGAAGGTCTGCAGCGCGCGGGCTCGTAAGGCGAGGCGCTCGACTTCCGCGCGCGAGAACTGCAATGGGCTGCTCCACACGTTGCTCCAGGAGGTATCACTATAAAAGCAATGGTTTGACACCCAGGGGACGCGCAACCTCTTGGCAAGCGGTACGTGACGCCGCACTGCGGCGGTGCTCGCCAGGTCATCGAAGCCGAAATCCCCACCGTAGTTGGAGTGGCCGGTGATCGGGAAGCGAGTTGCGACTTCGCGGATCATGTCGGTCACTGATGGCAACATCAGACCCGGGCCATCGAGAGGCGCCATCACGCTGTCGAACAGCACCTCAATGGCGTCAAGCGACTGCTCGAAGAAAGGGAACCAGCCAATCAGTGCCGGGTTGAACTGAAGTCCGACGCCAAGCCGCGGAACTCTCATTATGAATCTCGGTGGTCAGCGCTAGGGGCGACCCGGAGCAGCGGCCCTAACCGACCGCCCCGGAACGGTGATTGCGACTTTGAACTTCAGTTGGCCGCGCACTTGGCGGCGTTTGCCGCGCACCTCGCCGCGGTTGCCGCGCACATGGCGGCATTCGCCGCGCACTTCGCCGCAGCGGCGCGACCCAGGGTCGCATGATAGGCCGCCGCACACTTGGCGAGATTCGCCGCGCAATTCGCCGCGGTCGCCGCACAACGGGCTGCTTGGCTTGCCGCTTCGTGCGCCCTCACCGACAACTTCTTTACGTCAACGTCTTTGTCCATCGCCGTCACCTCGATTGTCATCACAGGTTCTAGCCTGGTCGTCGCAGGCCGAGACGAACGCGATGCGCAGATGCCTGTTTGGCATTTGGCGTACTGCCGCAACCGCACGCAACGTTCTGTTCTGGGCGCACTACGTTTGCCCGAGTAAAATGTTAGGGCTTATCTCGCGCGCAGTCAAGCAGCAATTACCGAAAAAAATAGTGCAACCATTCAATGACCCGTTGCAGGCCAAAGGGCTATCCGTGGTTCTATTCATTTGGCCGGGGGCGTCGCCCCCCAACGCTCTCTGAGGAAGAAAAAAGACGCCGAGTTGACGCATCCGGCGGTCCAAGTGACGCCGCAGGCGGCGCTGATCGATGTAGTCGGCGCTGGCGGTGTACCTGACCCGAGACCACCAGGTGCCGTTTCAGCGCACTATCGACGTGTTGCGCACGGTGGCGCAGTAGCTTGATGATCGCACCCTCGGTGGAGCCAGACAACCCGCCGGAGCACTCGAAATCGTCACCGTTAAGACCCCCGCTGCCGCAGGCGGGCATGAACGGCAACGCTTCCCAGCGCCCCCAATCGCCCCCATCTCCGCGCAACTGTACCCAACCGGAACCCGCGTACCCCCCGCCCCATGCTCGACATCGCCAACCTCTTCCGCCAGTTCAACGGCCGCCCGGTCCTGCGGGACATCTCACTGCGGCTGCAACCGGGCGAGTACGTCGCCATCGTAGGCGAATCCGGCGTCGGCAAGTCTACCCTGCTCAATCTGATCGCCGGATTGGACCGGCCCGACGCCGGGCGCCTGGCGCTCGACGGCAGCGACTATGCGGCTTTGGATGAGGACGCGCTGACAAGACTGCGGCGGGATCAGTTGGGCTTCGTGTTCCAGGCGTTCCATGTGCTGCCCCATCTCACGGTGCTGCAGAACGTGGCCCTGCCGCTGTGGCTCAAGGGCTTGGCCGGTGCGGCGGCGGAGGAGCCGGCGCGGCAACTGCTGACGGCCGTGGGCTTGGGCGAGCGCGCCGCGAGTTGGCCGCGGGAACTGTCCGGCGGCGAGTTGCAGCGGGTGGCGATTGCCCGCGCGCTGGTCCATTCTCCGCGGCTGGTGCTGGCCGACGAGCCGACCGGTAACCTGGACCCGGCCAACGGCGCCAGGGTGCTCGCGCTATTGGCCGAGCGCATTCGCGGGGTCGGCGCAATCGGGATCCTGGTGACGCATTCGCTGGAGGGCGCCAAGACGGCGGACCGGGTGCTGCATCTCACCACCGAGGGGCTGCTGGGGTGAGTCTGGCGCCCGTCTTTCTCGGTTCACTCGCCCGGCGGCGGACCGCGACGCTGTTTTCCATGGCGGCGATTTGTCTGGGCGTGGCCTTGGGCATGGCGGTGCACGCGATCCATGAGGCGGCGCTCACCGAGTTCGGACGCGGTCTGCGCTCCATGGCCGGCGAAGCCGACCTGCAAGTCAAGGGGCCGCGGGGCGGCTTTGACGAGGGTCTCTATGCCCTGCTCGCCGCCCGCCCGGAGGTGGCCGCGGCGAGTCCGGTGGTCGAGGTCGAGACTCAGGTCACCGGGCGCGACGAGACCCTGCAATTGCTGGGGGTCGATGTCTTCACCCTGCCCCGCGTGACGCCGGCCCTGCTGCCGCGCCCGGCGCAGGACGCTGCCGACACATCGCAGCGCCCTGACCGCTTCGCGATCCTGGCCGAGGACACCGTTTTTCTCAGCGCGGCGGCGCAGTCCGCGCTCGGGCTCAAGTCCGGCGACCGGCTGCGGCTGCGCGCGGGCGATCACACGCTGGACTTGCGGGTGGCCGGCGACCTGCCGGGTGCCGCGCAGAACCGCCGCCTGGCCGTGATGGATATCGCCGCGGTGCAGGCCCGCTTCGCCAAGCTCGGGCGGCTCACCCGGATCGATCTGCGGCTGGCCGAGGGTGTGGCCCCAGAGGCGGCGCGGCTTAGCTTGCAGGCCATGCTGCCCGCCGGGGTACTGATCGAGGCACCCGAGGCCGCGGAGGATCAGGCGGCCAATCTGTCGCGCGCCTACCGGGTGAATTTGACCATGCTGGCGGCCATCGCGCTCTTGACCGGCGGGTTTCTCGTTTTCTCCGCCCAGGCACTCTCGGTGGTGCGCCGCCGCACCGAGTTCGCCTTTGTGCGCGCCATCGGGCTCGCCCGCCGCGACCTGTTCACCTGGCTGCTGGCCGAGGGCGCGCTGGTCGGACTGGCCGGCGGCCTGGTCGGCGTGGCCCTGGGGCACGGGTTGGCCTGGGCCATGCTGACTCTGCTCGGCGGCGATCTGGGCGCCGGGTATTTCGCCGGGCTGACGCCGCAACTCCAGTTCCAGCCGGGCGTGACGGCGGTCTATGTAGCGCTGGGCGTACTGGCCGGCGTGGCCGGCGCCTGGCTGCCGGCCCGCGAGGCGGCCACGGTGTCCCCGGCGCAGGCGCTGAAAGCCGGCGACGACGCGGCGCTGCTCGGCGGGCGTGGGCATCCGCGGCTGGGGATCGCCGTGCTCGCCGCCAGCCTGCCGGTCTGCTGGATTCCGCCCGTGAACGGGCTGCCGATGGGCGGTTATCTGGCCGTCGCCGGGCTGCTGGCCGGGAGTGTCCTGTTGCTGCCGGCCGTCGCCTCCGCCGTCGCCTGGCTGCTGCCGCAACGCGGTCCGGTGCCGGCCCGTCTCGCCGCGGCCCGGCTGGGCGCCGCCCCCGGACATGCCGTCGTGGCGGCGGCCGGGGTCCTGACCAGCGTCGCCCTGGCGGCGGCGATGGCGATCATGGTCGCGTCCTTCCGGGAGTCGGTCGACGAATGGCTGAGCGAACTCCTGCCCGCCGACCTCTATCTGCGGGTCGGCACGATCCAGAGCGGCAGTCTGCTGGACGCCGCGCTGCAAGCCCGCATCAGCGCCGTGCCCGGCGTTGGCCGCGTCAACTTCACGCGCCACGAGAGTTTGCGTCTCGCCGCCGGTCAGGCGCCGGTGGGCTTGATTGCCCGGCCGGTGGCGGCCGACGGCCGGGATTTGCCGCTGGTCGGCGCCGCGCAACCGCCTGGCCCGGGTGAAACGGCGATCTGGGTTTCCGAGGCGATGCAGGACCTCTACGGCTGGCGGACCGGCCAGCGCGTGGAGGTGCCGCTCGCCGGACAGCCGGTGCCGCTGCGCGTGGCCGGTATCTGGCGGGATTATGCCCGCCAGACCGGTGCGCTGATGATCGACCTGGCCGATTACCGCCGCCTGACCGGTGACCCGCTGGCCAACGACGCGGCCATCTGGCTCGCCCCCAGTGCGGCGGCGTCGCAGGTGGCCGCCGCGCTTACGGCCCTCGGCGACCCGGGCGCGCTGGAATTGGCCTATCCGGGCGAAATCCGCGCCATCAGCCTGCGCGTCTTCGACCGCACCTTTGCCGTGACCTATCTGCTGGAAGCGGTCGCGGTCGCCATTGGTCTGGCCGGGGTGGCGGCCAGCTTCGCCGCGCTGGCGGCGGCGCGGCGGCGTGAATTCGGGATGCTGCGCCATCTGGGGCTGACGCGCCGCCAGATCGGCTGGATGCTCGCCCAAGAGGGGGCATTGGCGGCCGGGGTCGGGGTGCTCGGCGGACTGCTGGCGGGCGGGGCCATCGGGCTGGTGCTGATCGAGGTGGTCAACCGGCAGAGTTTCCACTGGAGTATGGATGTGCACGTCCCCTGGGGGTCACTGGCCTTGTTCGCGGGTGCGCTGATCGCCTTGGCGGCCGCCGCGGCCGTTCTCGCCGGACGGCAGGCCATGCGGCAGGACGCGGTGCTGGCGGTCCGTGAAGATTGGTGATATCGGAATGAATCGACGTACCTGTCTCCTCGCCTTGGCGAGCCTGTCGGTCTGGCGCAGCGCCGCGGGCCAGTCAGCGGAGCCCGACCAGACCGAGGTGCCGGCAGTCACCTTTGCCCCAGTGCTCCCCGACCGGACCCTGGTCTTTCCCGACGATCACGGCGCCCACCCGGCGTTTCGGACCGAGTGGTGGTATGCCACCGGCTCGCTGAATCTGCCGGACGGCAGCCCGCTCGGCTTCCAGACCACTTTTTTCCGGGTGCGAACCGGTCTCGGAGAGCAAAATCCGAGCGCGTTCGCGCCGCGTCAGTTGATCATTGCCCACGCCGCCATCGCCGACCCGCGGCTGGGCCGGCTGCGCCACGATCAACGCGCGGCCCGAAGCGGATTCGGCCGGGCCGGTTCCGAGACCGGGCGCACCCAGGTCTGGATCGACGACTGGCGATTCGCGCAGACCGACGACCGCTATCAGGCGGAGGTCCGCGGCGAAGAACTCGCCTACAGCCTGTCGCTGGTGCCGGACGGCCCGCCGCTGCTCAACGGCGCTGCCGGGTTCAGCACCAAGGCCGCGGATCCGCGCCATGCCAGCTATTACTACAGCCGCCCGCACCTCGCGGTCACCGGCACGGTGACGCTGGATGGCCGCACCCAGGCCGTGACCGGTCAGGCCTGGCTGGATCACGAATGGTCGAGCGAATACCTGCCGCAAGGCGCGGCCGGCTGGGACTGGATCGGCCTGAATCTCGATAACGGCAGCGCCCTGATGGCCTTCCGGATGCGCGGTGTCGACGGCCGCGCCCTCTGGTCAGCCGCCACCGTCCGGTCGGCCGGGGGCAGCGCGCGGGCGCTGCCGCCGGACGCCGTGACCTTCACCCCCCGGCGCCACTGGCGCTCGCCACGCACCGACATCACCTACCCGGTCGCCTGGCAGGTGGGCATCGGCGGGCGGTTGCTCGATCTGCAACCACTCATGGACGACCAGGAACTGGACAGCCGGCGCTCCACCGGCGCTGTCTATTGGGAAGGGGCGGTGCGGGTGTCGGAAGACGGCCGGGAAATCGGACGCGGCTATCTGGAGATGACCGGATATGGGGAGACGATCAGGGTGGGGTGATATTGGTCGCGTGCGAAGGGTAAATCCCGCGTGGCGCACAAGCTAAACACGAAGACAATCGTTGTCGCTTGGACTCTAAATGTGCATCGCTGGCCGGAGCCGTGATCAAGGCCGGAAATTTCGTCCACAGATGTCACAGATGAACACAGATGTTTTTCTTCATCTGTGAACATCTGTGACATCTGTGGATAAATCCGGGTGAGCGCTGTGGCCGGAGTGCTGATCATGATCAATGCATCACCGGCCGGGCACGGGCAAGGCGGCTCGCTCCGGTCAGGACGCCCCGCAGCGAATCACCCCCGACACGATCCCGAGAATCTCCAGCTCCTCGTGCCGCAAGTAGATGGGTTCCATGGCCGGATTGGCGGGTTGCAGCCGGATGCCGTCGGTTTCGATGAAAAAGCGCTTGAGGGTCACGCGCTCGCCGTTGATCATGGCGACGACCGACTCACCGTTGGCGGCGGTCTCGCGCTTTTCGATGATGATGATGTCGCCGTCCTGGATGGAGTCGTCGATCATCGAGTGACCGCGCACGCGCAAGGCATAGCTGTTCTTGCGTACCATGTGCCGCGGTACGGAAACGGTGGCGCGGTCCTCCGGGATGTCGACCGGCTGCCCGGCGGTGACATACCCGAGCAGCGGGATCTCGACACCCGGCTCGCGGCCGAGACGCAGGGGCTCCAGGGCGGGGTTCCAGGTCGTGTGACGGCGCTTCGGCAGGATGTAGGCAAGGCTCGGACGCATCGGGTGTACCTCGTGGCGGGGGCGGATCGTTCTCGATTCGTTCTCCTCCAGACAAGCATAGACTATCCGCACAAAAAGAGAAGAAGGCGCCATGCCGCTCACCCCTCGCCAACAACAGGTCCTGGATTGCCTGCGGCAGCACGCCGCGGACTTCGGCCGGGCGCCCACCCTCGACGGGCTCTGCCGGCTGCTCGGCCTGCGCTCGCGCGGGTCGCTCCACAAGCATGTGCAGGCGCTGATCGCCGAGGGTCTGGTCGAGCCGCTCAACGGGCATCACCGCGGCATCCATCTGGTCACGCAGTCAACGGACGAAAATACCCTGCCCCTGCTCGGCAAGATCGCCGCCGGACGGCCGATCGAGGCCCTGCCTCAGTCGGACACGATCGAAATCCCGCCGCGACTGCGCACCTCCAGGCCCTGCTATGTATTACAGGTGACGGGCGATTCGATGGCCGAGGCCGGGATTCTGGATGGGGATTTTGTCGTTATCGAGCGGCGCGAGACCGCCCGCAACGGCGAGATCGTGGCGGCTCTGATCCGCGGGGAGGAGACGACTCTCAAGCGGATCGTCCAGGAGCCGGGGCGGGTCACCCTGGTTCCCGCCAACCGGGGCTTGTCACCAGTGGTGTATGCGCCTGAGGAGGTCGCGATTCAGGGTGTGCTGGTTGGACAGATGCGCGCGTATCATTAGGTGCGGGAGGCCGGGGCGGTGCGGACCGACCCGACCCCCACGCGTGGATCAGGCGGCCTCGATCAAGCTTCCGGCCACTTGGGCTCGCCGGGTGCGTAGTCAGGCCATCCTGGCCTGACACCGTCAGGGCTGGAAGCCCTGACTACGCACCCCGCTGGCCGGGATTACGATCAAGGCCGATCAGGCCGCGTAATTGGCCGCGACGAAGGCCCAATTGATCTTGTCCCAGATGGTTTCCAGATACTTGGGACGGGCGTTGCGATAATCGATGTAGTAGGCGTGCTCCCAGACATCGACGGTGAGCAGGGCCTGCTTGCCGGAGGTCAGCGGGCAACCGGCGTTGGCGGTGTTGAATATCTCGATGGAGCCGTCGGCGTTCTTCACCAGCCAGGTCCAGCCGGAGCCGAAGTTGGTGACCGCGGACTGGCTGAACTGCTTCTTGAATTCGTCGAATGAGCCGAACTTGGCGTTGATCGCGTCCGCCAGGGCACCGGTCGGGGCGCCGCCGCCGGTGGGGCTCAGACAGTTCCAGTAGAAGCTGTGGTTCCAGACCTGAGCGGCGTTGTTGAAGACCCCGCCGGAGGACTTCTTGATGATGTCTTCCAGGGACATGGACTCGAATTCGGTCCCCGGAATCAGGTTATTCAGGTTGGTGACATAGGCCTGATGATGCTTGCCGTAGTGGTAATCGATGGTCTCGGCGGAGATCACGGGCTCCAGGGCATTCTTCTCGTAGGGCAGCGCGGGCAGTTGATGTGCCATGATCGGAGGTCTCCAAGGGTGAGTGAGGTGCGAGTGAAGTCAGACTCAAGCCCAGGCCCGCACCAAGGCGCGGCCCGAGACCTGATACCGGCGGCCGCTCCGCGGCCGCGCCACTGGTTCGCGAATTATGGCCGCGTCGGCGGCTTTGCAACCTGACCACCAAGACACCGAGTTGCCGCCTATGCCCCTCGACCCCATCGACCTCGGTCTCTTTGCCGGCCGGCTGAGCGCGCTGTGCGACGAAATGGGCGCGGTGCTGCGCACTGCCGCCTTCTCGCCCAATATTCGCGATCGGCTGGATTTCTCCTGTGCCGTCTTCGACGGCCAGGGCGGCTTGTGCGCCCAGGCCGCCCATATCCCGGTGCATTTGGGGAGCATGGCCTATGCCATGGCCGATGTGGTGGCCGCGCTCGACTGGGCCCCTGGAGACATGGTGGTCCTCAATGACCCCTATCTGGGCGGCACCCACCTGCCCGATGTGACCCTGATCGCGCCGCTGTATGCCGCGGCCCGGGCCCGGGGCCGATCCGCTCAGGACGGAGCGCCCATCGCCTTCCTGGTGAACCGGGCCCATCACGCGGACATCGGCGCGAGCAGCCCCGGCTCGATGCCCTTGGCACGCACCCTGGCCGAGGAGGGTCTGATCCTGCCGCCGACCCACCTGATCCGCGGCGGCGTCCTACAGACCGAGTTCCTGGAGGGGATCCTCGGCGCCACCCGCAACCCCGGCGATGCCCGCGGCGACTTCTTCGCCCAGATCGGCGCCAACCGCGCCGGACTCGCCCGCCTGGGCACCCTGGTGGACGGGATGGGGGCGGCGGCCTACCGCGGCGCGCTGGACGACCTCAACGACTACGGAGAACGCCTGGCGCGCGCCGCTCTGGCGGAACTGCCGCCGGGCATCTACCGCTATGAGGACTGGATGGACGACGACGGCCAGGGCACCAGCGACATCCCGATTCGGGTGGCAATGACCGTTTCCGCCGGCGGCGTACACCTGGATTTCAGCGGCACCGCGCCCCAGGTCCCGGGCAACATCAACTGCCCCCTGTCGGTGGCGGCGGCCGCCGTCCTCTACTGTTTCCGTTGCCTGATGCCGCCCCAGACCCCAGCCTGCGCCGGGACCTTCCGGCCGATCACGCTGACCGCCCCGGTCGGCTGCCTGCTCAATGCGCGGCGGCCGGCCGCGGTGGCCGCCGGCAATGTGGAAACCAGCACGCGGGTGGTGGATGTGGTGCTGGGCGCCCTGGCCCAGGCCGTCCCGGAGCGGATTCCGGCAGCCAGCCACGGCAGCATGAACAATCTGGCCATGGGCAGCACCGACCCGGCCGCCCCCTGGGACTATTACGAGACCATCGGCGGCGGCATGGGGGCCGGCCCCGCGGGCGGCGGCTGGTCCGGGGTCCAGACACACATGACCAACACGCTCAACACGCCCATCGAAGTGCTGGAGTCGCGCTATCCGCTGCGCGTCACCCGGTATGGTCTGCGGCGCGGCTCAGGCGGCGCCGGACAGCGGCCCGGCGGCGATGGGCTGATCCGGGAGATCGCGTTCCTGGCCCCGGCCCAAGTGACCCTGCTCACCGAACGCCGCCGTCGCGCGCCCTGGGGCAGCGACGGCGGTGCCGACGGGGCGGCCGGTGTCAACCGGCTCAATGGCCGGAACCTGCCGGGCAAGGTGACGCTGACGGTCGCCGCGGGTGATCGGCTGCGCCTCGAGACGCCGGGCGGCGGGGGCTGGGGCGCTGAGCAAGATTCAGGCGAATGAGATCATCATCAAGGTGTTCGGAGTAGGATCGAATGTGCGGTATCTGTGGTGAATTGCGTCTCGACGGCGCCCCGGCGAACCTGGATGTCATCCAGCGCATGATGGCTGAACTGACCCGGCGCGGGCCGGATCATGGCGGCAGCTATAGCGACGGGGCACTCGGGTTCGGTCATCGGCGGCTGGCGATCATCGACCTCTCGGTGCGCTCCAACCAACCCATGGTGGACGCACACCTGGGGCTGGCCCTGGTCTTCAACGGGACCATCTACAACTACCGGGCGCTGCGCGCCGAGCTGGAAGCCAAGGGCTACCACTTTTTCTCCGACGGCGACACCGAGGTCATCCTCAAGGCCTATCACGCCTGGGGCAACGCTTGCCCGGAACGATTGCACGGCATGTTCGCCTTCGCGCTCTGGGACGCGAACCGGCGGGTACTGTTCATGGCCCGTGACCGTTTCGGCGTCAAGCCGCTGTACTGGAACCGGCAGGGACAGGTGTTCCGCTTCGCCTCCACCACCCAGGCGCTGCTGGCCGCCGGCGGCGTGGACACCCGTATCGACCCGGTGGCCTTGCATCATCTGTTTACACTGCACGCCGTGGTGCCGGCACCGCGCACCGTCCTCACCGGGGTACGCAAGCTCCCCCCGGCGCATTGGATGCAGGTGGATGCCGACGGCACCACCACCGAGGGGCGTTACTGGCACCTGGACGCCACCCGTCCGGAGCAGCCGCTGACCGATGACGACTGGCTGACGGCCATCCATGAGTCCCTGCGCCAGGCGGTCAAGAAGCGCAGCGAAGTGGCCGATGTCCCGGTCGGGGTGCTGCTCTCCGGCGGTCTGGACTCCAGTCTGCTGGTCGCCCTGCTGGCCGAGGCCGGGGTATCGGACCTGCGCACCTTCTCGGTGGGCTTCGATGACACTCCGGAGGAGGCCGGCAGCGAGTTCGAGTTCTCGGATCAGGTAGTGGCGCGCTACGGCACCCGCCACCGCAAGTTCCGGGTGCCCAACGACCAGGTCCTGCAGCGCCTGCCGGAAGCGATCGATGCCATGACCGAACCCATGTTCGGTCAGGACGCGGTGGCCTTCTATCTGCTCGCCGAACAGGTCTCGCGCGAGATCAAGGTGGTGCAGTCCGGACAGGGGGCGGACGAGGTCTTCGGCGGCTATTTCTGGTATCCGCGCATTGCGGCCGAGGCGACCGGCACGCGCGTGGAACGGCTGGCCAAGCATTATTTCGACCGCGATCATGACGAGTACCTGCGCCTCGTGCAGCCCGCCTATGCCGGGGCGGACCACACCTCGGCCCTGATCGCGGGGCTCTTGGAAGAGGACGGCGCCGACGAGCTGCTGGACGCCATCCTGCGGCTCGATGTGACCACGCTCATCGTCGACGATCCGGTCAAGCGGGTCGACAACATGACCATGGCCTGGGGGCTGGAGGCGCGGGTGCCATTCCTCGATCACCAGCTCGTCGAGCTGGCCGCCCGCTGCCCGCCGGAACTGAAACTGCGCCAGGGCGGCAAGTACCCGCTCAAGGCGATGGCCCGCGGCCTGCTGCCCGACGCCGTGATCGACCGGCCCAAGGGCTACTTCCCCATGCCGGCCCTCAAATACGTCCGCGGCGCATTCCTGGAGATGATGCGTGACGTCCTCGGTTCAGACGCCAGCCGCCGACGGGGCCTCTACGCCCAGGGCTATCTGGGCATGCTGCTCGCCGCTCCGGACCTGCACCACACCCGTATCATGGGCAACAAGCTCTGGCACCTGGCCCTGCTGGAACTCTGGCTGCAGCGCAACGTGGATGGACGCGACTAGGCGCTCGCCCGTTGAAAACCTTCGCCTGGTCCCGACTTACCCGATGTCTGCCAACCACACTACCAGAGGTATCGAATGGACGTTTTGGAGCGAATCGGCGAGCAGGTCAAGAGTAACGCCGTCGTCATCTACATGAAGGGAACGCCCCAGTTCCCCCAATGCGGCTTCTCCATGAGGGCCTCGGCGGCGCTTCAGGAGTGCGGTGTTCCCTTCGCCTATGTCAACGTATTGCAAGACCCGGAGATCTTTGAAAACCTGCCGCGCTATGCCGACTGGCCGACCTTTCCGCAGATCTACATCGACGGCGAGTTGGTCGGCGGCTGCGACATCACCCTGGAACTGCACGCCAGCGGCGAACTCAAGACTTTGATGGAGGCCGCCGCCGCCAAGACCGAAGGCAACGCCTGAGCCGCACCCCGCGCCGCCGTGGCGCGCGCGTGCGGGTACAGCGGCCAACCCGCTTAGAAACCGTTCGGTCATAGGTTAAACAAGTCCATAAGGGAACGCCTTCGGCACCTCCGTCGTTGTCGTTGTCGTAATCGAATTTGAATCGCTTCTCCGATTACGACAACGACAACGACAACGAGTATATCGATAGTCAGCTTGTTTCCGACGCGTTACTCAACGCTGTTTGAAGATGCAATCCAGTGCCGGCTGATTGGTGCCGGTCGGGTAGAAGGCGTTGATGCCGTCGGTGTAGTCCTTCGCCGAAAACTGGCCAAGGAAATACTTGCTGGTCATGTCGACGAAGGTCACATCGTTGCTGGCGGTGCTCAGCAGCCAGTTCAATGGCTGATTGCCGACCGACAGTTTGCCGCAATTCTGCTGGATCCGATTCAGGAACGCGTCCGCGCCCGGGTCTTCCACCAAGGCATCACGGGCAAAGCCGCCGGGGCCGCAACCCGTCAAGACAAGCGACAAGAGTGTCGGCAACAGGACCCAGGTGGCGTGGTCACAGCCGCCAAGCGGTGTAATTTGCATCATCATTCCTCACAAACCAGTCACACGAAAAATAGCTCACGGAAGTCAGCGCGTCGTCGCGAACTGAAGCGACACGCGGTCTCAAGCGGGCGGCGGAAACGGCACGAGCAGACCCTTGGCGTCGAGCGTCCAGCGGGTTCCGTCGTCGGCGGGAATGCCGGTCTGGAGCCGCCAGCGCTCCGGCAGCGGACGGGGCAGTGCCAGCAGTCCGCCGCCGGCCGTCTCCAGCAGGGTGAACTCCAGCTTGCCGGTCGCCGCGCCGGTGATCTCCACCAGCACCTTCCAGCACCCGCTCCACTCGCGGAAAAAGTCGTACTTCAAGGCCACCGGCCCGATCAGGTCGGTGAGCATCGATTCGATCAGGGCGCGGGCGGCCGAGGCGCGGCGGGTGAAGTCAGTCAGCGGGACGGGGGTCTGGTCGGTCATGGGGCTTGAACTATTGCGATTAAATCTGTACTACTGCCGATCATGGGCAGAAAAGTACTACAAAGTACGGATAGGCGAAGCGGCAGAAGCTCTTGGAGTTTCGCCAGCGACCGGGAGATCAGCGGCAAGATCACGGCCGAGCGAACCCCGGGCGGACAACGACGCTACGACCTGTCGGCACTGCTGCCCGATAAGTTCAGCATCGACTCGCCAACGCGACGTACCGTCGCCTATGCCCGTGTCGCGTCGCATGATCAATCCGCCGACCTGGAACGTCAACAGCAAGCGCTCGAACTGTACTGCGCGAAACAGGGATGGACGTTCAGCGTCGTTGCTGATCTGGGCTCCGGCATGAACGATCACAAGAGGGGCCTGAAACAATTGCTGCGCGACCTCATCGCGGGCGATATCGGGCGCTTGGTGATTGCTCATAAGGACCGCCTGCTACGCTTCGGCGCTGAACTGGTCTTTGCCATTTGTGAGGCGAAACAAGTGAAGGTTGTCATTCTCAACCATGATCCTGGCCCACAAGATTGCCCTTGATCCTAACAGCACCCAGCGCACCTACTTTGCGAAGGCCGCCGGAACCGCGCGTTTTGCCTACAACTGGGGCTTGGCCGAATGGCAAGCGCAGTACCAGGCGTGGAAAGACAACCCGCTCTTGGCAAAGCCCAATGAGGCGGCACTGCGGCGCCAATTGAATTCCATCAAACGGGAGCACTTCCCCTGGATGCTCGAAGTAACCAAGTGCGCACCCCAGCAAGCGATCATGCAGTTGGGCGATGCCTTTAAGAATTTCTTCGCTGGGCACGCCAAGTACCCGCGTTTCCACAAGAAGGGCATCAACGACAGTTTCGCCCTGGACAATGGGCAGTTCAACCTCAACGGTTCGCGTATTCGTCTCCCCCATCTGGGTTGGGTGCGGATACGCGAGACGTTGCGCTTCACTGGAAAAATTCTGTCGGCAACGATTTCTCGCACGGCTGACCGCTGGTTTGTCGCCATCGTCATGGATACCGATCAGACCCTCACCCGTCCCGCCGAAAACCAAGGCGTGGTGGGTGTCGATCTGGGTGTGACGACGTTGGCGACGCTCTCCACTGGCGAACCCGTGCCCGGCCCGAAGGCCCATCAAGCGGCATTGAAACGGATCGAGCGCAAGGTGAAATTCTCGCGCAACTGGCGTAAGGCAAAGGCCAAGCTGGCACGCCTTCATGCCCGCATTGCCAACGTGCGCCAAGACGCCACGCACAAACTCACGTCCGATTTGGCGCGGCGCTTCCATACCATCGGCATCGAAGACTTGAACGTCAGCGGCATGGTGCAAAACCGGCACCTGGCACGCGCCGTCGCGGATATGGGCTTTTTCGAGTTCCGCCGTCAACTCGACTATAAGACCGCCATGCGTGGCGGTAGCGTCGTGGTGGCCGACCGCTGGTTTCCTTCCAGCAAGACCTGTTCGCGATGCGATCAACATCATCCCGAAATGATCCTCGGCGTCGATACGCTGCGCTGCGACTGCGGCGCCGTGATCAGCCGCGACCTGAATGCGGCGATTAACCTCGCCAAGTACGCCGCGAGTTCCGCGGTGTCTGCCTGTGGAGGGGAAGGCGCTGGCGCGCGTCGCAAGACGCGCGTGAAACCGGCCCCCGTGAAGCAGGAAGTCAACTTTGTTCATGTTTGCTCATGAATGTGTCAGTTTGACGGAACGGTTCCTGTCGGTCGGCCTTCAGCAAGGTCGCAGGCGCATCGCCCGCACGCGTGTGCGGGAAATGCATCGGCTTTCTTCCAACATCATACGAGTATGCTCACACCCAGAACCAGCGCACTGCTATAGGAACTTGTCCATTTGGCCGCCGTCGTCTCCATCACCGCCCCGATCTTCCTCCTGATCGCCCTGGGATTCGTCGCCGTCAGAGCCGACTGGATGCCCCGCGAGGGTGCCCTCGCCATGTGCTGCGCTTCGCGTTGCCCGCACTGCTCTTCAACGCGCCGGCCACACGTCCGCTCGGGGAAATGCTGGTGCCGCAGTTCCTAGTCGTCTATGTCGGCGGCTCGCTGATCGCCTTCACCATCGGGAAGTCAGGCCGGTGAAGGTGCCCGACTTTTCGGCGGCCAAACCTAGACTTGACGCAACGCGGCGGCGGTCGGAAGGGCGCAGTAACCCGGCGACCAAGTTTCTTTACTCAGCGGGCGCGGTTCGCTCTCAGGCGGCTTTTCTGGTGTCCAGCAGCGCCGGCAACAACCCGGCTTCCCGCGCTTCCAGGACAACCAATTCAACCAGATTTCCGCCCGCATCGAATGACAGGTTGATATTCCATCCCTGCGACGGGGTGCGGCCTCCAAATAATGTGCCTAACCGAAGCACTCAGCCCCAAACTGGTCG
>JACDZG010000016.1 GCA_013426805.1 Chromatiaceae bacterium
ACGGTGATCGGCCGCCAGCGCGAGACCGCGCACCGCGTCCCGACCCAGGCGGGCCCGTAACCGGTCGAGCAGCGCGGGATCCGGGCGACAGCCGGGCCGCGCCAACTCCGGAAACAATTCGCCGCTGCGCGGACTCAAGGGCAGGACAGCCGTCGCGGCCAGTGCGATCTCGCGCACCGGTGCCGGGAGTTCCATCCGCTCCAACTGGCCGCGCAGCAGTTCCAGCCAGCGCTCCGGGTCGGCCAATGGCTAGGCCGCGCCCAGGCTGAAGCAGGTAGCAGCCCGGCCGGCGTGGCCAAAACGCCAGTCGAGCCGCGGCACCCCGGCTTGACGCCCGCGCAGGAAGCCGGCGAGTTCGCCGAGCAGGCGCCGACAGGGAAAGACCAACGACTCGGCCAGGTCGACCTCCGCGGGCAGTTCGATCCGCGCACTGAAGCGGGGCGGCGGCACGAACATCGGGCGCGGATCCGGGGTCTCGCCGAGCAGACGCTCCAGCCAGTCCACCCGCGTGGGACCCAGCCGCTCGCGCAGCCCCGGACGGGGCAGCCGCAGCACATCGGCGACACGGCGCAGTCCCAGCGCGGTCAGGTCGTCACACTCGCGCGCGTTGAGGCCCAACGCGGCCAGGGGCAAACCCTCGAGTGCGGCCTGCAGTGCGGCCAGATCGGGGATCATGGGCCAGCCCGCGGTCTCGGCCGAGGCCCCAAGCTGCCGCGCCCAGACCAGGGCGCCCAATGGTGTCGGCGCCATGGCGAGCCGCCCCTGATAGCCGCTTGCGCCGATCCCCGCACTTACCTGCGCGAGCAAGGCGTCGGCCCCGCCGAACAGGCGCAGGCTGGCCGCCACATCGAGCAGCAGCGCGCGGGGCGGCGCCAGACTGACCTGAGGCGTAAAGCGGATCGCCCAGGCGGCCAGGTGCTCCAATGCCTCCTGTTCCGCGGCAGGCTGTCGAGGCATGACGGTCAGCTCGGCACAGCGGGCGCGGGCGGCACCGACCCCTTGGCCGGGACGAATACCCGCAAGCAGCGCGGCGGTGTTGCAGCGCAGGATGCGCTCGCCCCGGCGGTGGACGCTGACCGCGAGCGGAGCCACGGCGGTGCGCGCCCCCGCGACGACCTCCAGGGGCAGATCGGGGAGATGGATGGCAAGCCAGCGCATGAAGGCACCCCGCGGGTCGGTGATCCTGGGAGAATAGCCGCCTTACGCCAACGCGGTCCAGTAGCCCGCGGGGAATGGAGGAATCGTCAAAGAGCATGAAAACCAAAACGACTGCCGCACCTGCCGCCTGCCCCTGCGGATCCGGGGCAGCTTACCTGGACTGCTGCGGCCGATTCATCGCCGGGGCCGCGCTACCGGAATTCGGGGGACAGATTACTCAATTCGGGTCCCCTGCGCCGACCAGATCGCCCGTGCAGCGATCCTGCTCGCGGGTCTTGGGGCTTAGTTGATCTGGTCACGAAACTTCAGTCTCGTGACTCCGGCCTTGGAAGCTCTGCTTCCCGAAACGCTTGATGCCCCCGCCGACCCCATCCGGCGAAACACGGGCCTGGTCGCGCTCGGCGATGGTGCTCCTCACGCCGGGGCCCGCCCATGCCCCGCGCGCCTCGTGAAGCTGGGCTTCACGGGCTGGGGTCGCGAAACGGGAGCTTGGCGACCAGGGGCGAATGCGCTTTCAGTTGGAGTACCGCGACGAAGTGGCCGATCCAGGGCGGTCAGCGGATGCACGGTGAAGCTTGCGCCGCGGGTATCAGTGCTGGGGGCGCTTGAGCCAGGCCTCGACGACTGCGGGGTCGAGGCCGCAGAGTCGTTCTTCTGCATCCAGGCCGCGCAACCGCTCCTCCGCGGCCAGGCCGCGCAACCGCTCCTCCGCGGCCAGGCCGCGCAGCCGCTCCTCCGCGGCCAGGCCGCGCAGCCGCTCCTCCGCAGCCAGGCCCCGCAGGCGTTCTTCCGGGTTCAGGCCGCGCAGCCGTTCCTCGGGGTCCAGCCCACGCAGACGCGCGTCCAGCGGGAGCTGCTCCACGATGGCCTGAATCTCGTCCGGATCGAATTCATGCAGGTGCTCGATGAACAGGCGGCGGGTGTCGTGCTCGAATTCCTCCATCGTGTAGGCCATGTCGGGTACCTCGATACGGTAATGGAAATACAGTTGCCCCAGCAGACCGCAGCTGCGCGGATTACGCGGGTGGTAGTTGCGCAACCCGTGCCGCACCCGCTCCAGCCGAGCGCTGAAGACCTCCCAGGGGGCGTTGCGTGGATGTGCGGCGATCTCCCCGAGCAGGATCAACCGAATGGTACGCCCGCCCCAGCGCAGATCAAACACGCCCGGCCAGGGGGTGGCGGTCAGGGTGCCGGTGGGCAGTTGGGCCAACAGCCGCTCCGGGGTGCGCGTGGCCACCGCGTAGAGGCCGAAGTCGTCCTCCGGGAGCAGACGATAGGTCTCCGCGGGCGGTTCGACAACCTCGGGCGCCGGCGCGGTCCCCGGCGCGGGCGCGTTCGGGGTGTGCGTCCGCTCGATGGAGACCAGCTTGCGGTAGGTCACGAAGTGTCCGATCAATTCATCCAGCGCCCAGGCGTCGAGTGCCTGGTGCTGCGACTTGTAGGTCAGGACATTGTGAGTCGCGAGCCGCTCCAGCCCATCGGGCAGACCGGCGAGCGCCGCGGGACCGGCATCCGCCACCGCACCGGGCCGACGTTCGATAATCAGGATGTCGAGCCGCTGACTCTTGAGCGCCAACTCCTTCTCGACATCCACCCGCCAGGGACGGCCGGTGAAGAGGTCGGTCAGGGCGATGCCGAAGAGTCGGTGCCAGGGCGTAAGGGTGTCCATGGGCGCAAGTGTAGCAGCGCGACGGGGACCATCCACTCAGTTCCGCATATCATCCCAGGCGGGCGGTCCGCGGGCCGGGGCGATCCGTGGGGGCTGGGCGGGCTCGCCCGGATGCGTCAGGATAGGTGCCACCGGCTCGGGCGCGGTGACGCAGGCGAGCCGCAGTTCTGCGCCGCACTGTGGGCGCCGCAGCGGGAAGGCCGTGAACAGCCGTGCGCGCAGGATCGCCCAGTGGTCGCGGGCGCTGCGCGCCCCCGGTGCGGACTTCGTGACCTGCGCGGTCGCGTCGCTCGCGGTCACGTCGCGCCCGTCGGCGGTGACCGCGGCGCGCAGCGGCGCATGGCGTGCCGGCACCCCGTGGTAGCGATGGCGATGGCGATGGCGATGACGGCGCGGCGGCGGGATCCACGGGGCGAGCCGCTCAAGCAGATCCAAGGGGGTGAGGAGCAGCGCGGTGTGACCGTCGGACTGGGGTTTCGGCAGCCGATCGACCACCCGCTTGAGGTCGACCCAGCCCACCGGGAAGGCCGGGCGGGCACAGTAGAGTAACAGTCGTTCCAGGCCAGCGCGGTCGTCCCCGAATCGAAAGCGTTTCGGAGTCCAGGCTTCTGCTAATGGCTCCGTTCGACGGGCTGAGAGAAAGTGTGACCTTGGGAACTCCAAGCTTCTTTACATGCTGAATCGCATCATCGTGGTCGATGCCCCCCGTTCCAGCTCCAACAAAGCGACCTACCTGCCCAGAAAACAGAAACTCGATGCCGTCGACGACCGCACTCTTTCCTTTTCCGTTCGACCCAAGCAGGACGAGACTCTTCCCTTTGAGATTAAAGTCGCTGTCAGGGAGACCGCGGAAATGCTCAAACCGAATTGCGCGAATCATCTCACTCATTGGGCGCCTCCGGTTGAGTTGGGTCTTCTAAGCGGAGTGCCGCAATGACGTCAGCCGAGATTGGACCGCTGGCACCAAGCAACGCCACCAAGGAGCCGCATGCCACTTTTGGCAGTGTGCCCGCCGCCGTAAGGTTGGCGGCAAACTCTGATTTCAAGTCAGCCTTTAGTTCTGCCCGCAAGTCCTTTGGTGCCGGACTCGTCTCGACCTGTAGTGCGGGTGTGTGTGAGATTTCGTCTGGCATGTTGGTCAATGCGTTTCGGTTACGTTCAACTCCCCGCTCTGCAGCTTCGGCAGCAGCGTGTCGCGCAGGGTGGCGAGGGTGCGGGATTGGTGGAGGCTGGCGTGGACTTGCTGAAACAGCGGCGTCACTTGCTTATCAAAGGCAAGCAGGACTTACGGATAGAAAATTCGGCTCATGGGGCGAATCGTGTGGTGCCCGCATCTGCCGAATGAGCCTTCCCCCAGGCTGAATCAACGACCGGTGCCGGCCAACCGTAGGCCAATCACACAGTTGGCCCCATGAGCCGAAAATCCAACCACCTAAGCCCGACTGTGGCTCCGATTTTAGCCGCGCTCAGGACACCGGGCAAGCGGCCTTTTCGCTGAGTTGAGCGGTCTGGGGGTGGGATGGGAGGCGCAGCGCGACCGGCGGCGGGGTGGCGTGTGACGAGCGGCGGTGGGGCGCACTGGATTGGCGCGACCGGGGTCGTGCGCACCGTGCCGGCGATGTCGGTCCCATGGCGGTGCTGACCAGGAAATGCGCTGATCGAAAATGACTCGGCCAAGTCAACCTCCGCGGACAGTTCGATCCGCGCACTGAAGCGAGGCGGCGGCACGAACATGGGGCGCGGGTCCGGGATCTCGCCGAATGCACCCCGCGGGCCGGTGATCCTGGGAGAATAGCGGCCTTACGCCAACACGGTCCAGTAGACCGCGGGGAATGGGGGAATCGTCAAAGAGAATGAAAACCAAAACGTCTGCCGTACCCGCCGCCTGCCCCTGCGGATCCGGGGGTTCTTACATGGACTGCTGCGGCCAATTCATCACTGGGGCCGCGCTGCCGGACACGGCAGAGCAGCTCATGCGCTCCCGCTACAGCGCATACACGCTAGGCGACACGGGCCATGTGCACGCGACCTGGCACCCGAGCACCCGACCCCCGGACCTGCAAGCCGACCCCAAGGTGCAGTGGCTCGGACTCAAGATCATCACGACCGAAGCCGGCGGGCCTGCGGACGTTCGCGGTCTGGTGGAGTTCGTTGCCCGCTACAAGCTGGGCGGGCGGGCGCACCGGCTGCATGAGCGCAGCCGCTTCGCGCGCCATCAAGGACGTTGGTACTATGTCGACGGCGACCTGTCGCCGGAGCGCGATCGCTGACCGCGGCCTCTCGGCCTCACCCGACATCGGCCCGCGCAAGACTGCCGTCCGGATCCGCCTGGTCCGCATCCTGCGTCCCTTGCCAGCGGATGACGCCCTCGCCGCTGACGGCGGCTTCATCCACCAGACAACCGGTGACGCCGCTCATGGACGGCAGCTCGAACATGGGCCGCTGTAACAGCCCCTCGAGCACGCTGCGCAGGCCGCGCGCCCCGGTCCCGCGCGCGATCGCCTTGCGGGCGATGGCGGTCAGGGCCGCGGGCTCAAACTCCAGGGCCACGCCTTCGAACAGGAACAACTGCTGGAACTGACGCACCAGTGCATTTCGGGGTTCGGTGAGGATGCGCACCAGCGCGGCCTCGTCCAGATCGTGCAGAGCGACAACCACCGGGAACCGGCCGATGAATTCCGGAATCAGGCCAAAGTGGCGCAGATCGTCCGGTTGCGTCTCGGCGTAGATGCCCCCGGCGCCCTGCGCATCGGACTTCGCTTTCGGCTCGGTATGGAAGCCGATGCTCGATGGGCCCGGCTCCAGCCGGCGCCGCAGCACCCGCTCCAAACCGGCGAAGGCCCCGCCGACCATGAACAGGATGTTGCGGGTGTCGATGACCGGTATCTCGCTGCCCTCCTTGCGGCCCTTGGGGCTGATCTTGACCTGAGTCCCCTCCACCAGCTTGAGCAACGCCTGCTGCACCCCCTCGCCCGACACATCGCGGGTGCCGTGGCTGCTCTCCCCGACGCGGGCCAGTTTGTCGATCTCGTCGATATAGACGATGCCCCATTCGGCCAGCTCACGTTTACCGCCGGCCGCATCCAGGAGCCGCGCGAGGATGCTTTCCACGTCCTCACCGACATAGCCGGCCTGTGTCAGGGTGGTGGCATCGGCGATCACGAAGGGAACGCCGACGATCCGCGCCAGAGTGCTGGCGAGCAGCGTCTTACCGGTTCCGGAGGGGCCAAGCATCAGGATATTGGACTTGTCGATCTCCACCCGATCCGGATCGTCCAGGACGCGGCGGGGGTGATTCGCTTCCGCCGCCAGGCGCTTGTAATGGTTATACAGAGCGACCGCCAGGCATTCCTTGGCGGTTTCCTGACCGATCACATAACGGTCCAAATGGTCTTTGATCTCTTTCGGCTTGGGCGGCGCTTTCAGCGGTCCGGTCAAGGCGCGGGTGCGCCCCCAACTGGTGACCACCTGGTGCGCCAAGGCCACGCAAGCCTCGCAGATATGGCCATCGATCCCGGCGATCAGGGGGGTATCGGCGCCCTGAACGGCACCACAGAAGGAACAGGCGTGAGGAGCCGGCGTATTCATGCGGCCTGCCCCGAGCGCCAGGCCTGAGCGGCAGGCGCGGTCGGCCCGGCCGCATCCCCGCCCGCTCCGCGGCGCAGTTCCGCAATCCAGGCCGTCTGGCTGCGGCGCCGTTGCCGCTCCTCCAGAATCCGGCGGATCTGCGGCTGCGCCTCGGTAAACTGGAGCGCGTGCGCCGGCAGAATGCGCTCGCACAGGAGCAGGTGAAAGCCGAGTTCGGACTCCACCGGGCCACTGATCCCACCCGCTGCCAGGGTGAACAGGACCGCGTCGAGCGCCGGATACAACTGGCCCCGACGGACCTCACCCAAACGTCCGTCCTGCAGGGCCGTCGGACATTCCGATTGCTCGCGCGCCAGGACCGCAAACCGCTCCTGGCGACCCGCACTGGAATGCTCCAGATCCGCCACCAGCCGGTCCATACGTGCCCGCACCGCGTCCCGGCCGTTCTCCGCGTAGGCGTCGTTCACCGTAATCAGGATATGTCGGGCGCCGCGCCGCTCCGGAACGGTGAACCGTTCATGGTGAAGCTCAAAAAAAAGCTGTTCATCCACGGCGTCGACGCTCAGCCGGTGATCGCCCACCCGCCGCATCACCGCGTCAAAGGTCAGCTCCCGCCGCAGCGCGCTGCGCAAGGTGTCCAGATCCAGCGCGTTGCGTTCGAGGTCCGAGACAAAGTCGTCCGCATCCGGATAGCGCGAGCGCAACTCACCCACCGCGGCTTCAACCTGGTCGCTTGGGATCACCACGGCCCGCGCTTGCGGTGAGCCGAGGACCAAATCCTCCAGTTCAAAGGTCCGCTGCGCCAGCCGGGTCGCCTCCGCCCGCTGAGCAGCGTCCAGAGCCCAGGTGCCAAGCTGGAAACGCTCACCGGCGGCCCGCAGCAGATGGTAGCGAAACTCGACCGGGAGACTCGGGGCTTCAGCGGACATGGATGTGCTCGTTATCGCCTTCGGTGTTCATAGACTTTGCTTCGATTACTGAATGCCGACCGCCCGCGCCAAGGTCATGCGGCGGCATCCCCGTCCGGACCGTCCAGTGCCGACTCCGGCACCTGGAGCGTACCGGCGCCGCTGAAATGCACATGGTAGGCGACTCCGCCGGGAGCATCGCGGACCACCTTCATTACCTCACCCTCGATCCCCCGCTCCACCAGCACACGCCCTTGAATCCCCAATGGGATACGCGGCCGGACCCGGTCGCGGAACTCGAAGCGACTGGGAATCCAGGGGTCGGTCGCCAGTTGCAACTCCTCCTCCCGACAACCGACCATTCGGTCCGCATCGAGGAAATGGACCGTGTAAATGATCTGGTCCTGCAGGAAGGTTCCCACGTCGCGCACCACGCCGGTGCTGCCGCGCCTGACCAGCAGGCTGCCGGTAGCCTGTCCGGGGAAGGTGCCGTCGTTGCGCACGTTACGCACGACCCGCACCGCGGTCCCGAAGTCAAACGCCGGCCGCATGGGGGATCTGACCCAAGAGGTCGCTCAGGGGAACACTGGCGATCTTCGGCTCGTGCATATGAAACACCCGAAACACCTTCTCGGTCTGGGCGTCGGAGGTCACGAAGTCCAGGTAGGCGGCACCCAGCAGGTCGGCGTGCAAGGCCCAGCGTGCGTCCGCCCCGTCCGGCTGTTCATCGACATCGGCCAGATAATCATGGAAGCGCTGCAAAATATGCAAACGGTTGACCTGCACGACCTTGGGGTCGTACTCGATCTTGAAATACTCCAGGAAATCCTCCGCGCTGGAGAGTTCTTCCAGATCGGATTCAAAGTCATCGTCGGTCATGGCGATCTCCGGTTGGGGAAGTGGTTAAAGACTAGCGTCCGATGAAGCTCACATTGCCGCCGATGCGCTCCACCGCGGCCGCGGTGATCGACGATTGCGCCATGGCGCGCAGGTCCTTGACCCCGAGCCGGTCGCTGGTGTCGATCTCGGCGATCTTGTCGAAACGCTGCAGGGCCGCCGCCGGGTCACCCAAGCGCATCAGCAGGTAGGCGGATCCTTTGAGCGCCAGCAACAGAAACCGCGTCATGCTCATCGAGACCAGCACCGACCCGCCCAGATGGGCCGGGGTGAGTTGCTCCCAGCGACTCGGCAGCTCCAGCCGCCGGGCCGCCACGGCAATCGCCCGGTCGGCCGTGGTCAGGGCCTCGCGGAACCGGTGGCGATAAAAAAAATACCGATACAACGCGACCAGTACGGTCAGGTGCTCCGGTTCGAGGAAATACGCGCGCAGCAGGCTGTGCTCGGCCGCATCGTCCCCATACTGCTGCGCCGCGGCCAACAGCAGAGCCTCGACCTCCGGGGTCACCGGCTCATCGAAGTACATTTCCTCGCCGCTGAAATCGAGTAGGTCCACCGGTTCGGCTCCTTGATTCAATTCACTGAAGAACGGCGCCGGGGTGGCCGATCTCCACCAGAAAGCGGCGCAAATCCGCCGTGCATGGCGAGCGTTTGGTTTGGGTGACGAAACGGCGCACCAGCGGCAGCACCTGATCCGCCTCCTCGGGTCCCAGGTCCAAACGCAGTTGGTCGGCATAGACCTGACAGACGGCATGCCGTCCCGAATGTTTGCCGAGAACCAAACAGTGGGTGCGACCCATCTCAGCGGGATCGACACCCTGATAGTTCAGCGGGTCTTTGAGCAGTCCGTCGACATGAATGCCGGCCTCGTGGGTAAAGGCGCCCTGACCAACCAGGCTCTTATGCCAGGCCACCGGTTTTCCGGACGCCCGGGCCACCAGCCGGGAGAGCGTCCCGAACGCCGACAGGTCCACGCCGGTGCTGACGCTCTGGGTATGCTTGAGTGCCATCACCACTTCCTCCAGTGCGGCATTGCCCGCCCGCTCGCCCAACCCGTGGACGGTGGTGTTGACATGGGTCGCCCCGGCACGCACGGCAGCCAAGGTGTTGGCGGTGGCCAAGCCCAGATCATCATGGGCGTGCATCTCGATCTCAAGATCGATGATGGCGCGCAGATCGCGAATGCGCTCAAAAGTGCCGAAAGGCTCCAGCAGACCCAGCGTATCGGCATAGCGAATGCGGCTGGCGCCAGCCTCTTGGGCCGCCTCGGCCACCTGCCACAGAAATTCCGGATCGGCGCGCGAAGCGTCCTCGGCACCCACACAAATCTCCAGCCCGAGATCGCGGGCCGCCGTCACCTGCGCCTGGACCTGACCCAACACCCAGTCCCGATCACGTCCCAGTTTGCCCGCGATCTGCTGATCGGACACCGGGATCGAGAGATCCACCAACTGCACCCCCAAACCACGGCACTGGGCGATATCGCCGGGCAACATGCGCGCCCAGACCATGAGGCGCGACGGCAGCCCCAACTCCGCCAGGATACGGATCGAATGGCGCTCCTCCTCGCCCATGGCCGGGATGCCGACTTCCAGCTCCGGCACTCCCAGGTCCGCGAGTCCGCGGGCGATGGCCAGCTTTTCCTCCAGGGAGAAGGCCACCCCGGCGGACTGCTCCCCGTCGCGCAGGGTGGTGTCGTTGATGGTCACGGTCATTGGCTTGGTTGACATTAGGCGTGCTTCCGGTTCGTCTTATCCGGAGGAAAGCAGTTTGCGTGCCACCAACCGACTTTGACACTACGGTAGGGATTTAGCCGACGGCCCTGACCTGCTTTGACGGATTTGCGACAAACGCGTGACCCGGCGCTTGTCGCAGAGTCCACGGGCGCAGGCAACACCGGTAGTTCGAGAAAATCCTGGACGCTTCAGTACCGAGATACGCGGTGTTCCCCTGAGCGTCGGTGACCGGGATGTTCGCGAAAAGATTTCCGACAATTTGGATACCGGTCAGTGTAGGTGCGACTTCAGTCGCACCTGCGTCCAACTCGGTGCGACTGAAGTCGCACCTACATCCGAGCCAAAGACATCGGTGTTCACTGTGAACATCTGCGGATCGGCTTTCCGCCCCAGGGTCTCGGCGGACGCTGACCCTCGGATGGTCTACGGCGACCTGAAGCGCCGCAGCCGCAGGCTGTTGGCGACCACGAACAGGCTCGAGACGCTCATGGCCGCCGCGGCGATCATCGGGTTGAGCAGCCATCCGGTCAGCGGGTAGAAGACGCCGGCCGCCAGCGGGATCAGGGCGACGTTATAGCCATAGGCCCAGAAAAAATTGCCGCGGATGGTGCCCAGGGTGCGCCGCGCCAGTGCGATGGCGTCGGCAATGGCCGCCGGGTCGGCCGTCATCAGGACGACTTCGCCGGCCTCGACGGCGATCGCGGTGCCCGACCCCATGGCGATGCCGACGTCGGCCTGAACAAGCGCCGGGGCATCGTTGATGCCGTCGCCGACAAAGGCCACGCGGTGGCCGGCGGCCTGCAGCCGTTTGATCTCCGCAATTTTATCCGCCGGCAGCGCCTCGGCCACGACCTGTTCGATGTTCAACTGACGCGCCACCGCCGCCGCGGTGCGGCTGCCGTCGCCGGTCAGCAGGGTGACCGAGAGCCCCAGGTCGTGCAGGCGGGCGACGGCCGCCCGGCTGCCCGCCTTGACCGGATCGGCCACCGCCAGCACGGCCGCCAGTTGGCCGTCGGCCGCCAGATACAGGGGCGACTTCCCCGCGTCGGCCAGACGCGCCGCCGACGCGGCACCCGCCGCGAGCGCGACGCCCAGACGGTCCATGTAGCGGGCAGCGCCCACGGCGACCAGGATGCCGTCCACTCGGGCACGGATACCATAGCCGGGGACGGCCTCGACCTCGGTCGCCGCGGTAAGCACCAGCCCCCGCTCCCGCGCGGCCTGCACCAGAGCGGCGCCGATCGGGTGCTCACTGTGCTGCTCGACGGCGGCGGCGAGCGCCAGGGCCGCCGCTTCGGTCATCCCGAAGGCCGCGAGATCGGTGAGTGCCGGCCGCCCCGCGGTCAGGGTTCCGGTCTTGTCGAGCACCACTTGATCCACCCGCGCCAGAGTCTCCAGCGCGTCGCCGCGGCGAAAGAGGATCCCCAGGGCGGCCCCGCGGCCGGTACCGACCATGATCGCGGTGGGCGTGGCGAGCCCCATGGCGCAGGGGCAGGCAATCAGCAGTACGCTGACCGCGGCCACGAAGGCATGCGCCAGCGCGGGCGCCGGGCCGACCCATAGCCAGGTAACGAAGGTCAGGAGCGACACGGCCATAACGGTCGGCACAAAGACCGCGGCAAGCCGGTCGGCCGTCCGCTGGATCGGCAGCTTGCCGGCTTGCGCATCCTCGACCAGCCGCACGATCTGCGCCAGCACCATGTCGGCTCCCACCCGGGTGGCGCGATAACGGAAGGCGCCGGTACCGTTGACGGTGGCGCCGACCACCGGGTCGCCCGGACCCTTACGGACCGGCAGCGACTCGCCGGTGATCATCGATTCGTCGACATGGCTGCCGCCCTCGGTCAGGGTCCCGTCAACCGGGATACGCTCACCGGGCCGCACCGCGATCAGGTCGCCCGGCACCACGGCGGCGGCCGGGATCTCGGCCTCTCCCTCCGGGCGCACCACCCGGGCGCTGTGCGGCTGGAGATGAACCAGGCGGCGGATCGCCTCGGAGGTCCGGCCCTTGGCCAGGGCTTCCAGATAGCGCCCGAGCAGAATGAAGGTCACGATGACCGCCGACGCCTCGAAATAGAGGTTGGCGGTGCCGGAGGGGAAGCGGCCGGGCAGGGTCAGCGCGGCGACCGAATAGAGGTAGGCGGCGCCGCTGCCGAGCATCACCAGGCTGTTCATCCCGGGGCTCAGGTGACGCAGTTCCCGCCAACCGGAACTCAGAAAGCGGCGGCCGGCCCACAGCAGCACCGGCGTGGCCAGGATCAGTTCCAGCCAGCCCCAAAGCGGCACCGGTGCCGGTATTGCACCGTGCGGCGGGTCGGCATGGCCGAACCAGAGCATCCGCCCCATGCTCACAAACACCAGGGGCAGGGTCAAGACCACGGCCGCCAGCAGGTCCCGACGCAGTCCAGCCAGGGCGTCGGCCTGCCGGACCCCGGCCTCATCCGGTGCTTGCTCCGCCGCCAGCGGCTCATAGCCGGCCTCGCGGATCACCTGGCTGATCCGCTCACGGCTGACGGTCGCGGCCAGGAACTCGACCGTCGCGGTTTCGGTGCTCAGATTGACCGACGCTGAGAGCACCCCCGGCAGGGCCTTGATGGCCCGCTCCACCCGCGCCACGCAGGACGCGCAGGTCATGCCGCCAATCCCGATGGTCGCGGACGCCACCACCGGCTCATAGCCGGCAGCGCGGACGGCCTCCAGGAGCAGCGGAACCGCGGTCCCGGCGAACCGCACGACCGCGGTCTCCGCCGCCAGGTTGACCAGTGCCGACTCGACCCCCGGCTGCCGCGCGATGGCCCGCTCCACGCGCGCCACGCAGGAGGCACAGGTCATACCGGTCACGCCGATGCGGAGTTCTTCTGTCATGCAGGTTGCTCGCTCGAATTCCGATTGGTTGATGGCTGCAGCAGCCGATATCAAGCCGATGAATCCAGAAGGATTATGAAACTAATCCGACAGATTCTTACAGATTGCAGTTACAACCTGCAATCTGTAAGATCGACGGATGATCCCACGCCATGCCAAAGAGACCGCGTTGCGCCTGGCACGCGGATTCCCGATCCTCGCCATCACCGGGCCGCGCCAATCCGGGAAGACCACCCTGGCCCGGATGCTCTTTGCCGACCGCCCCTATGTTACGTTGGAAGATCCTGACCAGCGCGAACTCGCCCTCGCCGACCCGCGGGGCTTCCTCGCCCGCTTCCCGGACGGCGCGGTCATCGACGAGGCGCAGCACGGCCCGGAGCTGATGTCCTATTTGCAGGGGCTGGTCGACCACCGGGGACGCATGGGCGATTTCGTGCTGACCGGCTCACAGCAGTTCGGGCTGATGTCGCGCATCAGCCAATCACTGGCGGGTCGCGTGGGGCGGATCGAACTGTTGCCGTTTTCAATCGCTGAGCTGGTCGGCGCCGATCTGCTCCCGTCGAACCTGGACACCCTGCTGTGGCGCGGCGGCTTTCCGCCGTTGTACGACCGTCCGCTGCTGCCCGACGACTGGTTTCCGAATTACATCGCAACCTACCTGGAGCGCGACGTCCGCCAACTGTTGGCGGTGCGGGACCTGGCGCTGTTCCAGCGGTTCGTGCGGTTGTGCGCGGCGCGCACCGGTCAGCTACTCAACCTGTCGGCACTGGCCAACGACTGCGGCGTCTCGCACACCACCGCGCGCGAATGGCTCAGCGTGCTGGAGGCGAGTTACCTCATCCTGCTCTTGCCGCCCTATCACCGCAACTTCGGCAAGCGACTGGTGAAGACACCAAAGCTCTACTTTCTGGATACCGGCCTCGCCGCGGCGCTCCTCGGCATCAAGGACAGCGCAGCGCTGAACATCCACCCGCAGCGCGGGGCGCTGTTCGAGACTTTGGCGGTCGGCGAGTTCGTCAAGCACCGATTCAACAACGGCCGGCCCGCCGGGTTGTATTTCTGGCGCGACAATACCGGTCATGAGATCGACCTGCTCTTCGAGACGGGCGGGCGCTTACAGGGCATCGAGATCAAGTCGGGCGCGACCTTGGTGCGCGATTGGCTCAAAGGTCTCGCCAAATGGCAGACCCTGGCCGGCGAGCAGGCGCTGCCGGGTTGGCTGATCTACGGCGGGGACGACGCCTACAGCCGCGAAGGCATCGAGGTGTTCGACTGGCCGTCGCTCGGCGAAGCCGCGCGACGCAACGGATGATCCCAGTCGTGGGAGCGGCCTCCGCAGGGCCACTTCGTCCAGCAAACCACCAACGACACTCGGTCCGGGGTACTGGGCGAGTTGGCGAAGATCAAGCCGACCCTGAACAAGAACCAGGGGGACCCGATTAGTATCATCTGTCAGCGAACGGGCGCCGATCCTGAGCGGCCACCTGCCCACCGGCGAACGGGTCCAGATCGTCCTGCCACCGGCGGCCGAGGAGCCCTCGATCACCATCCGCCGGCCGTCGCGTGTGACCTTCAGCCTCGACGAGTTGGCGGACAAGGTCACCTTCGCGCCCCTGTCCAACGGGGATACCAGCGCGGCGCGCCACCGGGCGGCCGTGCGGTCCCGACTCGCCGGCTGGCCCATTGGGAATCAGGGCGACGACCAGACCAGCGTCCCCGCCATCCTGCGCGAGATCGTCGCCCACCGGCTCAACGTCATCGTCTCGGGGGCCACGGGCTCGGGCAAGACCACCTTGTCAAAGGCGATGATCGCCGAGATCCCACTCGACGAACGCCTGATCGCCATCGAAGACGCCAAGGAGTTGGCCTTCCCTACACGCCAACACCGCCCGGCTCTTCTTCAGCCGTGACGGGGCCGGGGTCTCGCCGGTGACGGTCAAGGACCTGCTGGTGTCCTGTCTGCGCATGAAGCCGGACCGCATCATGCTCGCGGAGTTGCGCGACGACGAAGCCTACTGCTGGCCGATCTCGCGGGCGGGGGCGCGGCCATCGGATTGCCGGGGCTCGTCGCCTGGACCTTGCTGCCGTCTAAGCCGCTGCATGGCGCGGCGCGCCTGGCCCGTCCCGGTGAGATCGCCAAGGCCAGACTCTACCAGGCCGGGGCGCACTCGATCCTGCTCGGGCGCCACCGCGGCCGGTTGCTGGCCTTCAACGGCGATCTGCACCCCTTCCTGACCGCGGCTACGGGCACCGGCAAGGAGGTAGGGCTCGTGGTCCCGAACCTGCTGCACTGGCAAGGGTCCGTCATCGCCCTGGACATCAAGAACGAGAACTACGCCCTGACCTCGGGCTACCGGGGCCGGACCCGAGGCCGGCAGGTCTGCCGCTTCGCCCCCCTCCATGAGGCAGGCCAAACCCACGCCTTCAACGTCCTGCCCTATGTGCGCGAGGGCGATCTGCGCTTCACCGATGTGCAGACCATCGCCGCGATCCTGGTCCCCAACGAAAGCCACGACCCCTATTGGGACAACGTGGCGCGGGACCTCCTGATCGGCTTGACCCTGCTGGTGCGGTCCTGCTGCTGCTCGATGAGTTCCTGAGCCTGGGTAGGGTCGAGAAGCTGGTCCATGCCCTCGCCTACGTGCGCGGCTGGGGCATCCGGATTGCCACCGTGATCCAGTCGGAGGCCCAGCTTCAGGCGGTCTATGGCCGAGAGCTGGCCGAGTTCTTCATCGACAACCACCGAGCCCGGATCTACTCCCGCCCTCCGGTGCACCGCCGGGATTTGGCCGAACAAATCTCCCGCATCGTCGGGCTGAAGACCGTCACCCAGACCAGCTACAGCTATGGCGACGGCCGCCGCTCGCGCCAAGTCTCGCAGACCGGGCAAGCCATCTTGGACATCGACGACATCGCTCACCTGCGCGAGGACGAAACCATCGTCCTGATCGAGGGCGTGCGCCCGATGATCGGCCAGAAGCTCCGGTACTACCGGGACAAGACCTTCAAAGCGCGCCGCTCCAAGGCCCTGACGCTGCCGGCACCGCTCACGGACCCCCTGCCAGACACCCCGAAGATCACCGTGAGGACCAAGGATCAGGCCGACGAGGACAGAACAGGTTGGCCACCGTGGTCTGGCCGCCGGAGATGAGGATGCTGTTGGGGCTGATCTCCTTATAGAGGTGGCTCTTGCCGGTCCCCCGCGGCCCCAGCTCGCAGCAGTTGTAGTTGTTCTCGACAAAGGGAATCATCCGCGCCAGCAGGTGCCACTTGACCCGCTCGGTCAGGTTCGCCGGCTCCATCCCGGTGGAGCGGCACAGGACATCGATCCACTGGGCCTCGGAGAACGCCTGGCGCCCCTCGAACAGCCCCTCCAAGTCCATGTTGGGCATCTGGATCGGCTTGAGGTCACCGATGGTAAAGGGCGAACCCTTCGGCCCCTCTTCAAAGAAATATTGGACCGTGACGATGCACCAGATCCCGCCCACCAGCAGTTTCTCGAACTGCTTCACATAGCTCCCCGGAATGGCGGCATCCTTGACCCCCAGGTTCGACAACAGGGCCTCGTAGAGGTCCCGGCGTTCGTTGAGCCGCACCGTTACCTTGTCGATGACCTTGTAGCTGCCCCGCTCCTTGATCTTGGACTTGACCTTCTCCGCCTCGTCCGGCCGCACATAGTTCTCGGCCAGGATCGTCTTCACCGTCTCCAGGCCGTCGCGGATGATCGCCTCGTCGTCCGACGCGCAGTACATGCCGAGCAGGTACTCGAGCACATAGACCGGGACGTTCGCCCCTTCCTTGATCAGCTTGGTCAGATCCTTGCGGACGACTTTGCCGGCGAAGTAGCGGTTCAGCAAACTATCGAGATCAGTCATATCCACAGAGGTTCCGAACTCGGCCAAAGAAAGATGAAGAACTTATCCACAGATGACACAGATGGACACAGATGAAGAAAATTCATTCGGTATTCATCTGTGTCATCTGTGTCATCTGTGTCATCTGTGTCATCTGTGGACGACTCTTTTCTTGTCATCTGCGGATCAGAATACCAAGCGCTCGTATTGAAGTCGGGTCGCGCCGAAGTTCAGGATGAGGCCGCGTTTGAGCCTTGACGCTTTCAGATAGTTAATCAGTTGGGCTTTCTCCCCGCCCCCGATGGCGGGCAGCGCTTTGATCTCAACGAGCACTGCTTCATAGCATACGAAGTCGGCACGATAGACTACCGACAGCATCTCGCCTTTATAATAAATCGGAATCGCGCATTCCGACTGAAACGAAATCGCTCTCCGCCTGAGTTCCAGGATCATGGCCTCATGATATACACGCTCCAGGAACCCATGCCCCAACTCCGAGTGAACAGCCATCGCCGCACCAATAATCGCAAAGGTCTGCGGGTCCGTTTCCTTATCCACAGATGTCTCTCCAAAAAGATGAATTAAGATTTCTATCCACAGACGGCCTTGGTCATCGTCCCGACCGGCCGGCTTCCGCCATAGCCCAGCGGCGAATGTTTCGTCCACAGATGACACAGATGAACACAGCTGTTCTTTCTTAATCTGTGTTCATCTGTGTCATCTGTGGACAACTCTTCTCTTTCCTTCCGATCCGAGAATCAGCCGTCGCTGATCAATATCCACAGAGGGCACTGCTTTACCCAAAAAAAGACAAAGAATTTATCCACAGATGACACAGATGAGCACAGATAAGAGAAATAAGAAGCCGCGAATTCATCTCTTTTCTTCATCTGTGTTCATCTGTGTCATCTGTGGACAACTCTTCTCTTTCCTGACGATCCGTGGATTAGCCGTCGCTGATGAGTATTCACAGATGGCTCTGTTTCACCCGAACAACGACAAAGAATTTATCCACAGATGACACAGATGAGCACAGATAAAAGAAATAAGAAGCCTAGAATTCATCTCTTTTTTTCATCTGTGTCATCTGTGTCATCTGTGGACAACTCTTCTCTTTCCTTACAATCCGTGGATCAGAAGTCGTTCACAAAAGCCAAATCGATCGTCACGTCGAAGCGCGCCTCTTCCACCCCGGTCTCGGTGTCGCGCAGAATCAACTGAAAGACCTTCTTGCTGTCGAAGCGCCGCCCCTCCAGGGTCAGGCTCACCGTCTTCTTCCACTGATTCATGTCGGTCGAGGTGCTGTCGAAGGTCAGGGTTTCGACATTAGTGACCGGCTCCGCACCGTCGTAGATCGCCACCTTCAGCGTCACGGGCTTGACTCGCTCGCCGACCGGCTCGGTCTGGATCAACTCGAAGCGACAGCGGTTGGTCGTGACTTTGAAGTTGCTGCCGAGCACGCTCACGCCGACGGTGCGGGTCCGGGTCTTGGCGGCGCTGCCGGTCTCCTTGACGTGGTGCACGCGGATGACCGGCACCACGATCTCCTGCGGCATGGCCCCGCCATGCACGAACCGCGAGCCGCCGACGAAGTGAAAGCGGTTGGCGCCCTTCGGCACCCGGAACTCCATCCCGCCGCCGGCCCCGGCCGTCACCGCGGTGGAGCCGTGCCAGGCTTGGTCGCTGGTGGGGAGATTGCGGCCCAAAAGATAGCGCTTCTTCGCCAACAGGGTCCCGGCGGGCTTGCTGGCCAAGGCGTTCTTGTCGCTCTCTCCAGGCGGTGTCTCCTGGAACAGGAAGCCATGGTCGGCGGTGATGACCAGATGATTGCCGTTGAGACTGTTAATGATCTTGCTCACCAGGTCGCACAGATCATCGATCGCCTTGCGCACCGCGCCGAACGTTTGTCCCTCGGTCGCGGCCTTGTCGCCGACCGCGTCCACCTGGTCGTGATAGACATAGACCACCCGGTACGGCTTGACGAAGGCGCGCCCCTCGTCCTTCTTCATGGCCATGAAGTCGTCTGCCTTGACCGCGACGCCCTGCACGGCTTCCAGCACCTTGTCCCGCTGTTCCAGTGAGCCGCACGGGAGGCCGTCGACCCGAATGGTCCCGCCCTCGTCGTAGTCGAGAGCCTGATGGGGCAATAAGGCGGCCATGCCGAGCCCGGTATAGGACGGCAGCACGCCAAGCTGGGCGGACAGCGCCGCGTCGAAGCGGTACTTGCCGTTGAGCAGGCCGCAAAGCTCCTGCGCAATCTCGAAGCGCAAGGCGTCGCTGATGATCACGAAGACCCGGCGGTCGGCCCCTTTAGCCAGCACACGCCCGACGTCCCGCTCAAAGAAGGTCTGCTGATTGGGCAGCCCGTCGATGCTCCAGGACCCGAGCAGGCCGGCCTCCAGATGCTTGTTCCACTCCAGCGCCAGCTCGGCCACGAAGCCCGTGCCATAGACCTGCTCGACCTCCTGGCGCAAGGACTTCAGGATATCCCAGTCGTGGGACTCCGCGTCATCCGCCGCCTCGCAGAACTGGCGGTAAAGCTGGTCGAAGCGGTACAAGCCGTCTGTGTAGGCACCCAGCAGTGCTTGTGCGTCCGGCTGCGCCAAGCCGCCGAGGTGCGCGTTGCGCAGGGCGAACAGGTCCGCGGCGATTTGCAGAGCCTCGTAGACCGCGTACAGGGACCGGCGCGGGGCACGGGGGGTATCCGGCAGCGCCCGTGCCGCCCAGTAACCATCCTGCCGGTGCGCGGCAATGGCACGCACGGACTCGGGCTTGATGGTCTGCGCGGTCTCCAGCACGCGGTCGCGCAAGCGGCTGGCGACGACCTGTTCGACCAGCAGGAAGGTCTTGACCTCGGCCAGCGCCTCGATCTCCAAGGCGCCGAGGTGAAGACCCAGCTTCACCGCATCCGCCACACCGGCCGACAGCGACTCATAAGAGGGGCCGCGGGTACTGCTGTCGCGCCACTGGGCGAGACAGACCACCGCATTGGCTGCTCCCTGGCGCGGTAGCGTGAGCGGCTTGAGGCCCTCAGGAAGCGGCGCCCGGCAGGCGTGACTGAAATCCGACACCAGTAGCCGGATCAGCAGGTTCTTGAGCGTCGGCGTTCCTTCCTGATAACCGAACTGGCCGCCGGCCAGTTCCCAAAACGACGCCTGGACGCCGAATTTTTCCATCTCCTCCCACGCGGGCGGGAGCGCGTCGAGATGGCCTTCCGGAATGCTATCGAATAACGCGATCAGGACATTGAAGAACTCCGGCTGATCAGCCTTGGCGAGCACCGCAATGATCTTGCGATCGATGTCCAGCGCACTGTCATTGGGGCTGACCAGCCGCTTCAGCCGCTCCAGCCGGTCCCGGCTGGCGAAGAACCGCGCCCGCTCCGCCAGGTGCAGGCGCAACGACTGCTGGGTCAACCCCAGATTGCTGAGCAGCATCGACGCCCGATCCGCCCGGAAATTCGCGCTGTACAGGCGCACATCAAGCAGCCAATCCTGTTCAACTTCCGGCGGCTCAGACGGCGCATAGAGCAGGTAGCGGCCTTGGGTATCCGTCAGCTCCAGGCGCACCTTGACCTCCAATCCGGAGATTTCGTCGAGGCGCAACAAGGTCACATCACCCAGGTCGAGATCCGGCAGCGTCTCCTCGAACTCCCGATCAGGATCGATCCAGAAAACGATGCGATGGCCCTGCGCGATGAACTGATCTTTCAGCGCACTTTCAATACGTTGTGTTTCCATCGGCGCGTCGGCTGATTGATTCAGATCCATCCCCGGCGCGCGATCTCACCGCGCATCCTCTCCGCCACATCCGTCAGCACCGGAACATAGCCGTGCGCGGTCTCCAATGCGTCGGCAAGGACGAGCGGGTCCTCCACATAGTCATGGACCATCTGGTTACGCAGCTTGCGCACCTCCATCCATTGCTCCGCCGCGGGGATGAGCCCGAGGCGCTCGGCGCGGTCGAGGTTGTCGATGACTGCCGCGGTCTTCTCTCCAAGCGCACTCAGGAGGACGGGCAAGAGCTTGTCCCCGAGGGTATCCTGCAAGCGACCGAAGCGGCTAACGAACGCATCGACCCGCTCGGCCAAGTCCGGCTCATGCTCCAGGTCGGCTACCCGCTGCGGCGTGAATGGGACCGTGAAGAGTCGCTCGGTAGTCGTGACGAGGTGCCGGGCTTCCTTTGCGGCGACGCGCGCAAGAAACCGCAAGCGCAGGGCGGTGGCGGGCGGCAAGGTCATATCGGCTGTCCCTCTTGCAGCGCAATCTCGTGAATGGGTAATCGGCGCAGGTTCGGAGCCAGCAGCAGCACATCGACCTTGCGGCCATACAGCGAGCGAGAAATGCGCGTCGACAACCTGGCCGATAGCGCGGCCGGATGCTCGACCGCGGCGGGGAATTCGACCAAGAGATCGAGATCCCCTCCAGCCGCGTCGTCGCGCAGACGCGATCCGAAGACCCGCATCCGTGCCGCCGGCCCGGCGGTGTCGCCGACGATGCGGCGAATCGATCCGATCTGTTTTTCGGTCAGGCGCATGTTTCAATGTCCCAGAGTGAGCAAGAAATTATCCACAGATGACACAGATGACACAGATGACACAGATGAAGAGAAAACGCATCTCGCAGATAAATACAGTATCAACGAGAATCAACATCGCCCTGGCTACGCTGTGTTGCCGGCATCGTCTGAATTTCTTCGTACAGTCGGGTCAGATTGGTATCGACGAATGCCTCGCCCGGCCCCATGACCTCCAACTTTTCCGAGACTGACGGTATCGAGAAGAAGGGAACTGAACGTGTGTAACCTTCCGGCGTTCGATAGAGATAGTGGACACCGGCGCGTGCCACCGCATCATCCAGAGAATTCAGAATGATCGGACTGTGAGTCGTTACCAGGACCTGCTGCCGTGAACCCACAAGGGTGCCGACCAAAAATTCGACTAATTCCGGGTTGATGCCATTCTCGATCTCGTCGAAGAGCACAAACTCGTGCTCCGTCAAAATCTCAGCAAGCATCGCCATGAGCCGCAACATGCCGTCGTTGGCATGTTTGGCCTCGGTGACAAGCCGAGTCGCTCCAAATTGCTCACGGATGTTGAGTTCTTTCCAACCGGCCGGCAGTGAACGGGTGAAGACGCTGGTCAGTTGCGGATAGTACGCCTGGAGTCGTTCCAACAACTCTGTTCGTTGCGCCGCTGATAGTTCGTGCAGAAGCGCGGACAGGCGCTCGCCAGCCGACCCCCGATCCCCATGGCTCAAGGACGCTCTTTTTCTAAGGAATTGCGGCGCCAACACGTCGAGCGCTACAGTGTTATGCAAGAAGTCCTTGAGAGCGAGGATTTCGGGAGTCAGCATTTCGTCCTTGAGTTGGGACAGCACGGACCCCTCGTACTCGAACGCGATCTTCGTACGAGCCATATACCCATGCTCGTCCGCACTCGCATAGCTGCCGTCATCAACGACGACGAGAAAGCGCTTGTCGATCCTGGCCGCTTCTTGAGTACACTTAAGCGTCGCACGATTGAATCTCGCGTTCCATAGCAGCGCTTCGCCCTCTTGCCGCAATACGAGACCGACAGTGATACTGCTCTTTCGTATCAGCTTGGAATTCAGGTCGGCGGGGCTCCATTGACGCAGCTCCAGCCACCGGGACATCTGCCCTTTGAGCAAACAGGCGACGAAGTCCACGGCCTGAATGACCGTCGATTTCCCGGAACCATTTGAACCGATCAGACAGGTAAAATCCGCTAGAGGCAGCTTGAAATCGACGAGCGACTTGAAGTTGTCAACGCTGAGTGCGGCTAAACGCATGGGGATACCCACGGATTCTCCGTTATCGGGGCGCGATCGAGTCCCACTGTCAGTGGATTTCATTGAATGTCTTCGTCAATCGGTATTGGATCATTCCGCACTCGTACCGGTCACGGCTTTGACCTCCGCGAGCAGGTCGCCGAACTTGGCGTAGTTGACCTTGACGCCGTCGTCCAGGTCCAAGGTAATGCGCTGGTCGGCGTAGTGGCGCAGTTGCTCGTCGTAGCGGCGCAGTTCGTCGAGTTGGCGGGTCAGCTTGTCCCGCTCCTTTTGCAGCCGCTTGGCTTGGGCCGTGGTGGACGCGGACGCGATGTCGTCGACGAGCCGGTCGATGCGGGCGGCCATCTTGCCTTGCAGCGGGACCACGTATTCCATGCGCATACGCGCGAGTGTGCCCTCGTGGTAGCGGTGCAGATAGACCAAGGCCTCGAAAGCCTTCTGCTTGCCGCTGGAGAAGCACCAGTAGATGGGCCGCCGTTTATAGGTTTGCAGGTGGTCTTTAAAGAAGCTGGCCGAGAGATAGCGGCGGATGGTCTCGTCCGGGGTCTCGCCGGACTTCGACCCCAGGCTCTCCGCCAGCCAGGCCATGTTCTCGTTCAGCGTCTCCGTGCCCCAGACGGCCAGCAGGAATTCACGGATGCGGTTGGGGGCGTCGCCGTCGAACCAGTTCGATTCAGTGATCGGAATGATACCGTCGGCGTCGGCGGGGAAAGGTTTTTTGTCCACAGATGACACAGATGAACACAGATGTTCATTTCTTGATCTGTGCTCATCTGTGTCATCTGTGGACTCTTCTCTTGCGGCATCGTAGACTGCCTCGAAGTCCCGGTTTCCGCTATACGCATAAATGAGTCCCGGCCGATCCAGACGATACCGGCCCATCATGCAGCCGATGGCGTAAGACAACAGTGCCGTCATCGTGTCGCGCCGGAATCGGGTCCAACGCTCATTTTCAGTTAGGTCGCCTCCATAACGGTAGACGGGGTTAACCGTAAGAGTGATAAACTCAGCAGATATGTCGGGGGTGAACTCATTAGCCAGCCCGTAGACATCAATGAAAATACGGCTATTTTCTTTTTCGAGGCGCTGCATTTCGGCGATTCTTTCGCGGTTACGGGCAACTAATGCGGCGTAACTGGAATCAAGGCATAGAGGTAATCTTAGCGACGCCGCAAGAATGGGTGGCGACTGGAAATGCCATGACAATTCAAAAGCATTCCAATCCTCTTCAGCAATCATTTTGCATCTGCGCGAACGGATCTCTATTTCATGCTGAATACTTGAAGATTCGTCTAGGCAGGGCAGTGGAATAGCAGCGATATCTCCAGGATTTGCATGCAGCGTTGGATTGATGACACCCAGCCAAACATTCGCCATCTTTGAGCATAGCAATGCATTCAGAAATAGAAGGGTTCTTGAATCAGCATAAACGCCACCGCCAACTGTGCTGCTAATAAATCCAGTTCCGCAGTAGCGCGCACAAAATTTATTCGGTGCAGCTATATCTGACCAAGTAATGCATTCATTAAAATAATAGTCTTCACTCCGAATTTCCTTGCTGTAGTGCGCGCCGCCGTACCAATCAGAAATGTACTTTTTAAGCGCCTCTCCATCATTCTTCCAATCCACCACATGAAAACAATTACCAAACCATTTCCGAAATGAACCGCCTTTGAGAAGTGGAAACCGCTTTTTCATTGATGCCTGTGCTTGCCCCTTATTTGCACAATTCAGATCCACGACACGCCTATCAACCTCAAACCAGTACCTCACCCAACGAGCGTCGTCGCATGTGGCTAAACCTTTACGAACGTCTGCGTATTCTGACAATCGTTCCGATTCTCCAAGGATATGAAGCATCGCTGGAGACGCCCAATATGCAATCGGGCTACCCGGAATCTCGGCAAATCGCTCGGCTTGAACATGAAATCTGGTAGCAGAGTCACGATCAAGAAATACCTGTCCCTTGTCAGCAGCGTGTGGCGCATCATTTAGATTGACAAAAACGCCCTCATAACCAACGACTATGCTCCCTGCGAAAGAAAACATTGTCGCCTGCACAACCTTTGAATTTAGTGACGGAAAACTGTTGTAGCCAATTTGAGACATCGTCGTGATGCTTATTTCCCGCAACATCCGCGCTCGCAGCTTTTCAAAAGAAGAGAGGAACATCCAGCTTTGCATGGTGACCATCGCGCTTTGGCCAGAGACTTTCGCCAGAGCGTAAACACGCTCGATAAAACACGCGAAAAGATCGGACTTGGCGTTAGGAAAGTGATCTTTTGCATATTTCTTCACCGCGGAATTCATGCCGTTACTGCCCATATAGGGCGGATTCGCCACCACTGCATCGAAGCGCATAGCAAGCGTCCGTGCCTGCGTTACCAGCGGCATCAACTCTTCTGCCGCCGCCCGGACAAACACGTCATCGCTTTCCAGTGCCCGCAATAGACCAGCTTCCATCTCGGGCAGCGCCGTTGCCAGCGTGGGCGGAATCTGAATCAAAGACCCAAAGGTCTTGGCCTCGGCAAATGTGTCGAACAAGGCACCGATTCTAGGTCGGGTTAGCGCAGCGTAACCAGACGCTTCAACCCCCACCGATTCGCCGAGGCTCATCTGCGGAAGGGTGCCGGGAAAAAGGTCATCGGCTCCGAATCCGAGCGGGGGCTGTCGGGTGACGCCCTGCGGGCTAACCCGACCAACGGTGCCGAGGGGTTGCAGGGCACGGGCAAGCTCATCGGCATCCAACCCCTTGCTCTCCTGCAAGGCCAGGACATTGAGCCTGGGCGGATCATCAAACAACCGCCGGTCATCGGCGCGGGCCTTCATCAACAAGGCAAAACCGGCTAACTGGGCAGCCCGGTCGTCGATATCCAACCCGTAAAGGTTCTTCTCCAGGATCAGCCGCGGAATGTCCCGCGGACGGTAGCCGCGCTCCAGGTAGATGGCCTTGAGTACATCGTAGGCCACGACCAGGATGTGCCCAGAACCGCAGGCGGGATCGAGTACAGTGATACTCGGCTTTGCTCAGTCAAGGCGACAATCTGGAGAGCCAGCGCGTCGTCCATCTCTCGTCTAACCCATTTGTAAAGCTCGTACTGCACGGCCGTGGGCACAAGCAAGACAGCGGAGCGTTGCAGATAGGGACGGAACTGCTCGGCGAGTGCGTCATCGGTGAGCCATTCGATCCAGCCACAGGTATCCACCAGTACCGTCATCAATAACGGTCCGAGCGGTCGCGATACTCGGTCGGGTCTGCACCCTTGAGCAGGCCGCGGGCCTCCTCCATGGAAATCAGCGGGACGAGCTCGATAACCTTGCCTTTGGGGATAACGGCGAATTTCTGCCCGGCATGAAGGCCGAGTTCGTCTCGTACACGTTTTGGAATGGAAAGTTGGAACTTAGGTGAAAGGGTGGCAGAGTTCATGGCACTTTAGTTCTCGTCAGATCGCTCAGTTGCCGCCGAGCAGGACTAGGGTTTCCAGGTCTTCCGCCAGATCGTAGTCGGCAATCGGGACCCCCAGCTCGGCAAGGAGCCGCATGGTCTCCTGCTTTGACTTCGCAAACACCTGAGCCACCTGACCCAGGCTGAGCTGGCCGGCCTGGAAGGCGCGCACGGCGATCAACTCCGGGTCGGTTTGCGGTGCCTTGGTGTCGACGGCTTGCATGGAAAACCGCCAGTTCGGGCATGCATCAAGCATATCATCCGTGGGCGACGACTGGGCCGTGACCAGCGCTCCAGCCACTGTGCCGGAGCGAGGCAGGGGAAAACTGATTACCGGATCTCGATGCGTTCCCCCGCGCTGATGGCGTGCTCCAGTGCCTTGCGCAGGCGATCCAGGTAGCCGTCGACGTCGCTCTGGGTTTCCAGATACCCCGGCGGTGCCAGGGCCGCGACCTTCACGACACGCCGCGGCTTGACGTAGACCCTTTCGTCCTTGTCGCCGACGGTGCCGGTGCCGGTGCTTTTCTGCTGACTGGCCGCGGCCTCGATCTTGCCGAACGCCTCGTCCGCGGCCTCGACGGCCGCCTGCCCGGCCTGATCGATGTGGGCGATACTGGCCTGGGTCTCGACCTGGCGCTTGAGGGTTTGCAACGGATGAAGGCACGCGTTGCGCAAGTCGGTCGATGCCTTGGCCTCGTCGAGTTCCACCTGGACCTTACCGAGTTGGGCCTGGATGCTCTGCAAGACTTGGGCTCGGCGCTCCGCGACCAGCGCGGTGTCGACGCCTTCGACGGTCTGGATCAGCGACTCGGCGTCCTTGATCAGCCCAGCCCATAGGGTGCGGCGGCGGCCAGGATAGCCTGGATGCGCGCAAGGGCCGGGGCGGCCGTCCGGTCTCTGTCCAGCCAGGTGCGGTTGGGCTGGAAGCGGGCGGCGGCCTTGCGCAGCCGCTCCCAGGTGGGGCGCTGGGTCTCGTAGAAGTTCGTCAGCTCATGGACGTTGTCCGACAGGTCGAGCAGGTCGGCCTTGCGCTCCAGGAAGCTGCTGATCAGGCCAAAGCTCTCGGTTTCCGCCAGGAGCTTGGCGATGATCCCCGCGGCCTCGGCGATCTCCTGACGGCCCGGGTAGGCGTCGGTGTCGGCCAGTGTCTTGTAGCGGGTGAGCTGGGTGCGCCAACCGCCCAGGTGTTCGCGCAGGCAGGCGGCGAGCGCGTCCTCCCCATCGAGGGCGATCTGACCGAAGACCTCTTTGGCCAGGTGGCGGGCGGCCTGGAGTTGGCCCTGATCGACCGTCTGGCGCTTGATGACGGTGATGCGGCGCCATTTGCTGGGGGTGACGACCGCCTCGAAGATCTTGTCGGTGGACAGGGTCGCGCCGTCCATCACCAGGCTGATGGCGCCCTTGCGGACCAGGCGGGCCACCAGCAGGATGACCTCCCACTCCGGCCAGCCGTACGGGCGCCGGCCGAATCGCTCGTCCACCAGGTCGTGCAGGATCACCTGATGGCTGGCACCGGCCATGAGGTTGACGTAACCCTGGACCTCGGCGAGCGCCTGCTGGTTGCCCTGACCGGCCTCCAGTGAGAAACCCAGATCGTCCACGTCGGTGCTGCTGAGCACCGCCTTGATCTCGGCCTGGGGGTTGGCGGACAGGTGCGCGAGGTAGCCGAGCTTGTTGAAGCTGTTGCGGATGAGATAGTTCAGGGCATCACTTAAGGAGGCGGCGGCGGTGCCGCCCTTGGGCCGGACCGGCTGGCCGGCGGCATAGTAAGCGGCCTCCTTGCAGAGGCGCTCCAGTTGCAGGACCAGGCGTGCGCGGCGCTCCCGGTTCTCCGCCTCGCGCTCACGCAGGATCTTGACCGTGGTGGTGGCGGCGGTGCCGTCATTCTTGCGGCCGATGTAGCGGTCGGTCTGCAACCAGGTGCGCAGCTCACGGCCCAGGGTCTTGTCATCGTCGAGCCGGACGATGAGTTGGCCACCCTCGGCGGCGCTTTGCAGGATGCAGCGGCTCTCCTCATAGAGCGCGTAGTCGTCGGCCAGGGGGGTGACCAAGGACAGGACCAGGTCACCGTCGGCGCGGGCGCCGTGCGGGTGCAGGTCGCACAAACGGTTGATGCCGAAGTCTTTGTTGTTGTCGGGGAAGCGCTGCTTGCGCAGCCCTTTGAGCAGGTCCTCGAAGATCAGCTCGCCCAGGAACTTGGCTTCTTCCGCAGAGCTCAGGTCCACGTCCTTGATCTCGCGGCTGATGTCGCGCTCTTCATTGGTGAGGAAGAAGAAGTCCTCGCCATTGCGTCCGATCAGGGTCTCGCGCTCCAGGCGCTGGAGGCTGGCCTCGATCTGCCGGCGCAGGGCCAGGCGGTCGGCGTCGATACGGTCGACGAACAGGGTCACCAGGTTGTCGACGTTGCCGCGGATCTCCTCGACATAACGGATCAGGAACAGGGTACGCAGGAGCAGCGTGTCGAAGTGTTCGAGCTTTTCGTTGCCGGCGGCGTGGTCGAGGGTCGACTTGACGACGCCTTCGAGGAAACTCTCGATCGCCGGGTAAAACCGGTGCAGCGCCACCAGCACCCCGACCGGTTCAGTGGCGAGTTGGACGGCGGCGGACTGGAAGGCGTCCAGCATGGACCGCTCACCGCGGGCCAGGTGCAGGCCGGTGACCCCGTGGCGGCGGATGGCCTCGAAGACCTTCTGCACCAGTTGGAACTGGTAGGGGGCAAAGGGGTAGACACTGACGAAGTCCAGCGCGTCGGCATAGGGCGTGAAGGTCATGCCGACGTTGCTGAAGCTGAGCTGGTTCTTGAGGATGTCGGCCTGGTCGCGGTAGACGGCCGCGAGCGTCTCACGGGCGGCGTCGGTCTTGTCCAGCAGGCGCTTCTGAATGACCTCGTCCACGTTGGCGCTGGAGAGCGACAGGCGGGTCTTGAAGCGGCCCTGGATCTTGGAGAAATCATTGGCCCGGGCGGCGCGGACCTCGCCCAGGACGGCGTCGATGTCCTCTTGGGAGGTGACCACGACCCAGGCCCGGCCGCCGCAGACAGTGCCGAGGTTCTCGGCAATGGTCTGGAGGTTGAGCATCGGGTGTCCTGGCCGATGAACTGGCCGATCTCGTCCACCAGGAAGCAGATGCGGTGCGCGGGACCGCGGCTGTCCAGGTAATCCTTGATCCAGCCAGCGAAGTTCTCGACGGTCAGGAGCGATTTGAAATCCTCCTCGCAGCGTTCGAGCCAGGCCCGCGCCCCCTCGGGGGTCTTGCCCAGGGCCTCCGACAGGGCCTGGACCAGCTCGTCGGCATAGAAGCTATAGCCGTCGCGTTCCGACTCCCAATCGCAATTGGCAATGGTGCGGAACGCGGTCTTGAAGGCGTCGAGCTTGCCCTGAGCCGCGAGGTGCCGCTCCAGGTCGGCGATGTGCGGATGGTCCCCGCAGAAGCCGAGCTTCTCGTTGAACACCTTGAGGAAGACCCGCAGGATGGTGTCGCGCCCGCTGGCGGTGTCGGCCTTGCTGTCGATGTTGAACAGGCAGACATCGACGGCGGTGCCGACGGCGCGCTTGATGTCGGCGGCCAGCATGGCGTCCTGGATCTTGCCGTCGAAGAAATCGATGGCGCGCCGGGTCTGTCCGGCGTGGCTGATAACGAGGTTCTCCAGCAGGTAGGAGAGGATCTTGAGGAAGTGCGACTTGCCGGAGCCGAAGAACCCCGAGATCCAGACCCCGACCATGCCGACGATCTGGGGGTCCCCGGCGTGGTCGATCGCATCCAGGTAGGCGCCGAAGAAGCGGCGGCAGTGGATGTCGAGTTCCTTGGTAACGACGTACTCGTCGAGCTCCTGCCAGACCGACGCACTGTCGGCTTGATCGGCCTTGATGACGCCGTTGATGGGACGGTCGATCGGCTTGGTGAAAAGGTCCTTAATCAACATCATTTAAACTCCTGGCGCGGAAGACTTATCCACAGATGGCACAGACAAGAAATTAATGATCGGTTATTGACTACCGAAACCGCGCTGTTCTCTTCATCTGTGTCATCTGTGTCATCTGTGGACCATTCTTTATTCGGCGGACCGGAAGAGTTGTCCACAGATGACACAGATGAACACAGATAAGAAGAATGACCGTGGCCGGTCGATGGCTCGTTATCAATTGCCGAAACCCCGCTGCGCTCTTCATCTGTGTCAATCTGTGTCATCTGTGGACCATTCTTCATCCGGTGAATCTGTGGATCAGCTCACCAGTCGGAAGGCGCGGTAATAGGGTTTGTCTTGCAAGGTGCCGAACAGCCGCAGGGATTGCCCGTCGTAGACTCCGGGGTAGAACAGCACGAGCGGCGTGCTGCCCATGCGGTGGTGCAGGTTGTTCAGCAGGTTGTGGGTGCGCAACAGGGGATAGGCGCTGCCGACCCCTGAGACGAGCACCAGGTCTTGCTCCGCGGGCTTGACCTCAGTGGCAAACACGGCCGCCAGCTTGCCCGCGTCCAGCGGCGCCGCGAGCGCTTTGCGCAGGGCCGCGTCGCCCTGCTTCCTATAGATGTCCAGGGCCTTGGCGTAGAACCCGCGGTCGTGCAGGTGGCGGATGATCAGGTCGAACAGGTTGATGTGCGTGAAGCGCAGCCCCGGCCGACGCTTGGGGATCTGGGCGAGGAGGAAGGCGACGTGCCCGCGCACCTCCAGTTCCCGTTCGGCGGGATAGTCGAAGGCGTAGAACGGGATCTCGTTGCCCAGGCCCTTGCCCTGAAGGAAGTCGTCGGCGGTGACGCGATCAAGGATTTGGTCCAGCCGTTGGTTGAAGTCACTGTTCATGCTTTCCACCCGACCCTCATCTGGCGCCCGCCTGCATGCAGCGCAGCGCATAGTCCTCGCCGTGGGCGCTGAGGTAGCCCAAGACCGTCGGCGAGATCGTCAGGGGCCTCAGTGCCCGGGTGCGCGCGTCGGACAGGTAGCCGACCTCGGTCAGCATGCCGAAGATGCGTGTCCGCAGGCTGGTCAGGGTGCCGACGGACCAGTCCGGCGTGCGGGGGTCGCGGGTGTAGCAGTCCTCAACATAGCGGTCCCAGTGCTGGGGCTTGAGCGTCGCCTCGAACCGCCGGTAGAGGTCGCATCCTGCTGGGCGGCGTCGTGAGCGGGGTGAGGGCTGCAATCGTCGTGGATCACATACGCGCAGGCTACCGAGGCTGACAGCGAAGCGCGCGATCCGCGACCTGGTAGCAGTTTATCGACCGCGGTCATTCGTGTCTTTGCCCTGGTTGGCGATCGGAGCGGTTCAGCATCGGGCCGGCATCCGGCTTCTCCGTAGGAGGTGCGCTTGCGTGGAAAGACGCGGCCAGGTCCGGCCCGGCCAGGATCTCCAAGTATGGACGCATGATATTGGCGACCCGGCAAAGTTGGGCGAAGTGCCACAGGTCGTCCATGGTCGCCCGTCGCCCGTCGCCCCTGGCCGTTCGTGCCCAGGGCCTCCAGGGCCACGTCCAGCCCGATCTTGTTGCGGTACTTGAAGCAGTCCGCCACGGTCCGCGCGATGCCCGTGATGCGCACCGGCACGCCGTCGATCAGGTGCTCATCGACGCCCTCGGTCAGGGCGATCTCGGGGAACCGCACGATCCGTAGCGGCCCAGTGAGATGCAGGCTGTCCAGGCTTGGGGCACGCGCCTTGTTCGGGATGGTCCTCTTGGCCGCAGGCGGCCCTGGTCCGGCTCACGCTGGGAACCGTGCGCGGCCCCGTGACCGGCCGGAACGCGGACCAAGGCCCGATCAGGCGTAAGCCGGGGCAAACGCCCGCTCGGGGTCGGTGACCGGGCCGTTCTCGCCCCAATAGGGGGAGAGCTTGCGCAACTGCGCGACAATCGGGGGCACGGCGCGGATCACCTGATCCACTTCATCCATGGTGTTGTAACGGGAAAGAGAGAAACGCACGGTGCCGTGGGCGGCGGTGAACGGGATGCCCATGGCGCGCATGACGTGCGAGGGTTCCAGTGAGCCGGAGGTGCAGGCCGACCCGGAGGACGCCGCGATGCCCTGCTTGTTGAGGAGCAGCAGGATGGCCTCGCCCTCGATGTACTCGAAGGCGATATTGCAGGTGTTGGGCAGGCGGTTGTTCGGGTCGCCGGTGACGAAGCAGTGCGGCACGGCCGCCAGGATGCCCCGCTCCAGCCGGTCGCGCATCCGGCGCACCGCGGTCTTTTCATACTCCATGTGCTGCATGGCTTCCTCGCACGCCTTGCCCAAGGCGACGATGGAAGCGGTGTTCTCGGTCCCGGCACGCCGGCCGCGCTCCTGATGGCCGCCGCGCAGCAGTGGCCGGAAGCGGGTATTGCGGCGCAGGTACAGCACACCGACACCCTTGGGCGCGTGAAGTTTGTGCCCGGAGAGCGACAGCATATCGATGCAGGTGTCCTTGAGATTGATCGGCACCTTGCCCACCGCCTGGACCGCATCGGTATGGAACATGACCCCCGCGGAGCGTGCCAGGTCGGCCATCTCCTCCACCGGAAACAGGGTGCCGGATTCATTGTTGGCCCACATCGCCGAGACGATCGCCACCCGATCCGACAGCAGGTCCATGTATTCGTGAATGTCCAGCCGCCCGCGGCTGTCGACCTTGAGGCGATGGATCTTGTAGCCCTCCTTTTCCAACTGTTCGCAGAGTGCCAGCACTGCCGCGTGCTCCACCACGGTGGTGATGATCTCCTTACGCTCGGGCTGCGCCCGGAGCGCCGAGAGGATGGCGGTGGAGTCGGACTCGGTGCCGCAGGAGGTAAAGACGATCTCGGAGTCGTGTTCGGCGCCGAGCAGAGTCTGCACCTGCGCACGGGCCTGCTTGAGGGCCAGGCCCACCCGATTGCCGAACTGATGCATCGAGGACGGATTGCCGAACTGCTCGGTGAAGAAGGGCAGCATGACCGCCACCACGGCCGGCGAGACCATGGTGGTGGCGTTGTTGTCCAGATAGATACCTTGGGTCATGGGCTCACCTCGGTTGACTCGTCGCTCGACAAAGGGGTCAGTCGTCTTAGGCCCGGTGCTGCATGGCGCTGGCCGGCAGGACACGCACGAACTCGCCCAAGTCCTCGACGATGCGCTGCTGTATGCCGTCGAGCGTGGTGGAGGCCATCTGGCAGCCGACACAGGCCCCGGTCATGTTCACATAGACATTCTTGCCGTCGACCTCGACCAGTTCGACATCGCCCCGGTCCCGTTGCAGGTTCGGCCGGATCGCCTCGATCGCTCCTTCGATCCGGCGGATGCGCTGAAGATTACTGAGTTTCTTCCCCTTGGCGAGCACCGGCGCGGCACCCGTGGGGTCGAAGACGCGGCCCTGTTCCTTGAGAACCCGGGTCAGAATCTCCTCGACCCCCTCGTGACAGGCCGAGCAGCCGCCGCCGGCCTTGGTGTAGTTGGTCACGTCTTCCACGGTGGAGAGTGCATTGGCGCGGATGGTCTCCTCGATCATCACCGCGTCCACCGCGAAGCACTTGCATATCAGCGCGCCCTCTTCGTGGTCGTCCTTCCACACCTCGCCGCGGTAGTTGGCCACGGCCGCCTGCAGGGCTTCGCGCCCCATCACCGAGCAGTGCATCTTCTCGGGTGGAAGACCATCGAGAAAATCGGCGATATCCTGATTGGATACCGTGAGCGCCTGATCGAGCGTCATGCCTTTGACGATCTCGGTCAGGGCGGAACTGGAGGCGATGGCCGACCCACAGCCGAAGGTCTGAAACCCGGCGTCTTTGATGATCTGCGTTTCGGGATCGACTCGCAGCGTGAGCCGCAACGCGTCACCGCACGACAGCGACCCCACCTCACCAACGGCGTTGGCACCGGTCACCGCACCGGCATTGCGGGGGCTGAAGAAGTGCTCTTTGACCTTATCCGAGTAATCCCACATGACAGTTCTCCGGGGTTCGTGAATCGTGATGACCCGCCAGTCGCCTCAAGCGCTGAACGACTTGCCGCAACCGCAACTCGACGCGGCGTTCGGGTTCTCGAACTTGAAACCGCTGCCGCTCATGCTGTCCTGGAAGTCCACGGTCACCCCGGCAAGCATGGGCGCACTGGCGGGATCGATCAGGATCGTCAGCCCCTCGCAATCGACGACCAGGTCGTCCGTCCGAGCCTGCCCTTCCAGGGTGACGCCGTACTGCAGTCCCGAGCAGCCGCCGCCGGTGACCGCGATGCGCACTCCGGCCACCGGGTCCGCGTTGCCCTTGATGAAACGGCTAACCGCTTTCCGGGCGCTGGGGGTGAGAGTCAACATGGGTCCGGTGCTCCGTTTGGCTTGAGTCTTGCTAAATCGATGAGAGAATTTCAGCAATCTCCATGCCACCGGGAAATCATTTGATGGAACATTGACTTAAAAAGGACAACCACAGCGTTGCCGGCCCGCTTGTCGGCTCTGCGACAGTCTGACGCACCAATTGGGTGGGATATCCGACAGCACCGGGCAGACACCCGGAAACCGATCGTTTTTTCTCAGGAGCCAGCACCATGACACTCGACCAACTGAGCCCCGGCGACCTGGTCTACGCCGCAACGCAGATCAGCAATGACGGGGGCATCCCGGACCTGGCGGAGGACGCGGTGATCGCCGCCGCCGGCACGCGCGGCGTGATCCTCAACATCGGCCACCTGGAGGAAGATCCGGAGCGCCCGCTCTATCTGGTCCGCTTCGAGGGACCGGATCTGGTGCTGGGACCGCCGACCGGATGCTGGGGAGAGGAACTCACGACGGAAGGACCTGGGGCAATTGCAGGGCGCATGTAGGGCAAATGTAGGTGCGACTGAAGTCGCACCTACACTGACCGGTATCCAAATTGTCGGAAATCGCCTTAGTCGCCCCTACAGCCGCTATGAATCTTGCAGTCATGCGCAGTCGGGATGCGCACCCCTGGGGATCGCCATAGGTGCAGTCCGGATAACGATGTACCCGCACCGCCAACCGGAGGTCGAGGCTTCAGCCGGACCCGATCCGCTTGCCCGGTCTCGCGGTTCAGCCCCCGAATCCGTGCTCGGCCAAAAACTCGCGGGTCAGACCGCTCCCGCCGGATTCGGCCGCCCGCTCGCGCAGGAGCAGGCGCTCCAGATAGCGGGCGATCAGATCGACTTCGAGATTGACCCGCGTGCCGATCCGGTAACCGGCGATGATGGTTTCATCCAGGGTGTGCGGGACGATGTTGAGTTCGAACGCGGCACCCTCGACGCCATTGACCGTGAGACTCACTCCATCGACACAAATCGAACCCTTGTGCGCGATGTAGCGGGCCAACTCGGCCGGGGCCTGGATGCGCAGGCGCCAGGAACGGGCGTCCTGCGCACGCTCCAGGATGTGGCCGACCCCGTCGACATGACCGCTCACCAAGTGCCCGCCGAGCGGGGTGGATAGGGTGAGCGCTTTCTCCAGGTTGACCGGACTGCCGGGAGTCAGCCCCCCGAGGGTGGTCAAGGATAAGGTCTCACGCGAGACGTCGGCCGCGAAGCCGTCAGCGGTGAGGACCACGGCCGTGAGACAGACGCCGTTGACGGCAATGCTGTCGCCCAAGGCGGCGTCAGCCAGGGGGAGTTTGCCGGTTTCGATGCTGAGCCGCACGTCCCCGCCGCGGGGCTCGAGGCGACGAATCCGGCCGACGGATTGAATGATTCCGGTGAACATAGTGACGCGTCAGAAATTAAGTGAAATAACGACAACGACAACCGAGACGCCAAAGGTAGCCGCCGCAGACCCGCCGGCCCGAGGCCACTCACCGGGCGCCGGCGGTTCCCGGCCGCAGCAACAGCCGCAGGTCGGGGCCGATCCGCCGCACGTCATCGATGATCAGCGGGATACGGTGCTCCATGTGCTCCAGGCCGGGGAGTTGGAACAATCCGCGCGCACCGTCGCCCATGAGGTGCGGGGCCAGATAAAGAATCAACTCATCGATCAAGCCGCCGGTCAGGGCCGCCCCGGCCAGGATCGGGCCGGTCTCCAACAGCACCTCATTGATCTCTTCCTCGGCGAGCCAGCTCATCAGGGCCCGCAGGTCGACCAGTCCGTGATGGTCCGGAAATTGTTTCACTCGGGCCCCGGCCAGCTCCAATTGACTCACCCGCCGCTGATCGGCCGGGGCTGAGCAGGCGATCACGGTGATCCCGGGCAAGCCGAGCAGGCGGGCACCCGCCGGGGTACGCAGACGGGTGTCCACCACCACGCGCCAGGGCTGGCGCACGGGTTCGCCGGGCTCCATACCCGGCAGATCAGCGGCGCTCAGACGCACGTTGAGCGACGGATTGTCGCCGAGCAGGGTCCCGACCCCGGTGACGATGGCCGAGTGTCGAGCGCGCAGATGCTGCACGTCGAGGCGCGAAAACTCGGAGCTGATCCAGCGACTCTCGCCGCTGGCCATGGCCGTGCGCCCGTCGAGGCTGGCGGCAAGCTTGCAGCGACAGTACGGCAGGCCGTTAGACATCCGTTTGATAAAGCCGGGATTGAGTCGACGCGCCTCGGCTTCCAACAGACCGGTCCGGACCTGCACACCGGCGGCACCCAAGGCGGCCAACCCCTGACCGGACACCAGCGGATTGGGATCGACCATGGCACAGTGCACTGTCGCCACCCCGGCTTCGATCAGCGCCTGGGTGCAGGGCGGAGTGCGGCCCTGGTGACAGCAGGGCTCCAGCGTCACGTAGGCCGTGGCCCCGCGCGCCCGTGGACCGGCCGCGGCAAGCGCGATGCGCTCGGCATGCGCCTCACCGGCGCGCCGGTGCCAGCCCTCACCCACGACGGCACCGGCCTGCACCAGAACACAACCGACCCGCGGATTCGGGTCGGTGGTAAAGAGCCCACGAGCGGCAAGGCGGATGGCCCGCGCCATCAGTTCCTGGTCGGCCGCGGTCGGATCAGCAGCGGTCATACGCTTGTGGCCTCCTGCGTGCGGTCATTTGGGTTTGGGTTCCAGACCATCGAGCAGATCGAGTTGTTGCCGTCGGACCTCAGGGGTCGGTTGCCGCTCCAGCCGATCGATCTCCTCGCGAAAGGCGGCCACATCCTCGAACTTACGATAGACCGAGGCGAAGCGGACATAGGCGACCTGATCGAGCCCGCGCAGTTCATCCATCACCAACTCCCCGATCCGCCGCGACGGCACCTCGGACTCACCGCTCGACATCAGCCGCCGCTGGATCCGCGCCTGGGCGGCATCGATCTGCTCGGTGCCTACCGGGCGCTTCTCCAGGGCACGCATGATGCCGGAGCGCAGTTTACGCCCATCGAAGGGGACGCGGCTGCCGTCGCGCTTCACCACGCGCGGCAGATTGAGTTCCGCCGCCTCATAGGTGGTGAACCGCTCCTTGCACACCTCGCACTTGCGGCGGCGACGGACCTGATCACCCTCGCCGGCCAGGCGCGAGTCGACGACCTTGGTATCCTCGGCGCCGCAAAACGGACAGCGCATCCCGTCACCCCCCCGGTCGGCCGTCGCCAACCGCCATCGGGAAACGGATCCTGACCATCACCGCTGGTAGACCGGCAGCCGCCGACACAGGTCCAGTACCCGCGCCTTGGCAGCCGCGATCACGGCCGGTTCGCCGCGCCCGTCGATGACGTCGCACATCCAGCCCGCCAGGTCGCGGGCCTCCGCCAGGCCGCAGCCGCGGGTGGTCATGGCCGGAGTCCCGACCCGGATGCCGCTGGTGACGAAGGGTGACTGCGGGTCGTTCGGCACCGCGTTCTTGTTGACCGTGATATTGGCGGCGCCGAGCCAGGCGTCCACGTCCTTACCTGTCAGCCCCTGATGGATGAAGCTGACCAGAAAGAGGTGATCGTCGGTGCCGCCGGAAACCACGTCATAGCCGCGGGCCAGAAAGACCTCCGCCATGGTCTGCGCATTCATCACTACCTGGCGTTGGTAGTCCTTGAAGCCCGGCTCCAGGGCCTCCTTGAAAGCCACCGCCTTGGCGGCGATCACATGCATCAGCGGGCCGCCCTGGGTGCCGGGGAAAACCAGCGAAGACAGCTTCTTCTCGATCTCCGGATTGGACTTCGCCAGGATCAGGCCGCCGCGCGGACCGCGCAGGGTCTTATGCGTGGTGGTCGTGGTCACGTCCGCGATTTGCACCGGACTCGGGTAGACCCCGGCGGCCACCAGACCGGCCACATGCGCCATATCGACGAACAGGTAAGCGCCGACCGCATCGGCAATGGCACGGAAGCGCGCCCAGTCGACCACCCGCGAATAGGCGGAAAAGCCGGCGATCACCATGCGCGGCTGGTGCTCCTGGGCCAGACGCTCGACCTCGGCGTAGTCGATCTCGCCGGTCGCGGGGTCCAGACCGTACTGCACCGCGTGGTAGAGCTTGCCGGAAAAGTTGGGCTTGGCGCCGTGAGTCAGGTGGCCGCCATGCGCCAGGCTCATGCCCAGAACCGTGTCACCCGCCTGGCACAGGGCCATGAACACGGCGGCATTGGCCTGGGAGCCGGAATGGGGCTGGACGTTGGCATAGGCGGCACCGAACAGCTGCTTGGCCCGGTCGATGGCCAACTGCTCGGCGATATCCACGAACTCGCAGCCGCCGTAATAGCGCTTGCCCGGATAGCCCTCGGCATACTTGTTGGTCATGACGCCGCCCTGCGCCTCCAGAACCCGCGGGCTCACATAGTTCTCGGAGGCAATCAGCTCGATATGCTCCTCCTGACGGCGTTCCTCGCCCTCGATCGCCGCCCAGAGCTCCGGGTCGTAGTCGCGAATCGTCATGGATTGGTTAAACATGGGAGGTCTCCCGGCAGGAAAAGCCGTCTAGTTTAGTCTGTTCCAGGCGGGTGCGCTTGAGTTCCGCGCGACTGGATCCGCCGCATCGCAGCTCATCCCCGCCTGGCGCCGGATTGTTCGATTGGTCCCGCCTCGGGGAACCTCGAGTCGGCGCTGCCGCCCATCAGGAGACATGGTAGCAATCCCGACGAACCGAAGGCGTTGACTAACGTCAGGCGGCTGACCCTTGACACGACAGCCGCCGCCGGAATATGGAGTATTGCTCAATTCTGGTCAGCCTTGTCATATAAAATGACCGGCTTGATTCTCCCAGCCAACCAGGTTCCTCCAGCCCATGACCGAGACGATTCATCACAGCGACCACCACGCGAACGTCGACCCCGGCGAGATCGGCAAGTTCGAGGCACTGGCCTCCCGCTGGTGGGACCCGCAGAGCGAGTTCAAGACCCTGCACGACATCAACCCGCTGCGGCTGGAGTACCTCGAGCGGACCGGCACCCTGGCGCAGCGCGCGGTGGTGGACGTTGGCTGCGGCGGCGGACTGCTCTCCGAGGGCATGGCCGCGCGCGGCGCGCAGGTGCTGGGGATCGACATGGGCGCCATGCCCTTGCGGGTGGCTGAATTGCATACCCTGGAGACCGGCGTGGCGGTCGACTACCGGCGCATCCCGGTGGAAGCACTGGCGGCGGAACGTCCCGCAAGCTTCGACCTCGTCACCTGCATGGAATTGTTGGAACACGTCCCCAACCCGGCCTCCGTGGTCAGCGCCTGCGCGCGCCTGGTGCGTCCCGGCGGTCACGTCGTGTTTTCAACGCTGAACCGCAATCCCAAGTCCTACCTGTTCGCCATCCTCGGGGCCGAATACCTCCTCGGCATGTTGCCCAAGGGCACCCATGACTTCGCCCGCTTCGTCCGGCCGGCCGAACTGACCCGATGGATACGCGCCGCGGGCTTGCGTGCCACCGATATCACCGGAATGACCTACAACCCATTGACCCGCACCTATCGGCTCACGCCCGATGATGTGGACGTGAATTATCTGGTGACCTGTAGGCGTGACGCCGATGACTGAGACCAACCCCGGACGGCGCGGCGCGACGCGCGGAACGCCCCCCTGATGCCGGGCGACTGGGGCTTCCCCAACCCCGCCACGCCGCCGGGCTCGTCCACCTATTACAGCCTGCGCCTGGCCCCGACCGGACAGCGCGACGGGCTCGCCGCTTTATACGGGTGGCGCCATCAGTTGCAGGCGGTGCTGGATCAGGTCACGGATGCCGCGGTCGCCGCGGCGAAACTGCGCTGGTGGCAGGAGGAGTTGGCGCGCAGCATTGCCGGGGCGGGGAGCCACCCCTTAAGCCGGCAACTGGGCCAGGTCATCGACCAGCGCGGACTGCCGACCGAGCCCTTCCTGGCGATGACCCGCGGGGCCGCGGCCATCATCGACCGCCGCCGGCCGCGCGATCCGGACGCCCTGACCGCCGCGGCTGCGCAGGATTTGGGAGCACTTTTCGAACTCCTGACCCGTGCCGCGGGCGACCCGGGACCGGCGCAGATCGATCGCGCACGCCGACTCGGCGCCTACACCACCCTGGTCTATCAGATCCGCGACTGCGGCCGGCTGCTGCGCCGCGGACGCTACGAATTCGTCTCGACGCAGCAACTCGACGCATTTGGACTCAACCCCGCCGACCTGGCGCGGCCGACGCAGCGGCATCACCTGCCGCCGATCCTGTCCGCACTGGCGGACCATGCACGCCGGCTGCGCGGCGCGCGTCGGGAGTCCGATGGACTGTCGACGCCGATCCGCATCCGGGTGCGCCTTGCGGACCTGCTGCTGGACGAACTCGCGGCCGGCGCGTTCGACCTCGCCGACCAACGGATCGCACTCACCCCGCTACGCAAGCTCTGGCATGCCTGGCGCGAAAGCCGGCAACCGCGACACCGCTCACTGAACGCCATTGAGAATCCGCACCCATGGAACAAGCACCCATGCCCCTGATGCAACCCCTGCACGACCGGATGATCCTGGTGACCGGCGCGGCCGAGGGCGTCGGACGCGCCGTCGCCCTGGCCGCCGCGGCCCAGGGTGCGACCCTGGTCCTGTGCGACCACCCCGATGCCGACCTCGCCGCCGTCTATGACCAGATCGAGGCCGCCGGCGGGGCCGCGCCCGCCATCCTGCCGCTGAACCTGGATACGACCACCGAGAAGGGCTGCCGCACCGCGGCCGATTTGGTGGGCGACTGCTGTGGGCGGCTCGACGCACTGATCCACTGCGCGGCCTTCGCACCCTACCTCGCCCGCATCGACGACTACGACAGCGGCGAGTGGGAGCGCGTGCTGCGCGTCAACCTCACCGCACCCTTCCTGCTCACCCAGGCCTGCCTGCCATTGTTACGCGCGTCGGCGGACGCGGTGGTGATCTTCACCTCCGACCGGGTGGGACGCACGGGCCTGGCCTATTGGGGCGCCTTCGCGGCGGCCAAGTTCGGCATCGAGGGCTTAGCGCAGGTGCTGGCGGACGAGACCCGCGACAGCAGTCCCATCCGCGTCGCCTGCCTCGATCCGGGGATCGTCCGCACGGGCCTGCGCGCCCGCCTTTACCCCGGCGAGGACCCGTTCACCCTTCCCGCACCCGAGAGCGTTGCCCCGCGCTACCTGGAGCTGCTGACCAGCAGCGTGCTCAGCCGCTCTTGAAGCCGACCGTTTGATGGCTGCCGTCACAAAAGGGCTTGTTTTTCGAAGCCCCGCACCGACACAGGGCAGCCTCCGTCCCCTCCCAGGCGGCGCGTCCGCTGGCGGCACGGATGCTCAGGTTGCCTTTGACCAGCAGCGGCCCGTCCACCAGCGGCTTGATCGTCAGCGGGCCGCCCAAGGCCGTGAGCGGTGTCCCCCGCTCCCCGACTGACCCGAAGTCCTCGAACCCAGCCTTGAGGTGGCTGTTGTCGCAGAAGGGCTTGTTGGTGGATAGACCGCAACGGCAGAGGGCGGCGCGGAACCGGACTCCCGGCATATCCGCGGGCGCCCCCGCAATCTCCAGCTCGCCGCGGGCGTACAACGGACCGTTGTAGGCGACCGTCACCGTGTTCTCCCCCGGGGCGACCTCGGGCCGGTCGTCGTGGTCGTGGTAGGACAGGGCCCCACTGGGACAACGCTCGATGATCTCGCGCACCTCCGCCTTACTGCACTGGTCCGGAACGCACCAGGGCTCACGGCCGCCGACAAACAAGGTACCGGCCGCGTTGCCGCACTCCCCGATATGGATGCACAGACGTTCGTCCCAGTGAACATCGATCGCGGCACCTGGATACTCAACTAAAGTGCTCCGGTTCTCGTCTTGCTGATTCTCGTCTTGCTCGCTCATCTGGCTGACCTCTGTGCTGACTTTGACTCACGTACCGGCAGAACGGTAGACTCCGCGCGCATCAGTTTCAAGCGCCAGGAGCATTCTTGAGGGTCGGCAGTGCCAAACCTCGCCTAAGACGCCATGCAAGCAACCGCAAACCTCAACATCGCGGCCTTCGACACGATGCCCGCACCGGAGGAGATCCTGCGCCGCGTTCCCATCACGGATCGGGCCACGACCACCGTGCTGTCTGGTCGGACCACACTGGAGGCCATTCTGGATCGACGCGATCCGCGGCGGTTCGTGGTGATCGGCCCCTGCTCGATGCATGACCCGGTCGCCGGCCTGGACTATGCGCACCGATTACGTGGGCTCGCCGATGAAGTCGCCGACGTGCTGGTGCTGGTCATGCGTGTCTATTTCGAGAAACCCCGCACCACCACCGGCTGGAAGGGCTTCATCAATGATCCGTTCCTGAATGATACCTTTCACATCGCGGACGGCATGCAGATGGCGCGGGATTTTTTACTGGCCGTCAATGAACTGGGACTGCCCGCCGCAACCGAGGCGCTCGACCCGATCGCACCGCAGTATCTGGGTGATCTCATCGCCTGGACGGCGATCGGTGCACGGACTGCTGAATCGCAGACGCATCGCGAAATGTCCTCGGGACTATCGACGCCGGTCGGTTTCAAGAACGGCACCGACGGCAGCATCGACACGGCCATCAATGCCATTCTCTCGGCGGCGCAGCCCCACAGCTTTCTGGGTATCAACGCCCTGGGTCAATCCTGTGTCGTGCGAACCCGCGGTAACCGTTACGGCCATCTGGTCCTGCGGGGTGGCGACAGTCGTCCGAACTACGACACCGTCAGCGTTGCCATGGCGGAGCAGGCGTTGCTCAAAGCCCAACTGCCCGCCAACCTCGTGATCGATTGTTCTCACGCGAACAGCCATAAGCGGCCTGAACTGCAGCCGCTGGTCATGCAGGATGTCATCAATCAGATTCGCGCCGGCAATCACTCGATCCTGGGCATGATGGTCGAAAGCTTCATCGAAGCCGGCAGTCAGCCGATCCCCGCCGATCCGGCCCGGCTGAAGTATGGCTGCTCGGTCACCGATGCCTGTATCTCCTGGCCAACCACCGAGCACATGATCCGCGAAGGCGCCGCCGCATTGCGCACCCATGACCGCGCGCGATGACAACAGGCCGTCGCCGCCGGTCGTCGTGCAGGTGACGGCCAAACCCCGGTGACTCAAGCCACGGCTCCCTGCTGCGACGCCAACCCTGATCCGCCGACGTTCCGGGGGTGCTGCATCGGCTTGAGCGTCGCGACCTGTCTGCTGTTCTCCGGCGCGACGACGGCAGCCGACAGCTTCTGGAGCACCATTCAACTGCATGGGTTCGCCGCCCAGAGCGTCATCAAGACGAGTGACAACCGGTTTTTTGGCGACAGCCCCGACACCTCATTCGCCTCGACCGAGATCGGCGTCAACGCATCGGTTCGACTCGATCCGAAAGTTCTGGTCGCCGGGCAAGTGCTGGCCCGACGTGCCGGCGACATGTACGACGGCACCCCATCGCTCGACTATGCACTGACCGACATCGCACTGATCGCCTCCCCCGAGCGCATCCTCGGGATTCGCCTTGGACGCGTCAAGAACCCGCTCGGCCTCTACAACGAGACGCGCGATGTCCCATTCACACGCCCCGGCATCTTTCTCCCCCAGGTGATCTATTACGACAAGGTGCGCAATATCGTGCTCTCCTCGGACGGCGCCGCCGTCTATGGATCTCTGTATAACGATCTGGGTGAGTTTTCGGTGACGCTCGTCGGCGGCTGGCCAGTGCTCGATGACAACGTCCAGTGGACTTATCTCGGGGGGGACTTTCCCGGCACACTCAGACCAAATGGCTCGGTATGGACCGGCAGCCTCTGGTACGCGACGGTCACCGAGCAGTTGCGGTTCGGATTGAGCGGCGCACTCGCGTCCCTGCGCTACGCCCCCCACCAGAATGACATCCTCGGCCCGGGACAGACCGACATTGTTTACGGAATCGCTTCCTTGCAATACAGCGCGCGGCGTTTCACGCTTTCCACTGAATACGGGCTGGAGCCGGTGAGATGGCGGCGCTATGGGCCATTGCTGCCGCGACGGAAAGTGACCTCCGAGGGCTATTACTTACAAGGCACCTATCGAATCCGTTCGAATCTTGAATTCATGGCGTGCTACGAAGAAGGTGTCGCCGACCGCGACGATCGTGACGGCAGTGACTTCGCCGGAGTGACTGGCGGACTGGTTCCTGCACACGCCATGTTTTCAAAGATCGTTACCGTCGGCCTGCGGTGGGATCCCACCCCCAACCTCATGCTGCGCGCCCAATACCAATGGAACCAGGGCACCCTTGTGCTTTCCCAGCTGGAGAATCCGGATTTCCCGCGGCAGCGTGAATACTGGAATCTGCTGGCGCTGCAAGTCGCGTTTCGCTTCTGAGGTCGCACCGGGGTGACTCATCGAATCGCCAGCAACCCGATCCATTGGCCGCACTGGGTCGCCGCCCTTGCCATCATCGCCATGGTGATGGCGTTCAACCCCAACTGGGCGCCGGCACAGGAAATCATTGCGAATTCCGGTTTGCCCAAGACCGCGATCACCCGCAACGAGGCCCGACTGTTCTTCTCGATGAAACTCGGCATTTGGCCGAACGGGGCGCCGGTTCAGGTCTTCGTCCTGCCTGACGATCACCCGCTGCATCGTGAGTTCTGCACCCAAGTGCTCGGTCTGTACCCTTACCAACTTCGTCGTGTCTGGGATCGCCAGGTCTTCTCCGGCACCGGTCAATCACCCGTCACGATTTCGAGCGAAGCGGAACTGATCGAACGCACCGCGGCTTCGCCGGGCGCGGTGAGCTACGCGGCGACGCCTCCGGACAACCCGCGTGTCCGCGTCCTGACCGTTAAGTAACTACGGCGGTTGGATCAAACCGGTTCCGGGAGTTTGCGCAAGACAACATTATACGCATTGCCGCAGACCTCTTCCGCGACCATCACAAGGCCGGACGTAATCAACTTATCGCGGATGTCGGCGTGATGATAAGGCGTATAGAGGATGCCTTTGCGCATTCCCCACTGGTTGATTCGCCCGGCGATCCGGCGCAGTAACCACGGACCGCGCGGATACAGGAGGACATTCGCCGCCAGAGTGCCACCGGGTTTGAGAACCCGAACGACCTCCGTCAGTGCGCCATCGAGGTCAGGAAAACAGTGCATGGCATTGGCGATGTTCGCACTATCGAAACTGGCGTCCGCGAAGGCAAGCGACGACACATCCGCATGCAGCAGTGTCATGCCGCGTCGGTCGGCAAAGCGTTGCCGCGCGCCGACAAGCATCGGCTTCGCGTAGTCAAAGCCAACGATCCGCACCTGCGGCAGTCCCTTCCAGCGCCTCCAGCGCAGGATGATATCGAGCAAGCTGCCGCTGCCGATGGCGACCTCAAGATGATGTGCGCCGATATTGCGCCCGAACAGACGCACTTGCCGGCCGAGCGTGCTGCGATACGCAAAGGTCAGAATGAAGAGTCCGCGGATGTCGTACCACCAGGGCGGCGACGAATAGGCTCGCGCGATGTTATCGCGGGATGGATCTGACTTGGACGCTGACCGGACCATCCTGTCGTATGACCTGTGATTAACGCAGCAGACGCAGTGCTGACGCGAGGACGAGACGCTGCAACGGATTGGCATTGCCGCCAGGGCGCCAGGTCTTCGCATAGCGGTTGCGATAGGGGTCGAATTGTTGCCCCCAAGGCGCGGCCAGTACCTTGCCCCGGCACAGCAGAATCTTGAGCACCTGAGTCGCCGCCATGCCCGCGCAGATCTCACAGGCCATGGGCGTCGAGGGCCCCCGCTGACGCGCGAAATCGACCGCTTGCGGGTAGATCAGGTAACGCAGTTGCAACATCGCCGGCGAAAGGCCGACAAGAAATCGAACCAATTGCTCGTGCTCAGTCCGGCCTTGCAGGCGAAAATACGCCTCAAAAGTCATCTTGCCAGGTAGAAAAACCAGCATCGCGGCGCCCATGCCGAGCGGCGCCGCGGTCACCGAGGGGATGGCGCGTTCTGCACATGCGGCGAAGACCGCTCGCCGCGCCGCGACGGCGAAATAGTCCAACCCGTCGAGATAGAGATCGGCATCATCCAGGAACGCGCTCACGTTACCCCCATCGATCTCGGTATCGAAGGTCCGCAGATCGAGCTGGGGATTGATGTCCCGCGCCATTCGGGCGAGCACCTCGACCTTACGCTGACCGCAGGTGCTCACGTAGGCGCCGACCTGACGATTGAGATTGGCCGGTTCAAAGACATCGGGATCAGCGATCGTGAAGCGCCCGACACCAAGGCGTGTCAGGGTCAATAGATGACTGCCGCCAACGCCGCCCAGTCCGGCAAGCGCGACCCGTTTTGTTCCCAGCACCCGCTGCTCAGCGGGCGTCAACCAGCCGATGGTGCGCGAGAACGCCTCGGTCGAGTGGTCAGTGGTCATCGACATGCGGGCAACGCTATACCAGTATCAGTTGAGGCGATTGCGGCTCGATCCTATACCGTGTCGCCGCCCGAGCGCCGCCCGAAACGGCTGTGCCGCAGAGGCAGATCCGCAATTGCTGAATACTGCAGTGAGTCTTCTATACTTTCAGCGATCCAATTGTAGAGTTGATGGAACTCCCGATCCATCGCCATCAAGAATTCGTCGGTGTCGATATAATAGACGGCCCGTATTCCATGATAGTCCACATCGCGACCGACACGATTAAAACAGATGCCGAAGCGCCTCAGCAAGCGCGGCAAAAATGGTTCCATGAGTGCGAACACATAGGTTCGGCCGAGCTGCTTCGCCATCACCGCCGCCCCAAACGTCAGACCGACTGAGATCAGCGGAAAAGTACGCCGTTCCGAATCCGAAAGATCCCATGACCGAGCTTCGCCGAAACGGGTCAGCGTCTCGCCGGAGCGGCGACGGAAGACCCCGTCGACGGCAAAACGCGAAGCCTCACACATGCGTTCGCGGGGTGCGCTGAAAACACTGTGCTGAACCTGATCGACGCTCCCGCCACAGAATTTTTCGTAAGGCATCGAATGGCAGGTGACACTGACGGACGCCGGACAGATCCGCACGCAGCCGGCAGCTAAACCTGATCCTTTATGGGTAACCAGACAGTGGGTCGCGACTTCATCAAACAGATCCACTTCCATTCCGGTCGGAAAGTACTCGCGAGGCTCATACCCGAACTCTTCACAATAGACACGATAGCGTATTCGAAAAGTCTCCTCAAGATCCGTCGTCGTCATTGCCAGGCCAATCGTGAAATAGCGCTGGAGGTCTTCAAGTGGATACGGGGATTCCTTGATCATCTACCAGAACCCTGATGACGTGCCGATGCCTGCGGTGGGCCGACTCAGGGTTGCCTGACCACGCCAAACAGCTTGCAGCCGAGCGAGGATAGATTCACCATTCCGCGGTTTGTGCTAGCCATATTATCCAGTTCCAACGCAAGCAGATATTTGAAAAACAGGTAGCCCTGATCCGGATGATCATCCAGGTAGATCATTAACATGGCGCCATCGATCTCCAAAACTGCGCCGTCGGTCAAGGCGCGAACCGTCGCGATGCTCTCGTAGCCGCCAATCAGCGCCGCCTCGCCGAAGACATCCCCGACCGACAGTTCCGCAATCGTGATCTCCAGCGTCGACTGATCTGGAAGCTCCACCCGCCCCAGCACCGCCAGTCGACCGTGATCGACGATGAACAACGACTGCCCCAGACGCCCCTCGGTCGTCAGGCACTCGCCGACCGTGAACCGGCGCCGAACCCAGGCAGAACCTTCACAAAGCCGCGGACTCCGCAGCAGCGCTTGCACGAATTCAAGAAACATGATTTCGCTCGACTCCAGACCTCCCGTTCCCATCGGCAGCGGTTGTCGCCCGCGGCGCGGACACCGTTCGGCTGCCGACCGCCGGCGGGACCGCGCCCGGTGCCGTTCCGCGGCCCGGAGGCCGCGGAGGTAGACCGGCGAGCCCGCCCGCTCGTTCAGCTGAGCATAAACCGATCATGCCGCGCGAATCAATGGTCGCTGCGGCGACCATCGCCGCTATCCTCAGCGCAGGCTGCCGAACTCCGTGAGGCCGAGCACGTGCAGAATGCCGTTGGCGAAGTTCGCCCCGAGACGTTCCGCAAAGCTTTCGAACAGATCCTTCTTTTTCGTATAGTCGACCAAGGTCTCAGCACCGATCAGTTCGCGCGCGACGAAACTGGAATTCCCCAGGCCGTCCGCCAACCCCAATGTCAACGCCTGATCCCCGCTCCAGAACAGCCCGCTGAAGATCTCCTCCCCCCCTTTTAAGCGATCACCGCGTCCGGTCTTGACGGCGGCGATAAATTGCCGGTGCAGATCGTCCAACACCGCCTGGATGAACGCCCGCTGCGACTCGGGGAGTGGGGAGAAGGGATCGAGGATACCCTTGTTGGCCCCGGCAGTGAGCAGGCGCCGCTCGACCCCAAAATCCTTCATGGCATCGACGAAACCGAAACCGTCGATGCGAACGCCAATCGAACCGACCAGGCTCGCCTTGTCGACGTAGATCTGATCCGCCGCCGCGGCGATGTAATAGCCACCGGAGGCACACAGATCCACGGCCACGGCGTAGACCGGCATCTCCTTCTCGTTGTCTTTCTTGTACTTTTCCTTGAGTCGGTGAATTTCGTCGGCGATGTACCCGGACTGTACCGGACTGCCGCCGGGACTGTTGATGCGGATGATGACGCCCTTGACATGGTCCGCCTCGAAGGCTTCGCGTAACGCCGTGATCACGCGGTCGGCACTTGCCTCAGTCTCGGCGGAGATGACGCCCTTGACCTGGATCAGGGCCGTATGCTCTTCACCGGTCTTCAGACCCTCCCAGGCATTACGCGCCAAGGCGGCCGCTAGAATCCCAATCAAATAGAGCAAGATCAGCAGCTTGAAGATATAGCCCCAACGTCTGCCGCGGCGCTGGTCGCGCAGGTGCTCCACGGCCATCCGATTGATCAAAGACCGCTCCCAGTCCGGATCACCGGGCGCCGGCATCGGCGCGTCGTCGCGTTTCCAGAATCGCCAATTCATCGCTGGTCCTCTCATATGATGCGCGGGAAATGATGCGAAAGGGTTACGGCGAACGCCGTGCCGACTTCCGGGTCGATGACGTTTGCCGGACGTAGAACATACAGGAACATACAAGGGGCGGGTTTGAAACCCGCCCCTACACCAAGGCCATGTTTGGCTATCAGATGCGAAGGCTTTGGTCCGTAGCGTGCGAACACGTCGCTAACCAGTCCGGAATGGCGGCGAGCGACTGCATACACGCCAGCGGCCCGCACGCCAGCAAGCGCTCCGGCGTATGGACACCGTAGCAGACGGCCAAGGCACCAACCCGGGCATTGGCGGCCATGTGCAGGTCGTACTCGGTGTCGCCGATCATCAGGGTCTGCGCCGGCGCCACGTCCAACGCGTCCATCAGTTCCAGGAGCATGCGTGGATCCGGCTTGGAGGCGGTTTCATCAGCACAGCGGGTGGCCTGGAAAAAGCCGGCAAGCCCGGTCTGCGCCAACGACAGGTCGAGTCCGCGCCGGCTTTTGCCGGTCGCGACGGCAAGCAAATAGCCTTGCGCACGCAACCGTTCGAGGGTCTCGCGCGCACCCGCAAACAAGGCCGTGGGAGTCTGGTCGGAGAACAGGAAGCGCTGCCGGTAATGCCCGGCAACCAGCCGCCGCTGTGCGGCGTCGGCCGCCGGCCACAACCGCGCCATGGCCTCATCCAACCCCAGACCGATGATGTCCGCCGCCGCCGCACGGCTGGGCGGCGGCTGGCCCGCATCCACGAAGGCCGCTAACAGACAGTTGACGATCCGCGCCTGCGAGTCCATCAAGGTGCCGTCCCAATCAAAACAGAGTAATGCGAAACTCATCAACCGGTCACCTCGACAGTCGCCGCGGCGGCTAGACGCACGAGCACTTGCTCCAACTCCGCCGGGAGGGGGGCGTCCACCCGGAGCTGCTGCTCCATGTAGGACGGGTGAAAACTCAAGGTCCCGGCATGCAGAAAGAGTCGATCGAGCCCCACGGCCTTGAGGCGCCGATTGGCCTCGAAGTCGCCGTACTTCGGATCACCCGCCAGGGGCGTCCCCAGATGGGCCGCGTGGACACGGATCTGATGGGTACGCCCGGTGAGCAGGCGCGCCTCGACCAGGGTCACCACCCCGAGCCCCGTGCCTTCACTGAGCGGACCTTGGCAGACAAAGCGGCGTAACCGCTTGAATAAAGTTCGGGCCGGCTTGCCGACGACCCGGTCGACTTGCACCACCCGCTCCCCGCCCGACTGCCCGTGCTTGGCCAAGGGCACATCGACGGTGAGCGTCTGGCTCGGCAGCTCCCCCAAGATCAGGGCAAGGTAGCGCTTGTCCACGTGACCGTCGCGCAACAACTGGTGCAGGTCACGTAAGGTGCTGCGGCGCTTGCTGACCAGCAGGCAGCCCGAGGTGTCGCGATCCAGCCGGTGGACCAACTCCAACTCCGCGCCCGGACGCAGTTGGCGCAGGTTCTCGATCAGGCCGTAGCTCAAGCCGCTGCCGCCGTGCACGGCGAGCCCGGCCGGCTTATCGATGACCAGCAACCGCTCATCTTCGAACAGAACCGCCGCGGCCAGGCGGGCCAATGAGCGCTCCGGCGCCCGCGCCGGCTGTGTCGGCGCGGACATCCGCAGCGGCGGAAGACGCACGAGGTCACCGGCCTGCAACCGGTAGTCGGCCTTGACCCGGCCCTTGTTGACACGCACCTCACCACGCCGCAAGACCCGGTAGAGGTGACTGCGCGGGACACCCTTCAGGTGGCGGACCAGGAAGTTATCGATGCGCTGCCCGACCGACTCCGCGTCGACCCGGACCAAGGCGACGGCCGGGCCGCGATCATCCGCGGTCGCGAGGGATACGGCGGGGGTTGGATGGGTCGGAGTCAACGGGGTTGCTTCCGGCCTTGCGGCTCAATTGCTGCCATAGATATTCACTGTTAGTATTCGGGCCTTGCGCGGGCGAGCGAAAGACTCAAGAACTTGCCGCAAGCGACGCGTGCATTCAGGAGGCTCGACGGCCTTGGGAGATGCCACACGATGGTTGGTTCCGACTGGCAGCTAAAGTGACTTGGCTGCCGTCTGGACCGAGGCCGGGCCAGCCCGGCGAGACACTGAAATTGGTCGGCGAAGCGCTTGGGCGAGCTGCGGCACGTCCCAGGGGTTCGGTCAGGTCGGGGGGATTCTACACCCGGACCGCCGTGCCCGCCCGCGGCCCCTGACCGGTGACCCCAAACCGGGGCGCCGAGCAGGCGGCCCAACCCTCGCCACTGAACGAATCCGGGACGCCGCCGCCACTGGCGCGTCCCAAGAGACGCGGGCGACTTCAACAACTTGCCCGTAACCCTAAGAAACGGATGTGCATGTCCGTCCCGGTCCGGCCCGCGCTCAGTGCGCCCGCCGGGACACCGAGCCGCGATGGCGGTGCCGCCCCACCTGCGGCGGCACCCACGCGGTACGTCCGGCAGCGGGCCAAGTCCGCGCCGCGGACGGTGTTGACGACGGACCATGCGCCCTGTGCGAGAAGGAACAACATGAAAAGAATGCTGATCAACGCGACTCAGCCGGAAGAGTTGCGCGTAGCGACGGTCGACGGCCAGGTCCTCTACAACCTCGATATCGAATCGCCTGGCCGCGAGCAGAAAAAAGCGAATATTTACAAGGGCACCATCACCCGCGTCGAACCCAGCCTGGAGGCCGCCTTCGTCGACTACGGCGCGGAACGTCACGGCTTTCTGCCCCTGAAGGAAATCTCGCGGATCTACTTCGAGGCGGACACCGCCAAGCCCGGCAGCCGCATCAACATCAAAGAGGTCCTCAAAGAAGGGCGCGAGGTGGTGGTGCAGATCGACAAGGAAGAGCGCGGCAACAAGGGCGCCGCGCTCACCACCTTCGTCTCGCTCGCCGGCCGCTACCTGGTGCTCATGCCCAATAACCCGCGGGCCGGCGGGGTCTCCCGCCGGATCGAGGGCCAGGACCGCAGTGAACTGCGCGATGTCATGAGTCAGCTCCAGATCCCCGATGACATGGGGCTGATCGTACGCACCGCGGGGGTGGGCAAGAACACCGAGGAACTGCAGTGGGACCTGGATTACCTGCTCCAACTCTGGCGGGCGATCGAAACCTCCGCCGCGGGGCGCAAGGCGCCCTTCCTGATCTACCAGGAGAGCGACGTCATCATCCGCTCGATCCGCGACTACCTGCGGGTGGACATCGGCGAGATCGTGATCGACGACCGGGCGGTCTACGAACGGGCCGAAGCCTTCATGCGCCAGGTGATGCCCGGCAACCTGAAGAAACTGCGGATTTACCAGGACGAGGTCCCGCTCTTCACCCGCTATCAGATCGAGAGCCAGATCGAAACCGCGTTCCAGCGCGAGGTGCGCCTGCCGTCCGGCGGTTCCATCGTCTTCGACCACGGCGAGGCCCTGACCTCCGTCGATATCAACTCCTCGCGCGCCACCAAGGGCGCTGACATCGAGGAGACGGCGCTCAATACCAACCTGGAGGCCGCGGACGAAATCGCCCGGCAATTGCGCCTGCGCGACCTGGGCGGACTCTTCGTCATCGATTTCATCGACATGACCCCGCCGAAGAACCAGCGTGCGGTGGAAGATCGGCTACGCGATGCCCTCAAGCACGACCGCGCCCGTGTCCAGGTAGCGCGCATTTCGCGTTTCGGGCTGCTGGAGATGTCACGTCAACGCCTGCGCCCATCGCTTGGAGACTCCACCACCAGCGAGTGTCCGCGCTGCCATGGGCAGGGCAAGATCCGCGGGGTCGAGTCGCTCGCCCTCTCCATCCTGCGTATCATCGAAGAAGAGGCGATGAAGGACAGCACCGAGCGCATCATCGCCCACCTGCCGGTCAGCGTCGCCACCTTCCTGCTCAACGAGAAGCGGCGGGCGATCCTGGAGCTGGAAGCGCGCCAAGAGGTCCAGGTCTTGCTCCTGCCCAACGCGCAGATCGAGACCCCGGACTACCAGATCGAGCGGGTCCGCACCCAGGATTTGGCCAAACAGCCGGATGATCGTCCCAGCTTCGAGTTGGTCGCGCCCGCCCAGACGGTCGCCAGCCCCTACGCGCGGCATAGCGAACCGGTGCGCGGCGAGGAGCCGGCGGTCAAGCAGGTCACCCCCGCCTGCCCCATGCCCACGCGCGAGCCCCCGCCGGACGTGGACGAGCGGCCCTATTCGCCCCGCGGCCCCGAGCGCGTCGCCGAGCGGCCGGCCGAACGGCACCCGGATTTCCTGACCGGCCCGGAGTCGGAACGCCCGCCCCAAGAAAACCTGCTCAAACGCATCTGGACCGGGCTGTTCGCACCGCGCGGCGTGGAACCCGCCGAACCCCCCTATGAACGGGACCCGTCAGCGGATCAGCAAGGCCCGCGAGCCGACCGGCCACATCAGGCCGGCCAGCGGCGGCCGGACGCGGGACCGCGCCCACGCGGGGAAGACCCGCGACGCGACCCCCGCGACAACCGGCGTGCGCCGGGGGCGGTGACCCCAGGTCGCGGCGAGGCGGAGCGCCAACGCACCAGCGGTCGCAACCCCGACCGCGCGAGCGATCGACCGGGTGATCGCCCCACTGACCGACCGTCGGAGCGGCCGAGCGAGCGGAGTACGGCTCCGAATGGCAACCGGGATACCCAACGGACCCAGCCGCGTCCGGACGGTCATCGCTCAGATACCGGACGTTCCGATACTGGGCGTACCGAGCCGATGCATGCGGAGATCGGGCGTGCGGACAACGCGCGCCCCGAGTCAGCAGACGTGCAGCCGAGAGAACGCCGTGACGGCGACCCGCGCAGCCGTCGCGGGGGTCGCGGTCGAGGTCGACGCGACGAACCGCGGTCCGCCGTCGATGGTGCCCAGGCGGGCGGCTCCCCGGGCGGCCAACGTGAGCCGCGCCGGGATCTTCCGGAACCGACTCAGGAAGACCAGGGACTACAGCCCCAGGCGCTCGCGCCGACCGAGCGGGCTGAGTATCGACCAACCCCGATCGATCGTCCGGAACCGCACCCCCTGCCGCGCGCCGTACCGCACGTAGCGTCCATCGCCGAGCAGACCAGGACGGCGGAACCACGCGACGGGCAGCCGCGTCCGGACGCTCCGGCGCCGATGATGCCCACTGCGACGGCAGTCGAACCGATCCAACCGCCAATCGCGACGCACGAAACGCACCAGACGCCGGCATGGCAGCCCAATCAGGCGGTCAGTTCCGAGATCAGCCCGCCACGCGATGTCATCGAGCGGCCGCCGGAATTGGAGTCCAGCCACCCGCGCTGGCCTGCGGCCGCGGCCGAAATCGTGCCCGAGCGCAGCGATTGGGATCACTCTCCGGCGGCCCCGGCGGTCCCGGCAAGTGACACGACAACAGCCGAGACACCGCTGGCGGCGTTCGAGCGGTCCACCGACCGGGTGTCCGGATCATCGACCTGGTGGCCGACGGATCGCGCACCGACCGCGGATCCGTTCGTTGCACCGACGGTTGACGTCGCGACCCAGGCTGAGCCTTCACGCGACCTTGACGTCGTAAACCCGGGCACCGCGCAACACGCACCGGTTGCATCAAGCTCGAGTCCGGCGCTGACGATCACGGGCGAGCCACGGGTCCCGCAGGAGCGCCAAACACGCGACTGGGATCGTCAGCGACCGGTGGACGCATCACCGGAGGCGGTCGGACAGCCGACGCCGAGAATGTCCGGCGGCGCGGCGCCGGGCGACGTCGAGCCGGAGGCGTGGGTTGGGTATGACGAGGATGACGAAGAAGAGACGGACGATGCCGGCGGCGCCGACTTGGTCCAGACCGAGCCGTCCCCGACAGAACCGCCGCGGACGTCCCGGCGGCGGCGCGGCGGCAGTCGCAATCGGCGGCGGCCCAGCGCCAACGGTGAACGCGCGGCGTCAACAGACGAATCCGCGCCTGACACCCATGCGGAAACGCGCGTGGAATCCGGCTTGGAGTTCAGCAGGGAAGCTGGTGCGGTCGAAAGCGGCGGGGCTGATTGGCCCGCGCAACCGGAGCCGGGTGAGCCAGCGCCGATGCGGCCAGCCGGGCGGCCGCGCAGCGACAGTGACTGGGTCGCCCCAGCGGCACCGGTCGAGTCAGTCGCCGCTTGGGTGGCGCCCCCCGTTCCGGCACCGGAGCCACCGCCCTTCGCCCCAGTCGCGCCCCCGATGAACGTCGGCCGCGACCAAGACGCGGGCACCGAACCGCCGGCGGGGCCGCGGACGCACGAATTCAAGGACGACACACTCGCTTGAGGGACTGACGTGGTCGCCCACCGTCGCCCGACCACCCGCCATTCCGGCGCCCTGAACTGGGGGCGCCGGTTCCTCGGTGTGCTCGCCGCGACCCTGGGACTGGCGCACGCCGAGCCCTTGCCGGTTGCCATCGACAAGGCGCTGCGGCTCCAGCAGATCGAGCAGGCCGATCTGAGCCTCTACCTGCGCGAGGTCACCCAGACGCAACCGCGGATCGCGGTCAACGCGGACACCCCGCGACAACCGGCCTCGACCATCAAGCTCCTGACCAGCATCGCTGCCCTCGGGCTGCTGGGACCCAACTTCCGCTGGCAGACCCGCGCCTGGCTGGATGGTCCACTGGTGAACGGCCGGCTGGCCGGGAACCTGATCATTCAAGGCGGCGGTGACCCCAGCTTGCGTCTGGCCGACCTGTGGCGGTTCCTCCGGGCCTTGCGTGCCCAGGGTCTGCAGACGATCGGCGGCGACCTCATCATCGACAACAGCGCCTTCGACCCACCCGCGACCACCCGCGCGGCCTTCGACGGCAAGGGACAGGCCGCCTACAACGCCCTGCCGGTCGCCTTCAGCATCGACGAACAACTGACCCAGGTCGAATTGCGGCTGGACCCCAAATCCGCGGCGCTGAGCGCCTGGCTGGAGCCGCCGGTCGCCAACCTGGACTTGCAGAACCAACTGAAAGTGGTCAAGGCCCCCTGCCAAGCCAAGCACCATCGGGTGCATGCCGCACTGACCGGCGAGCAGGCCCCGACCATCATGACACTGACCGGGACCTTCGCCTCCGAGTGCCAACGTGACAGCGTCGCCGGGCTCCTGCTGGACCCGGTGCAACAGGCGGGCCGGGCCGTCCTGGCGTTGTGGCAGGATCTGGGCGGGAAGCTCGAGGGCGTGCTGCGCGAGGGCGTCCGCCCCAAGGGTGCCACCCTACTGCACGCGATTGAGTCGCCGGAACTGCCGGTCGTCCTGCGCGATGTCAACAAATGGAGCAACAACCTGATCGCCCGCACCCTGTTTCTGACCATCGGCATGGAGCGCTACGGCCGCCCGGCCACGCTGGACAAGGGTCGGAACGCGATCAAGGAATGGTTGGCGCAACAGGGTCTGGACTTCCCCGAACTGGTGCTCGACAACGGCAGCGGTCTGTCGCGGGACGACCGCATCTCGGCACAGAGCATGGGGCGGCTGCTCGCCTGGGCCTACACCCACCCCGGCATGGCGGAACTGATGGCCTCCCTGCCCATCCTGGGCGTGGACGGCACCCTGCATCGTCGCTTCAAGCGCGAGCCCCTGCGCGCCCAGGGGCACCTCAAGACCGGCACCACCCAGGGCGTCACCGCCCTGGCCGGATTCCTCGACGACGCCGGCGGCCGGCGCTGGGTGCTGGTCTCGCTGATCAACAACCCACGGCTGGCCACCTGGCGCGGCAAGGCGGTGGAGGACGCCATCCTGCGCTGGGTCTACGACGAAACCGGCGGCGCACGGCGCGGCGTCGGGGATTTGGGTCCAGGCGGGAAGGCGGCCAAGCTGTCGGAGCGCGGTGATTGATCGCGGCGGCGATCAAGGCGCTGGCCCGCGGCGTTCACTCTGCAAAGCGGACCAGACTGTCTGGCCGCGATCGTGGGGTCCACTATACGCGTCGAGCTTACGGCGCTCGTGTGGCGGGGCGGCCTCGTAGACTCGGGCGGCCCGATCGCTGACCTGAATCGAGAGAGCGCGTAGTGGCATGGTCAATCCTGCTGTGAAAACCGGGGCCGGTGGAACGGCGATCCTGGGTATCTGCTGTCCCGCAATGCGGATACCCAAGCGCTCGCGGGCGCCGTCGCCGCCGGCGCGGGGAACAAGCGGACGGCGAGGAAAACCGCCACCGAGCCCGCCAGGCAGTTGCGCGCGACCGCATAAGAGGAATCGACGATGACAGGTTGCCGCGGCGCGGAGCCAGGGCTAGGATTCATGCGGACTGGCTCGCGGGGTAGCGGTTTTGGGGTGAGGCGACGTCCAGCGTACCACCCCTATCGGCCGTCGCCCGGCGATCCCATGGAAAATCGAGCGGTGGCCCGGCAACCGCAACCAACTCCGTAACGACAGGAGACCGCCGATGAACCCCAGGATCGCCAGCCTGTCGGTCGAACGCTTTCGCGCCTTGCGGGAGGTCCGGATCGCCGGGCTCGGACGGGTCAACCTGATTACCGGACGCAACAACACCGGCAAGTCGTCCCTGCTGGAGGCATTGCGCATCCTGTTTTCCAGTGCATCACCAGCGGTCGTCCGGAGCATTCTAGACGAGCGAGAAGAAGACTTGGGCAGTGCCGGGGACTCCGATCGCTCCGACGCCATGGACGGGCTATTTCACTTGTCGACGTTGTTCTGCGGATTTCCGCAACTGTTCGAGAATCCAGGCCCAATTGTGATCGAGACGACGGGCGATCCGCGTCCGATGCGATTGACGTTGGGCGTCGATCGGTTTCTCGTCCGCACCGCAGATGATGGTATGACGCCAATTGGCCTCGGCGAGCGGGTCGTTGGCGATGACTCGTCGGGCTGGCCTGGACTACCGGCCTTGGTGCTCGATATCGACGGTCGCGAGCAAGTCCTTGCGTTGACCTATTACGGCACCTCGAAGGCAACCTCCATCCTAGACGCGATGCGCTATCACTTTCAATACGGTGACACCTCGCCGCAGGCCGGGCTCGGCGAGCGGCTGTCCTTGCCGTGCGTCTACGTGGGTCCCTATGCGGGCAAACAGACATCCGGGCTGGGCGCCCTGTGGGACACGATCGCATTGTCGGACTGCGAGCCGGATGTGGTCGATGCACTGCGGATCGTCGACCCGCGGATTGTGGCGGTCTCCATGGTGGGGGGAGACGGCGCTCGCAAACAGCGCACGGCGATCGTCCGTGCCGCCAACCTGCCGCGACCCGTCCCGTTGCGCACCTATGGCGATGGACTCAATCGCCTGTTCGGCATCGTGCTGTCCCTGGTCAATGCCAAAGACGGACTGCTGCTGATCGACGAATTCGAGAACGGCATGCACCATTCTGTCCAGTTCGACGCTTGGCGGGCGATCTTCCGGCTGGCGGCGCGCCTGAACATCCAGGTCTTCGCGACCTCGCATAGCTGGGACGCGATCGAGGCGTTTCAGAAGGCCGCCGCCGCGACCTCGGAGCAAGGGGTGCTGGTGCGGCTGACCCGCAAGGGCGAGCAGATAATCCCGACGGTCTATTGCGAAGAGGATCTGCGGGTGGCCACGCGCGACCGAATCGAGGTCCGCTGACATGGCCGGTCGAAAAATACTCTTGGTTGAAGGTCCCGATGACGCGCATGTGATCAAGCATCTCTGCGGCAAACGTGGCGGGCCGGTCGTGGAGGTGCAGCAACATGGAGGGATTGTCCGGCTTCTGGAGAACTTACACCTTCGTCTGCGCGAGGCCAGCGGCGACGGGGATGCCGTCGGCATCGTCGTCGATGCGGACACGGATTTGTCGGCGCGCTGGCAGTCGCTACGGGGTCGGCTCATCCACGCAGGTTACCAAGATGTCCCTCAGGCCCCGGGCGCAAGCGGTACCATCTTGGAGCCTCCCACCGACCCGCAAAGCCTGCTGCCGCGGGTGGGAATCTGGGTCATGCCGGATAATCGAACAACCGGGATCTTGGAAGATTTCTTGCGTTTACTGATTCCGCAGAACAGCAGGCTATTCGCACATGTCGAGGCGAGCGTGAGATCGATTCCGGCCGGCGAGCGTCGTTTCAGCGCCGTCGCCGAGCCTAAGGCCCTTGTTCATACTTGGCTCGCTTGGCAGCAGGAGCCAGGTAAACCCCTCGGTACAGCGATTACTGCCGGGTTCCTTGGTGCCGATACTCCCGAGGTCACGCAGTTGCTTGCCTGGCTAAATCGGCTCTTTCAGTCGTAAGTCACCCCCAGGGGTCGCCGGCACCGGCTCGATCGCGTCAAGCACTGTGGCTTATCCGGGCATGCGATGCGATCATAGCAAGCCTGTTTGCCGCCACCCCGCGTTCCTTCTTCGCGGTGACGGACTTAAGCGTGGTTCTGCCGCCGATCGCTCTGTTCTGCAAAGAGGAGTCTGATGCGCGCGCGGAACGCGGCTGGACCAATTGCCCCAACGCTCATGCACATCCGCTCGCTTTCTCGTCGCCCTTCCGGTGCTCTGTCCGCGGCCCGCGCGCGCCGCGATGCGCCCAAGCGGCCCAGCTTGCTCGCCCTGGCGGGCCTGCTGCTACTCGCCTTATTCGTCGGCGGCTGGCCGGCCCCCGGATTGTCCGCACCGGCGGACAAGACCGCCAACGGCGCACCCGCCGCGACCGCGCCAGGGGTCCCGCTGCCGGCCGAGATCGACGCCCGGATCAAGGAGACTGAAGCGTCGAAGACCCTGGATGAGGCCGCGAAGACGGCGCTGCTCGAGGCCTATCGGCGCACCTCCACCTATCTGGAATCCGCACGCGACTTCGCGACTCAGGCCGCCGAGTACCTGCAAGCGGTGGCGGATGGACCCGACCAGACGGCCGCGATCCGCAAGCAACTGCAAACCGATCCGGGTGACGACGATCAGCCCAGCCCGCGCGTGCTCGCCGCGCTGAGCAATGATGATCTCAGTCAACGCCTGACCAAGACGCAGGCCGAAGCGACGGCACTCGAGGCCCGCATCACTGAGATCGACAAGGCCCTGGAGGACACTAACAGCCGCCCGGGCGCGGTGCGCGCCCGGCTCGCCGAGGTCCGCCAGGCCCTCAATGACCTGGAGGCGGAAGCCGCGCGTCCCACGGCTCCCGATCAGTCCGCCGAGCAGATTCAGGCCGGCACCTGGACCTTGGCTGCCCGGCGGGCGGCGCTGACGGCCGAGACCCAGGCGCTCGAACAGGAACTGACCAGCCAGGGCGCACGCGATGCACTCCGCCGCGCCCAGCGCGAGCAGGCCGGCGTCACCCTGACTCAGGTCAAAGAACGCCTGCGGCGTATGGAGGAGGTGCAGGATCAACGCCGCAAGGCCGAGGCCGAGCAGGCACGCCGCGAAACCGAGGCCGCGCAGCGCGACGCGGTGGACAAGCATCCGCTGGTGCAGGAGACGGCCAAGGCAAATGCCGAACTGACCGCGTCGCTGGGGGTGCTGGCCGCGCAACTCGATCAGTTCAGTGATTTGATTTCACAGATCAAAGGCGAGCACGACCGCATCGAGGCCGACTTTCGCGGGGCCCGCGAGCGCATTAATGTGGCGGGTGTCAACCAGATCCTCGGCGAGGTCCTCATCGATCGACGCAACGAACTGCCGGACCTGCGCAAGTACCGCAAAGAGATGGCCGAACGCAGCGAACAGGTCGCGGAGGCAACGCTGCAACAGATCCGGAACCGGGAGGAACAACGCGCCCTGCGCGACCTGGACACGGCCATCACCGCGCTCTCCGCCACTGCCCCCGACGCGCAAACCGAGCAAGTGCGCACCGAGCTCAAGGATCTGCTGGCCATGCGGCGCGGCTTGATCGACAAAGCACTGTCCGGAGGGGAGGCATTCATCCGCAAGCAGAGTGAACTCAATGATGCAGCCGAGCAGCTGATTCAGACCGCGACGGCCTATGACAACTTCCTGGCACGACACCTGTTGTGGGTCCGCAGCGCCCGGCCGATCTCACTCGACAGCCTGGCCAGCCTGCCGTCGGCGGTCACTTGGATGCTGTCGCGCACCAATTGGACTGAGGTCGTGCAGGTGCTGGCGTTCGAACTGCGACACTCACCACTGGCATGGCTGGGATTACTCACGATCCTGGTGCTGTTCTGGCAACAAGCCGCCATCAAACGCGCGATCCTGGCGAGTGCGGAGCCCCTGCGACGGGTGCGCACCGACCGCTTCGTCCATACGCTGGAGGCCATCGGCCTGACCGCGCTGGCGGCGCTGCCGTTACCACTCGCCTGCTTGCTCCTGGGCCGGGAGCTCGCGGCCTCCATCGAGGCCACCGGCTTTACCCGCGCGGTCGGCGGCGCACTGACCCAGGTCGCCTTGGGCTTTTATTTCCTGCGCGGCTTCCGCCTGACCTGTATCCCCGGGGGGGTCGCCGACCGCCATTTCCGCTGGGAGAGCGATGTCCTGGTCCAGATCCGGTGGAACCTGCGCTGGTTCACGCCCTACATCCTCGTCGCCAGCCTGATCGCCTACACCGTCTATCTGAGCCACGATACGACGCGCGGCGAGAGTCTGGGCCGCCTGGCCTTGATCGCGGGCATGATCGGCACGGCCGTATTCCTGGGCCGACTCCTGCATCCGCGCACCGGAGTCTTCGCGCGCACCCTGACCGCCAACCCCGGGGCCTGGGCCAACCGCCTGCGTAATCTCTGGTATCCCGTCATCGTCGGCGCCCCCCTGGCGCTGGGCGCACTGGCCGTCCTGGGCTACCTTTATACTGCGGGCACTTTGTTTCAATCACTGGTGCAAACCGCCTGGCTGGCGCTTGGCCTGGTGCTGGTGCAGCAGGTGATCGTGCGCTGGTTGGTTTACACCCGCCGCCGCCTGGCCTTTCAGGCGGCCATGGAACGTCAGACCGCCCGCCGTGTTCAGGCTGAGGCCGCCAGCGCCAAGGCGGGCGCACTCGAACGCGAGCCCGGTGTCGGCACGCCCGTGCGCGAGCCCGGCGCCGGGCCGGCGGTGGCGGAAGAACCGGAAGTGGATCTGGCGAGCCTCGATGAACAGACCCGCAAGCTGCTCAACGCGACCGTCTTCATGCTGGCCGTCCTGGGGCTGTGGCTGATCTGGTCAGCGATGCTGCCGGCCCTCGCCGTCTTCGAACAGATGGCCCTGTGGAACTATTCAAGCGTGGTGGACGGCGCGGCGCGGCTCATCCCGGTCACCGCCGCCGACCTCGGGCTGGTGGTGGTCATTCTGTTCGTCGCCCTGGTCGCGGCCAAAAACCTGCCGGCCCTCATCGAGATCCTGCTGCTGCAGAACAGCCAGGTCAATGCGGGAACACGTTACGCCGTGCGCACCCTGGTGAGTTATGCCATCACGGCGATCGCGGTGGTGATGGCCTTCGGCACCCTGGGCCTGAGCTGGTCCAAGATCCAATGGCTGGTGGCGGCGCTGAGTGTGGGCATCGGCTTCGGTCTGCAGGAAATCGTCGCCAACTTCATCAGCGGTTTGATCATCCTGTTCGAACGTCCGGTCCGGGTCGGCGACACGGTCACGATCGCCAACACCACCGGCACCGTGACCAAAATCGAGATCCGCGCCACCACCATCCGCAACTGGGATCGCCAGGAGTTGATCGTCCCCAACAAGGAGTTCATCACCGGACGCCTGCTCAACTGGACCTTGAGCGACCAGATCAATCGCATCGTCATCACCGTCGGCATCGAGTACGGCAGCGACGCCCGCCTCGCCCTGACCCTGCTGACCGAAACCGCCGCCGCCAACCCGCAAGTCCTCAAGGAACCGCCCCCGCTCGCCTCGCTGGACACCTTTGGCGATAACGCCCTGACCCTGACGCTACGCTGTTATCTGGACGCCATGGACCTGCGCGTCGGGGTGACGACCGATCTGCATCTGGCGATCGAACGCAGCTTCCGCGAGCATGGAATCTTGATTGCCTTTCCGCAGCGTGATATCAACGTGCGCGCCGGGAACCCGATCACGGTCCGGCTGTATCAGGGCGAACAACGCGCCACCGACGAGACCTTGACCGTCGACCGGTCGCAAGTTAAAGGCTCAGTCGTCATCGCTGAACAGCCGGCCACGGTTGGCCATCAGGCGCCGGATCGCGTTACCGGCATCGAACGCGATGACCGGACTTAGGGGCGGGTTTCAAACTAGTTCAGGTCGTCGAAATCGGGGTCATCCAACAATTCACGCAGCCGTTTCAGCTCGCGCATGCGCTCAAGCCGTCGCCGTATCGCCAGATTGGGGGCGGACCCACGCGCATCGTCGGCGGCATTCATGGGTGGTACCGCCTCAGCCGTTTCCTCGCCAAAGCCACCGTCAGTCTCCAACATCTCCGTTACCTCATCACCTTCTACACAATTGCGGGTATCTACATCAATGACATGATACTAGCAACTATATATTATAAATATTAACTATTTATTCATAGAATTTCATTTCGATGGTACGGACGTCAGCCACAGTCGCAGCACGGCGATCAACGTGCGGTCAGCGGCGTCCCCCCTCGTCACCAGGCGGCACGCGCGCGTCTGTTACCATAGCGATCCCTCAAGGCAGGTTTATGTCATGCCCGAAGCGCCCATCCCGACCGCAAGCGGATCGCTGCACGAGACCGTGGCAGCGGTCGACCTCGGCTCCAACAGCTTTCATATGATCGTTGCCCGCATCGGTGACGGCCACATGCAGATCATCGATCGGCTGAAAGAACCGGTGCGCCTGGGCGAGGGCCTGAACAACGAGAAGCGCTTGCGTCCCGAGGTGGAAGAACGCGCCCTGGCCTGCCTGGAGCGGTTCGGCCAGCGGCTGCGCGGTTTCCCCCTGGGCGCCGTGCGCGCGGTCGGCACCAACACCTTGCGCCAGTTACATCCGGACAGCCAGTTCATCGAGCGCGCCGAGGCGGCACTGGGTCACCCCATCGCCATCATCGCCGGCCGGGAGGAGGCGCGGTTGATCTACCTGGGGGTGGCCCACGGACTCGCGGCCGGAACCGAACGCCGCCTGGTGGTCGATATCGGCGGCGGCAGTACCGAGATCATCGTCGGGCGGGGCTTCAGCGCACGGTTGCGCGAGAGCCTGCACATGGGCTGTGTCACCATGAATCTGCGCTATTTTCCCGACGGCCGGGTCTCCGCCAAGGCGATGGATCGGGCCGAGCTGGCCGGCGCACTGGAAGTCCGCCCGGTGCGCGAGATCTTCCGCAAATCCGGCTGGGAAACGGCGGTCGGCAGCTCCGGAACCATCAAGGCCATCGCCGCGGTCGCGACCGCCGAGGGCTGGAGTGAGGACGGCATCTCCGCCGCGGCGCTGGTCCGCCTGCGCGACGCGCTCGTCAGTGCGGGCCGGGTCGCGACCCTGGACCTCAAGGGGCTGACCGAGGAACGCAAGCCGGTGTTCGCCGGTGGGATCGCGGTGCTGCGGGCGGTCTTTGAAACCCTGGGCATCGAACACATGCAGGTCTGCGACTATGCCCTGCGCGAGGGCCTGGTCTACGAGATGATGGGGCGTCACCGCCATGAAGACATGCACGAACGGACCGTGCTGACCCTCTCGCGGCATTTTCATCTTGACCAAACCCACGGCCGGCGCGTCGAGGCGACCGCGCTCAGCCTCTATCATCAGGCGACCGCACCCTGGTGCCTCAGCGACTCCCGCTGTCCGCGGATGCTCGCCTGGGCGGCACGTCTGCACGAGCTCGGCCTGGTGGTGTCGCATAGCCAGTACCAGAAGCACGGCGCCTATCTGCTGCGCAACGCCGATCTCGCCGGCTTCACCCGTCAGGAACAGGTGGTGCTGGCCGCGCTGGTCCTGGGGCACCGGCGCAAATTCCCGGTCCAGGAGTTCGCGGCCCTGCCGACAGGCATCCAGGACTGTACCAAGCGCCTGTGCATCATCCTGCGCCTCGCCGTCCTGCTCCACCGGGGCCGCTCGACCGACAGCACTCCCAACCCCACACTCCAGATCGTCGAGGATAACCTGACCCTGGACTTCGCCGACGCCTGGCTGGACGCGCACCCGCTGACCCGGCTGGAACTGGAACAGGAGGCCGAACTGCTGAAAACGGCGGGGATTACGTTGATCTATCAGTGATATAGCCTTCGTACCTGAGATCCAGACAGACCCTTGGTGTAGGGGCGGGTTTGAAACCCGCCCCTACGTCCGGTTATCACGTCCGAAGGCGATCGATGGAACGGTTTTCAGTTTCCGGTTTTTCGTTTGTCTTTTGTCAAGTATCGGGTTGCGAAGAACGACCTGCACACAATAAACCTCACCAGCGAGCCCTCAGCCTGAAAGCTATCCCGGACTCAAGAAACCAGAAACTCCATGCCCAAGCTCTCGCTCGCCAAGTTGGAACGACACCTCTACGCCGCCGCCGACCGGTTGCGGCAAGAGGGTCTGGACGCGGCCACGTACAAGGATTACATCTTCGGACTCCTGTTTCTCAAGCGCTGCTCGGACCAGTTCGAGGCCGAGCACGAGCGCATCGTCGGGCGCAAGGTCGCCCAGGGCCTGGTCAAGGACGAGGCGGAGCGCCGCTATGGCGAGAACCCGGATTACTACGACACCTTCTTCGTCCCGGAACAGGCCCGGTGGAGCTATCTGAGCGCCAAGCTGAACGACGCCACCCGACCCTACGGCAGTCGGCTCGACAAGGCACTCGCCGCACTCGGCGAGTCCAACATGGAGTTTCCGGAACGCTTCCGCTGGGGCTGGTGTCCGACCAGCGGCAAGAAGGCGGACCTGATGTTCGCCCAGCATATGCTGGCCGTGTGCCGCCCCGGCGGCATGGTCGCCACCGTCATGCCCAACGGCGTGCTCTTTCGCGGCGGGGCGGAGCGGGAGATTCGGCGGAAGTTCCTGGAGGAGGACCTGATCGAGGCCGTCATCGGCCTGCCGCAGAACCTCTTCTACGGCGCTGGTATCCCCGCCTGTATCCTGATCATGCGGCCCAATCTGACCGGCCGGCCGCAGAACCCGGCCAAGCCCGAGGACCGCCGCGGCCAGGTGCTCTTCATCAACGCGGATGCCGAATACTTCGCCGGCCGTGCTCAGAACTACCTCCGCCCCGAACATGTCGAGAAGGTCGTCACCGCCTACGAGCGCTTCACCGACCTGCCGGGCTATGCGCGGGTGGTGCCCATCACCGAGATCGCCGACCCGGCCAACGACTGGAACCTCAACATCCGCCGCTATGTCGACAACGCCCCGCCGCCCGAACCGCAGGACGTGCGCGCCCATCTGCACGGCGGCGTGCCGGCGGCCGAGGTCGAGACCCGGCGCGCGCTGTTTGCCGCCGTCGGGCTTGACCCTACCAGGGTCTTCGTGCCCCCTGGGAACGCGGGCGTCCCGCCCGCCCGCACGGGCGATTATCTCGACTTCGCCCCTGAACTGACGGACCGCGCCGCCATCCGTCCCCTGGTCGAGTCCGACCCGGGCGTCCAGGCGCGCACCTTGACCGTCCGCAAGGCCCTGGACAGCTGGTGGGCCGCACACTCGCCCCGCATCATCGAACTCCCCGACCGCCGCAACCTGAACGCCGTCCGCGCCGAGGTCCTGGAGAGCTTCGTCGCCGCCCTGGCTCCCCTGGCCGTGCTCGACCGCTTCAAACTGGCCGGTGTCATCGCCACCTGGTGGACCGACACCCTGCCCGACTTCAAGACCCTGTTGGAGAACGGCTTTCCGGGAGTCATCGACGGCTGGGTAGACGCCATCGCCGACGCACTGGAAGACGACGACAACGCCGGCCCCGCCTTCGACCCCTTCGGTCACAAACTGGTGCGGCGCACCATGGCCGAGTACCTGGAGCGCATCGCCGCCGCCCGTGCCGAAATCGCCCGGCTCAAGGGCGAGAAGGCCGCCTTCGAGGCCGACAATGCACCGGACGACCTGGACGAGGACGAACTGGCCAACTGGAACCAGGCGCGCGATCTGGACCGCCAGGCGCGGGAACTGCGCGCCGCGCACAAGGCCGCGCTGGCGGAACTGAAGAAGTTGGAGATTGCCGCCAAGAAGCCGCCCGCGGCAACCGGGCGAGCGTCGGCGGCGGCCCAAAGCCGGTTGGAACAGGCCCGCGCGGCACTGGCGCCGGTTCTTGCCCGCCTCGCTGCGATTACCGAGGCACTGGAGCCTTATGAAGAAACCAAGGCTGACCTGACCGAGGCCCGCAAGTTTTACCGTGCGTTGCTCAATGACTTCCTCGCTGAACTCAAGGCGACCTGCGATGCGATGGGAGAAGACAAGAAGCGGGAACTGGTACTGGAGTTGACTGCACAGGATGTCCAAGCCGGGATGGAGACGGCCATGGGGGAGCGGCGGATGGTGCTTGAGGGATTTGTCGAAAGGCTTTGGGACAAGTATGCCGTTGCCTATCATCAGTATAATCGAGAGCGCGACCGAACTTGGGCTATGTGGTCCCAAATCAGCGAGAGGCTTGGATACGCATGAACGGCTGGAGTTTGGAGCCACTCGGTAAGCACGCGGAGGTTCGCGCGCGGATCGGCTGGCGTGGCTTATCATCCACTGAATATCGCCAGGACGGTCCGCTTTTGATTGCTGGTCAGCACATCCGTAACGGTCGCGTTCATTGGAGCGCTTGCGACCATATATCAGAGGCGCGTTACGAAGAGTCTTCGGAAATCGCCCTGCGCCACGGAGACGTAATTATCTCGAAAGATGGAACCATAGGAAGGGTTGCACGGATCGATTCGCTGCCGGAGCGGGCGACCCTCAATGGGAACGTGATCGCATCGACCGAGGCAGTGATTTTCAAGCTCAGACAGATCCGAACTGGTTTGCTGCACGACCTGCTGACTCGCGGCTTCGACAAGCGCGGTGAGCTTCGCAACCCACGCGCCCATCCGGAACAGTTCCAACACTCACCCCTCGGCCGGATTCCAAAGGACTGGAATATCCTCTCGCTTGAACAGCTCTTAGCCCGCGTTCCCCATCCTTTACGTAGCGGGCCGTTCGGTAGCGGCCTTCTCAAACGCGAGCTGAAGGCGACGGGCATCCCTTTGCTGGGAATCGACAATGTGCGTGTGGAGCGCTTCGACCACAATTTCAGTCGCTTCGTCGATGAGGAAAAATTTGCGGAGCTAAGTCGTTACGCGGTACGGCCTCGCGATCTTATGATCACGGTGATGGGCACGGTGGGTCGCTGCTGTGTTGTGCCGAATGAGATTGGCAACGCCCTCTCATCAAAGCACGTATGGACCATTAGCCTGGACCTAGACCGCTATTCCCCGTCACTTGCCTGCTGGCAGATCAATCATGCCCCTTGGATGCTCCGGCAGTTACGGCGGGATGAGCAAGGAGGTGTAATGTCAGCGATTCGCTCGGAAACGCTCCGCGGCTTGCTTTTTCCTGTTCCTGGGCCGGAGGAACTTCGCGCGATCGAGACCGCGCTGCACCATTCGGCAGATACCATTGCGAGCGAAGAGGATGAACTGAGGAAGCAGCACCTTCTCAAGGCGGGCCTCATGTCCGACCTCCTCACCGGCCGCGTCCGAGTCCCTGCCGACCTGCTGGAGGGGTCCCCATGACCGCGTTCCCGATCCCGGACTGGAATGCTGCAGGGCTGCTGCCGCCCGTAGACCCACGAGCGCCCACGAGCCTGGCACGCTCGCCCTACAGGATGGCACTGACCGAACTGGTGCTCCGCTTTGCCCATAGCCCGGAGCGCCGCGCCGTGCTCGAAGGGTTCTTTGCCTACCGGGCGGCCTTGCACGCGGCCGGGCTCATCCAGGGGTTTCAGTGGTTGAATGGCAGCTTCCTGGAACACATCGAACTCCTGGAGCAACGCCCGCCCAACGACCTGGACCTGGTGACCTTCTTTCAGTTTCCGACCGGCCTGTCGCCGGGTGATCTGATGGCGCGGCACCCTCACCTTGTTCCGATCAGCGCCGAGGCGCAGGACCATCAGAAAGCGACTTATCGGGTGGACGCCTATCTGGTTGACTTGGCGATGCCCCCGGAGCGACTGGTGGAACGGGCCGCCTATTGGTACAGCCTGTGGTCGCACCGACGCAACGGCGCCTGGAAAGGCTATCTGGCGGTCGACCTGGCACCAACAGATGACGCCGCTGCGCGATCCGAACTGGCGAAATTGAACTCGCAGAGGTCAAATCCATGAACCGGGACGAGCATATTTCACTCCTTGCGGAGCGCGCCACCGTGCAACGCATGTTGTCCGAGGTACCCGCGGAAGACGTGTTGGACCGGGCTGGTCTGACGGTACGCCTACAAGTGCTCGATCGCCGGATCGAGCAGGCCGGGCCGCTCCAGCGTGAACCGGCACGCGCACGGCTCACCTTCGAGGGCCGACCGGTCATCGGCGGCTATGGGATCTTTGCGGACTTCGGCGCTAAAGCGGTCGGTGGTTTCACCGAGGCCGTCGCCGCGGTTGCAGCGTCACTCACGGCGCCCCTGGCGGCCATGGGTCCGATCCCGAACCGGGATCAGAATCAACTCCTCATCACCAGCACGGCACTCGGCTCATTCGGCTTCGAGTTGGAGGAATACCGGGGCGACCAATTGCCGCTCGAAGATCCGTCCATCATCGAACAGGCGCTAGATAGAACCCAGTGTTTGTTGCAGGGCAGCATTGACCCGAACGACGAGGTATTGGCAGACTCGGCGGCGGAGTTGGATCAGCGTGCATTGGATAAGGTACGGACCTTCATTGGTACCCTGGCGGATCAGGGTGCGACGTGCGCCCTGCAAGTTCGGGAAAGCGTCTTTCGGTTTTCGGACCTCGGCCAGGTTCGCGCCAGCCTGGCGCGCCTCGGGCGGGACAATCTCCACGAGGATGCCTTGACCTTAACCGGTGAGTTTCAAGGTCTTCTATCGAAACCGCGGACCTTCCAGTTTGCGGCGGATGGCGATCTCGGCGTGATTACCGGGAAGGTCTCGCGGGCGATACCGGATCTCGATCGAATCAATCGAGAGCTGGGTTACCAGCGGGTGCAAATGACTTTACTCGCAACCCGTGTCGGGTCCGGGCGTCCCCGCTATCTCTTGGTTGAGATTCCGCAACTGGTGGAAGTCGAGGATCAGTCGAGCACGCGGGCCTGAGGAGCGCGGATTATGCAATACGGTATTCACAATCGATCACCCGACTTGCGCGCGTAGCCGAGTTGATCGAGGGATTCGAGACGCCCTACGGGATGGAACTGTTGGCCACCGTGCATTGGGTCAACCACCATGGCGGGGCGAACGGCGAAGCCGCGGCAGCGACGCTTGAGGCCGCGACGGCCCGAGTGCGCGTGTGGAATCCCCGCAAGCAGCGGGTGTTCAAGCCGGAGCATATCCGGGCGGCCTGGCAACAGCTCCGGGAAGCGGGGTGGCTCACCCCGGACTCTGACTGCGCGCCGGATAGCGCAACCGTTAGCACAACCCCCAACGCACCATCACAGTGCGTCGCAACGAAATAACAATGCTTTACGCGATTTCGACCGAAAAATTGCACAACCCCGCTGCTGCCCATAAGAACGATTTCGACCCGATTTCCGGGGCGGCGGTATGAGACTCTCAGCGCAGGTAAGCCGATGAGCAAGATCGAGTGGGAACGCGACCTGGTGGAACGGCCCTTCTGCCGACAGCTTCAGGCGATGGGCTGGGAGTGGATCGAGGGCGATCCGGACCTGCCGGAGTCTACCGAGCGGACCAGTTCTCAGGAGGTGCTGCTGCGCGGACGCCTGGCCGCGGCGATCCGCCGCATCAACCTGCGTGACGGTCAGCCTTGGCTGGACGAGGCGCTCCGGAGAACAACGACTTCCTGGTCATCAATCAGTTCAAGGTCGAACTGACGAGCGGACGCGGCCATCTCATTGCGGACGGGGTTTTGTTCGTGAACGGCTTGCCCCTGGGTGTCGCGGAGTTCAAGAGCCCCGGCATTCAGAACCCGATCGCCGAGGCGACCAATCAGTTGCTCCGCTACTCCAACCAGCGTCGCGCGCTCTGGCCGGACCGTTACAGCGAGCATGAGGGCGTCGAGCGCCTGTTTCGCACCAACCAGTTGCTCATCGCCAGCGATTTTTTCGAGGCGCGGGCCGCCACCCTGGGGGCACCGCCCGAAGCCTATCTGGAATACGGATCGCATCGATTTCGAGAACTTTCCGTTGCTCAATGAATCGGCGGAGATCCTGGTCCTGGTGGACGAGGCGCACCGCGGCAACACGCGCACGCTGCACCGGAATCTGCGCCGCGCCCTGCCGAACGCGGCCATCGTGGGTTTTACCGGCACGCCCATCCTGAACCACGATAAGAAAACAACGGCAGAGATCTTCGGCGACTTCATCGACCGTTACCTCTTACAGGATGCGGAGCTGGACGGGGCCACGGTGCCGATCCTTTACGAAGGGCGTACCGCGGATGGTTTCGTCAAGGACGCGACCGGGCTCGATCAGTTGTTCATCGACATGTTCGTTGACTACACGCCGCAAGAGCTGGCCATCATCAAGGCCCGCTATGGGACCGAGGGTGACGTACTGGAGGCGCCGCTGCTGATCGGGCAGAAAGCCCGTGACATGGTCCGGCACTTTGCCGGCGTGGCGCTCCCGGAGGGGTTTAAGGCCCAGGTCGTGGCCGCCAGCCGCCAGGCGGCGGTGACCTATCAGCAGCAATTGGTGCAGGCGCGCGATGCATTGGTCTCTGCGATCGAGGCGCTGCCGGCGGCTGTGCTCGCGCTGAGCGATGACGAGGTGCAGGCGCTGGATGACTCGACCCGCTCGCTGCTTCGGCTGTATCCGCAATTGACCAGGCTGCGGGTGCTGGAGGTCGCGGCCGTCGTCTCGCCGAATCACAACGACCCGGAGTCGTGGCGTCAGTGGTCGGACAAGGAGAAACAACAGGCTTTGATCGCACGCTTCAAGCGCCGCTGGGCGCCGGAGAAGACGACCAAGACCGATCCGCTGGCGATCCTGGTCGTCAACAACATGCTGCTGACCGGCTTCGACGCGCCGGTTGAACAGATGATGTATCTGGATCGCAAGATCGTCTCGCACGACCTCCTGCAAGCGATTGCCCGTGTCAACCGAACCTATGGCGGCAAGCACTGCGGCTTTGTGGTGGATTACATCGGCGTGGCGCGTCACCTGGACGAGGTGCTCAAGGAGTACGACGGCGCGGACATTACCGGGGCACTCATCGATATCGGCGTCGAGCTGCCGAAACTGCTGGATCGACGGGCGCGGGCCGTGGCGGTCTTCAGGTCTCGGGGGGTGGGCGACCTCTTCACCCAGGTGGACCAGTGTGTGGAGTTGCTCGCGGACCTGGGGATCCGAGCCGAATTCATCAACTCGTTGCGCCTGTTCTACGAGACCCTGAACGTGCTGGAGCATCGACCGGAGGTTCCGGGGGATGTGTTTCGGGATGCCAAGCTCTTGGGCTTCATCAACAAGGTGGCGGCGAATCTGTACCGCGATCCGGCACTGAACTTGTTGGGCGTCGCGGAAAAGGTCAAGACGCTGATCGACAGCCATGTCTCCGCCCGCGGGGTCGATCCCAAGATCCCGCCCACTGCCATCACCGACGCCCAGTTTGAGCAAGTGCTCGCCAACCAGACCAACAACCGCGCCAAGGCGGCACAGATGCAGCACGCGGCGCGTTTTCACATCACCGGGTTCACCAACCAGAACCCGGTCTATGCGCGCCAAATGAGTGAGAAGCTTGAGGAGATCCTGCAACGCTTCAAGGACGACTGGGACGCGCTGGAACGGGAACTCCGGCGCTTCGTTGATGAGCTGAAACGCGGCGACGGGGCGGATTTTCCTGACCTCGATCCGCGCATTCAGGTGCCGTTCGTCCGTCTCGTACTCGATTTCTGTGGCGCATCAGGGGAGTTGACGGACGAGGCGCGTCAGCGTGCGATGCTGGCAACCCTTGAGATGGTCGACCGAATCACGCAGGAAGTCCGCAGCGTAGGATTTTGGAAGAAGGCCAACGCCAGGGAACTGCTGACCAGGCGTCTGGTCCGTGACTTGGACGAGGCAGGTATCTGCCCGCCGGAGACGCAGCGAGACCTGGCGCAACGCCTGGTCGCCCTGGCCCGCGAGAACCACGAGAACCTGACCCGATGATGACTGAGACCCTGAAGATCGACGGACTGGCCTTCAAGATCAGGCGCAGCGACCGCCGCCGGACCCTGGGGTTGACCGTAGACCGGGCCGGCGAATTGGTCATGCATGCGCCGCTTGCCACCAGCGATGCCGAACTGGCCGCCTGGGCCGGGGCCAAGCTACTCTGGGTGCACCGGAAACTCGCACTCAAGGAGGAATCCACCCCGAAGGCGCTGGCGCCTGAGTATGTGACCGGGGAGACCTTCAGCTATCTCGGTCGGCGCTATCGCCTGGTGCTGGTGGATGCGCAACAGGCGGCGCTCGACTTCGACGGGGCGCGTTTCCTGCTGCGGCGCGATGCGCGGCCCGCGGATGTCCACTTTCGGCAGTGGTACATCACCACCGGCAAGGATTGGCTGGCTAAGCGCATCGACTTGCTGCGGCGACGGACAGGCCCAGCGCCGACCCGCGTCCTGGTCAGGGACCTGGGGTTCCGGTGGGGGTCCTGCGGACGCGATGGTGCGCTGTACGTCAACTGGCGCGTCCTGCAGCTTCCGGTCCGATTAGTGGACTACGTACTGGTCCATGAGTTGTGCCATTTGGTGGAGCCCAGCCATACCCGGGAGTTTTGGCGGTCGCTGGAGCGCGCGCTGCCGGATTGGCAGGAGCGCAAGGCTGAACTGCATCGCGGCTCCGCCGACTTGTATTGGTGCGCCCCCGCGATGCAACAATAGGTCGAAGGCACAGCCGCCCCGAATCGATGGGGTGGCACGTCACCTGCGCCCGACCAGGCCCAGCCGCGCCCGCCGGAACCAGGGCGGCCGGATGGTTCCGGGATCTGGCGGGGTTATGGCAAGGCCCCCAGAGCGCGCAGCGGTCGCGGGCGACAGGAGCATAGCAAGGCGATGTGGCTATCGGCGCGACGCGGAAGGCGGGCGAAAAGACGATCGAGATGGTATAGGATTTGACAGAAATCGCCTAACATCAGGAGCAAACGATGTCCGCAATCACCTTCGACACCCACAAGCTGATCCGGACGCTCAAGGACTCCGGCATTCCGGAGAACCAGGCGGAAACCATCGTTGAGGTGATCTGGTTAGCGCGCGCCGATCTGGACGAGGCCGTCAAGGAGGCGGTGGCCGCTCACGACACCGACCTGCGACACGCCCTGCGCGAAACTGAGCTGCGCCTGGAGGCGCGGATTGCCGAAGCCAAGGCGGACCTGACGCGGTGGGTGGTGGGCGCCGGCATTCTGCAAACTTCGCTGATCATCGGCGTGCTGCTGAAGATCACCAAGCTGATTTAGCGGCAACGGCTTCAGGCAGTGCGCAGCCCAGCCGCTATCCGCATCCACAAATGCCGGGCAAAGAAAAATGGCTTACCGGAATCACCGATAAGCCCTTGTTCTATTTTGGTGCCGGGGGCAGGATTTGAACCTACGACCTTCGGGTTATGAGCCCGAGCGTCTAGGCATTTTTCGGCGTTTATCAGCGTTTCACCATATGCCATGTTGCAATGAAAAACAACGTATTAGCCGTGTAGCCGAATTACCCGAAGGTTGATTTATGTTAGCCTGCGTTGCATGATTTGGCTGCATAGTGGCTACACGGATTCACCTTCGGGTCATGGCGAAAGAAAAACTGACGGCGGGACGGGTGCGGGATTTCGGGCTGCGCGAGGGACAACAGCAATCCTTTCCTGGTGCGAGGATCGCCCCGAGTACCGCGGGCTTGCCGCGCCTGACACCTGTACCCCGCGCGTGGCCCGGCAAGAACTGCCCAAGAAGGCCGCCAAGGACGATGTGCTACAGCGCGAGCAGTTGCCGGCCTGGTTCACCGCCGTGCGCCGGATCAGCAACCCGGTGATCGCCACCTATCTGCAAGCCCTGCTGCTGACTGGCGCCCGCCGCGAAGAACTCGGGACGCTGACCTGGGCGAACCTGGATCTTCAGTGGTCGAGTATGACCATCCGCGACAAGGTGGAGGGGGAGCGGACCATTCCTTTGACGCCCTACGTCGCTGACCTGTTGGCCGCCCTGCCCCGCCGCAATGCGTGGGTGTTCAGTAGCCCCGCGGCCGAGTCCGGACGGCTGCAAGAACCCCGCATCGCCCACAACCGCGCGCTGACTGCTGCCGGACTGCCTGACCTGTCGCTGCATGGGCTGCGTCGCTCATTCGGCACGCTCAGCGAGTGGGTTGAAATGCCGACCGGAGTGGTCGCGCAAATCATGGGGCACAAGCCGAGCGCGACCGCGGAGAAGCATTACCGCCGCCGCCCTCTGGACCTGCTGCGCCAGTGGCACGGCAAGCTTGAGGCGTGGATTCTCGCCGAAGCGGGAATCGCACAACCGGCCGCAGCCCAAGCGACCCGACTGCGCGTGGTGGCCGAGCAGCCGGCCCGCTTGACCGCCGCGCAGTGACGCATCACCCCCGGAGCGCCCCGCCATGACCACCTTCATTCTTGACACCCTGGCCTATACCGACACCCTCAAAGCGGGCGGGTTCAGCCCCCAACAAGCCGAAACGCAATCGCGTGCGCTGGCCGAAATCTTGGATCGGCAGATGGCGACCAAGGCCGAAATGGCGGAACACGAGAACAACCTGCGGCGCGATCTTCGCGAAGTTGAATTGCGGCTGGATGCGCGGATTCGTGAGACGGAACTGCGGTTAGACGCGCGGATTCGTGAGCTCGAACTGAAGCTGGAGACCAAGTTAGCCGAGACCAAGGCCAACCTGACCCGCTGGGTCATTGGCGCCGGCTTCCTTCAGACCACCATCGTGGTGGGGGTCTTGCTGAAGGTGGCCAAGCTGGTCTAGCACCCGGCCATGGGCGCCGTCGCTTGGGACAACGGGGCGGACCTGGCGCCCTCGATGATGACCAGACGTAATGCTCTTGGGGCGTTGCGGCGTTAGTATAAATCTGTCATATCGGCCCAGCTACTTCGCGGCGCTTGACCGCCCCACCGCCCGGATCTAGCGTGCCAGGGGGTTATAGCCATCGGACGTGATCACCGGACGGGGCGGGTTTCAAACCCGCCCCTACACCAAAGGTCCGTCTGGATATCAGGTACGAAGGCTATGACACCAGGAGCACACCATGTCCGCCCCCACCTTCGACACCCACAAGCTGATCCGGACGCTCAAGGACTCCGGAATTCCGGAGAACCAGGCGGAAACCATCGTTGAGGTGATCTGGTTGGCGCGCGCCGATCTGGACGGGGCCGTCAAGGAGGCGGTGGCCGCGATGCGGTTCGAGTACTCACCGCATCCTACGCCATCGACCAGTGCGCGACGCTCGGGCTCTGACCGGAACCATGATGAAACCCGGACAAAGAAAAAGGGCTTACCGGAATCACCGATAAGCCCTTGTTCGATTTTGGTAGCGGGGGCAGGATTTGAACCTACGACCTTCGGGTTATGAGCCCGACGAGCTGCCAGACTGCTCCACCCCGCATCTGAGACGCCCACTATAGCGAAACTCGCCCGGTGCTGCAACTTTTATTTCGCGATACGTGCTACAAGGTCTTCAGGTACTCAACCAATGCCCGCCGTTGCTCAGCCGACAGGACATCGCCAAACGCATGTCCCCGGTTGCCGTACCCTTTGCCGGTGGTGTCGTAGATGCGGTTGCGCTCGTCCCAACTCATGGCCGCAGCCTTGCCCGCGGTCAGGACCTCATAATCCCACCCGACGTGCGCGCGGTCGTAGATCGGTTGGTCCCCGGCGGTCCGCTTGAAGCGCCAATACGTCGGCCGCGCGCGACTGTCGAGCAAGGCCACCAGGGTCGGCACCGAGTCATTGTGCAGATAGGGCGCGGTGGCCCATACCCCATCCAATGGCGGGGCCGCATAGCCCAGGGCCGGGGCGGCCTGGGACAAGGCGCCGTAGAAGGACTGCTGGAACCAGGCGCGCAAGCGCTCGGAGTCGGCATAGCCGGCCCGCGCCAACTCCGGATCCGTCCCCACCTTGCCCAGGGCGACCACCTGGTTTGGGTAGCGCCAATCCTCTGCGTAGGTCCCATGACAGCGCTTGCAGTGCGACTGGAAGACCGGGTAACCCCGCTCAGCCAGCGACCGATCAATGGGATAGGGATACTTGGGCGACGGTAGCTCGGCCAGGTAGGCGCGTACATCCGGCGCCCAGGCGTCGATTGCCTCGGCTTGCGCAACCGTGTCGGTACAGATCGCTGCGACCAGCATCATGAAACGCGCATGATCCCCGCGCCCTGCCCCGCTGTAGAACAGCGCGTGCTTCTTGCGCAGCGTCCACCAGGGCGGCACGGCGACCGGCAGGGGTTGCCTGGGCGGCGGTTCGATCAGCGCCCGATTCGACCAGGCCAGGGTCACGGGATCGCGATGCGCCATGAGCGCCGCGGTCAGATTGTCGGCCGAGTTCACGCCGACGGTGTCGGTCATCATGTAGTCGGACAGCGTGCCGATGCGGTCCGCCCAGCGCCGCCACTCGGCCCGTGCGGCCCGACCCGTCACGTAGGACCCGGCGGACTCGACCGCGACCAGCGGGTCCTGAGTCATGTCCAGAAACGCATTGCCCAGGCCCATGACCAGTTGACCGTCGAAGGTCGCGGCATGACAGGTGAGGCAGTTGGAGGTAACCAACTCGACCCCGGAAGCCGACTGGTAGGCGGTCAGCAGATAGGGCAATGCCGCATTGCGCCCGGTGCGCCCCGGAAATTGCGGGCCGCTATCCCGCTTGGCGGAGCCGCTCGCCTTCACATAACCGCTGTAGGGGAAGCCGCAGGTCACCACCGCGCGATTGAGCAGCGCGTCGTAGCCCTTGGCCGGGTCACCCGGACGTTGCGGGTAGGCGGGTACCGGACCCACCGCGGACCGATAGACGGTTTGCCCCGCGACCAACGCGGTTTCAGGGTCGCCCGCATCACAACCGGGCAGAACCAGGCACGCCAGCAGCGCGGCTGGCCGCCACCGCCGGGGAGCCTGGGCCGGTGACGAACCTGGTTGCGGCCGCATCGCGATGGACCTGGGGCACGGACCAGCCGAGCTCAATCGCTTGCATCCGCACAACGCCGCGACAGCGCCGGCATCAGCGGATCAGCCCTGGCCCCCGGCCTTTCGATACTCGGCCAGCGCTTGCGGCAGATGTGCCTTGAGTTGGGCGATGCGTTTCGCATCCAGCGGGTGCGTACTCAGAAATTCCAGCGAACCGCCGCTGCCCCGGCGACTGTTGTAGGCTTGAAAGCGCTGCCAGAAGGCAACCGCCTCGCGTGGATCATATCCGGCACGGGCCATGTACAGCAGACCGATGCGGTCCGCCTCGGATTCCTGGGTCCGCGAATAGGGCAGCAGCACCCCCACCTGACCAACCACGCCATAGGCCTGCATCGCCAGGTCCTGGGTCCCTCCCCCATAGCCGGAGGCTCCCAGCGCCGCGGATAGGATTGCACCGCCCACCTGCATCGCCATGCCTTGTGACATCCGCTCAGCACCATGACGGGCGCTGACATGGGCGATCTCATGCGCCACCACGGTCGCCAGACCGGTCTCGTCCCGCGTGATGGGCAGGATGCCGGTATTGACCCCAACCTTGCCGCCGGGCAGGGCGAAGGCGTTAGGTGACTTGTCATCGAACAAGACGAACTCCCAGCGGGCGTTGGGCACCTTCACCACCTGCGCGATCCGACGACCGACGCTTTGGAGTTGCGCATTCGCCTGCCGATCCTGCGAGATGGGCGTCTCGCGCTTGGTCTTTTCGAATGCGCTCAAACCCAATTGCGCCTCCTGGGCCGGGTCGATCATCAACAATTGACGCCGACCGGTCTCGGGGGCCGAGGCGCAACCCTGTAGCAGCAGGACCGTCACCAGAAGTGCGACACCGCGAAGAGGACTGTACTTGAACATGGCTGGACTCCGGGATCCGATGGACTGACCCGATTGATGATCTTAGGTGATTTCCGGAACACCGGATACCACCCATCAGCGGTGCGGATGTAGGCGCGACTTCAGTCGCACCGACGCGGCCGCAGGTGCGACTGAAGTCGCACCTACACTTACCGATATCCAAATTGTCGGAAATCGCCTCAGGCGATTGCCGGGACATCCGGTAATCGGTTCCGCCCGCCGCTGCCGCGGACAGCGGCCGGAGTTGCGTCTCCGGCTGCCGACCAGGCGCCGATCGCGCGACGATCGCAGTACGCTGGAGTACACTGGTAGCCCGGAATTCAGACCTGGGTCCGCGGCGGCCGCGCGCCGGTCGATTCCTGGGAGTTTCTGGAAATGATTGAGGAGCATCCAGACCATGTTGCACATCCCACTCGATTCGATCTGCTACATCATCGCCAAGGCCCGCGAGTTTCAGGCCAAAGAGGACGTCGTGATCCCGGAGACACCCTCAAGCCCCACGGAGGACTGGGCACTGCAAGTCCTGGCAGACCACAGCGGTGACTACACCCTCACCGAACTCATTGAGTCCATCGGCCAGATGAACCAGCGGCAGCGGGCGGAATTGGTCGCGCTGATGTGGATCGGCCGCGGCGACTACGCGCTGGAGGACTGGGAAGGCGCGGTCGACGACGCCATCGGTGACTACTCGGTGCGGGCCGCCGCCTACCTGCTCGCCCACCCCATGGTTTCGGACGACCTGGAAGAGGGGCTGATCGCCCACGGCTATTCCTGCCAGGATTGACCCGGAGACAGGTGTTGAACGCCTGACGCAGGTCGATCAGGCGATTTCAGGCACGGTTGCGCACCGTGTCCGGCAGGACGATATTCAGCTCCAACACCTCGTGAGTCTCTTCCTGCTCGTAGTTGACTGAGACCGCATTCATATCCACGTCCACATACTTGCGAATGACTTCCAGAATCTCCCGCTGGAGATTGGGCAGATACGACGGCCGATGGCGCTCCGCCCGGTCATGGGCGACCAGGATCTGCAGCCGTTCCTTGGCCATGTTCGCTGAGCCCTTCGGTTGAGAGCTGCGGAAATAGTCGAGAAGACCCATGGCTTATCCTCCGAACAAGCGGCTGAAGAAGCCCTTTTTCTCCGCGTTGACAAAGCGGTGCGGCAGATCTTCCCCGAGGTACCGACCCACCGCGTCACCATAGGCCAAGCCCGCGTCACTCTCCCGGTCCAGGATCACCGGAACACCGGCGTTGGAGGCGTTGAGCACCGCCTTGGACTCGGGGATCACACCGAGCAGATTGAGCGACAGGATATCCTGCACGTCCTTGACGCTCAGCATCTCGCCATTGTCGACCCGCACCGCATCATAGCGGGTCAGCAGCAGGAACTCGCGGATCGGCTCCTCATTGGACTCGGCACGCCTGGATTTGCTGGCCAGGATGCCGAGCATCCGGTCCGAATCGCGCACCGACGAGACCTCCGGATTAGTCACCACCACCGCATCATCCGCGTAGTACATGGCCATGGTGGCGCCGTGCTCGATGCCGGCCGGCGAGTCGCAGACGATGAAGTCGAAGCCCTGGGAAAGTTCATCGAGCACCCGTCCGACCCCCTCCTTGGTCAGCGCATCCTTATCGCGGGTTTGGGAGGCGGGCAGCACATACAGATTGTCGCAGCGCTTATCGCGGATCAGGGCCTGATTGAGATTGGCTTCATGGTTGATCACGTTGACGAAGTCGTAGACTACCCGCCGCTCGCAACCCATGATCAGATCCAGGTTACGCAGTCCAACGTCGAAGTCGATGACGGCGGTGCGGCTGCCCCGCTGGGCCAAGCCCATGGCGAGGGCGGCGGCGGTCGTCGTCTTGCCGACCCCGCCCTTGCCCGACGTAATTACGATAATTCTCGCCAAGTTACGAATCTCCTCTTCGGGTATTGCGGGAACCGGCCGGACCGATGGCCCGCCGTTTGCGCATCAAATCTTCTCGATCCGCAGAATCTTCTGGTCCAGGTAAACTTGCACCGGCACGCCGCGCAGATCGGCGGGGATGTTCTCACTGACGCGATAGTGACCAGCCACCGAAACCAGCTCGGCCTGGAGGTCAGAGCAGAAAATCCGTGCCTCGGTGTTGCCTCGGGCGCCCGCCAATGCACGTCCGCGCAGGGGGCCGTAACAATGAATGTTGCCATCGGCCATCACCTCGGCACCTGAACTCACGGAAGCAATCACGGACAGGTCGCCTCCGGCCGCGTAGACGCGTTGCCCCGAGCGCACCGGCCGGGTCACCAGCGTGCCGTTGATCGTGCTCCCATGGCCCGGGTCTTGCCCCCCGGCACCGGGGTCCGCGCCGCCGCCGACGGGCTGATTGGCCGCACCGTTGGCGGGTTTGGGCGAGCGGATGAACGCATCGCCGAGGATGGCCAGTTCCATGCCCTCCGCCGCGACGTTTTGTGCCTTGGTCCCGCCGCGCACGCCAAACGGGATCATCCCATAACCGCGCAGCAGGCCGACCAGCGACGGGAACTCGACATCCCCGGCACCGTCCGGATAGACCGTCAAGTCGATCACAACGGGGGTATTGCGAAAGAAATCCGGCGCCTGCTCGACCTTGACGCCGAGCTGTGCGGCGACCGCCTCCATGTTGCCGTCCAGCAAACGGATGATCGGCAAGGTGAAACCCGCCGCTTTGAGTTCGAATGCGGGGGACGCCTCGCCCCCTGACGATCTGGAATTCACTGCCATGGATCTGGGCACGGAGGTCGACGACCCCCTCGCTCTCCTGTTCTTGTCGGCATCGGTGACAGTCCGGCCTTTGCGAGGCCGGCCGCACTTGGGACGCAGCGACGGCGCTGGTAGGGTGGCAATGCTAACCGCTTAGCCGGCAACGGGATAGTACCGAAGCGCTCACAACCGCAAAGATTCTTCGCCTCATCCGGGCGGCCACCCCAAAGGCCGTCCGCCCAGGAGGTGCAAATGGAGATGAAACACGGTCTGCCCCCCCGCCGCCTTACAGTTGACGACCGTGCGGTAGCCGCTGTCGGCGATCCCGACCTGCCGCGCCACCGCGGCGGCGGCCAGGAACAGCTTGCCGATCAACTCAGCGTCTTGCGGTTGCGCATGATCGAGCGTCGGAATCGACTTACGCGGGATGATGAGGATATGGACCGGCGCCTGCGGGTTGATATCCCGAAAAGCGACGCAGTCCTCATCCTCGTAGATCAGGTCGGCGGGGATCTCACCCCGGGCAATTTTGCCGAAGATAGTGTCGGTCATTGATCAAATGATCTCCGTGTAAGTAAGACTCGGTTAACCTTGAGCGGCCGGCCGATCGTGCCTGACCGCGCTGCTCACAGCCCGCGCCGTCCGGAGAACGCCAGTGCCAGGGTACCGCCGTCCACGTGCTCCAACTCGCCGCCCAACGGGACCCCGTGCGCGATTCGCGTCACCTTGAGGTCGATCCCGCGGGCGGATTCGGCGATGTACTGGGCAGTGACGCTGCCCTCCACCGTGGGGCTGATGGCGAGGATGACCTCTTTAACCTCCCCCTCGCGTAACCGCGCCTCCAAGTCATCCAGCCCCAGTTCCTCGGGGCCGATGCCGCTCAACGGGGAGAGCCGACCCCCAAGAACGTAATAGAGGCCGCGGTAATCGGTGGCCTGCTCGATAGCGACAATCTCCGCGGGCTGCTCGACCACGCACAACACGCCGGGATCGCGGTTCGGGTTGGCACAGAGCCCGCATAACGCGTGCTCGCTCAAGGTCCGGCAGCGACCGCAGCGCTGGATGCGGGTCATGGCCTCCGCCATGATCCGCGCCAGCCGGCTCCCGCCCTCCCGGTCGCGCTCCAACAGGTGAAACGCGATGCGCTGCGCTGACTTGGGGCCGACCCCCGGCTGGCAGCGCAGGGCGTCGATCAGTTGATTGAGCAGGGTACGCTCGGCCATGGTCGTGCCGGTAATCAGATCAGGTTAGGTGGAGCGGTTGGGAGCACGCGCCGGCGCCTAGAACGGCAGCTTGAAGCCGGGGGGCAAAGGCAAGCCGGCGGTCAATTCAGCCATGTTTTCCTTGGCTTTCTCAGCGACGCGCTGACCCGCGCCATTGAAGGCGGCGGCGATCAGGTCCTCCAGCATTTCCTTGTCGTCACTCATCAGTGAAGGGTCGATCTCCACCCGCTTGACCTCGTATTTGCCGTTAAGGGTGATCTTGACCATGCCGCCGCCGGACTCACCGACCACCTCCTCCTGTGCCAGCCGCTCCTGGGCCAGTTTCATGTCCTCCTGCATCTTCTGGGCCTTCTTCATGAGATCGCCGAGTCCCATCTTCACAATCGTACCTCCAGCAGTGGCGGTGGCAGCCCTGCGGCCGGATCGCCGGGTTGACGCAAAAAAGACCAGTCAGTCAAGGGGCTCGATCGAGCCCGGCACCCACTGGCCGTCGAACTGATCACGCAGACGCGTCGCCGCCGGGTCGGCGGCCAGCGCCGTCTGGGCTGACTGCACACGTTCGTCTTGTTCGCGCGTGCGCCGCTGCGCCGGAGTTTCGTCATTGGGCCGGACGACCTGAATCTCCAGTCGGAGCGGACCGCCCAGGACGGACTCGAGCGCGGCGCGCAAGCGCTCCTCCGTTCCCGGAGAGCGCAGTTGCTCGGCGGTCGGGTCCAGGTTCAGCGTCAGCCGACCCTCCCCCAACCCGATGAATCCGCAGTGGTGGGCCAGCTGGCTGGCGATACCGCCGACCCCCAGTCGATCCACCAGCGCATGCCAGTCGGCCGTACCGGTCAGGAGCGTCGCCGGCTCCGATCGCAGAGCGGAACTCAGCGGCTGCGCCGGGCGCGGACCGGTCGGTTGCGCTCCGCCCCGCTCGCGCACCGGCGGCCCCGCGGGCGCACCGACGGCAGGATCAGTGCCGAGACCAGCCACCGGAGATCCACCCGATTCAGGATCACGCGTCGGCCCGGCGGCCGACCCGGTCGGACGTGCCGGCGCCGCACGCACCGCCGCGGAACGGTCGGCCCCCACCGGCGGCGACTGCACCGCGCCCTCGGCCGGCCGGAACGCCAGGGCCCGCAGCAAGACCATTTCCAGTCCCGCGCGCGGGTCCGGAGCCAGGGCCAGATCCGGCTGACCGGTCAGTGCGACTTGGTAGTAGAGCTGCAAGTCGGCCGGCTCAAGTCGCTCGGCCAGGTCCGCGATACGCGCCCGCTCCGGGTCATCCGCCGACACCGTCGCCGGTACCTGCTGGAACAGGGCCAGGCGGTGCAGCAGGCTGATCAACTCGCGCAGCACCTCGCTGAAATCGGGGGTCAGGGCGCCGAACCGCTCCACCTCGGCCAGCACGCGCGCCCCGTCGGCGTCGGCCAGGGCCTCCAGCAGGTTGAAGGCCAGATCGCCGCCCACGCTCCCCAGCATGGCGCGCACCTCGGTCTCGATCACCCGGCCGCCGCCGTAGGCAATCGCCTGATCGAGCAGACTCAAGCCATCGCGCATACTGCCGTCAGCGGCCCGTGCCAGGAGCGCGAGTGCGCCGATCTCGAACGCGAGACCCTCGGTCTCCAGCACGAACCGCAGGCGGGCGCGTATCTCCTCGGGCAGCAGCCGCCGCAGATTGAACTGGAGGCAGCGCGATAACACCGTGGCCGGTACCTTCTGCGGGTCCGTGGTGGCGAGGAGGAACTTCACATGGGGCGGCGGCTCCTCCAGGGTCTTCAGCAACGCGTTGAAACTGCTGTTGGAGAACATGTGCACCTCGTCGATGAGATACACCTTGTAGCGGCCGCAGGCCGGCGCGTAAGGAACATTCTCCAGCAGTTCGCGGGTTTGATCCACTTTGGTACGGGAAGCCGCATCCACTTCCAGCAGGTCGACGAAGCGTCCCTCATCGACCTCCCGGCAGGACGCGCAGACCCCGCAGGGGGTGGAACTCACACCCTGTTCGCAGTTGAGCGCCTTGGAGAGAATCCGCGCCAAGGTAGTCTTGCCGACCCCGCGGGTGCCGGTGAACAAATAAGCGTGGTGGAGTTGGTCCCGATCCAGCGCGTTGCTGAGCGCACGCACCACATGCTGCTGCCCCACCATGTCGGCGAACGACTTGGGGCGCCATTTACGGGCGAGCACCTGATAGGTCATGCGCGGTGGGGGCAAAGCCGGGTTGAGCGGTGATTGGGGCGCAGTTTAACCGATGCATTACCGGCGCGTACCGCGGGGACTGTGATCCAGCGCCGCGACAGCACGGCAACCAGTTGGCAACGATGCGTCGGGACCGGCGATGGCTGAGCCCGCATGAGGGGCGGCGGCCTGCGCCAGCCACACCCCGGCGCCCGCTTCCACCGCTGCGGCTGCTCCCTTCCGGGCCTGACCGGGTTCACGGTTTTGCGTCGCGGGGGGACCGACGCCGACCACCATTGATCAAGCGCGCGGACCGCCGAGTCGGACCGAGTCAGCGGGTCACCCCGCGCTCGGCACGCAGAGTAACAAAGACCACTCGGCATGACAAACCGGATCGGTCCCGCGGCGCTGCGGCAACATCTCGCGCATCAGGTCCAGCTCCGGCATCGCGACGGGCGGGGGCTTGATTCTCGTCGCCACGTCGTCCGAAGCTGGTCGACATCAAGAAAACTGGAGGTCGAGGCTTTAGCCGGTCGACATCGCGTCTGCGCGGCCCTGGTCCGGCTAAAGCCTCGACTTCCAGTACGCGAGGGCCGGGTACGGGCCGGAGCGATAATCAAGGCCCGCGCGGCGAATCTTGCCTGAAGTCGTGCAGCGATCCGACGAGTTTGCGAGTTGCCTCGCTTGGCACGGCGGGATGGGTCAGGGTCTGGAGAGCACCCTGCAAACCGAGAAGAACGCAAATGGTCAGCAGTCCCAGCAGGAGATGGGTCAGGTTACCTGCGGGGGTGGCGATGAAAAGGGCAATGTGGATTACGTTGAAACTTATTTCTATCAGCTTGTACTGACCAGATCGCGGCAGCGCCGTGGAAAACTCTCTTGCGATCAAATAGAGCGCCAGCACTGGCATAATTACACCTAGCAGCCTGTCGGACTTAGCCCCTAGGATTAGGGTATGAGTCAACATCAAGGCTTTTTGTTGCTCCACAATCTAACGCAAGGTGATTTCCGCGAAAAATCCAACCCGTAGGAGCCCGCTTGCGGGCGACGGGT
>JACDZG010000270.1 GCA_013426805.1 Chromatiaceae bacterium
ACGCAGGTGCATCGGCAACCGCTAATATTAGCATTGCTTGATGCGATTGCCCTGGTTGCCGACCGCCTCTGGACGAAAACGACGCTCGATCCAGAGGAAGAGAAATTACGCATCCCGGCCTAGGCGAGGTTTAGAAGACCAAAAATTTTGAACGAACCAGGGCTTCCTCAATAAGTGGGATTGTGGTTCTCTTATGAACGTTAAAAAACGCGAAATCCGGATTTTCTGAGTTTACAATCATGATGTAAACGCGATCCTTAGTCGCTTTCCATTGTTGGTGATCGAATCTCTTGGCGTAAATGATTAGATCACTTAAGTGTAATTGCAACATTTCAAGTACGTTTGCCTTCGTACCACTTCGCTTACCATCGACCTGCTTAATACCTTCTTCGTTGATTGTCTGAGCCGCCGATGTAAGAGTTGTTCGCATCAGACCCTCCAGAGTACCAACTCTGATGCTCGATGTCTTACTAGGGTCTTGGTAAACAATTTCGATTTCCGCGTCCGTATCGGAAAGATCTAGAATAGCAATAGCGTCACATTTATTGTTTTTCTCGCAGAGATACTCCATGAAGCCACCGAACGTGTCTTCATCTCTAACGTCTGACACAGTCTCAACTCTCGGGTATTTCTTGGACATCGCTTGCTTGCTCCTCGTTTTTTTGAATTGAGGTGGACATGGGGGATAACATTTAATACCCGGACGTATCCATGGCCACCGCCCACTTGAGACGCTCTCTGAAGACGCTTTCAACTTCTGAACGATCGGCCGAAGCATCTCTAATAACCCTATATATTTTATGAATCTGTAGCTGTATTTCCTTAATTGATCCAGCATTGAAAGCGCCCTCGTTTGCTTCAATCAGTTCATAAAGCCGCGTAAGACTTTGGGCAGCCATACGATGATCAATTTCAACTCCTTCTCCTACACTGTGTTTGACAGCGAACTCTCGCTCTTGATTATCTAGCTGATACTGGCGTTCTTTTGTTGATGCTTCTGCTTCGAGAGCATTTAAAGCTGAATCTAGCCATTCATTAAACATCGGTTTTATATCTCTATCGTAAAGCGCAATTAATGACCCACGATCAGTCGCGCTTTTTTCAAGGACAAGACGTAGTTTTGCTTCAATTTTATTTAGTTGATTTGGTAGCTCTTTTAGAGTAGAGTTTAATTCGGTTATTGAGTTTGAACTGTCGTGTAACTTATCAAATTTAGCGTTAAACGAAGTCTCTATGCGGTTCAATCGATCTTGTACCACCTCGCTAATATCCTTCATCGCCTTAGATAAGTCATCCAGCTTTTCTGTATTTAGATCGGCGGGTGTTAGTGTTGAATGGTAGCCTGAGGGCAATGGATAATCAATTTCAAGCCCAGTTTGGCTGTCATGTGTTTCGGGTTCAAAAGCTTCCTTCAGGCTCTTTTCGTTTGTTCCCCAAATGAGTTCAAACGTATCTTTAAGGTCGTCTTCTGATCTGCATTTAACTGAATATCCGTTTTCATTAGCGTACGCATATATACTCATAAAAATTCGTAAAAACTTATCTTTAACAAATTGATTTTCTTCCATCACTTGAATTTGTTGCCTGCTTGAAAAAGGGAGTTTTTCAACCTGATCTGGTACTACGTCAAATAGAATTGGAATGATAGTGCGATTATTCAACAGTGCTGCTGCGCCTGCTTCGTAATATACCCAGGGACTCCGAACTCCGATTGAATCAAGAATGATAAGGCAACAATTGTGAGAATTTAAAGCGCCCTGGATGCGTTCTGCCCAGAACTCACCACCGTATATGCTATCTGATGATACAAATATCTGTTTAGGGCCAATTAATGCTTTCAGATATTTTTGTAGCACTTGTGCTAGGCGATTCCCCCTCGAACCACCGAAACTAATGAATATATTTAACTCTTGATGCTTATCATGATCCATAGTGACTTTACCATAGTGGCTGTTTGTTTATGATGCTGCCGTTATCTAAATTCATATGCATAATACTGAAACTTATGAGTCTAGGGCTAGATTACCCGTCTAACTGGCTCAGGTCGCACGAAATCTGCTAAGTACTTCGTAACTACTCAGGTAGGCGATTTCGTGAAAACGTCAATTAGTACAGTTTGTTAGCGAGTTTCGACTTTCGCACACTCATCGCAACAACTTTGTAACGTATTGATGTTCATAGCGTCGCCCTGTTGCCGTAGTCCGTCGAGAGTCCGTCGCGCCAAGTCAATATCTCGATATTTCATGCGCTTGGATAGACCTGAGTAGTTACAGTACTTCAATATAAATATTTGTGACAATTAAATAGTTAAATAGTTTTATTCTATATTTTACAGATAGCTTATTAAATTTTTCAGATAGCTTAGTAACAATCCCCCGGCAAAGCCGGGGGCTTTCGATCGTGAGCCGCTCAAAGCG
>JACDZG010000105.1 GCA_013426805.1 Chromatiaceae bacterium
ACCCCGCGTCAGCGCGCGCCTTCCGGCCCCAACCGGCCGTTCCCCAGCCACTCAACCGCCATAGACAGGGTGTCACGCCTGACTTAGACTTCGGTGATGCCCCACGTCCAACCACGCGTTCAACACGGCGCCCGAAAGGTCGGCGGCGACGGCACGGTTCGCGCTCTGACGCTCGTGTCGGAGTGGCTGCGAGCGCTGGGCCGGGCGCCGGTTAACGCTAAACGTTGAACTGGAAGAAACGGCTTTCATCAGATTGAAAAAGCCATTGGGCGGCAAACTTGAAAGAACCTATGGGCTTTATTCAACTATCGACTTTATCCATCACGAATATTGTTCCATTATAATGGTGTCAGCCGAACCGGTTGACGAAAAAGAAGCTTCCGAGAAGTTGGCTTTGCACGCGGATCTGAAAAGCATGCCAACGGGCATGATGCCTGCGAAAGCATAGATGTGGAGGATGGGTTACAGTCTTGACTTGTGCCAAAAATGAGCCTAACCTTCTCTTTGAAACCGCAGGCGAAGCCGAAGCGAACCGTCGATATGAACACGGTTTACATTGAAACATCAATCGTGAGTTATCTGCGTCAGAGGCCAAGCCCGCAGATCGTAGCCGCAGCACGACAACTACTTACGCAACGCTGGTGGGATCACGAACGGAAGCATTATCAGCTTGTTGTCTCACAGTATGTAATTGATGAAGCGGCAGCCGGAAACCCTAGTCTCGCAGAAGCCAGACTCGAGTCACTTGACGGTATTCAATTGCTCCCTCATGCACCCGAGGTCATAACGCTCGCTAACGAAATTATGTCACTCGGCGTGTTACCGGAAAAGGCGCAAGTCGATGCCCTTCATATCGCAATGGTAGCACATCATCGAATTCAATATTTACTGACATGGAACTGCAAACATATTGCGAATGCCAAGATACTTCCCAGCATTCACGATCTCTTTGCTCGATTAGTCATCCCTATACCCATTATCTGCACCCCCGAGGAGTTGTTGGGCGATGATACAGAATGCGACTGACTCAGTAATCGAGGAAATTCACCGGACTCGCGAGAAAATCTCGGAGCGGTTTGGTGGAAACGTCACCGCAATTGCCGAGGATGCAGCACGTCGTCAGGCTTCGTCGAACCGTCCCGTATGGAAAGCAAAGACGCCTAACATACGCCCTGAGTCGGTCTGTCAAGGGTAACGGCAAAATTCAGTCACTGCGCGCCCACAGGTAGCGCACAGGTTATCCACCGGCTATCGGTTGGCCTTGCCAGTGACTGCGCGAATCAGCCGAGCCTGGTCAGCGGTGCTTACGTGCCCTACGCGACCGCTCGGCGCTTCAGTGCGAAGAGGTATTTGGTCTCATCGTAGGGCTTGCGGTCAGTCCAGCAGCGGTACAGTATCCGCAGCCATTTGAAGGCCAGCGCGCGCACGGCGACGTGATGCTTCTTGCCCTTTTCGCGCTGCTGCCGGTAATAGGCTTGCGCCCAATAAGAGTACCGAATAGACATGCCTGCCCATTCCACGATGCTCTGTCGCAGGAAGCTCGGCGCGGCATACCGCCAATGCACCCACGACGACTTGCCGCTCTGCGCTCCGTGACCGGTGCAATACCGAGATACTGCTGCATGGCGGCAACCGATTCAAAGCGCGCGCGGCCTTGATCATCGTTCCGGCCGGCCGCGGACGGTCCGCACAGCGGACCCTACGGTAACACCGTGACCTGTAGGGTCCGCTGTGCGGACCGACGACCGTGCAGATCGCGCGATGGCCGGGTTTATGACCAAGGCCCCGCACCCTTTGACGGCTATCCGTGTCCCACCTGCCGGACGGGACGGCTGCATGTGACCCAGCACCTGGCCCCGCGGCGGCGCGGTCAGGGCGTGATGAACGCGCCTGTCCCAGCCTAAGCATCAGGGCTCACCCGTCACGTTGGACAGGCCGCGCGCGGCCTGCGCTCGCGCTCGCCCCCACGCTGGAAAATGGTCTACAATCAACCAAAAATCGCCCCGTGTCAGCCTCGCGGCCCCCTCGGATGCCCGCTTTGCGCTGCTCCGAGCGTTGCCCACCTGCTCAGAGACCGCCCGGCACCGGTCGGCGACCCTGGGCTCGGGGATACAATTCCCTCTCTCTAAAGAAGACCATGCCCGCAGCGGGCACCGTGCCGGGATCGGATGAGTCCAACAAACCCTTATTCGTTAGGCCTGTGGGTTAGATGAAAAATTCGTGGAAAAATACATTCGGAGAGTCATAAATGATCAGTTTTGAGCAGGCTATTGAAGTCGCAACTAAAAATGCAAAGTCTTTAATCGAAAATTCACGAAATATCGTTCTTGAGGGCGTCTTGATATCCGACGATAAAAAATTATATGAAGTTTCTTTAAGTTATGATCTTCAAGGAAAAGATCCTTTTGATGTCAGGCAAGACAACGACGGAACTGTTGGTAGCGGATTGTCTCAACTTGTAAAAATTATGGGTTACCGAAAACAATATAAGACCTTCTTAGTTGACGGTAAGAGCGGAGAATTCAGAGGATTTAGAAACCAAAAATACAGCTGATGACAATGCCAAAGCGTCTGATAATAGATACTAACCTCCTCTTACTACTAGTTATTGGAGCAGTTGAAGAAGGAAGACATATTCGTAACTCGAAACGGCTGAATGCGTTCAATATCACTGATTATGATAATATCTTGAAGATAATGCGCGACCACGACGAAGTCTTTATAACGCCGTATATAGCAACGGAAGTATCCAATCTTATTGACTTGGATGGGTACGCCAGGATGCTCGCATATCAGGTTGCGAAAACTCTTTTTTCTTTATTCAAAAAAGCAGATATTGACATAGACAAAGACTGTGAGTCTGACTTGTTCTTGAAATTTGGAATTACTGACAATTCTCTGATAAGACTTGCGCCCAATTATTTTATTCTGACAAGTGATTGTAGAATGTTAGATTCATTATTTAAGAGCAGCGAGGACACAATAATTCCTTACTACATATGCTCTAAATAGAAATAGTTTGCGATTTTCTAATACGTTGAAATTTTAGTGAAAATAGCATCTTCCAGGACCAGAGCGTTCCCGACATCGTCGCGGCGGTGTTCAATGCGCGCGGCTTCACCGATTTCGAACTGCGGCTCAGCGAAAGCTATCGCCCCCGGGCCTATTGTGTCCAGTACCGCGAGAGCGATCTCAACTTCACCACCCGCCTGCTCGAGCACGAGGGCATTTATTCCTTCTACGAACACAGCGACGGCAAGCACCTGCTCATCCTTGCCGACGGACGCAGTGCTCACGACAGTGTTCAGGGCTATGACCGGGTGCCCTACCGCCATCCGAGCCGGAGCCTGCATACCGATGATCACCTCGACGACTGGGGACTGGTCAGTCAGATCCGCCCGGGGGCTTTCGAGCAGACCTCTTACGATTTCACCGCCCCGCGCAAATCCCTGCTTGCCCGCCGCCGCGCCCCCAAGTCCCACGCGCATGCCGATCTGGAGGTCTTCGACTTCCAGGGCGATTACACCGATGCGGGCCAGGGCGAGACACTGGCGCGCGTGCGGCTTGAAGAACAGCAGAGCAACCATGCCGTCGCCCAGGCCACGGGCGACGCCCGCGGGCTGACCTGCGGGGCGGTGTTCAGCCTCACCGAACACCCCCGCGCGGACCAGAATCGCGAATATCTCATTATCGGTGCCGACTACCGCCTGCACGGCGACGCCTTTCGTTCCGATGCGGGCGGGGGAGCGGGCGAAGCGGTCTTTCGTGTCGCCCTCGACTGCCTCGATGCCCGGGTCAACTACCGCTCCCCGCGGCGCACCCCCAAGCCCGTGGTCCAGGGCCCGCAGACCGCCCGCGTCGTCGGCAAGGTCGGCGAGGAGATTTGGACCGACCAGCACGGCCGGGTCAAGGTGCAGTTTCACTGGGACCGCTACGGCCAGGCCGATGAGAACAGCTCCTGCTGGGTGCGTGTCTCCCACCCCTGGGCCGGCAAGCACTGGGGGGCCATTTCCATCCCGCGGATCGACCAAGAGGTCATCGTCGACTTCCTGGAGGGCGACCCCGATCAGCCGATCATCACCGGGCGGGTCTATAACGGCGAGCAGACGGCGCCCTGGGACCTGCCGGTCAACGCCACCCAGAGCGGCATCCTCAGCCGCTCCAGCAAGGGCGCCGGGCCGGCCAATGCCAATGCCATCCGCATGGAGGACAAGAAAGGCGCCGAGCAACTCTGGATCCACGCCGAAAAGGACCAGGACCTCGAGGTCGAGAACGACGAAACGCATTGGGTCGGCCATGACCGCACCGAGACCGTCGGCCACGACGAGAGTATTGCGATCGGGAGCAACCGCACCGAGATCGTGGGGCGTAATGAAACCATCACCATCGGCACCACCCGCAGCGAAAACGTCGGTGCCCACGAGGTCGTCACCGTCGCCATGACCCGCACCCACAGTGTCGGTATCAACGACATGCTCAATGTCGGGGCGGCCCAGGAGGTCAGCGTCGGCGGGGCACGCCTGGTGACGGTCGGCCTTGCACAGATCGTCACGATCGGCAAGAGCCTGCAGGTGAGCGCCGCCGATGCCATCACGCTGACGACGGGCGATTCCAGCATCACCATGAAAAAAGACGGCACCATCACGATCCAGGGCAAGGACATTACCCTGACCAGCAGCGGCAAGATCAATATCAAGGCTTCCGGCAATGTCGTGGTCAAGGGCAGTAAAGTGGGCATCAACTAGGAGCGCGCAATCATGGGTTCGATGACAGACCCGTTCCTGACGCCGGACGCACCCGCGGCACCCCAGGAGACCTTACCCAGGCCCGCGGACGCCCGGCCGACCGCGCTCGCCCTCGGCGGCAGCGTGACGACGGCGCGTCTGTATGGCTTCGATCTCGCCGAGCGTCATCATCCAGGGCAACTATGTCGTCAGCCGCTCCCGCGGCTACAACAAGCTCAAGGGCGCGGCGATAGAATTGAACTGATGTGGCAGATCGATAACCGCACGCCCTTCGCCGCCGACTCCGGATGGGTGCGCGACCGGCGCGGCGCCGAGCTGTGGCTGGTCGCGGTCAAGGCCACGTTCAGTATCCTGCCGGACGGCACCACGACACCGGCCGCCGAACAGCCGCCGGTGCTGCACGTCCCCGAGTATTTCGGTGATCCGGCGCACAGCAGCATGAAATACGACGCCGATCTGCTGCTCGAAAAGCGGACGACCGATGTCGTGCTGCACGCCCACGCCTGCGCCCGGGGCGACGAACCCGTCGCCGTACTCGACGTTGGCTTCAGACGCCAGCGTTTCTGCGCGGCGGTGAGGCCGTCAGCGTGTTCAATCTCACGCCCGCGGGCCTGCTGCGCTTCGCTCTGCCACGCCTGCATCTCGGCTTCGAGACTCGCTTCTATGACAGCAGCCGGGAGCAGCACCGCCAGCGGCGGCTCCATACCGTCATCATCGAGCCCGATCATCCGCGGGTCTCGCTGGTCTGGCACACCGCCCTGCCCTGCCACTTCAAGGTCCAGAAGCTCGAACGGACATTGATTACGCTCAAGAGCGACCCGTACGGGTCCCCTGGAGCGGATGGCGGCGGCCGGGAGCCGGGTTCAGCGGATGGATGAATCCGTGTTCATCTGCGCCCTGGGGGCCGCCACCCCCATCGGCCGCGACCCCTGGTCGAGTGCCGCGGCCGTCCGCGGGGGCATCAGCGGCTTCGGCGAGCATCCCTACCTGGTCGACCGGGCGGGTGAGCCCATGTGCGTGGCCGCGGCCTTGATGGGCTGGCCGTTGCGGGTGACCTCGGGACCCGGCAGTGCCTGAGCGCATCGGCGGTACCCGGCGTCGGGGAGGTCTTCTGCGCGGCCGTGCGCGCGCTCGAAGACCGCGATCCGGAGGGGCTCGCACAACTGATCGCGCTCGTTGCCCGGCGGCCGAGTGTCGAACCCGGTCTGATCTCGGCATTCGGCTGGGTGTCGGGGCGGCAACTGCACGGCATCGTGGCAGACCTGCTGTCCGCGGCAGAACCCGCCCAACGGTCCCTGGGCATCGCCGCCTGTGCTCTGCATCGGGTCGATCCCGGCGAACGCTTGGGGGGCGCTTGCCACGCCGCGGAGCCGCGCCTGCGCGCCCGCGCCTTGCGGGCAGCCGGCGAGCTCGGCCGGCGCGACCTGCTCGACAGTTGTCTGGCGGCACGCGCCGACCCGGACCCCGGGGTACGGCTGCATGCGGCTTCTGCCGCCCTGATCCTGGGGGAACGGCAGCGCGCCCTGGCCGCTTTGGAGGCGTACGCAAACACCGCGGCCCCCGGCGCCGACGACGCGGCCCGGCTCCTACTGCGGGCCAGCGAACTGCCGCGGGCGTATCGGTTCCTGCGCAGCCTCCAGGGAGACCCGCGGCGCCGCCGGCTGCTCGTGATCGGGACCGGCCTGATCGGTGATCCCCGCGCCCTGCCCTGGCTCATCGAGCGGATGTCCGAGGGCGCGGTCGCCCGGCTGGCAGGCGAGGCCTTTACCCTGATCACCGGAGCGGACCTGGGGGAGCAAGGGTTGGCAGGCGACCGGCCCGACGGGGTCGGAGCGGGGCCAACCGACGACCCGGAAGACACGGATGTCGGGCTCGACCCGGACGCGGGCCTGCCGTGGCCGGACCCCGGGAAGACAGCGGCCTGGCGGCAGACACACCGCGACCGCTTCATCGCGGGCACCCGCCATTTCATGGGGGAACCGCTCGACGCCCGGGTCTGCGAACGGGTGCTGCGAACGGGCTGCCACCATCCAGCGTGGCCACCAGCACGCTCAAGTCGAGCAGGCCCGGCAGCTTCTTGTAGGCGCGCAGGCAGATCACGGCCTTGAGCGGCAGGCCGGCCTGCGCGACCAGGTTTTCAACGCACTGGGCCGCGGTTTTCAGGCGCTGCGCCAGGGCAAGGCCACGAAGCGCTCGGTCAGCTCGGCCTGGTGGGCCATGAGCTGGCGCGCGATCTCGGCCCATGCCGCGGCGGTGATCGGCTCGCCGCCGGCGCCGCGCGCCAGCAGCGCGCGCACCTCTGCGGCGGGCACCAGGAAGCTGATCTGCTCACCGTCGCGGCGCACCTCGACGTTGACGCCGATCAGCTGGCCCTGCTCGTCGAGCGCCGGGCCGCCGCTCATGCCCGAGCTCAGCGAGCCGCCGAAGAAGAGCTTGGGCAGGAAGCTGCGCTCGACAAAGCCGTTGTAGTTGCCCTCCGAAACCGCGAAGCCGACGTCCAGCGGATTGCCCAGCGCGAAGATGCGCGCACCGCGCGGCAAGGGCGCGTCGGCCGGGCGCCGCGGCCGGCGAGCGGGGCCGCGTCAGCCGGGCGCAGCAGCGCGAGGTCGTTGACGACATCAATGGCCAGCAGTTCCAGCGCGCCCTCGCGCCCGTCGATGCCGGCGTAGACCAGCCTGAAACGGCCCGGCTGGAGCGCGTACTGGCTGACGACATGGTAGTCGGTCAGCAGCAGCCCGCTCGCCGACCAAAAAACCCGAGCCGACCGCCGCTTGGCTGTCCTGCGTCTTCAGCAGCGTGCGCACCTGCAGCACAAGCAGCCGGGTGTTCTCGTAGATCCGCTGGCCGGCGCTACTGACCTGGGGTGGCGCGGCGCTGGCCGGCGGGACTGGCGACTCTGCAGGCACCGCGGCAGGTGCCGACGCCGCCGTGTCGGCACCGGACACCGCCAACGTAGTGCGCTGCGCAGGCTGCTGCGCCGGCACCGCGCCGGCCGCCATCAGCACAACCGCAAGTGCCCAAGCGATAATCCACCTAGCAGGCCCCGCAGGACTGGTCCGGTTCGCGGCGGCGCGCCGGCTTACGCGCACATCAGCGTGCACTTGCCGAACAAGCGCGCGGGCAGGTCGGTTCACCGCCAGCGCGGACTTGCTGCGCACGCCCAGGCTCGCCGGCGGACCGGTAGCGGCGCTGAAAACCGGGCACAGACCCTGAGGCACCCACATGAAATGTGTTTTTTGATCATATAGATAGAGAGTATTCAAGGGCTCTCTGGCCGCTCGGCAGGGAGCATACATCCTTAAGAACAGCAGGATACTGCGATTACATGAAAACACGACTCCAGGACAGGTCCGAAAATCGCGAGAGCCTCTGAATAGGAAGATTGCCGCGGGCGACGGCAAGGGTCAGGCAAGCATAAGCCCTTTATCCGCGGCGAGCAAAAGCGAGCCAGACCGATGTCCCCTACTATTAGGCTGGATTTCCCAGAATGTCCTTCGGTCCGGGAATAAATACCGGACGCTCTGAAATCTTCTCGCGTTCGCGAAACGCTGCCACGATTTTTCAGCGTTGATCATCGTTCCGGCCAGAGCCCGGGCGTCGTGCACCGGACGAGGGCCACGAAGACGCGATGTCGACCGGCTAACGACCATGGAAGGCCCTGGTCAGAAACCTGGCCTCTGACATCATCCACTCCATCGCCTACCAGGTCGAGCAACGCGGCCGCCAGCCGGACCCGAATCAGCCCTCAAACAAATAGGTCCAGTGTTCCGGCCAGCGACCTGGAGTCCAAGGCTTGATGCGGGGGCGCTACTTCATCCATTGCGCCCGCCGCTTTGGCACTACTGCAACATCCAGCCTTTCTTCACCTTCGCCAACACTGCGTTGATGCCCTCGATCGCCTCAGCGGATACCCCACCGTCGCGCTCCAGTGTCACCGTGACGCGCCATTGCAGATCATGGCCGATGGCGGCGGCGAGCACCGTGTCGATGACCTCCGCAAGGTCCACCAGATCATGGGCATCCAGCGTGGCCGTTGCGATCTTGGCCGAATCGTTGAGGTCCGCCGCGTCCTGGTCGCCCGCCCCGCCGGGCTCCTTGGTGCCCTGCACGAAGCGCAGCCGCACCGCCGGGGCACCGCCCAGATCGCAGGGCCAGGGGCCGGAGTCGAGGGTGCGCTCGAAGAGCCCCAACTTGAATCCCTGATCGAGTGCCCGACGGACGGTGATCCACGGCAGTGCCTTGCCCAGGTCGGCCGACAGCGCGGTGCGGAGGTGGTCGGCGGCCGTCTCGGTCCCTTTCCAGGCCGCGGGGAGGCGTTCCGGCAGCAGGTCGGTGGCGGTCAGGGGCACGGGCGGAGGCAGCAACCGCGCGTGCTCATTGATACAGCCGGCCGGCACCTCGTCTTCAAGCAGACTCGCGGTGCCATTGATGAGCCACACCGTGCCCTTCTTCACCGCCGCCCCAACCGCCGCCTTGAGCGCATCCGCCGCGGCGGCCGGTACCAGCAGCGTCTCGCTCCAGCCCCCTTTGTCCTCGCTGACCAGATGCTTACCGGAGAAGTAGTCGGTTAACCCAGGCCACGAGACTGCGTTGTTGTCCCAGAGTCCAGGCAGGACCTTGGGCGCCAGCGTGGCCGGGTCGATCTCGGTCAGCAGCGCCGCGTCCGGCAGCACGACTTCGAGTGTCGGCTCCGCGGTGGCGGTCGCATCCGGCCGCGTCAGCCAGAAGGTGCGTTGCGACTGGTCCGCGCGGGTGCTGCGCAGGACGAACCGGCCGGCCTCGCAGCCCTGTAGCAGGGTCTCCAGGATCGCCTCGCGGTTGAGCATCTTCGGCAGGCTCGCCGTCGCCGCGAAGGCGCCGACCAGGTCCTTGACGAAGCGCGCCGTGTCGCCGTCAGCCCACAGGTCGTAGGGTCCACCGGGCAGCAGCGCCTCGGCGTTGACGGCGCTGGTCTCGATGCGCAGCCGCTTGTCCGCGATCAACTTCGTGAACAGCGGTTCGTTATCGACGTTGATCCGGTAGGCGGCGACGGTGTTGGACTCATTCACCGTCACCGCGATGCAGTAGGCCAGCACCACCGCTGAGACCACCTCGGCACGCGCGTTCTTGAGGTTGGCGCCAAGCCGCGTCGTCGTGACCGTGTCGAGATCATCGCGCTCTTTGAGCAGGCGCTGCACCTCCTCCCAACCGAACAAATCGCGCACCTTGTCGCGGGCCGCCGCCAAGGCGTCGCGCGCCGGCACCGCGAGCACGACCGCGTTGCGGTTGAGTGCGCGCGGCTTGTCCGGCCCCGTGGTCTCGTCGAGAAAGCGTCGTGCGTAGGCGCTCGGCTTGCCGGCATCGCCAGCCGCCGCCGGACCCAGCACGGCGTAGTGAAACAACCCATCGTCGTCGATGTCGGCCGGCTTGGCGGGCAGCTTGTGCACCTTCGCGCCGGCCGCCCGTGCACCCTCCGTGAGTCTACCGGCGTCCTGGATCGCCTTCTCCAGCACCACATCCACCAAGGAGTCACTGACGCCGGCCCGCGCTGCCGCGTGCATCTGTTTCAGATTCGGCTTGGAGCCCAAGCGCCAGACTTTGGGCAACCCGCCCTCGCGCTCGCCGGTGAAGAGGTCATCCAGGTACCAGGAGTTGTCGGCCCAGGCGGCGAGCCCCTGATCGAGATTGATCGGGTCGGGCGCAGCGATACCGACCAGGAGCTTCAGGTCGCGCGTCTTCGCCTGCTGGCCGATCGGCTGGGAATGCAGGAAGGTCGCCATCACGGCCTGCTCGATCTCGCGCCCCGCCACCCCCGGCAGTCCCTCCTGCGCCTCGGCCGCGTGCCCCAGCTCCGCGCTCAGGATGGCCGGCCAGTTCTGTTTGCGACCGTCGTACTGCTCCACCTGGGCGATGTTGGCGAGTTCGTTCGCCGCGGTGCTCAGACCCTCGGCAGTGGGGCCAGCCAGGAAGACCTGGGCACCGATGAGCGGCTGCTTGTCCCAGGCCACCGCATCGCGCAGCGCCGAGGCCAAGGTCTTCAAGATGCCGCGGGTTTGCTGGAAGCCCTCCAACTGGGTCCACTTCCCGTAGAGCGCCTCCAGCAGGTCCGGATGGAAGGGGTAGGCGGCGAGATAACGCTGCTCTTCGGTCGAGCGGTGCTGCTTGGTCTGAGCGTCGACGGCCTCCAGGCTGGTTGTAGAGCGTCTGCTCGCTGATCTCGCCTTGGCCAAGGTCGTAACTGTGGGTGTCGCACCGACGCACCGGATACAGGGGGTTGCCGCGCAGGTCGACCATCTCCTCCTTGACCCGGCGGATGAAGCAGCGCTGCCGGGACGCGGACGGAAAGTGCTCGAAGGCGGTCGGCGTGCTGAGCAACTCGGGCTCCAGCAACCGCCACAGCGCATAGTACGGATAGGGCTTGCCCATGTGCGGGGTCGCCGTCAGCAACAGCAGGTGATGCGCGGACCAGGGAAGACGGTAGGGATCCGGGAGGTCGCGCACGCCGGCCAGCGCCTCGGCCAGACGATACCGCTCGGTGGGGCGAATCGCGCCGTCGGGATCGCGGTGGCACGCGAGTTTATGCGCCTCGTCGAAGACCACCAGGTCATAGGCCGTCACCGTCGGGTCCCGCAGGGCGGCGAACAGCCGCGCACTGCGCAGGCTGTCGATGCTGACCACGACCAAGTCGCTGCCGTCGCCAATGAAGGGGTTGCCCTGTTTGGCATCGGCGCTGGTCACGATGCGCAGCTCCAGGCGGAACAGCCGATGTAACTCGCGCTGCCAGTTACCGACCAGGCCGGCCGGCGCCACGACCAGCACGCGCCGCAAGGTGCGGCGGGTCAGGCTCTCGCGCACGTACAGACCGGTCATGATGGTCTTGCCGGCACCGGCATCGTCGGCCAGCAGGAAGCGCAACCGCGGTTGCGGCAGCATCCTGTCGTATACCGCGATCCGTTGGTGCGGGAGGGGATCGATGCGGCTGATCTCAGTCGCGAAGGCTGGGTTGAACAGGTGGCCGTAGGACAACCGCTCGCCCTCAACCAGAACGCGCAATGCGTTGGCGTCCCCGAGGAAGTCCAGGCGCTCAAGTTGCGCGGGCGGCGACGCCGTCGCGAGATCCGGCAACGCCGACCGGCCGGCATCGGCGGGCACTCCAGCCGCTGCTTGGCGCAGCTTCTCCACGCCCAAGGCGGACGGGCGGGTCTGACCGTTCTCCCAGCGGTTCAGGGTGACGAATGAAACTCCAAGCTGATCAGCAAATTGCTGTTGTGTCAGCCGCAGAGATTGGCGCAATTGGCGGATCTGCTCGGGGCTCATGGTAAACATCGCATGATTTACTAAAGGCTTTATATCACGTGATATATTTCCCTGCAAACCAGTGTCAATCCAGGGCGGCACCAAACCGCTGCGGTCGAGATCGGCAGTGCAGCTTAAGTTCAGGGGAAAACCGCCTTGGACATGGGGTCCACTTTAGTCTGATCGGCTAAGCTCAAGCACAGGTTTCCCCCACCCCACCGCGAGTCCGGCCATGCACCTGATTCTGCCCTCCCTGCTTGCACTGTTCGTCCTGCTCCCCGCTCCGGCCGGCGCGGCCGAGCCGGCGGTCCCGCCGGCCCTGTACGACTGGATTCCCTGGGTGCTGCATCCACAGGATCAGCGCGACTGCCCGTTGGGCGCCGCTCCGAACGGCACGCGCATCTGCGCCTGGCCGGGCCGGCTGGCGCTCGATCTGGGCGCGCAAGGCGGAACCTTTACGCAGCATTGGCAAGTGGCTGCGCCGAGCTGGGTGCCGCTGCCGGGCGATACGCAGACCTGGCCCCAGGAGGTGCGTGACGGCGATCAGGCCCTGCCGGTGCTGCTGCGCGATGGGGCGCCCGCGACCTGGCTGGCGGCGGGGGCTCATGACCTGAACGGCCGGTTCGTCTGGACCAGCCCGCCGGACGGGCTGACGCTGCCGGCGCTGGTCGGACTGCTATCCTTGGTCCGCGACGGACAGCCGGTGCCCTTCCCCCGAGTGGATCGCGACGGTCGGCTCTGGCTGGCCGATCCGACCCCGGCCCCAACCGCAAACGCGTTCGAGGAGGGTGACCGGCTGGGGCTCACGGTGTATCGGCGGATCGATGATGATCTGCCGTTACGGGTGACCACCCGCCTGGAACTGGATGTCGCGGGCGGCGCCCGCCAGGTCGGCATCGGCCCGGTGCTGCTGCCGGGGGCGATCCCGCTGCGCGTGCAGAGCCCCCTGCCCGCCCGGGTCGATGGCGAAACGCTGCGGGTCCAGGTGCGGCCGGGGCACTGGGTGCTGGAGTTGGAGTCCCAGGTCGCGGGGTCCGTTGAGTCTCTGGCCCGCCCCGCCGCCGGACCGGACTCCGGGGTCCCCTGGCCGGAATTCGAGATCTGGTCCTTCGCCGCCCGGCCCGACCTGCGGCAGGTGACGGCGGGCGGGCCGCCGGCGGTGGACCCGCGTCAGTCCGGCGTCCCGGCGGACTGGCTGGAGCTGCCGGCCTATCGTCTGGCCGCCGGGCAGACACTGACACTGGAGGAGCGGCGCCGCGGCAATCCGGATCCGGGGCCGGATCGGCTGCGCCTGGAGCGGGACCTGTGGCTGGACCTGAACGGCGACGGCTACAGCCTACGCGACCACATCTCGGGCACTCTCACCCGCAGTTGGCGGCTGACCGCGACGGCGCCCCTGACCCTGGGGCAGGTCCAGGTGGACGGCACACCGCGGTTGATCACGCGCCTCACCGAGCAGGAGGCGCCCGGCGTGGAGGTCCGCCGCGACCGGCTGGACCTGGTCGCCGACAGCCGGATCGAGGCCGGAGAGGAGACGAACCCGCGGTCGCTGCCGGCTTCCGGCTGGGGGCTCGACTTCAACAGCATCCAGACCCGACTGTACCTGCCGCCGGGCTGGGACCTGCTGGCGACGTCCGGAACCGACAACCTGCCGAACAGTTGGATCGGCCGCTGGACTCTGCTCGATCTGTTTCTGGTGTTGATCCTGAGTCTGGGCGTGGGTCGGCTGTGGGGCATCGCCTGGGGTCTGCTGGCCCTGACCGCGCTGGCCCTCACCTGGCAGGTCGCGGACGCCCCGCGGCTGGTCTGGATTGCGGTACTGATCGGCGCCGCCTTGCTGCAATTGCTGCCGGTCGGCCCGCCGGGCACGGCGACCGCGCGGCTGCGCGGACCGGTCAACTGGACTTTCCGCCTGAGTCTCTTATCCCTGGTGTTGATCGGCTTGCCCTTCATCGCCGGTCAGGTCCGCACCGGACTCTATCCTCATCTCGAGCGTCCAGCGGTCGGTCTGGGGGCGGGTCAGGATGCCGACTCCGGTCCCAACGGTGGACTCGTCGGCGAGTTCGAACAGCGGATCGAGCCTCGGTTCGAGGCGGCATCCGCGCTGGACGCCGCACCCGCGCCGACCGCGGATGAGTCAGTCATGCGCGACGCCGCGGACGACGGGATCATGAGCCGGATGAAGTCCTACACCACCGTCGCCAAGCGAGCGCCCGCCGCCCCGCCGCCCGATCGCCCGGACCCGGACGCCCTGGTGCAGAGCGGGATGGGGATTCCGGACTGGCAGTGGAACCGGTTCGATCTGGTCTGGAACGGGCCGGTGGCGCCGGCCGAAACCGTCGACCTGTGGGTGTTGCGGCCCGGCTGGCACCTGGTGTGGTCGCTGCTCGGCGCCTTGCTCACGGTGCTCCTGGGGCTGCGCATGGCCGGTCTGATCGGGCGCCCCCCGGCCGCCGGGACGCCGGACGACCCGACATCACCGCCCCCACGCCCATTCAGCCGAGCGGGGGCCGAAACCAATCAGGCCGGACCCGCCGCGCTGCTCCTGGTCGCCGTGCTGGGCGCCGCCGCGCTGACCGGCCCCGGTGCCGCGCCGGCCGGCGCCGCTGAGCTGCCCGACGAGGCGCTGCTGACGGAACTGCGCGCCCGCCTGCTCGCCCCCCCGGACTGCCTGCCGCACTGTGTCGACCTGGCCGAGCTGTCGCTGGCGGCGGACCCGGAGCAATTGCACCTGACCCTGATCCTGGACGCCGCCGTGCCGACGGCGGCCCCGGTGCCGGGCGGACCCGGCGGCTGGCTGCCGCAAGCGGTTGAACTGGACGGCGCTCCGCTGGACGGGCTGCGCCGCGGGGCGGATGACCAACTCCTGGTCGCGGTGCCGGCCGGGCGCCATCGCCTGGACCTCAGCGGCCCCCTGCCGGACGCCGCGCAACTCGAGATCCCCCTGCCCCTGCCCCTGCCGCCCCGCCAACTGCGCTCGACCCTGACCGGCTGGACCCTGGAGGGTCTGGACCCGACCGGCCGGCCCGGCGCCTTGCTGCGCCTGGTCCGCGCCGCGTCGACCGGCGACCCGGATCAGCGCCCGCTGGATCAGGGCGCACTCCCCCCCTTGCTGCGGGTGGAGCGCACCCTGCGGATCGCGCTCGACTGGCGGGTGGAGACACTGATCCAGCGCCTGTCCCCCGCGGGCTCGCCGGTCTCGCTGCCGGTGGCGCTGCTGCCCGGCGAGTCGGTCCAGACCGCGGGCGTCCCGGTTCAGGACGGCCAAATCCTGGTGAATCTGGCGCCCGGCGAGACGACAGCCGGCTGGACCTCGACCCTCGAACCGGGCGCCGCCACCTTGCGACTCCAGGCCGGCGTCGACCCGCGACTCAGCGAATCCTGGACTCTCGACCTCAGCCCTCGCTGGCACCTGCAGTGGAGCGGTCCGGCCCCGATCAATCAGGTCAGCCCCGCCGAGCGTTGGCTGCCCACCTGGCGGCCACTGCCGGGCGAGGTCCTGACACTGACCCTGAGCCGCCCCGTGGCCGGGCCGGGCCGAACCCTGACGCTGGACCGGGTGAATCTGCTGGTGACCCTGGGACGCCGCGCCAGCGAGCATGAACTGACGCTGCGGCTGCGCGGCACCCAGGGCGGGACCTTTCCTCTGACCTTGCCGGAAGGAGCCGAGCCGACCCGCCTGACCAGCAACGGCCTGGACTTGCCGCTGCCGCGTGTCGGGGCGCCCCTGGAAATCCCCCTGTCACCCGGCCGGCAGGCGGTCGCGGTGCACTGGCGGGTGCCCGAGGGGACCGGCCCGCGAGTCGCACCGGTCTTGCCGGACCTGGGGCAACCGGCGGTCAATCTCCATCTGGCGCTGCGCGTGCCGCCGGAGCGCTGGGTGCTCTGGACCAGCGGCCCGCGGATCGGGCCGGTGGTGGTGTTCTGGGGTGTACTGGTCGTGCTGACCGGGTTCGCATTCGCACTCGGGCGCACCCGGTTGACGCCGCTCAAGACGCATGACTGGCTGCTGCTCGGCATCGGCCTCAGCCTGGCGGAAATCTGGGTGCTGGTACTGGTGGTCGGCTGGCTGTTCGCCCTGGGTCTGCGCCGCCGCGATGGCGGCGCCGTGCGGCGCTGGCGCTATAACCTGACGCAGGCCGCCCTGGCCGTGCTGACGCTCGCCGCCCTGATCGGCCTGGTCGGCGCCGTCTCCCAGGGGCTGCTGGGTCGGCCGGCGATGCAGATCATGGGCAACGGCTCCACCGGCACGCTGCTGAACTGGTACCAGGACCGCACCAGCGGTGCGCTACCCGAGATCTCGGTGGTGAGCGTCCCCATGTGGGTGTATCGCGGCCTCATGCTCGGTTGGGCCCTCTGGCTGGCCTTACGTCTATTACGCTGGCTGCGCTGGGGCTGGGACAGTTGCTCCCGACCGGTGCTCTGGCGTACCGCCGAGCCGAAGACCGGGCTGGAACGGGGCGATGGACCGGAACACCCGGAGCAGTGCTAAGTCGAGGGTTAGCTTTACCTTGAAAGTGCGTAGTCAGGCCATCCTGGCCTGGCGGCGTCGGGGCTGGAACAGTCAGGGCTGGAAGCCCTGACTACGCAACCCGCAATGGACTTGTTCAGCGCATGAGTGAACGGTTCCCATGCCACCGGATTGAGCGTCGAAATTTTGAACGTCCTATGATCCAGAACGTCCAGACCAACCCGGTCCCCGGCCTGAAGCCGGATTATGCCGGCGGCGGCATCGTCAACCTGATGGCTTCCATCATCGGCGCACTCGGCGGGCGCAGCGCCTATCCGGGCGCGGCCCTGCTGCCCGCCTCGGACCTGGCCGGGGCCACCAACCTCATGCTGCTGGTGATCGACGGGCTCGGCGATGCCTGGCTGCGGCATCGGTCGCCGGAGGGGCTGCTCAGCCGCCACCGGCGCGGCGCACTCACCTCGACCTTTCCCAGCACCACGGCCACCGCCATCCCCAGCTTTCTCACCGGCGATGGCCCGCTCCAGCATGGTCTGACCGGCTGGTATACCTGGTTTGCGGAACTCGCCTGCGTGATGACGGTGCTGCCCGGAACACCGCGCTATGGCGGTGTCCCCTACCGACGCGCCGGCCTCGACCCGCGGCGGCTGTTCTGGAGCCGCCCCCTGACCGAGCGCATCCGCACCCGGTCGCTGATCGTCACCCCCAAGCGCATTGCCGGATCGGATTTCAATCAGGCGCACAGCGGGCCGGCCCATGTGCTGGGCTACGCGGATCTGCCCGACCTGTTCCGCCAGACCGCACGGGTCCTGCGGCGCGATCGGGGGCGCAAGTATCTCTATTGCTACTGGCCGGAACTGGACTCCATCGGCCATCATCAGGGCATGAACAGCCCGACCGCCGCCATTCACCTGCGGGAGATCGAGCAGGCACTCACCGATTTCCTGGCGGCCGCCGCCGGCACCGATACCCTGATCCTGGTCACCGCCGATCACGGCCAGATGGACACCGGCCCCGCGGACTTGATCGACCTGGCGGACCATCCGGACCTCGCCGAGTGCCTGATGCTGCCGCTGTGCGGCGAACCCCGGGCCGCCTTCTGCTACCTGCGCGCCGGGCGCGAATCGGCCTTTCTGGATTACTGCCGGGGGCCGCTCGGCACCCTGGTGGACGTCTGCCCAAGCGCCGAACTGGTCGCCGCCGGCTATTTTGGTCGGGGCCGCCCCCACCCGCGCTTTGCCGAGCGCATCGGCGACTATTGCCTGCTGCCGCGGGACCACCGCATCCTGCGCCAACTGCTCCCCTATGAAGAACCCCGTGCACTCATCGGCCAACATGGCGGCTTGAGTGCGACTGAACTGCTGGTGCCTTTGTGCGTGTTGCAGGCTTAGGAGCCGTTCACGCATAAACCACACAAGTCCATTCGGGGGCGCCTCGGTTATTGATCTCTCACGGAGGCACGGAAAAGAGAGACAAGAAAGAAGATTCTCTCACTGAGAAAGAAGATTCGCTCACAAAGACACAAAGACACAAAGACACAAAGACACGAAGAAGAAAAGAAACAATGAAAGTCTTCTCTTCTTTGTGCCTTTGTGTCTTTGTGTCTTTGTGAGAGGCTTTCTTCTCTTTCTTCCGTGCCTCCGTGAAAAAGAATTGACATTCTTGTGAGACTAACAATTTCCCCAACCCTGTCGCATCAGGTTGTCCAGACCGGTCCACTCGGGGAGATCACCCGTTCTTCGGGGTCGAGCCACAGCTTGCGATTGGAGTGCCAGCCGGCACAGGGAATCCCGAGTTTGTCGATCATCTCCGTTTGCCACTGTTCACACAGGGTGGCCGAGGCAAAGATCATGATGGGCTTGCGACGGCGCGCCGTCCGCTCGGATAAGAGGTAAAGGGCCAGGGCCGCGGTCCCGAGAGACAGTGTCTTGCCCAACCTAACCTCATCGGCCAGCCGCGCTGCTTGGCCTCCCTGGTAAGCCCTTGCGCAAAATCACATTCCCAGACCAGGGCCTGGGATTGAGGCACTGCCGGAAGAGCTGAGAAGCCTGGCAATGCTCGCATCGAATGCCAGCTTGAAATCGGGATCGGATGAGTAGCGCTTGTAGAGGTCCAGTTCTTTGCGGCGCTCGCTGCTGATCGCCAGTTGAATCAATCGCTCCAGGGCCAGCTGACGGTTTTGTGTATCCGGGTTACCTTCGACTTGCGCCTGGTAGTCGCTGTGCTTCATCACGCGGCTCGCGATGTTGATGAACTTCACCCGCTGCTCCTCCGGCGTCGCTTCCCAGCCGGCGAAATGCCGTTCGTTGAAGGCGCGGACGATCTCATCGAGCGGGTCCTTGTCTTCCGGCTCAGGATGCGCACCTCGAAGATTCGGGTTCTGGGGATCGAGCACGCCCGGCGCATCGTCCAAGTCGATCTTCACCCCAAGCCGCGAGCGCTCCAGGCCGTAGGTGGAAAAATCGACGCTGTCGAGCAGCGCATCGAGCTTATCCCGCTCCGCGTCCTTGACCTTGAGTTTGGGAATCAGGAGCTTCAGGAACCAGTGCAGCATCTCCCAGTGCACATTGTTGAACGGGATGATGGCCGCCACCTGGGCGTAGATCTTCACGAACTGCTTGGCCTTGATCTTGAAGTCGATGCGCTGCTCGTCGTCCAAGTCGGCATCGAAGCGCGCCACGACGGCGTCGATGAGCGGGTGCAGTTCCGCGGCCTCGGCCCCGCCAAAGAACTTCTCGTTGAAGGCCGTGACCTCGGACCACTCGTAGATGCCGAAGCCGTCCAGGGCCTCCTTGAGATCGTGCAGGACATTGACGTCCGTGGGCTCGCTCAGACTGGTAGCCGTGTAGAAGGGATCGAAGGCCGCCTTGATGTCCTCCACCGAGTTGTAGAAGTCGAGCACGAAGGTGTCGATCTTGCCCAGTTTCCAGTTGCAGCGGTTGAGACGGGAGAGGGCCTGCACGGCAACCACCCCTTGCAGCCGCTTGTCCACGTACATGGTGTGGAGCATCGGCTCATCGAAGCCGGTGAGATACTTGTTGGCGACGACCAGTATCCGGTACTCATCCAGCGCGAACTGGTCGGGCAGGACCCGCGCGGAGAACCCATTGATGGCCTCCTCGGTGTACCTGTTGCCGTCCACCGTCTTGTCGCCGGAGAAGGCGACCAGGGCCTTGAAGGGCGCATTCACCGCCGTCAGAGCGGCGCGGATGGCGAAAAAATAGCGTATCGCGGATTCGATATCATGCGTCACCACCATCGCCTTGGCCTTGCCCTTGAGTTTCTTGGCTTTCCAGACGCAACTCATGAAGTGATCGACCATGATCCTGGCCTTCACCTCGATCGATTCCGGGCTGGCCTCCACGGCGGCCTTGAGCCTCTTCTGGGCTTTCACCGAGTTGAAGAGCGGATTCTCCTCGATCGACTTCTGGACCTCGTAGTAGCTCTTGTAGGTGGTGTATTTCTCCAGCACGTCGTGGATAAACGACTCCTCGATCGCCTGCCTCATGGAGTAGAGGTGGAAGGGATGAAAGCTGCCGTCCGCGGCCTGGCACCCGAACTTCTCCAGGGTGGCCGCCTTCGGCGTCGCGGTGAAGGCGAAGAAGCTTGCGTTGCTGCTCATCTTGCGGCCCTCCATGGCCTTGAGGATCTTGTCTTGCAGGTCTTCCGGCTCCTCCTCGTCCACACCGCCGAGCGAGGTGTTGATCCCGTCGGCGGCCGTGCCGGACTGGGAGGAATGGGCCTCGTCGATGATGACCGCAAAGCGGCGGTCGCTCAGGTCCGCGATGCCGTCCACGATGTACGGGAACTTCTGCACCGTGGTGATGATGATCTTCTTGCCCAGTTCCAGATGCGCCTTGAGTTCGGCACTGCTTCCGGCGTGGGCGACGATATTCTTGGTCTCGGAAAAGAGCCTGATGTTGTTCCTGATCTGGGTATCGAGTACGCGCCGATCCGTCACCACGACCACCGAGCCGAACACATTGGTGGTGCCGGCAGGGTCGTATAGCTCCATCAGTTGATAGGCGAGCCAGGTGATCGAGTGTGACTTGCCGGAACCCGCCGAGTGCTGAATCAGATAGGTCTGACCGACGCCGTGGTGCCTGGCGTGGGCCAGGATCTGGCGCACGACATCGAGTTGCTGGTAGCGCGGAAAGTAGAGAACATACCGCTCCTTTCCCGTCCGCTTGTCCTTCTCAACGGTAAACTTCGCGAACTGCTCGATGATGTTCGCGAGGCTATGGCGTCTCAGGATATCCAGCCAGAGATAATCGGTCTTGGGACCCGTGCTGTTGACCGGATTGCCTCTGCCGGAGTTGCACCCCTTGTTGAACGGCAGAAAGTTGCTGTCCTCGCCCGCCAGGCGGGTACACATGAAAATCTCGTCCGGGTCGACCGCAAAGTGAACCAGGCAGCGGCCGAACTCGAACAGGGGCTCCGCCGGGTCGCGCTGGGTACGGTATTGCTTGATCGCGTCCTGTACAGTCTGATAGGTCCACTGATTCTTCAATTCCAGCGTGCCCAGGGACAGGCCGTTGAGGAAGAGCACCATGTCGATCGACCTGGCACTGTCGGTGGCGCTGTAGTGGACCTGGCGGGTGACACTGAACCGGTTGGCCTCGAACCTGGCCCTGACCTCCGGGTTCAAATCGTTATAGGGCAGGCGGTACAGCAGATCGAAATGGGCGTCGTCGATGTCGAGACCCTTTTTCAGGACCGTGATGACGCTGGTCTTCTTGATCTTCTTGTTCAGGCGCTCCAACAGCAGCCGTTGCCAGTTGGGCCGGTCTTTGAGCTTGGCCAACTCGTTTGGCTGGGTCTCTTCCAGGAAGCCCCAGAAAAACTTGCGGTCGATGGCGAACTCGCGGTCGAAGTCGGCGGGGTCGCCGATATGGTAACCGTCTCTGGTGAGTGCCTTCTCGATGTAGGATTCGAGGGCGGCTTCGTTGGTTTGGGTGACCATTTAAATCTTTCTAGGTTCTGATCTGTCCAGTGACAACATTCGCTATTAAGGCGGACTGAAATTCCCGAAGAGAGGTAATCTCATGTTTTGTTCTATCAATAATGTCGTTCGTATCCATCTCTACTTGTCTGGCATATAATGCTATCGCGGCTTGCTCTTTGACTGGCGGGCAGAGAACGCGCATTCTCCGGAACGTTTCGGCTGTCAAGTGTGAGATTGTATTAGTGTTTGCGCCTGACGCAAGGGCGCCAGCGGCAGAAGCTGTTAGCATGAACAAGCGAAAATACTCCACCTGGAGATCTGCTATTGGACGAACACGATGTAGCGCTTTTTGAAATCCTATTTCGTGGGACGGTCCACACCAAATCGCACAGCGGCCAATATCGCCCCCTTCGCAAACGAGTAAATCCCCATTTCTAACGGTGTACCTTTCTGTTTCATTTGGACGAATATCCATTTCAGGCAAATTTTCCGAATTTATTTGCTCCCATTGAATGTCCGTATTCCTAAGGTAACGACGTAGATGGCGTCCGGTGATCTTCTTACTATCAAGCATCTTCCCCAATTGAATATCAAATTTCGTGTATGCTGGTGCTAGTGACCAATGAAGCGGTATTTTTCCAATCCATCCAATGCCACAATCTCGTAATCGCCCGCAAAAGCCGATGCCCTGCGTGACCACACGATTGATTAGGATAGTTTTCTGCTGTAGCAGCAAGTCTATTAGTCGCTCTTTCTTGGATATCGCGGCATCGACCTCGGCGGTTTTCCGCTTGAGGAATGTGACGATACGCTCTTGATCGCTTCTTGGGGGTATCAAGATCGGCATATCCAGAAACCGATCTGGATACAACCGTAATCGTGAAGAGTTGACGCCCGTAGATCGCCGTGTGTATTCGGCAATGTAGTTCGGAGTCCGAAGTAACCAGTCGGCATATTGGGGGATAAGGCAATCGGATTGCTGCCGGTAAACGCCATAAGCAGGGCTGACGATACCCGGCAACTTAGACACACCGAGCGCCCCCATCCATGCCCACATGGTGTTGATGACAAGATCACCCTCCCGGCAAAGTTTCGCTCCGGTATAGTCTTCCGCCATGAACATGGTAATATTCTTCTCGCTGCGGGGCGTAACTCCGGTGAGGTGCGAAACGGATAGCAATTCTTCATCGCCGGCAAGAGAGCGATCATCAATTTCGCGGAATATGTACTTCGCTCTAAGAGAAGACCAACTGGAAGGGATATCACCGATCCACTCCGCACCGCTCGGTTTATAGCTCTCATACCGCTCCATCACTTTGCGACTCCGACAAAGCTGACCAGTTGTTTGAGCAGCCCATCTGTCTCGGCCTCCAGTGCCAGGATCTCGGCCGTGACGTCCTCCAGGTTGCGCAGCGGCTGGTGCTGATAGAAATATTTGTTGAAGCTGATCTCATAGCCGATCACCGTCTTATCGATGGCGAGCCATGCCTCATCGACATGGGGGCGAACCTCCCGGATGAAGTAGTCATGGATGACGTTGGATGCCGCGAGCCCTGGATCCAGTGCCAGCGGGACGTTCTCCGTATCACGCAGCTCGCTGTCCGGCTCGTACTCGACATACTCGCCCGTCGCGGTCGGCCAGTAGCCATAATCGCCCAACCGCTCACGGGTGGTACCCAATTGGGCAAGCAACTCGCCCAGCCGCTTGCCGGTGAGCTTGACGACCTGCTTGATGACCTTGGCGGCCCGCTCGTCGCGCCAACTCACTGCATTCACGATCTGCTTGATCTGTGCGGCGGACGGCGTCGGATCGAGCGTCTTGCCGGCCGCATCGACGAGCCCCTTGAGGTGGTTGAAGTCGAGGAATTCATCGGTGCCAATCTTGAGCGCAAGCTGTTTCGCGATCTCCATGATTTCCCGCTGGGCGCGCCATGTGGATTCGGCAAGCAGGATCTTGCGGTTCTTGGCCGACAGACCGATCTCCTCGCGCTCCAGATGGTTCTCGATGGCCTCGGCATGGGCACTCAGGTCCTCATAGACCGCCTCACCATACTTGCCGTAGGCCCACTCCATGATCTCCTGCAACCCTGGGGTGAAGCGCAGTGTGGCAATCCGTTCCGGGGAGAATTGCGCGGCCAGACGCAAGGGGCGCTCGACCGTGACCTTGTAATACCCGAAGTCACGGTTGTTGAAGAGCTTGGCCAGTCCCTCATCGGCCATTTCCAGGTAGAGCCGGGTGATCTCGCGGATATGTTCGTCACTGAACTCGCAGTTCTTCTCGCCCAGGTTCTTGCGCAGTTTCCGGTAGAGGTTGCTGGCGTCGATGAGTTGGACCTTGCCGCGCCGCGGCTCGGCCTTGTTGTTCGACAAGAGCCAGACATAGGTCGTAATGCCGGTGTTGTAGAACAGGTTGTTGGGCAACTGGATGATGGCTTCGAGATAGTCATTCTCGATGATGTGACGGCGGATGTTGCTTTCACCGCTGCCGGCATCGCCGGTGAAGAGTGCAGAGCCGTTATGGACCGAAGCGATGCGCGAACCCACGGGGCTCACTGCCGGCGGCTTCATCTTGTCCACCATTTCCATGAGAAACAAGAGCTGCCCGTCGGAGGAGCGTGGAATGGCGGGATAAGTGTCGAAGTGCCGGCCGGTGTAATCGGACAGGCGGACCAGGAACCGGTGATCGACCACCTCCTTGCCATCCAGGATACTGCCCTGGTCGCTCTTCCAGGACTTGCCGTAAGGCGCGTTCGTCGCCATGACGTCGAAGTGGATACCGGCGAATTCATCGGTGGCCAGCGTCGAACCGAATTTGATGTTCTCCGGGTCGTTGGCCTTGATCATCATGTCCGACTTGCAAATGGCATAGGTCTCAGGATTGACCTCCTTGCCATAAAGAAAAAGCCCGACTTTAGCGCGAACCTCGCCCTCGGGATCGCTGATGAAGTTCTCGGACTCGGTGAGCATACCGCCGCTGCCGATGGCGGGATCGTAGAGCGTCAGGGGATTGGGCAGGCGGTCTTTGATCGGGATGAAGAGCAGGAAGGTTATGAGCTTGATGACTTCACGGGGGGTGAAATGCTCGCCGGCCTCTTCGTTATTCTCCTCGTTAAACTTGCGGATCAGTTCCTCGAAGGCGTAGCCCATACCCAAATTGGACAGTCCCGGCTGGATGCGTCCGTCCGGGCCTTTGCGGTCGAAGGGGGTCAGGTTGATTTCATCGGAAACGAACTTCTCAATGACATCGTGCAGCACATCCGACTGCGCCATCTTGCGAATCTGGTTACGCAAGTCGAACTTGTCGATGATCTCCTTCACATTGTCGGAGAAGCCGTCGAGATAGTTCTTGAGGTTCGGCTCCAACTGGGACGGATTGCCCAGCAGTGATTTCAGGGTGAATCTGGAGGTGTTGTAGAAGACGTAGTCGGAGGCTTCCTGGAGACCGAAGGGGTCGAGATCGGCCATATGGGCCTCTTCACGCTGGAAACGGACCTCGTCCAGCACCGACTTCTTGGTCGGCTCCAGCAGGCAGTCCAGGCGGCGCAGGACGAACATCGGCAGGATCACGTCGCGGTACTTGCCGCGCACGAAGACATCCCTCAGACAGTCATCGGCAATCGACCAGATGAAGCCGACGATCTTGTTGTGAACTGAATGGTCGATACTGTTTCTCCTAGCGATAACGGCTCCAACAGTGGCGCCGAACACGGGACTGGCGGTCGCCTATCCCCTCACCACAGGGTCGCGACCGGAAACGCGGCGAACGCCGGGTCCCGGGTCACCAAGACCATGGATTCCAACTCACTCTGAGCCGCCAACATGCGATCGAAGGGATCGCGATGGGCCAGGGCGTAGCCTCCCGCGCGCAAGCCGTGGAGGTAGCTGACCGGCAGATGGGTGAAGCCGTCAGCGGCGACCAGTTCCGCGAACCGCTCGGCCGCTTGGGGGACTTCATCGAGCCTGCCCAGCCGCTGCTTGGTCGCGATCTCCCAGGCAGTCGCCGCGCTGACATGGACCGCGTTGGCCTCATCGGTGATGGCGGCTTCAGCCTTGGCGGACAGTTGTGGGTCGGCGGTGAACCACCACAGCAGCGCATGGGTATCGAGCAGCAGCCGCATCAGCGGCCTTCCCAGGCGTCGAGTTCTTCCGGGGGTAGAGGCTCGAAAAAGGCGTCGGTCACGCGACCCTCCAGGCGCCCCGGTTGACGCCGTGCGGGTGCGGGTGCCAAGGGCATCAGGCGTGCGTAGGGCTTGCCGGCTTTGGCCAGGATGATCTCCTGACCGGCATGGGCCTGCTCCAGAAGCTTGGAGAGATGGGTCTTGGCCTCGTGGACGTTGACAGTCAGCGTCATTGGCGACTCCTGATGGACTAAGTGCTCGGACTAAGTCTAGCGGGAATGACGGTGCGATGGAATAAGGCCGATGCCTGCGGCCCTCTTGCGACCACAGACCGGAGGTCGAGTTTTCGGAAATCGCCTTTGCGGGGCATCCTTCCGCTGGTCTCAGCCGCGGACCGTCCGCAAAGCGGACCCTACGGTAACACCGTGACCTGTAGGGTCCGCTGTGGTGCGTCCCGGCAAGGGCGCGTAGTCGAGTGG